>JBFXAZ010000005.1:0-98007 GCA_050183765.1 Reyranellaceae bacterium | reverse complement strand
CTGGCGCGGGCGCGCCTCGCCGGCAATGCGCTGCCGCCCGGCGCGGTCGGCCGCCGCGGGCTGATCATGTTGCTGTCGATCGTCGGCCTGGCGCTGTTCTTCGGCGACGCGCTGATCACGCCGGCGATCTCGGTGCTGTCGGCGGTCGAGGGCATCCAGGCGGCCCAGCCCGGACTCGAGCCCTTTGTCGTGCCCGGCGCGGTGGGCATCCTGGCGGCGCTGTTCTTCTTCCAGTCGCGCGGCACCGGCCGGGTCGGACGTCTCTTCGGTCCCGTCATGCTGCTGTGGTTCGTCGTACTGGGCGCCACCGGGCTGTGGCAGGTCGCGACCAACCCGCAGGTCCTGGCGGCGATCGATCCGCGCTACGGCATCGCCTTCATCTCCGTGCTGGGCTGGAAGACCTTCGTCGTGCTGGGCGCCGTCGTCCTGGCGGTGACCGGCGGCGAGGCGCTCTATGCCGACATGGGCCATTTCGGCCGCAAGCCGATCCGGCTGGCCTGGTTCGGCCTGGTGCTGCCGGCCCTGGTGCTGAACTATTTCGGCCAGGGCGCGCTGCTGCTGCGCCAGCCATCCGCCCTGGGACACCTCTTCTTCGAGATGGTGCCGCACTGGTCGCTGATCCCGATGATCGGCTTGTCGACCGCGGCCACCATCATCGCCTCGCAGGCGACGATCTCCGGCGTCTTCTCGCTCACCCAGCAGGCGATCCAGCTTGGCCTGTTGCCGCGCATGACCATCCTGCACACCTCGGAGACGGCGATCGGCCAGATCTATGTGCCGCGCATGAACTGGCTGCAGATGGCGGGCGTGATCACGCTGGTGGTGACCTTCGGCTCGTCGAGCGACCTCGCCGCCGCCTATGGCATCGCGGTGACCGGCGCCATGACCATCGACGCGATCCTTGCCTGCGTGGTGGCCATCCTGATCTGGCGCTGGAATCCAATACTCGCCGTCGCCGCCTTCGGCGCGCTGATGACCATCGACCTCGCCTTCTTCTCGGCCACGGTGCTGAAGATCCCCGACGGCGCGTGGTTCCCGCTGCTGATGGCGGCCTGCACCTGGTACCTGATCTCGTCGTGGCGGCGCGGCCGCGCACTGCTCTACGAGCAGCTGCAGGGCAGCTCGCTGCCGATCGAGGCGTTTCTCGAGCGCATGGAGCGCGCGCCGCTGCGCGTCGCCGGCACCGCGGTGTTCATGACCGGCGACGTCAGCACCGTGCCGCTCGCCCTGCTGCACAACCTCAAGCACAACAAGGTGCTGCACGAGCGCGTCATCCTGATGCACGTGCTGACCATGGACGTGCCGCGCGTCGCCGAAACGCGGCGCGTCGAGGTGCGCCGGCTGGGCAAGGGATTCCACACCGTGGTGGCGCGCTACGGCTTCATGGAGCAGCCCGACGTGCCGGCCGCCCTGGCGCGCTGTCGCCTGCATGGCCTGCCCTATGACGAGATGCAGACCTCGTTCTTCCTCGGCCGTGAGACCCTGGTACCCTCGGCCCGTTCGCCCCTGGGACGGATTCGGCAGAGCATCTTCATCGCGCTGTCGACCACGGCGGCGGCGACCAAGGTGTTCTTCCGCATTCCGCCGAACCGCGCCGTGGAACTGGGCGCCCAGGTCGAGGTTTGAGCTTATCCCGGCGCAAGACATGCTTGTTTGAAGCCTTGCGTCGTAGCGGGTAAAGTAAAACACGTTCGTACACTAACGATTGGCGTCTGACCTGATGTCTTCCCTCTCCCTCAGGCACGGCCTGGCGTTCGAGGACCTCTACACGCGCGACGGGCTGGGCCGGCTCGACGCGGCGTTCGTGGCCGGTCTCGCCGGTATCGATGCCGCCCTGCACAACCGCTTCGTCGCCGCGCGCACGGCGCCGGACTCCCTGGCAGCCAAGGACGAGTCGACCCTGCTGATCGACCTCGCGCCGCATCTCGACGACTTCCTCGCCGATCTTTTCGGCGTGACCGCGCCCAACCTCACCCTGCGTGCCGCGCATGCGCGGCTGATGCCGCTGTATGACTGCAAGCGGCTCTTCGTGCAGCGCCACGCCGCGCGCGCGATCAAGCAGCCGGCGGCCGAGGCGCTTGATGGCGCCGCCGTCACCGAGGCGGCCAACGCGGTGGTCGGCATCGACCTCGCCGACCCGTCGATCGACCTGGAGGCGCGCGAGCTGGCCTTCGCCACGACGGTGCCGCGCCATCTCGACACCGAGTACAAGGTCGCCGCGCCGACGCCGCAGATCGAGGCACTGACGCGCTACGCGGCTTGGGCGCTGTTCGCCAGGGACGGCAAGGCGCGCCATCGCGCCGGCGCCCTCTTCAAGCAACCGCACAAGCTCGACTTCGAGCATCTGGTGCCGGTCGAGACCGAGACGGTCGACGGCGTGGTGAAGATGAAGCTGCCCAGGGCGCTGGGCCGGCCGCGCGACGGCTTTCATCTCACCGACGCCGGCGGCGACCTCGCCTACGCGCTGGACCACACGCAGTACTGCATCTGGTGCCACAACCAGGGCAAGGACAGCTGCTCGCGCGGCTACAAGGACCGCAAGACCGGCGCCTTCACCAAGAGCCCGTTCGGCGTCACCCTCGCCGGCTGCCCGCTCGAGGAGAAGATCTCCGAGATGAACCTGGTGAAGGGCCAGGGCTACACGCTGGGCGCGCTGGCCATCGTCGCCGTCGACAACCCGCTGTGCGCCGCGACGGGCCACCGCATCTGCAACGACTGCATGAAGGCCTGCATCTACCAGAAGCAGGAACCGGTCGACATCCCGCAGGTCGAGACGCGCACCCTCAAGGACGCGCTGTCGCTGCCCTGGGGCTTCGAGATCTACTCGCTGCTGACGCGCTGGAACCCGATGAACCTGCGCCGGCCGCTGCCCAGGCCGTCGACCGGCCGCAGCGTGCTGGTGGTGGGCCTCGGG
The DNA here is from genome assembly GCA_050183765.1 of Reyranellaceae bacterium. GTDB lineage: Bacteria > Pseudomonadota > Alphaproteobacteria > Reyranellales > Reyranellaceae > JAFAZJ01. Next base: position 95,093 of record JBFXAZ010000005.1, on the reverse strand, counting down.
CCGGCGGGCTTCAACCTGGCGCATCACCTGATCAACGACGGCCACCACGTCGTCGCCATCGACGGGCTGAAGATCGAGCCGCTGGCGCCGGCGCTGTGCGGGGTCGACGAGGCCGGCGGCCGGGTGCCCTTCGCGCCGCTGCAGGACTTCGACGATCTGCGCGAGGATCTCGGCGAGCGCGTGCTGGCGGGCTTCGGCGGCGTGGCCGAGTACGGCATCACCGTGCGCTGGGACAAGAACTTCCTCAAGACGGTGCGCCTGCTGCTGGAGCGGCGCTCCGAGTTCGCGATGGTCGGCGGCACGCGCTTCGGCGGCGCGCTCACTGTCGAGAGCGCCTTCGCCATGGGCTTCGACCACATCGCGCTGTGCATGGGCGCGGGCAAGCCCACCGTGCTCGACATGCCCAACGGCCTGGCCCGCGGCGTGCGCCAGGCGTCGGACTTCCTGATGGCGCTGCAGCTCACCGGCGCGGCCAAGAAGGACAGCCTCGCCAATCTGCAGATCCGCCTGCCCGTCGTGGTGATCGGCGGCGGCCTGACGGCGATCGACACCGCCACCGAGTCGCTCGCCTACTACACCTTGCAGGTCGAGAAGTTCCTGGCGCGCCACGAGACGCTGGCCGCCGAGCGCGGCGAGGCGGCGGTGCAGGCGGCGTGGAGCGCCGAGGAGCGCGAGATCGCCACCGAGTACCTCACCCACGCCCGCGCGCTGCGCGCCGAGCGCGAGGCGGCGCAGCGCGAGGGCCGCGTGCCCGATTTCGCACCGCTGATCGAGAGCTGGGGCGGGGTGACCATCGCCTATCGCCGGCGCCTGATCGATTCGCCCTCCTACACCCTGAACCACGAGGAGGTTCACAAGGGGCTGGAGGAAGGCATCCGCTTCGCCGAGGGCCTGACGCCCGTCGCGGTCGAGATCGACGCCTACGGCCATGCCAGGGGCCTGCAGGTGAAGGGCGAGAAGGATGGCGCGGCCTTCGAGGCCGTGCTGCCCGCGCGCTCGATCCTGGTCGCGGCCGGCACGCAGCCCAACACGGTGCTGGCGCGCGAGGACGGCGCGCACGCCGTGCTCGACGGCAAGTACTTCCGCGCGCTGGACGAGGACGGCCATCCCGTCTCGCCCGAGCGCATCGCCAAGCCCGAGACGCCGCAGGTGCTGATGTACAAGCACGGCGACGGACGCACGGTGTCGTTCTGGGGCGACCTGCATCCGTCGTTCGCCGGCAACGTCGTGAAGGCGATGGGCGGCACCAAGCAGGGCTATCCGGTGGTGTCGCGCATGCTGGCCAAGGTGCCGGCCGCCGCGCAGCCGCAGGCGCTGATCGATCGCGCCAATGCCGAGTTGCGCGCCACCGTGCATGCGGTCCATCGCCTGACGCCGACCATCGTTGAGGTCGTGGTCAAGGCGCCGGCGGCGGCGCGCGCCTTCGAGCCCGGCCAGTTCTATCGCCTGCAGAACTTCGAGGCCCGTGCCCGGCGCGTCGACAATACGGTGCTGGCGATGGAGGGCATCGCGCTGACCGGCGCCTGGGTCGACAAGGAGCGGGGATTGCTTTCGACCATCGTGCTGGAGATGGGCGGCTCGTCGGATCTGTGCGCCCACCTGAAGCCGGGCGAACCGGTGATCCTGATGGGCCCGACCGGCACGCCGACCGAGGTCGAGCGCAACGAGACCGTGGTGCTGGTGGGCGGTGGCCTGGGCAACGCGGTGCTGTTCTCGATCGGCGCCGCGCTGCGCGCCGCCGGCTCGAAGGTGCTGTACTTCGCCGGCTACAAGCGGGTGATCGACCGCTACAAGGTGGCCGAGATCGAGGCCGCCTCCGACGACGTCGTCTGGTGCTGCGACGAAGCGCCGGGCTTCACCCCGAGCCGCAAGCAGGACCGTGCCATCGTCGCCAACATCGTCGAGGCCATGCGCGCCTATGCGTCAGGCGAGCTGGGCGAGCAGGCGATCGCCTACCGCTCGCTCGACCGCATCATCGCCATCGGCTCGGACGGCATGATGAACGCCGTGCGGCTGGCGCGGCGCGGCGTGCTGGCGCCCTTCATCGACCGCGCCGACCACCATGCCATCGCCAGCATCAACAGCCCGATGCAGTGCATGATGAAGGAGATCTGCGCGCAGTGCCTGCAGCGGCACGTCGATCCGGCGACCGGCAAGGAGACCGTGGTGTTCTCCTGCTTCAACCAGGATCAGCGCATGGACCTGGTCGACTTCGCCAACCTGCGCCAGCGGCTCACCCAGCAGGGCCTGCAGGAGAAGCTGTCGAAGCTATGGCTCGACCGCGCGCTCAAGGCCGAGGGCGTACGCGCGCTGGCGGCGGAGTAGAGGCCGCTCAGAGCTTCGGCGCGGCGATCACGACCAGCCAGATCGCCGCCACCAGCATCGACACGAAGGTCAGCGTCACGCCCACGGCCCGGCCCGGGCTTTCGCCCGAGCTGCGGCTGATGCCGTAGGCATGGCCGATGCGGCCCACGACGAAGGCGCCGGCGCACAGGTGCACCGCCAGCCGCGGGCCGCCGCAGACCTCAAGCAGCACGAAGAGCACCAGCGCCAGCGGCGCGTACTCGGTGAAATTGCCAAAGGTGCGGCCCGCCAGCGCCAGGTTCTTGTTGCCACCGTCGCCGATGCCGACATGCGTGATGCGCCGCTGGTTGATCACCAGCACGGCCAGCACGATGCAAAGAACGCCGAGCAGCCCGCCATAGAAGGCGGTGATCACCGGCACGGTCATTGTCTCCCCCCTATTCGCGCGTGAAGCGGAACAGCACCTTGTCGATCGTATAGTAGCGGATCAGGTCGACGATACGGGGATAGTACCGGGTGGCGGGTTCGACCGGCAGGAAGTCCTCGAGCTGCAGCGAGCGCGCCGCGACCGCGAAGCCCGCGTCCGAGAATGCGCCCGCGACGTCGTCCAGCGAATGGTCCTGCACCTTGACCGTCGACAGCGAGGCGATCAGCTCGCGCCAGCGCGGCCACAGCGGCATGTCGCGATGGCAGCCCATCGCCGCGATGTACGAGGCACCGGGCTTCAGCACCGCCGCCATGTCGCGCGCATGGGCGGCGAGATCGGGAAGCAGGTAGAGCACCTCGTGGCTGAAGGCGAGATCGAAGCGCCGCCCGAGGTTCGCGACCTCGGCGCCGACGACATAGCTCAGCGGCCGGTCACCCTTCAGCGCCTCGGCTCGCGCCACTGAATCGCGCGCGATGTCGATGCCGAGGCCGGAGCGGAAACGGTGCGTCGCGTAGAGCAGCCGCAGGAAGCCGCCCTGGTTGCAGCCGAAATCCAGCACGTCGCTGCCGGACAGATCGCCGAGCTGCGACAGCTCGATCATCCGCCGCCACACCGGCGCATGCGCTTCGCCCATCCCGTCGTCGCCACCCGGCCGCGTATGCCAGGTCGCCACCGTGCCGTCGTTCGCCATTGTCCACCTGCCTTGGTTTGTGAACCACGGCCGATTCATCGACGCCGTCCTCGGACGCACGATACTAGACTGCGCTCCACCCTGTCATTCCGAGCGGAGCGAGGAATCCAGGATGATCGCTGGATTCCTCGCTCCGCTCGGAATGACAGACCTGGCCTAACCCGGTCGGTTGAGCCGCCGCCGAAGCTCCTGCTTCAATTCGGCGAAATCGATCGGTGCGCTCTCCCCGCGCAACGATTGGGCCAGGCCTTCGGCAACCGCGGTCTTCAGTTCCGCCTGTGTAGGCTCGTCGGTCTCGTCCTCCATGTTACGCCTCCGCCAGCGGCTTCATCACCGCCCAGAGGTCGGCCTTGCGTTCGAAGCCGATGCCGGGCGCGTCGGGCATGCGCACGCGGCTGCCCTCGACCGGGCAGTCGTCGGCGAAGCCGCCGAACGGCGCGAAGACCTGCGGGTAGGATTCGTTGCCGCCCAGTCCCAGGCCGACGGCGATGTTGAGCGCGAACTGGTGGCCGCCGTGCGGCACGCAGCGGCGCGGCGACCAGCCATGGGCGCGCAGCATGTCGAGCGTGCGCAGGTATTCGACCAGGCCATAGGAGAGTGCCGGATCGAACTGCAGGATGTCGCGGTCCGGCCGCAGCCCGCCATGGCGGATCAGGTTGCGTGCGTCCTGCATCGAGAACAGGTTCTCGCCAGTGGCCAGCGGCGGCGCGTAGTGCGTCGCCAGCGCCGCATGCGCAAGATAGTCGAGCGGATCGAGCGGCTCCTCGTACCAGCGCAGGCCGTAGCCGGCGATGGCCTCGCCGCAGGCGATCGCCTCCTTCAGCTCGTAGCGGCCATTGACGTCCACGGCGAGACGCTCGCCCTTGCCGACGATCCTCAGCACCGCCTCGATGCGGCGCAGGTCGTCGGCCAGCTTCACGCCGCCGATCTTCATCTTCACGCAGGAATAGCCGAGGTCGAGATAGCGCTTCATCTCGTCCTGCAGCTGCTCGAGATCCTTGCCCGGGTAGTAGTAGCCGCCCGCGGCGTAGACCCAGGCGCGCTCATCGGCCTGCCCGCCGTTGTAGCGGTCGGCCAGCAGCTTCCACAGCGGCACCCGCCTGGCCTTGGCGACGGCGTCCCACAGCGCCATGTCGAGCACGCCCACCGCCACCGAACGCTCGCCGTGGCCGCCGGGCTTCTCGTTCTTCATCATCGCGGCCCAGCATTGCGCCGGGCTCAGCAGGCCCTCGTTGTCGAGCAGGCTCTGCGGATCGGCGAGCTGCAGGCGCGGGATGAAGCGCTCCTCGAGCAGGCCTTTCTGCGCGTAGCGGCCATTGGAGTTGAAGCCGAAGCCGATCACCGGCTTGCCGTCGACCACCTGGTCGGTGACCACCGCCACGACGCTCGCGGTCATCTGGCTGAAATCGATATAGGCATTGGCGATCGCCGAGCGGATCGGCGAGACGATGGAGCGGATGGCGACGATGCGCATGGGCTGCCTCCTCAGGGCATGATGACGTCGCGCAGCAGCCCGAAGGCGCCGGCGCAGAACAGGATGACGAGCGCGACGTTGCGGTAGAGCCGCTCGTTCTCGGGCTGGAACAGCTTCGCGCCGATCCACGAGCCGACCAGCATCAGCGGCAGCAGCACGATGCCGCGCACCACCGAGTCCCAGCCGGCGACGCCGCCCCAGAACATGATGGCGATCAGCGGGATCTGCGTCGCCATGTAGTAGGTGATGATGTTGGCGCGATGGCGCGCCGGCGGATCGTTGCCGGCCAGCAGGTACATCAGCACCGGCGGGCCGCCGACGCTGGTCACCGACATCATCATGCCGGAGATCGCGCCGACCACGGCGCCGCCCGCCACCGATCGCTCGCCCTTCCAGCGCAGCCCGCTCGCCAGCACCGCCACGAACAGGACGATGATCGCCGAGACGCCCTTGACGATCAGGCCCTTGTCGGCGCTGGCCAGCAGCCAGATGCCGAACGGCATGGCGAGGCAGGCGACCAGGCTCATCGGCCCGATGATGCGCCAGTCGCATTCGTGCCGCGCCCGCGGGAAGAGCTGCAGGCTGACCGCGAGCTCGATGGTGACCACGATCGCGATCATCTCGGTGGGACCGAACAGGACGGCGAAGATCGGCGCCATCAGCATCGCCGAGCCGAAGCCGGCGAAGCCGCGCATCAGCCCGGCCACGAGCACGACGGCCGCCGGCAGCCAGAATCCGGCGGCGGCGAACAGCGAGGTGAGATAGGCGACCGCGGACTGCAGCATGGCGCGCGGTTCTAACCCGCCACCAGCAGATCGGCCACATCCTCGGCCGTCAGGCCGGCCGACGGGCCATGGCGCGCCACCTCGCCGCGCGCCAGCACCACGGCTTCGTCGGCGATCGCCAGCGCCCGCGCCGCGTTCTGCTCCGCAAGCAGCACCGCCACGCCGTCATCGGCGATGGTGCGCAGGCGGCCGAAGACCTCGCGCGCAACGATCGGCGCCAGGCCGAGCGAGGGCTCGTCGAGCAGCAGCACCGGCGGGCGGTTCGCCAGCGCGCGCGCGATCGCCAGCATCTGCTGCTGGCCGCCGGACAGGCGCCACGCGCGCTCGCCGGCCTTTTCGGCCAGGGCGGGAAACAGCGCGAACATCTCCTCGACACGGCGAGCCCGCCGCGCCGCGCCGGCCACGACCGCGACCTCGACATTCTCGCGCACGGTCAATCCTGCGAAGACGCGGCGGCCTTCCGGCACGTAGCCCAGCCCCGAGCGCGCGCGTCGCTCCGGCGGCAGGTCGTCGATCCGGCGATCGCCGATGCGCACGCGGCCGGCGCTCGGCAGCAGACCCATCACCGCGCGCAGCAGCGTCGTCTTGCCAGCGCCGTTGGCGCCGAGCAGCGCGACGATGCGACCCGGCTCGACAATCAGCGAGACGTCGCGCAGCACCGGCGCGCCACCATGACCGACGGTCAGCGATTCGATGTGGAGCGCCGCGCTCATGACGCGTCTCCGACATAGGCGGCGCGTACGGCCGGATCGCGCCGCAGATCGGCGAAGGGCGCCGCGGCGATCACACAGCCACGATCAAGGCAGATGCCGCGCCCGCAGACGCGCGCGAGGAAATCGAGATCGTGCTCGACGATGACGATTCCGAGGCCGTCGGCAACCAGGCCGCTCAATGCATCCGCCAGCGACATGCGTTCGGCCGCCGACAAGCCGGCGGCGGGTTCGTCGAGTGCCAGCAGCCATGGCCGGGTCGCCAGCGCACGCGCGATCTCGACCAGCCGTCGACGCCCCGCCGGCAGCGCGCCGACCGGCGTCGCCGCATCGGCTTCGAGCCCCAGCCGCCGCAACGCGCGCCAGGCGACGGTGTGCGCAGCCTCGTCGGCACGCGCATGCGCACCCACGGCAACGGCATCGAGAGTCGCGGCGTCCGCCGGCAGGTCGGCGGTCTGGAAGCTGCGCGCCAAGCCGGCTCGGGCAACCGCATCCGGCGGCGCGCGACCGACCGGAAGCCCGCCCAGTGCAATGGTGCCGGAGTCCGGCCGCGCAATGCCGGTCAGCAGGTTGAGCAACGTGGTCTTGCCCGAGCCATTGGGACCGATCACCGCCAGCGCCTGCCGCGGACCCAGGGTCAAGGACACGTCGTCGACAGCGCGCACGCCGCCGTAGCTCTTCGAGAGGTGCTCGGCGCGCAAGGTGGGACCGCTTACGGCTGCCGCTGGTGATGCCGCCGGCAGCGGAGGGGGCGGCGCGATCGTGCGACGGCGCGGCCAGACACGATCGATCAACGCTGCCAGTCCGTCTGGCGCCAGCACCACCATCAGCAGCGTCGCGAGGCCGTAGGCAATCAGCTGGCGATTCTCCAGCCAGCGGAACCACTCCGGCAGGTGCACCAGAAGGATGGCGCCAAGGATCGCGCCGCTCACCCGCGTGCGGCCACCGACCACAACAGCGGTGAGGCAACCGATCATCACGGCGATATCCGCGCCATCGGGCGAGACCACGCCCACGACATGCGCCTGCAGTCCGCCCGCGAGGCCTGCGAGGGCGGCGCCGGCGACGAATTCGACATAGCGCAGCCGCGCGACATCGATGCCGACCGATGCCGCCGCCAGCGGATGATCGCGCGCGAGGTCCTGCGCGGCGCCGCGCAGGCCGGCGCGGCGCCATGCCGTATCGAAGGCGATCAGCACCACGAGCCCCCAGGTCACCAGCAGCATCGGCCAGCCGCGCGCGACGTCCGCGCCTAACAGCGACAACGTCGGGATACCCGACAGACCGTTGGCGCCGCCCGACAGGCTCTCCCAGTTCACCGCGCCGAGATGGATGAGCTGCGCCAGCGCCAGCGTGGCGAGCGCGAAATAGTGGGTCTCCAGGCGCAGCACGACGGCGCCGACCACCGCCGCCAGCAAGGCGGGCGCGACCATCGCCGCAGGCAAGGACAGGGTGGCCCAGGCGCTGCCGCCGGCGGTCAGCGCAACGAGCGCGGCCATGTAAGCGCCCAGCCCGAACAACGCGCCCTGCGCCAGCGACAGCGCGCCGGCGTGGCCGAATACCATCTGGTAGCCCATCGCCAGCAGCGCCTGGATGCCGGCCAGCGTCGCCAGCCGGACCGAATAGGAATCACCGCCACTCGCCAGCGCGATGCCCGACGTCACGACGAGGATCGACACCAGCACGCCCGCCGGCGTCGTCACCTCGCGCAGGCGGCTCACGCGCGTCGCCCCGCCGGCTCGCCGAACAGGCCCTGCGGCCGCAGCAGCAGCACCAGCAGCACGGCGACATAGAGCAGGGCCTGCGCCCAGACCGCCGACAGCGAGGCGGCGACGAAGGTTTCGAACACGGCGATCAGCAGCGCGCCGGCCAGCGCGCCGGGCACGCTGCCCCAGCCGCCGATCACCACGGCGATATAGGCCTTGAGCATGTAGCCCGGGCCCTGGTTGGCCACGACGAGGAACTGATAGCCCAGCAGCGCGCCGGCCAGACCGGCCAGTCCGCCGCCGGCGGCAAAAGCGGCGGCGATCAGCGGCGTCGCCGGGATGCCCAGCGCGCGCGCCATCTCGCGATCCTGCGCCAGCGCGCGGAAACGCCGACCGAGTTGCGTGCGCTCGAGCACGGCATAGACGATGCCCAGGGCGAGCGCGGCGACGACGATCATCGCCAGGGGCTGCGTCGCGCCCTCGTGCCATACCGGCGGTGCCGAACGCGGTGCCGGACCGAAGAAGGCCATCGCCGACTGCTCGAACACCGAGGCGATGGCGATGGTGGCGACGAACACCGCCGACGGCGGCCGGTCCTTCAAGGGCAGGAAGCCCAGGGCGCCGACCGCCAGGCCCAGCCCCGCGCCGAGCAGGATCACCGCGGGCAGCAGCACGACGCCGGGCACGGCGAGTCCGGCGGCCTGTGCCGCGACGCCCAGCAGCACGGCGGCGACGCCGCCCAGCATCACCGAATCGCCGTGCGCGAAGTTCACCGCACCCGCGGCATTCAGCGTCAGCACGAAGCCGACCGCGACCAGCGCATAGGCGGCGCCCAGCGCCAGCGCGCTGAGCAGGAGCTGGGGCGTGTTCATGCCCGAAATTTGACCAGTCGGCTCATCCCGGCCACACCATACAGCCTCCGGCGAGCGGCAGCGCGCCCGGTTGACATGACCCGAGGCCGCCCGCACAACGCGGCGCCATGAGCGTGCTGTCTCCAACGCTGCCGCGTTCGGCCGCGCGGTCGCGTGCCGACGAACGCACGATCGGCCGCTGGCTCGCCGTGGTCGCGGCGATGATCTTCGTCATGATCGTCATCGGCGCGCTCACGCGTCTCACCGAGTCGGGCCTGTCGATGGTCGAATGGCGGCCGGTGACCGGCTGGTTGCCGCCGTTGTCCGAGGCGGCGTGGCAGGCCGAGCTGGCGAAATACGCCGCGTCGCCGCAGGGCCGCATCGTCAACCACGGCATCGGTCTCGACGAGTTCAAGCAGATCTTCTGGCTCGAATACATCCACCGACTGTGGGGCCGGATCATCGGCCTGGCCTTCGCGCTGCCGCTCGCGTGGTTCGTGATCCGCCGCCGGGTGCCGCGTCGGCTGATGCCGCGCCTGTTCGCGCTGCTGTTGCTCGGCGGCCTGCAGGGCGCCGTCGGCTGGATCATGGTGGCAAGCGGCCTGCGCGATGCGCCGGCGGTCAGCCACTACAAGCTGGCGATGCATCTCGTGCTCGCCGTCTCGCTCTATTCCTACATCCTGTGGCTGGTGTTCACATTGCTGGCGCCGGCGCGGCCCGAGCATCACCGGCGCGGCGACATCAGCATCGCGATCGCCGCGCGCATGCTGATCGCCATGCTGTTCGTCGTGCTGACCTGGGGCGCGTTCGTCGCCGGACTGCGCGCCGGCCAGGTGCACACGACATTCCCCACCATGTCCGGCTACTGGCTGCCGCCCGGCCTGCTCGATCTGTCGCCGCTGTGGCTGAACTTCGTCGAGACGCAGACCGGCGTGCAGTTCGCCCATCGTTGGCTCGCCACGGCGCTGGTCCTCGTTGTCGCGCTGTTCTGGTGGCGCGCCAGGCGCAACGACGTTTCGCAGCCGGTGCGGCGTGCCACGAACATGGTCGCGACCATGGCCGCGCTGCAATTCTCGCTCGGCGTCGCCACGATCCTGAGCGGCGCGCAGATCGCGCTCGCGACCCTGCACCAGGCCGGCGCGGTCTTGCTTTTGTCCACCCTCGTGCTGACACTGCGACGTAGCGTCATGACACTGTCACGATGAGTTACCTGCCATCCCGGCGAGCTGTGCTAGGCTTTGCGGACGCCGGTTCCCGATCAACTCCGAGACGATGACCGAGGACAGCACCAACGCGACGCCGACGACGGACAAGCCCGACGCCGACGCCAAGGCGAAGGTGGCGCCCGTGCTCGCCGCCGGCAAACGCCAGGCGCTGTCCGACGCGGCGCACCGGCGCGGCATGGCGGGCATGGCCGCAGGCATCCTGGTCGCCTGCCTGGCCATCGGCGGCGGCTGGTGGTGGTGGCAGGAGCGCGACGCGGCGGAGTCCCTCGACGTCCCGCAACAGGCGGCCGCGCCGAAGGCAAAGCCCGACGACACGCCCAAGCCCGATCCCGCCGCCGCCAAGCCGGACGAAAAGCCGCCCGCGCCCAAGCCCGCCGAGACTCCCAAGCCGGGCGACGCGCCCAAGCCGACGGATACGGCGAAGCCTGCCGACAGCGAGCCACCGAAGCCGGCCGATGCCGCGGCGCCCAAGCCACCGGAGCCGAAACCGCCCGCTTCGGCGACGGCCGACCCGGCCAAGCCGCCGGCCCCGCCCGTCATCGAGAACCAGAACGACACGCTGCGCCGCCTCGCCAATGGCGGCGACGTCGATGCCATGGAGGAGCTGGGCCGGCGCTACATCCAGGGCGCGGGCGTGGCGCCGGATGCGGCGGAAGGCGCGAAGTGGATGCTGCGCGCCGCGCAGAAAGGCTCGCCGCGCGCCATGTTCAACGCCGGCGTCATGTACGAGCGCGGCTTCGAGGTTCCCAAGGACGCGACCAAGGCGGTCGAGTGGTACCGCAAGGCGGTCGCCGCCGGCGTGGCGCTGGCACAGCACAACCTCGCGCTGCTGATGCGCGACGGCAACGGCACCAAGGCCGATCCGGTGGGCGCCTTCGAGATGATGCGCGCCGCCGCCCGCCAGGGCGTGCCGAACTCGATGCTGGCGCTGGCGATCATGCACGAGCTCGGCCAGGGCACCCGGCGCGACAACATCGCGGCGATCGTCTGGTACGCCATGGCGGCCCAGTTCGCGCGATTTGCCGAGGGCGACGGCAGCGAGATCTACCGCTCGGCCTCGACCAAGCAGGCCGACCTCACCAAGCGCCTGGCGCCAGCCGACCTGCAGCGTGCCCAGACGATCGGCGAGACGGAGTACAAGACCATCGTCGACAACATGCGGCTGGCCACGCGCGGCAAGCCGCCGCCGAGCGGGCCGGCGACGCCGCCCGGGACGGCCGCGCCAGACCTGCCGGTCAGCAAGCCCGTCAAGCCGATCGACGCCAAGGAACAGCTGATCGAGATCCAGAAGATGCTGTTCGCCCTGAAGTTCTACAACGGCCCACCGGACGGGATCATCGGACCAGGCACAACGGGCGCGATCCGGGAATTTCAGAAGACCGCCGGCGTGCCGGTGACCGGCGAGGTCACGCAGGATCTCTTCGACCTGCTGCGCGACATGGTGAAGAGCACCGGCGCGAAGTGATCAGGCGAGCCGGCCGGCATGGCACCACCATGCCGGATGATCGCGCGCGATGACCGAGGCGGCCCGGCGAGCGCCGTCGGCATCGTCGTAGAGCGCGAACACCGTCGCGCCGCTGCCGCTCATCTGCGCAACGCGGCAGCCGGGGGTGGCCGCCAGAGCGCGTCGCGCGTCATCGATCGCGGGCGCCAATGTCGCCGCGGCGGCGGTGAGGTCGTTGCCGCGACTGGCCAGCTCGACACCCAGCGTCGCGACATCCGGCACCGCGCGTTCGAGCGGCGCCGCCGCGCTGAACGGGACGCCGCTGCGCGCGTAGGCGGCGAAGACCGGCGGCGTCGCCAGTGGCAGGCCCGGATTGACCAGCAGGATACCAGCCGGCGGCAAGGCCACCGCCGGGCCGACGCGGTCGCCGACGCCGCCGACCTGAGCGACGCCACCGGCGAGGCACATCGGCACGTCGGCCCCCAGCGACGCGGCGAGGTCGAACAGCTCCTCCACCGGCAGCGCGACGCGCCAGAGCTCGACGAGCGCCAGCAGGCTCGCCGCGGCATCGGCGGAACCGCCCCCCAGGCCGGCGGCCACAGGGACGCGCTTGGTCAACCGGATGGAAGCCTTCGGCACGAGGCCCGCGCGGCCGGCCAGCGCGCGCGCCGCGCGCAGCACGAGATTGCTCTCGGCCGGCTCTCCCGCGAGCGCATCGGCCATCGGCCCGTCCATGCTCAGCGTCAGACTGCCGGCCGGTGCGACGGTGACGGTGTCGGCGAGATCGCAGAAGCCGACCAGCGAATCGAGCAGATGGTAGCCGTCGCTGCGACGGCCGACGATGCGCAGGTAGAGATTGACCTTGGCTGGTGCGTCGCGCGCGATCACGGCCTTCTCCCCGCGCAGGCGGGGAGAAGGTGCCCGAAGGGCGGATGAGGGGCTTGGCGGAATCTCGACAGTGACACTGCTGGGCATGGGGCGAGAAGCCCCTCATCCGCCTCGCTGCCGCTCGGCACCTTCTCCCCGCCTGCGCGGGGAGAAGGACATGCGCGGCGGCGCAGATGAATCACTTCTTCCCGGCCGGCGCGTCGGGCGTCTTGGGCGGCTCGGTCGCGCCCGGACCGACCGTCGGCTGGTCGAGTTCGGGCGTCAGGCCGTCGGCCAGCTTGCGCTTGATGATGTCGATGCGATCGGGCTCGGGCTTGCTGGTCAGCGCGCGCTCCCACTGGAAACGAGCCTCGCGGCGCCGGCCGACATGCCAGTAGGCATCGCCGAGGTGGTCGACGATGGTGGCATCGTCGGCCTTCAGCAGGATGGCGCGCTCGAGGTATTCGACCGCACGGTCGAACTTGCCGAGCCGGTAATAGGCCCAACCCACCGAATCGGTGATCGCGCCGTCGTCGGGCCGCTGCTTCAGCGCGCGTTGCAGCAGCTCCATGCCCTCCTCGAGATTCTCGCCGCGGTCGATCCAGGTGTAGCCGAGATAGTTCAGCACATAGGGCTGCTGCGGCATCAGCTCGAGGGCGCGCTTCAGGTCGGCTTCGGCGCCCGGCCAGTCCTTGGTGCGCTCGCGGCACATGCCCCGGCCAAAGAACAGCGCCGAATGGCGCGGCCCGGGCGTGGGGATGCGCGAGATCGCGACGTCGAATGCCTTGGCGGCCTCGGCATAGCGCTCCTTGCTGCGCAGGAGGTCGGCCAGGGTCCAGGCCGCGTCGATGCGCTCGGCGCGCTCGTCGACCATGGCCTGCAGCGCCTTGATCGCCTCGTCCAGGCGCTCCGCCTCGACCATCGCCAGCGCCGCGCGCAGTCGTGCGCGCCAGTACAGCGGCGAGGTCTTGGGCACGCCTTCGAGAATATCGATCGATTTGGCCGGCGTGCCGAAGCTCTGGTAGACGTCCGCCACCACCAGGCGCGCGGTGTCGAGGTTGGGGTTGAGCTCCAGGGCGAGCCGCATGAACATCAGCACCCGCTCCTCGACGCCCTCGACGCGCCGACCGCCGATCACGCCGCCCGAACCGGCGAGCACCGCCCCGAGATCGAACAGGGTCTCGCCGATCATGTCGGCCGGCGTGGGCGGCTTGGGCGTCTCGGTGCTGGCGATCAGCGTGTCCATCATCACCGCGTCGGGATTGGCGTCGGCGAATTTCCGGAGAATCTCGCGCGCCTCGTCGGCCTTGCCGTTGCGGCGCAGAAAGGCCGCCAGGGCGAGCACGGGCCGCAACGCCGGCACCTCGCCCTTGGCCGCCGCGCGCAGGCCCTCCTCGGCCGCCTGCTTGTCGCCGGCCGCCTCGTCGATCAGCGCGGCGTGGGTGCGCCACGCCGGCATGAAGGGGTCGTCGTCGCCCGGCTTGACCGCCGCCAGACGCTCGCGCGCGGCGGCGAAATCCTTCTGCCCGGCCTTCAGCCAGGCCTCGGAGAACGGCCTGAGGATACCCGAGCTGGTGCGATCGCCGAGACGCTCGAAATAGACCTCTGCGCCCTTGTAGTCGCCCTTCTTGATCAGCGGCAGGGCGAGCACGAGATTGGCGAAGCCGTCGTCGGCCTTGCGCTGCAGCATCTTGGGCGCCAGCTCGGCGGCGGCCGCGAGCTTGCCGCCCAGGATGCGCTGGCGGAACGCGATGCTGAAGATCTCGGGATCGTTGGGCGCCTTGGCGAGCGCCGCCTCGGCCATCGTCAGGGCCGTCTCGTGATCGCGCCGCGCCTCGGCAGCACGGGCGGCCAGGAACAGGCCGTCGATGCTCTGCTGGCGCCGGAAGCGCGGACGTTGCGGCGGGTCGCTCGCTTTGGTCGACGGCGTGGTCTGGGTCTGCGCATGGGCAGGCGCCGCGGGCCCCTGCCACTCCAGCCAGCCCCACACAGCCGCACCGCTGGCCGCCGCCAGAACCAAAGCGGTGACCGTCAAGCGTCCCAGCCTGTCCGTCATGCCAGCCCTCTCTGCCGTCACATCCCGGGATAATTAGGGCCGCCGCCGCCTTCCGGCACCGCCCAATCGATGTTCTGTGACGGATCCTTGATGTCGCAGGTCTTGCAGTGCACGCAGTTCTGCGCGTTGATCTGGAAACGCGATTGGCCGTTGTCGCCCTGCACGACCTCGTAGACGCCGGCCGGACAATAGCGCTGCGCGGGCTCGGCCCAGCGCGGCAAATTCACGCCGATCGGGATCGACGGATCGCGCAGCTTGAGGTGGACCGGCTGGTCCTCCTCGTGGTTGGTGTTCGACAGAAACACCGAACTCAGCTTGTCGAAGCTCACCACGCCGTCGGGTCGGGGATACTGGATCGGCTTGAATTCGCTGGCGGGCTTCAGCGCCTCGTGATCGGCCTTGCCGTGCTTGAGCGTCCACGGCAGGCGCATGCCGAGATCGTGCATCCACATGTCGAAGCCGCCATAGAGCGTGCCAAGGGTCATGCCCCATTTCAGCGCCGGCTTGACGTTGCGGACCTTGTCGAGATCCTTCCACAGCCAGGAGTCGCGCAGCTTCACCGGGTAGTCGCTGAGCTCGTCGTGGCCGGTACGGCCGGCCTTCAGCGCCTCGAACGCCGATTCGGCGGCCAGCATGCCGCTCTTCATCGCGTTGTGGCTGCCCTTGATGCGCGGCACGTTCACGAAGCCCGCCGAGCAGCCGACCAGCACGCCGCCAGGGAAGGTGAGCTTGGGAATTGACTGGATGCCGCCCTCGTTGATGGCGCGCGCACCATAGGCCAGGCGTTTGCCGCCCTCGAGGTACTGGCGCACGTCGGGATGGGTCTTGAAGCGCTGGAACTCGTCGAACGGCGAGAGATACGGATTCTCGTAGTTGAGATGCACCACGAAGCCGATCGAGACCAGGTTCTCGCCATAGTGGTACATGAACGAGCCGCCGCCGGTCTTGGTCTCCGAGAGCGGCCAGCCCTGGGTGTGCACGACCAACCCCTTGCGGTGCTTGTCGGCGGAGATCTCCCAGACCTCCTTCAGGCCGATGCCGAATTTCTGCGACTCCACGCCGTCGCGCAGGGGGAACCTGGCGAACAGCATCTTCGACAGCGAGCCGCGCGCACCCTCGGCGATGAAGGTGTACTTGGCGCGCAGCTCCATGCCCGGCGTGTAGCTGTCCTTCTTCTGGCCGTCCTTGCCGATGCCCATGTCGCCGGTCGCGACGCCGACGACGCTGCCGTCCTCGTCGTACAGCACCTCGGCGGCCGCGAATCCGGGGTAGATCTCGACGCCCAGCGCCTCGGCCTGCTCCGCCAGCCATTTGCAGAGATTGCCGAGGCTGACGATATAGTTGCCGTGGTTGTTCATCAGCCGCGGCATCAGGAAGTTCGGGAAGGCGATCGAGCTGGGCTGGGTGAGGAACAGGAAGCGGTCGTCGGTGACCTCGGTCTCGATCGGCGCACCCTTCTCCTTCCAGTCCGGGATCAGCTCGTTGATGGCGATCGGATCGATCACCGCGCCGGACAGGATATGCGCGCCGACCTCGGAGCCCTTTTCGATCAGGCAGACCGAGACCTCGTGACCATGCTCCGCCGAGAGCTGCTTCAGGCGGATCGCCGCCGCCAGCCCGGCCGGGCCGCCGCCGACGATCACCACGTCATATTCCATCGACTCGCGCGACATTCGCGATCTCCAGCCTACATGCGTCTGCCCCGCTGCCGGCGGGACTGTCGTTCCGTCAGGTCTTCGCGCCCTGATAGCGTACCGGGGTCGACGGCGCCACTACCCCTCGTCACTCCGTCCGCGCGGCGAATTCCTGGTCCTTTTTGGGAATCAGGTCGTATGGCAGGGCGAAGCCGGCCATCGCCCGCAGCCGCGTGGCCCACGCCTGCAGGTTGGGCCGGCCGTCCATCGACATTCCGCCCTCGGCCATGAAGACCATGCGGCCCCAGCAGCCGATATCGGCGATGGTGCAGGCGTCGCCCACCAGCCAGTCACGGCCCGCCAGCGCCCGGTCGATGAAGTCCAGCGCGCCCTCGGCCAGCGGCCGGAAATAGTCCATCACCGCGGGGTCGACCTGCCGGAAGCGACTGTAATGGCGCACCTTGGCGACGTTGGTGATGGCGTCGTTCTCCCACGACAGCCATTCGCGGGCGCGCCAGCGATCCTGCTCGGTCCGGCCCTCGAAGAAGCCTGTCGTGCGCGCGAGGTAGTCGAGCACCACGTTGGACTGCACGATCAGCAGGCCGCGATGGGCCAGCACCGGCACCTGTCCGTAGCGGTTGATCGCCAGATGCGCCGCCTCCTTCTGCACGCCCTTCTTCAGGTTGACGGTGCGGAACGAGAACGGCAGGCCGCTCAGGCACAGGAACAGCATCGGCTTGTAGGACGAGCTCGAGGTGAAGCTGCCGTACAAGGTCAGGCGATCGTCAGTCATGCGACCTCCGGGTCATCGACTATCGTAGCCCGACATGCGATGAGGCGGCACGCACCATGCCAGGGAGTCGCGCCATGATCGGCAAGCTGAACCATGTCGGCGTCGCCACGCCGTCGATCGAGCAGTCGGTGAAGCTCTATCGTGAGGTGTTCGGCGCCACGTCGGTCACGGAGAAATGGTCGATGCCTGAGCAGGGTGTCTGGGTCTGCTTCGTCAACCTGCCCAACGCGCAGATCGAGCTGATCGAGCCCTATGGCGAGAACTCGCCGATCACGGCTTTCCTGGCCAAGAACCCCAAGGGCGGCCAGCACCATGTCTGCTTCGAGGTCGAGAACATCTACGCCGCGCGCGACGATATGAAGGCCAAGGGCATGACCGTGCTGGGCACAGGCGAGCCCCGCATCGGCGCGCACGGCGTGCCGGTGATCTTTCTGCACCCCAAGGATCTGGGTGGTGTCCTCATCGAGCTGATGGAGACACCGAAAGCGGCGCACTGAGCGCACGCCGCTCGGACGATATCAGGCGTCCTGGCTCGCGCCGCCCGTCAGCCACGACAGGTCGCGGACCTTGCGGCCCTTGCGCGCGGCGATCTGGGCCTCGCGCTTCGCCTGGCGTTCCGCTTCGAGCGCCGCCGCCCGCGCCTCGCGCTCCGCCCGTTCGGCGGCCTCGCGGGCGGCCTTCTCGGCGGCAATGCGCTCTTCCTCGGCCTTGCGCGCGGCTTCGGCCGCGAGACGCTCGGCCTCCTTGGCGGCGAGGCGCTCGTTGCGCGCCTTGACGATCGCCTCGCGGGCGGCCCGCCTCTCCAGCGTAGCCGGGTCCTCCGCGTTCAGCTTCGCCTTCGCCCGTGCCAGCAGAGCCTTCTTGGCCTCTGCCGCGGCGCTCAGCCGATCCTGATAACCCCTGTCATTCGGAGAATACATTCAGCCTATCCTGACCGTTGTCGATGACGGGTCGCTGCATAGCCTATCGCCCGCATGTTGCGGAAGCGTGTAATCGCAAGGCCATCCATGCAAAAGCCGCCCCTCACGGGGCGGCTTCGCGGACTCTGCAAGCTTTTACGCCAGCTCGATGGTCGAGACGGCGATCTTGCCGCTGCGCCGGTCCTCGGCGGTGTCGAAGGACACCTTCTGGCCATCGGCCAGGCCGCGGATGCCGGCGCGCTCCAGCGCGGTGGCGTGGACGAAGACGTCCTTGCCGCCGTTGTCCGGCTGGATGAAACCGAAGCCCTTGGTGGCGTTGTAGAACTTCACGGTACCCGTGATCATGGGAAACCTTTCATAGAGGCACGTAGAGAATGGGCGAGGAACGCACACAAGTGCGCCCGCGGCCCGGGTAGTCGATGTTTTTGGAAGAGCGTCTAAGATCGTGCGCCTGGCATCACGCTTCAGGCGGAACGGCCCGATAGTCCGGCCAAAACTCGATGCCGCCCATATAGGGAGTATCGACGGGGCTGGCAAGGGCTTGGGAGAACAAGCCGATGGACGATCGAACCGCCGGGGACCATCCTGCGCCGGCGATGGACCACCCTGCACCGCTGATCGACCCCGCCGCGCTGTTGCGCTGGTACGCCGATGCCGGCGTCGAGGATTGCAGCCTGGAGGAACCCCAGGATCGCTACGCGTTGTCCGCGCGCCCGGCTCCGGCCGCGGCGCCGGCCCCGCCTGCCCCGGCCCGGGGCATGGGGGAAGCGCCGGTGCCGCCGCGCGCGCCCGTCGTGGCGCCGCCGCGCGCGCCGGTTCCGCTGGAATCGCCGCGGCTGGTCGAGGACGCCCGCGCGGCGGCCGCCAGCGCCAACACCCTGGCCGAGCTGGAAGCCGCGATTCGGGCCTTCGAGGGCTGCACGTTGAAGCGCCTGGCCAAGAACACGGTATTCGCCGACGGCGTCGCCGGCGCCCCGGTGATGGTCGTCGGCGAGGCGCCGGGCGAGGACGAGGACCGGTTGGGCAAGCCCTTCGTCGGCGTCAGCGGCCAGCTGATGGACCGCATGTTCGCCGCCATCGGCATGAGCCGCGAGCGCGATCTGTACATCACCAACATCCTGCCCTGGCGGCCGCCGGGCAACCGCACGCCCAGCGTCGGCGATTCGGCGATCTGCGTGGCCTTCGCGCGCCGCCATGTCGAGCTGGCGCGACCCAAGATCCTGGTGCTGGCAGGCGGGGTCGCCGCCAAGAACATGCTGGAGACCGAGCAGGGCATCACGCGGCTGCGTGGCAAGTGGTTCGACTACGCCCTGCCCGACGGCACGCGCATCCCCGCCATGCCGCTCTTCCACCCGGCCTATCTGCTGCGCACGCCCGGCGGCAAGCGGCTGGCGTGGATGGACCTGATCGCGGTGGCCAAGCGGCTCGAGGCGATGGGCTGAAGCCGCCATGCGGCCGGCCGCCGTTGACTTCAGCATGCCGCCCGGCAGGCTGGCGCGAACGATTTCGGAGGAACGGTCGATGCCCTACGCCACGGGACGCTTGATCCATGATGCCGATGCGCACATCATGGAGACCCCGGGTTTTCTCGACGACTACCTAGACGCACGCTCGCGCGCCATCGTCACCGACAAGGTGCTGTTTCCGCGTCGCGAGGGTTTCCACGCCACGCGCGAGAAGCGCGCGGCGGAGCTGGGCGCCGAGGCATTCGACGAGTCCCAGATCATGCTGCGCAAGAACTGGGACGCGCTGGGCTCTTTCCGCAAGCAGGACCGGCCGCGCTCGATCGACCTGCTGGGCTTCGCCAGCCAGCTGATGTTCACCACCGCGCTGCTGAACTACTCCAACGTGCTGGAGGGCGGCGACGACATCGAGCTGACCTACGCCGTGGCCGACGCGCACACGCGGCACATGGTCGATTTCTGCGCGGTCGACCGCCGCCTGCTGCCCACGGCCTATATCCCGCTGGCCGATTTCGAGCGCACGGCGAGGGCGGCCGGGGCGGCGCTGAAGCTGGGCGCCAAGGCGCTGATGATTCCCTCGCGCTGCCCGAGCCGCCACTCGCCCAGCCACATCGCGCTGGATCCGCTGTGGGCCCAGGCACAGGAAGCGGGCATCCCCATCGTCTTCCATGTCGGCGGCGGCGGAACCCTGCTCGATCCCGCCTTTTTCAACAACGGGCTGCCGCCGGTGCCCGACTTCCACGGCGGCGACGACAATTTCAAGTCGATCGACTACATGGCGATCGGCATCCCGCCGATGCAGGCGCTGACCGCGCTGATCATCGATCGCGTGCTCGACCGCTTCCCGCGGCTGATGGTTGGCGTCATCGAGCAGGGCGCCTCATGGGTGCCGGGCTGGATGCGCAACATGGACTCCGCGCACAACGCCTTCTTCAAGAACGAGGAGCGGCTGCAGAAGATGTCGCTGAAGCCCTCGCAGTTCGTGAAGCGCCAGGTGCGCGTGACTCCCTACCCGCACGAGGATGCCGGCTGGATCATCGCCAACAGCGGAGATGGCGTCTGCCTGTTCTCCTCCGACTACCCGCATGTCGAAGGCGGTCGCAATCCGATCAAGCGCTTCGAGGCCTCGATGGATGCCGCGAACATCACGCCGCGCCAGCGCGACCTGTTCTATCGCGACAATTTCATCGAGCTGATGGGCGCCGGCCTCGCCGAAGACCTGCGCTATCCGAAGGCGGCGGCGTAGGGTTCATCGACGGGCAAACCGGCCGGCCGCGCCGACATCGGCGCTTCTTGTCCCCCGCGATCTAGACGACGGTCGCCCAGAAGGCCAGCTGGGCGTTGAAGTCGTTGTCGGCAGACGGCCCATCCCAGGCGGTCAGGCCCTGGTTGCCGAGCTTCAGGTCGTTGGTCGCGCTGGCGACACGCAGCAGATGCACATCCGAGCGATGCATCCGGAAGGTTTGCGTCGCCGGCTCGTCGGAAAAGAAGTTCAGCCCGTCCTTCAGCCGCGGTTCGGTGACCGCGAGATAGTATTCCATCGTGCCCGCAGCCATGCCGAGCTGACGCGTGACGACGGCGACGTTGACGAAGCCCAACGTCTCGGGCCGCGCAAGGCGCTCCGTGTTTCCGGCCTGTAGCGCCCGTGCGATCAACCGCTGGAGCTGCTGGGAACTCGGGCGTGATTGGGCTAGCGCGGCGCCCGGCACGGCCAACAGCGCAACGCCACCAGTGGCGAGAAGCGAGCGGCGCGTCAGCATCGATATCGCTCGACTCAGATCCCCTCGCCGTCGGTGCCATGGCCGTCGGAGCGCCAGCGCAGCATGCCGCCGGCGAGATTGGCGATGTCGCTGAAACCGGCGGCGCGCAGGATGGTGATGGCCTGCGCCGAGCGGCTGCCGGCGCGGCACACCGCGACGATGGGCTTGTCGCGCCGCAGCTCGCCCGCGCGCGCCTTGAGCTCGCCCAGCGGGATCAGCGTGGCGCCGGGCACGTGGCCCAGCGGCCCGTCGAATTCGTGCGGCTCGCGCACATCGAGGACCTGCACCTTGTCGAGATGCTCCTCCAGCACGTGGCTCTGGATCTCCCAGACGCCGGCGAAGGTGTAGTGCAGCGGCGCCCAGTCGGGATCGGCAAGCGCGTTGGCCTCGTTGTCGGGACGGCCGCACTTGAGGTTGGCCGGCACCGCGACGTCGAGCTGCTTGGGGTGCGGCAGGTTGAGGTTGGCCATGTGGCCGGCGAAATCGGCGATCGCCACGTCGCCGCCCAGGCGCGGATTGTATCGGCTCTCCTCGCGCACGCTGGTGACAGTGTGGCCCTTGTAGTCGTGCGCCGGATACAGCAGACAGCCGGCCGGCAGGGTCAGGATGCGATCGTGGACCGAGCGGTACATCGAGCGGGCGTCGCCCTGCTGGAAATCGGTGCGGCCGCTGCCGCGGATCAGCAGGCAGTCGCCGGTGAAGGCCATCGTGTGATCGTCGAGCACGTAGGTCAGGCAGCCGCTGGTATGGCCGGGCGTGGCGCGCACCTCCAGATGCCGGCGGCCGAAGACGACGCGGTCGCCATGCCCGAGATAGCGGTCCGCGCCCTCCGCCCCGCTCGCCTTCGACAGCGCGATGGCGCCGCCCAGCCGGCGCCGCAGCAGCCAGGCGCCGGTGACGTGGTCGGCATGTACATGGGTCTCGATGATCGCCACCAGCTTGAGATCGAGCTCGCCGATCAGCGCGGTGTCGCGGCGCGCCTGCTCGAAGACCGGATCGATGATCACCGCTTCGCGCGTGTCGCCGCAGCCCAGCAGGTAGGTGTAGGTCGACGAGGTCGGGTCGAAGAGCTGGCGAAAGACAAGCATGGCTGCCACGTCAGCACCGCGGACCCGGCGTGTCCAGTGCCACGCGAGGCTTGCGTGCGGACGCCGGACAGTGTGCGATGGGCGTCATGACAAACAAGCTCGACGCCGTCGAAGGCCTGACCTTCGCCACCAAGGATTTCGCCCTCGAGAAGGGCGGCGCCCTGCCGCTCTGCGAGGTCGCCTACGAGACGCACGGCAAGCTCAACGCCGCCGGCGACAATGCGATCCTGGTCGTCCACGGCTACACCTCGAGCGGCCATGTCGCGGGCGTGCACGCCAAGGGCAAGGAAGCGCGCGGCGTGGCGCCGGGCACGGTGGGCTGGTGGGATGCCCTGATCGGGCCGGGCAAGTCGATCGATACCGACCGCTTCTTCGTCGTCGGCGTGAATGCCGTCGGCTCGTGCCACGGCTCGACCGGGCCGGCGAGCCTCGACCCGCGCACCGGCAAACCCTACGGTCCGACCTTCCCCGAGGTCACGATGCGCGACATCGTGCGCTCGCAGAAGCTGCTGCTCGATTCGCTGGGCGTGAAGCACCTGGTGGCGGTGTGCGGTCCCTCGATGGGCGGCTTCCAGTCGTTCCAGTGGGGCGTGAGCTATCCCGATTTCATGCACGGCATCGTACCCACGGTGACGGCGCCGAAGATGCGCGCCGGCACGACCGATGCCGTCGAGCAGCTGCGCCGGCGCCTGGCCACCGACCCGAACTGGAACAACGGCTGGTACTACGAGAACGGCGGCATCGGCGGTGTCCTCGCCGACATCCGCCACGAGACGCTGGTCGGCTACGGAAGGCGCGAGATCCTTGCCGCCAGCATCCCCGATCCGGCCAAGCGCGAGGAGCAGATCCGCGCCGAGGCCAGCGCCTGGGCGAAGACCTACGACGGCCATTCGATGGTCGCGCTGCGCCGCGCCATCGGCAGCTTCGACATCACCGGCGACTACGCCAAGCTGAAGGCCAAGGTTCTCTACGTCATCGCGCCCAACGACAAGTTGTTCCCCGGCGCGATGTGCGTGTCCTACGCCAAGGAGCTGCGCGAGGCCGGCATCGACCTCACCTATGTCGAGCTGGTCACCGACAAGGGCCACATGGCGAGCCACGCCGACGCGCTGCAATGGGCGCCGGCGCTGGCCGCGTTCATCGAGCGCCTGGAACGATAAGCCGTCAGGCTTCGGGGTCCTCGTCCAGCCCCTTGAAGATCTGCTGCGCTGCGGCACGAAGCGGCGGAAAGTCCTGCATCACGACTCGCCAAACGATGGTGTCGTCAACGTGACGATACTCGTGCCGCAGAATGTTGCCGATGCCCCTGATCTGCGGCCACGGAATCTCCGGATGGGCTGCGAGCATTTCGTCCGGAATGCGCCGGCTGGCCTCGGAAATGATCTCGATTGCGCGCTGAACAGCATGTCGGATCGTCCAGCTGCCGCGAAATGATTCGAGCGTCTGGCCCTGTACTGCGGCCGTCGCGCCGTCGATGGCCTCGAGGATGTCGAGCAGATAGTGCCCGACGAGGCGCTGCGTCATCACATCACCCGCATCGCGGTACGCAGGATGCGAGGGCGCAGGTATGGATGCAGGCCGTCGCGGGTCGACAGGTCGACCGCGCGCCCGAGCCATCGCGTGAGACGGTCACGGACGCGGGCCAGCGTCAACAGCGAGAAGTCCGACCGCGAATACTCGCAGTACAGGTCGACGTCGCTGTCCGGCCCGGCTTCGCCGCGCGCCACCGAGCCATAGAGATAGAGCGCATCGACGCCGAGCGCGCGTATCTCCGCTTCGTGTTCCCGCAGCGTGGCGATGACGACGTCGCGATCCATCGAAGCTCTACTAGATCGTCAGCACGTTGAACCGCGAATCGCCGTCGCGCTTCACCTGGCCGACGAGGTCGACCTCCCATTCGAGGTACTGGTTCATCGCCGCCTCGACGCCTTCCTTGCGGTCGTAGGGGCGGTACCAGACGTCGGTCGGCGGATCGGCCATGCGGGTGTGGCCGTCCTCGAGCGGCAGGCCGGCGTCGCGCCAGGCCTTGGTGCCGCCGGCCAAGGTTGCGACCTTCCACGGCGCCATCGCCGCGACCTCGACCGAGGCCAGGCGGGCCAGCACGCCGTCGGGCGAGGTCAGCACGATGCGCTTGGCCTTGGGCGTCTCCGCCACCATCTTGAGCAGGGTGTCGGCGAGGTTGGCGCGCGTGGCGAACCACGCACCGGGGATGTGCGCGTCGCGGTAGCGCAGGCTGTTGTCGAGATCGATCACCAGGACCTCGCCGCGCTCGACCAGCGGGTTGAGCTCCTTGGGCGACATCGCCGGCGTCTTCACCGAGCCCAGGCCGGGCACGCCGCGCTTCTCCGGTCCGGTCTCGACCTGGTTCTTGCCCGGCCGGTGGTCGAGCACGAAGACCTTCTTCCAGCCCATCTGCAGCAGCCAGTGCGCCGTCATCGTCGCGCGAACGCCGTCGTTGTCGTGCAGCACGATGGTGGCGTTGCGCACGCCGACATATTGGTCGGTCGCCTGCACCAGCTGGCCGCCTGCCGCATGGCGCAGGCCGATCAGGTGGCCGGCCTTGTACTCGGATGGATCGCGCACATCGAAGGCGTAGAGGCAGCCCGCGCCGGCGGCGGCATCGTCGGCCATGTCGCGCAGGGTGTTGAGGCCGATCTTCTTCACACCGGCCTTCTCGGCCACCTTGGCCGCCGCCTCGCGCGCCCACTGGGCGGCCTCCTTGCTCTGCGGCTTGAAGCTGTCGGTCTTGCCGCGCGCCACCTCGAGCCCGGCGAGGTGCCAGCCCATAGTACCGTTCTTCAGCGCGATCACCTTGTTGGGCACGCCGGCATTGATCAGCGACTGCGCGCCGATGATCGAGCGCGTGCGCCCGGCGCAGTTCACCACCACCAGGGTCTCGGGGTTCGGCGCCATGTCCTTGACGCGGTAGACCAGCTCGGCGCCGGGGCAGTCGACGCCGCCCGGGATCGACATGTTGTGGAATTCCTCGTAGGGCCGCGAGTCGAGGATCACCATGTCGGTGCCCTCGTCCTGCATCCGCTTGATCTCGGCGGCATCGACGCGCGGCGTGTCGCGGTCGTGCTCGACGATCTCGCCGAAGGCCTTGCTCGGCACGTTGACGCCGCCGAACACCTCGTAGCCCGCCTCGCGCCACGCCTTCAGCCCGCCATCCATGACGGCGACGTTGCCGTAGCCCAGCAGCGACAGCTTCGAGGCGGCACGGCCGGCACGGCCGAGCTGGCCCTCCTCGCCGGTATCCATGACGATGATGCGCGCGGCGAAGTTGGGCACGAGCGGCAAGATACGGAGTTCCAGCTTCGACAAAGGCACGCAGATCGCGAACAGCGGATGGCCGTCGGACGAGAACTGGCCCTCCTCGCGCACGTCGACGAAGCAGACCTCCTCCTCCGTGCCCATCAGCGCCTTGACCTCGGCGACGCCGATCAGCGGCGTCAGGATCCTCGGCGGCGCGTCGAACTCTGCCGCGCGCTTGCTCTCCAGCTCGACCATCACGCGGCGCGGCAGGTGCTCCAGGCTCAGCCCATAGAGATGCAGGTGCAGCGCCGGCGCGCCGCCCATCGGCACCTGGATGGTGTGGAAATCGTCGGGCAGGAACTGGATCGAGTTGCCCTTCTCCACGGTGAGCTCCGAGCCCCTGGCCAGCTCGACATGGCTGGGATCGTTGACGCCCTCGGTCTCCACACGGTCGTAGCGGACGTTGTGCTCCTGGCCGTGCACGCCGGCGATCACCGCCCAGGTCGTGTGGTTGTGCGGCTGCACCAGCTTGCCTTCGAGGCCGGCCGAGGCGTAGAGCGCGAAACGATGATCCGGATCCTCCGCGAGGCGATAGATGCCGCCGTCCGCGCGCACCGGAAACTGCTCGATGGGAAACAGCTCGGTGCGCGTGGCCAGGCCCACCAGCGTCTCGCCGATCCGCGCCAGCTCCTCGCGCGTGACGCCCTCCGCCTCGATGGCGCGCACCGCATCCACCGTCTCGCGCACCGCCTGCGCCCGCTCGTTCCACACCGACATGGAGTCCCTCCGAATACGCTTTCGCGTCATATCATAGTCATGGGCCCGGCGGGGGCGAGGCTTGATGTGATCAGCCGGCTCATGAATATTGACGCCATGACACAAGCATTCCGTGTACTCGTCCGACGAATGCTGCTCATCGGCGTCGCCATCGCCGCTTTCGGCTGCTTGGCCCACGCGCAGCCATCCAATCAGGCCCTGCCATCCGGCACTTTGGTGCAAGCCGCCAATGACCAGCTCGACAAGGGCGGCGATCTCGCCCTCGCTCTTGCGCTGGCCCTGGAGATCCTGCCACGCGAAGCAGCCTGGGACGATCGCCCGCATCTTCGTGATGCGATTCGCATCGTCCAGAGCATCCTGCGTCGGGGCGAACAGGCGCAGTGGGAGTTCGCAGGCGTCAAGGATGTGCAGTTCTCCCCGGATGGTCGCCGGATTCTGATCCGGACGGATGCGGGCGCCTTCTTGCTGGAGGTTGCCAGCGGCGAGGTGATCGCGGGCTTCAGCCAGTCCGGCACCGCGACAGGCGCGCATCGCTTCTTGCCCGATGGGAGCGCACGCATCCTGACTGTGTCGCCCGACGGCACTGTCGCGATTCGCGACATCACCGGCCAGGTACAGGCGACCTTACACGCAGCGGGCATGTTCTTGACTAGCTCGCCTGACCTTGATGAGCGCAGCTTCTTCACAAACCTCGCGACACTCGGGCTCGACGGATCCAGGCTTTGGACCGCCTCCCCGACCACCAGCGGGCCTCAGATCTGGGACACCATGGCAGGGCGCCTCTGGGATGCCGGCAGCGGCAAGGTGATCGCGACCATACCTGGCAGCCTGGTCGTACCGCGCCCGGCATTTTCGGCCGACGGACGATACATGGCGGTGGCCACCGCGGACGCCTCGGTGAGGATCATTGCCCTGGCGGACGGCGCGACGGCGCAGTTGTTGCACATGCCGCGTCGCAAGCTCTCGGCGCTGGCACTCTCGCCGGACGGGTCGCGACTGCTGACCGCATCGCATGACGGCACAAGACTCATGTGGGACGTGAAGAGCGGCGCCGAAGCATTCTATCTGCCGGGACTCAGCTACCCGATCGACGAGGCCATATTCTCTCCTGATGGCCGACAGATCGTGATCAGGGGCAAAGATGCGCGACTCCTGGATGCCGGCACCGGCGAGGTGATCCGTATATTCAACGGCCATCAGCGTTGGCTGCAGAGCGTGGCGATGTCCGCCGACGGTGCCTTCATCCTCACAACCGCCGCCAATGAGGCGGCGCGACTATGGAGCACCTCCGACGGAGAGGCCGTGGCAATGCTGGGTGTCACGCGGGCGGTCCATCCTAGTACCTTCTCGCCCGGCAGTAGTGCCTTTTCGCCCGACGGCACGCATGCGCTGACGATTTCGCATGATCGCGTTGCGCGGCTGTGGCCCACCTACGTCGCGCCGCAGGCTCTCCTGGCCCGCGCCTGCTCGATCATGTCGCGACCGCTCTCGCGCGACGAGCGGCAGCGATTCTCGCTCGAAGAGGACCCTAGGGATCCGCCCTGCGGCTGGCATCCCGACATGCAAGTGAAGCCGTCTTACACGCCCAGGGCGACGCCGACGCCGGCCGTCATTGCGCCATCGCAAGGCCCGCCTATCGTCACTCCGGCAAAGAGCTGGCTCGATCTGGCGCAGGCAGCACGCGCTGAACTGGCGCGCAAGGACGCGGCGGCGGCACTTGCGCTGGCACTCGAAGCGATAGCGCGCAACGTGCCAGATGCGGAGAGCACGCTGCGCACGATCGTGTATGCCAATGCCCCGGCGCAGATCGTGCTGACTGGTCACACCGGTTGGGTCCACGCGGCCGTCTTTTCACCCGATGGCAAGCGGGTGCTGACCGGCTCGCAAGACAGCACGGCGCGCCTGTGGGACACCGAAACTGGACGTGAGCTTGCCGTACTGCGTCACCCGGGCGGCATAGGCGTCGCTGTCGCCTTCTCGCCGGATGGAAGACGCGTCGCGACGGCTTCCGGCGGTACAGACATCCGCTTGTGGGATGCCACAAACGGGGCCGAGCTTGCGCACGGCAAGTCCGCCATTGACGGAGGCACGTATGTGACGAGCCTGGTCTTTTCCGCAGATGGCCGACAGATCCTCACCGCGTCTTCAAATGGTACCGCGAGCGTCTGGGACGCTGCGACAGGCCGCGAGTGGCTGATACTCGACGAGCATGACCAGTGGCTGATGGGTGCCGTCTTCTCACCGGACGACAAGCGCATCCTCACTGTGTCACAGGATACGACTGCCCGCGTTTGGGACGCCGCAACCAGCCGCGAATTAGCCGTCCTCAAGGGACATACGAGCTGGATCTGGTCGGGGAGATTCTCGCCCGACGGCCGGCTGATTGCCACCGCGTCAGGGGACGGGACGGCCCGGCTTTGGGACGCTGTCACCTTCAAGGAGCTCGCCGTGCTCCCTGGGGCGGACGAAGATGAGATACGCAGCGCCGCCTTCTCGCCCGACGGCAGGCGGTTGCTGACGTCAGGCGTTATCGACGGAACGCCGCGCATTTGGGAGATCCCCAGCGGCAAGCTGCTTGCCCGCATGTACGGGCACACCGACTTCGTCACGGTCGTGGCCTTCTCGCCCGATGGCAGCCAGGCGCTCAGTGTTTCCAAGGACGCGACAGCGAGGCTATGGCACGGCACAAGCGGCGCGCCACTGGCCGTGCTTCGCGGCCACCACGGCTTCATGACGAGCGCTGCATTTTCTCCTGATGGCGGCCGCATACTGACAGCAGGCGACAACACAGCGCGCGTCTGGCTGAACTTCCGCACGGCGCAGGAGCTGATCGACCACGCCTGCTCGATCATGTCCCGCCCCCTGTCGCGCGACGAGCGCAGGCGATTCTCACTGGACGAAGACCCCAAGAACCCACCCTGCGGCTGGCATCCCGACATGCCGAGCAAGCCCCCCTACACCCCCAAGGCCGCGCCGCGCTGAGCGCGCTTGCCGATTCCGCCCGGTTCCGTTAACGAGGATGCAACTCCTCCCGGGGGAGAGCCGTGACGGGGGTTCCATCGATGACGCGCATCGTCGCGCTGCTGGGCGCGTTGATTTTCTGCGTGTCGGCTTCGGAAGCCTATTCCCAGGCGACCGTCAAGCCGACCGCCAAGGCGAAGCCGACGACCAAGGCCACGCCGACCGCCGCCAAGGCGCGCGGCAAGCCGTACGTGTCGCCCACCCGCGCGGCGCCGCGCCCGGCCGTACGGCCAGCCAAGCGGCCCACCGCGCGCCCCGCCTGGCGGCCCGCGGCGCGGCCGCGCCAGGCCTATGTGCCGCCGCCGCCGGTGATCGATATCGATCCGTCCGTCTCGCTGCCCTCGGACCTGCCCACGGTGCTCTCGTCGTCCGATGTCGAGCGCTACCAGCGCATCGTCGCGGCGCAGGCCGGCGGCAACTGGGCCGCCGCCGATGCCGACATCCGCGAGCTGAGGGACAAGACGCTGCTGGGCTACATGCTGGCGCAACGCTACCTGCAGGCGTCCTACCGCTCGACGCCGGACGAGCTGGCGAGCTGGCTGCGCGAGTACAACGATCATCCCGACGCGCCGGCGGTCTATCGGCTGGCGTCGGCGCGCCGCGTGGCCGGCCTGACGCCGTCGAGCTTCGTCTCGGCGCCGCGCAATGGCCATACCATCGCGCCGGACACCCACACCCTGAACGGCCGCACTGTGCAGGCGGAGACGATCCGCTCGCGGCTGGCGCGCATGATCGAGGATCGCGGTTTCGACGCCGCGCGTCGCCTGCTGGCGGCCTCGCACGGCGTGCTCCAGGCCGACGAGGTGTCGCGCTGGCAGAGCGAGATCGCCAATCGCCAGCTGCAGGCCGGCAATGTCGACCATCCAGTGGGCGAGTTCACCGACGAGCGGCCCTCGGCGACCTGGGCTGCCGGCATCGCCGCCTTCGGCAAGGGTTCGTACGCCGAGGCGGCACGCCGCTTCGAGCAGGTCGCCGACACGCCGCCGGACCGTGCCTATTCCGCGGTGATCTCCGCCGGCGCCTTCTGGGCGGCGCGCTCCAATCTGCTGGCCGGCAACCCCGAGCGCTTCTCGCTGTGGATGAAGCGCGCGGCGATCTACGACCGCACCTTCTACGGGCTGCTGGCGCTCAAGACCCTGGGCGTCGACCTCAAGCCGCTGTGGCGGCCGGCCGAACTCGACCGCGAGCGGCGCCGGCTGCTGACCGACAGCGCCGCCGGCCGGCGCGGCCTGGCGCTGCTGCAGATCCGCGCCGTCAGCAACGCCGAGACCGAGCTCTTCGCCGCCGCCGTCGACGCCGAGCCCCGGATCATCGAGGCGGTGCTGGCGATCGCCGAGAAGGCGCGGCTGCCAGCGCTGGCGTTGCGCGTGGCCAACGCTTCGCGCGAGCGGCCCGAGCGCATCGCCGGCCTCGACAACGCGCTTTATCCGATCCCGCCCTACACGCCGAAGGAAGGCTTCGTCGTCGAGCCGGCGCTGGTCTACGGCTTCATGCGCCAGGAATCGGCCTTCAACCCGCGCGCCCGCTCCTATGTCGGCGCCATGGGCCTGATGCAGCTGATGCCCGGCACCGCCACCGCGGTGGTACGACAGTTCCTGCTCGATCGCGCCGGTACCAACCCCTACGAACCCAGCTTCAACGTCTCGATGGGCCAGCAATACATCCGCTCGCTGCTGGGCGGCGACGGCTACAGCAACGACCTGATCAAGGCGGTAGCCGCCTACAACGCCGGGCCGGGCAACGTGAACCGCTGGATGGCGAGCGACGCGGCCAACGATCCGCTGCTCTTCGCCGCATCGATCCCGATCAACGAGACGCGCGGCTTCGTCGAGGCCGTGATCTCGAACTACTGGATCTACCAGCTGCGCATGGGCAAGCCGACGCCGACCCTCGACCAGCTCGCCCAGCACCAGTGGCCGCGCTACGCGGACGCACGGTGAGCCTCAAGCTCGGCGAATACCGCATCGATCCCGAGCGCCCGCGCGGCGCGGCGCTGCGCATCGGCGCCGTGCGCTACTTGCCGCGCGGCGTCACGCGTGAGGAGCGCAGGCGGTACTTCGACGTCTGGATGCCGGCGCTGTCGCCGGCCGCCGAGCTCCTGAAGGCCGTCCAGGCCGCGCCCGATGGCAAGCAGAAGGACGCGGCGTGGAAGGCGCTGGTCGCCGGCTACAGGAAGCAGATCGCCGGCGACGCCGCCGCCCGCCAGACCATCGCGCTGATCGCCGCGATGGCCGAACGCGCGCCGGTCGAGATCGGCTGCTACTGCAACGTGCCCACCTGCCACCGCTTCACGCTCGAGCGGCTGATCCGCGAGGCGGCGGAGGCGTAACGCGCTGGCGTCCTGAGCACCGCGAAGGACCCGGCGGTGGCGCGACGATCACCGTGCATTGCTGTGACCGCAATACCGCCTGATCCTTCGCTGCGCTCAGGATGACATGATGGTGTGGAAGGAGACTCTCGCCCGATGACCAAGCCGTTCGCCGGAATCCGCATCCTCGATTTCACCCGCGTGCTCGCCGGCCCGTTCGGGACCTACCAGTTCGCGCTGATGGGCGCAGACGTGATCAAGATCGAGTCGAAGGACGGCGATGACATGCGCTATGGCGGCGTCGCCAAGGAGTGGTCCGACCGCGGCATGGCGCCGGGCTGGATGGCGGTCAACGCCAACAAGCGTTCGATCACGCTCGACCTCAAGAAGTCCGAGGCGATCGCCGTCGTGAAGAAGCTGGTCGAGACCGCCGACATCGTCTGGGAGAATTTCCGTCCCGGAGTCATGGACGGCCTGGGCATCGGCTACCAGGCACTGTCGGCGATCAACCCCAGGCTGATCTATTGCGCGGTCTCGGGCTTCGGCCAGACCGGCCCCGAGAGCAAGGCGGCCGCCTTCGACGGCATGGTGCAGGCGATGTCCGGCCTGATGTCGATCACCGGCTTTCCCGAAACCGGCCCGACGCGGGTAGGCTATCCGGCCTGCGACGTCACCGCCGGCGCCACGGCGGCCTTCGGTGTCGCCACCGCGCTCTTCCAGCGCACGCATACCGGCAAGGGCCAGCTGGTCGATATCGCCATGCTCGACTCGACGATGTCGTTCCTCGCCACCTCGATCGCCGAATACACCTTCACCGGCAAGCGCCCGCCGCAGGCCGCCAACCAGTCGGTGACCCGCAAGCCCACCGGCGACATGTTCCCGACCAAGGACGGCTTCATCGTGCTCGCCGTCATGACCGACAAGCAGTTCGGCAACCTGATGCGCGAGATCGGCCGGCCCGATGCCGTCGACGATCCGCGCTTCGCCGACTGGGACAAGCGCATCGCGCATGCCAAGGAGGTCAAGGCGATCATCACCGAGGCGCTGGCCGCCGACACGGCGATGAACTGGGCGCAGCGCCTGCGCAAGGCCGACGCGCCGTGCGGCAAGGTCTACGCCATCGACGAGATCATGGCCCACCCGCAGCTCGAGCACCGTACCATCGTGCAGAAGATCGACACGCAGTACGGCCCGGTGACGCTCGCCGGCAGCGGCGTGAAGCTCGCGCATGGCGGCCCCTCGGTCGAGCGCGCGCCGCCGGCCCTGGGCCAGCACACCGAGGAGGTGCTGAAGGAGGCCGGCTATGACGCTGCGGCAATCGCCGGGCTGAAGGCGGCGGGCGCGGTCTGACGCCGTCGTCGCGCTTGACGCGGCTGGCCGCTCCCCGACACTCTTGGGCGATCCACGATGAGGCATCACCTATGCCCACCCTGAACCATGACCGCCTGCGCCGCTTCCTCGCGGACATGACCTCGCTTGTCGGCGGCGCGCAGCAGGCCCAGGACGAGAAGGCGATCGTCGAGGTCGGCGGCAAGCTGCTCGGCGATCTGGTCGCGCACGACGACTGGCTGCCGGAATCCTGCGCCGCCGCCAATCCCGGCACCTATCAGCAGCACCTGCTCTATTGCGACCCGCAGGAGCGCTTCTCGGTGGTGAGCTTCGTCTGGGCGCCGGGCGCCTTCACGCCGGTGCACGACCATCTGACCTGGGGCCTGATCGGCATGCTGCGCGGCGCCGAGAGCGAGGAACGCTACGAGCGCTGCGCCGACGGCTGCCTCGAGCCGGTGACGCAGGCGATCCTGCGCCCGGGCGAGGTCGGCATCGTCTCGCCGACCATCGGCGACATCCACCGCGTCAGCAACGCGCTGCCCGACCGTGCCTCGATCAGCATCCACGTCTATGGCGGCAACATCGGCGCCATCCGCCGGCACAAATTCGACCTCGCGCACAACAGCGCCGAGGATTTCATCTCCGGCTACAGCCCCACGCCGCTGCCCAACATCTGGGACCGCTCGAAGGAACCGGGCGTATGAGCACGCTCTTCCCTTCTCCCCGTGAAGGTGGGGAGAAGGTGCCCGAAGGGCGGATGAGGGGCTCTGCTGCAGCGCGTAAGCCCCTTACCCCAACCCTCTCCCCACCTTCGTGGGGACAGGGAGCATGAGCGAACCCGTCGTCGTCGTGCGCGAGCACGGCGTGACGCATGTCACGCTGAATCGGCCCGAGCGCGGCAATGCCTTTTCGATGGCCATGGTCGAGGCGGCGCTGGCGGCGGTGCAGACCGCCTGCGGCGACGGCACGCGCCTGCTGGTGATCGCCGGCGCCGGCAAGAATTTCTGCACCGGGCTCGACCTCACCGACCTCGACACCGTCAGCGACGGCGACCTGCTGCTGCGGCTTGTGCGCATCGAGACCCTGCTCGACGCGGTGTGGCGCGCGCCCTGCGTCACCATGGGCGTCGGCCGCGGCCGCGTGATGGGCGCCGGGGCCGATCTGTTCACCGCCTGCGACCGGCGCGTGGCGATCGAGGGATCGAGCTATACCTTTCCCGGCGCGGTGTTCGGCGTGGCGCTGGGCACGCGCCGCCTGATGGAGCGCGTCGGCGCCGACCTCGCGCGCGACATGGTGCGCAGCGGGCGCGTCCTGCCGCACGACGAGGCGCTGCGCGTCGGCCTGGCCACCATCGCCGTGCCACCCGATGGCGTCGAGCCCGAGATCATCGCCGCGCAACAGGCAGCGACGCGGCTCGACGCCGAGACCAACGCCACGATCCACCGGCTGGGACGACGCGATGATGCCGATGCCGATCTCGCTGGGCTGGTGCGCTCGGCGGCGCGGCCGGGCCTGAAAGATCGCATCGTCGCCTATCGCGCGCGGACACTGCCGAAACGCTGAGGGGCCGCAACCGGCGGTTGGTTCCTTCCGCAGATATCTCAGCCTAGTATATACCCATGGTTGAGAAACTCTATCCCGACGGCGATGCCACCGCTCTCGCTCGCATCGCCGAGGAAGCAGAACGACGCACGGGCACGCTCGATCTTTCGGGCCTGGGCCTGACGTCTCTGCCAGACAGCCTGTTCGACCTGCGACACCTGCGATCGCTGGACCTTGGCAGCGACCGATTCGGTGACAGGAAGATCAGCAAGATTGCAGCAAGCCTGGAGAGCTGGCGGCGACTTGAGGGACTCGAGGTTCTTTCGATCGCCGGTTCCAACGTGCGCGATCTGGCGTTCGCGAGCGGTCTGGTTGCCCTGCGATCGATCAACTGCTCGGACACAGGGATCGGCTCGCTCGAGCCGCTCTCCCGCCTGACCAGGCTGGAGGTGATCGACTGCTCGTCCACGAGCGTTACCTCGCTCGCGCCGCTTGCCGGATTGCGCACCCTGCAGTCGCTCAGCTGCAAGGACACAAAGGTCGTTTCGCTCGCCCCTCTCGCCGCCCTGACCGCGCTCCAGTCGCTTGATTGCTCGAGCACCGAGGTCACGACGCTTGAGCCACTTGCCAGTCTGTCGGCGCTTCGTTCGCTCGATTGCTCAAGAACAGAGATCGAGTTGCTGGAGCCGCTCTCCAATCTCATCGCCCTGCAGTCGCTCGATTGTGAAAGCACGGAGGTGGCATCTCTCGAGCCGCTGCGCAAGCTGACCGCTCTTCAATCCCTCGACTGCTCCTGCAACGTGACCTCGCTCGAGCCCCTTACCGGTTTGCGCGAACTGAGGTCGTTCAGGTGCTGGCGGGCGAATGTCACGTCGCTCGTGCCCCTCGCCGGCAACACCAACATGCAGACACTGGACTGTAGTGATACGCAGGTCGCGTCGCTCGAACCACTCGCGGGCATGAGCGCACTTCGTTCACTCGACATCGGACATGCGCCCATCAACTCGATTGATGAACTGGCCGGGATGCCCGATCTGGAGTCGCTCCATTGCGAGGGGACGCAGGTCACCTCGCTTGAGCCACTCGCCAGCCTGAAGCGCCTGAAATTGCTCTTCTGCTGCGACACACCGGTCGCGTCACTCGAGCCCCTCGCCGGCCTGACCATGCTGGACCGCCTCAACTGCTCACGCACGAAGGTCGCGTCGCTCGAACCGCTTGCCAAGCTTCATGCTCTGGAAATTCTCGAGTGCTCCGAGACACTGATCGAATCGCTCGAACCTCTTGCCAATCTGGCGAGGCTGGAGAGTCTCTACTGCGGGGATACGCAGGTCACGTCGCTGCAGCCGCTGGCCGGCTCGACCGCTCTGCAGGTGTTCGATTTTCCAGGCACGCAGATCACCTCGCTGGAACCGCTTGCCAGCCTGGCCGCCTTGACGTCGGTCGACTGCTCCCGCACCCAGGTGGCGTCGCTCGAACCACTCGCCAAGCTGACGGCCCTGGAACACCTCGAATGTGCGCATACGCAGGTCACATCCCTTGAGCCGCTTGCAGGCCTCACCGCACTGACGTCACTCGACTGTTCGGGCACCCGGATCACGTCGCTCAAGCCGCTGGCTGGACTGATCGCCCTTTGGAACCTCGACTGCCGCGACACGCCGATCAAGTCGACCAAGCCCGTCGAGGACCTGCCCCAACTGTTTCTTCTGAAGTCCGGCGCATCCAACGATCATCGCTTCAACGTCGCTCCACGACGCCGGCGCAGGCCCAAAGTCCCGGCGACAGAACGCGAACCGCCGGGTCACGCCGTCGCCCTCGCTCGCATTGCCGAGGAGGCCGAGCGGCGTACCGGCGCACTCGACCTCTCGGGCCTGGGTCTTGCATCCCTGCCGCCAAGCCTGTTCGATCTGCATCATCTCAAATCGCTCGATCTCGGGAACGGTCGGAACGGTCGGTATTGGTTGCGGCCATCGAAGGTGGCCCCCTCGAATGCCATCGCCCGGGATCTGGCGGCTCTATCGCGGCTTGCCGACCTCGAGGAGCTGTCCATCGAATGTTCGGACGCGCTCGACCTCGACTTCGTGCGCGGCCTTCCGGCGCTGCGGTCCCTGGATTGCAGCGGCACCGGCATCTCGACGCTGGCGCCGCTCGCCGAACTGACCGCCCTGGAAGAGCTGAATTGTTTCGAGACGAGGATAACCACCCTCAAGCCTCTCGCCAGGCTGACGGCACTGCAAGCCCTCTACTGCCACTATACGAAAGTCTCGTCCCTCCTTCCCCTCGCCAGATTGCCCGCGTTGCTGGCACTCGACTGTTCGAACACCAAGGTTACCTCGCTTGGCCCTCTCGCCGAGCTGACCACACTGCAGCGATTGAGCTGCAGCTACATGAAGGTCGCCTCGTTCGAGCCACTCGCCGGACTGACGGCATTGGAGGAGCTTGACTGCTCGGGCACCGAGGGCGCGTCGCTCGAGCCGCTCGGTGGATTGACCGCATTGCGCAAACTCCACTGCACAGAAATGGGGGGCATGTCGTTCGAACCGCTCGCCCGGCTGACGGGGCTCCAGGAGCTCGACCTGGCCATGAACAAGATCGAGTCCCTCGCCCCGATCAGCGGGTTGACGGCCTTGCGGCGGCTTCGCTGCTCGGACACGGAGATCTCATCCCTGGACCCGATCGCCAAGCTGGTCGCGTTGGAGGAGATCGACATCACCCAATCCTATGTCGAATCTCTCGATCCCCTCGCCGGCCTGACCGCAATGCGTGTGCTCGACTGCAGAGGCATCAGTGCCACGTCCCTCGATGCACTTGCCGGGCTTACCGCGTTGGAGGAACTCAGGTGCGCGGACAACGCATTCAAGTCGATCGCTCCGCTCGCCCGTCTCACCGCGCTGCGGGAGCTCGACTGCTCCGCCTCGAAGGTGGCGTCCCTCGAACCGCTCGCCGGGCTGACGGCGCTGCGGAAGCTCTGGTGCTTTTCCACTTCCGTGTCGTCGCTTGCCCCCCTTGCCGGGCTGACTGGGTTGCGAGAGCTCCAGTGCAGCGGCAGCCCCATCGCGACCCTTGAGCCTCTCGCCGGGCTGACGGCGCTGAGAGAACTCGACTGCGCAAGCACCGAGGTCTCCTCACTCGATCCGATCGCCCGCCTGACCGCATTGGAAGAGCTCGATGTCTCCGCGACGGCCATCACGTCGCTCGAGCCGCTTGCTAAGCTGACCGGGCTGCAGGTGCTGGACTGCGGGTTCACGTCGGTTGTGTCACTCGCACCTCTGGCGAACCTTCCCAAGCTGCGCAAGCTCAAGTGTTCGCGAACGAAAATCACCTCGCTTGCGCCGCTTGCGTCGGTGAGCACGCTGGAGGCGCTCGAGTGCGACGAGACAGCGATCACATCGCTCGATGCGATCGCCGGGCCGAATGCGCTCGTGTCGGTCGGCTGCTCAAGATGCACTCTCGAGGGCATACCACTGGATCTGCTGCGCAAGCCGACGCTGAAGGAAGTGGTTCTCGTCGACACGGTGGTCGCCGGCGTGCCCAGGGACCTGCCGACCGTCGGCTGGAACGAGAACTGCCTCGCCAGCCTGCGCGACTTCTATGGAATAACCCGAGCTGGTCTATAACGGCAATCTCGCCCGCGTGGAGCGCGTCATGACCAACCCCGCCGACCGCATCGACCAGTCCAAGCCGTTCAAGCCGGTGAACATCGCCGTCCTCACCGTCTCCGATACGCGCACCTTGGAGACCGACACATCGGGCCAGACGCTCGTCGATCGGCTGACCGCCGCCGGACATCACCTCTCCGATCGCGCCATTGTCACCGATGACATCGACAAGATCCGCGCCCAGGTCTCGAAGTGGATCGATGACCCCAGCATCGAGGCGGTGATCACCACTGGCGGCACCGGCGTCACCGGCCGCGACGTGACGCCGGAGGCGCTGGAGGGGTTGTTCGAGAAGAAAATCGAGGGTTTCGGCGAGACCTTCCGCTGGGTCAGCTTCCAGAAGATCGGCACCTCGACCATGCAGAGCCGCGCCACCGCCGGCGTCGCCAACGGCACCTACATTTTCGCCCTGCCCGGCTCGACCGGCGCCTGCCGCGACGGCTGGGACGAGATCCTGAAGTGGCAGCTCGATATCCGCTTCCGGCCCTGCAACTTCGCCGAGCTGATGCCGCGCCTGAACGAGGGCAAGATCCCGCGCAGCGGCTGACCGCCCGTCGCCTTGAAATGCTCCAGACTGGACCGGAATCGACCGCTGGTGCCGCTATCGCAAGGGGATTTTTGACTGCAAATTCTGTATGATGTTGAGCGTTGTTCTTATTCGAAATGATTTGATCATGGATTGGGACGTCATTCGCAGCCGAATCCTGGTGTTCCTGGTCGCCGACGGCCTCGGCTTCGCGATCTTCTGGATCAACCGCGCCATCGGCACGCCTTCGGGTCGGTTCGAGGAAATCATGTTGCTGACCTTGGGCGTCAGCAACGGCATCATCATCTTCGCCGCCCTTGCCGGCGCCCTGCTGATGATTCCGGTGGTCATCTCACGCACCTTCGCCACCTGGTTCGGCTGATCTTATTCCAGGATTCGTTCTTGTTATGTTCACGTCGGAGAGCTAGCTTCCGGGCATGGCCCGGCCGCTCAAAGTCCCTGCCTCGATCGACGCCCTGGAGGCGCGCGCCCGCAAGGGCCGCGGCGCGATCAGCAATCCGCCGGTGCGTTACGATTCGCAGACCACCGTCACGGTCGACGATGGCTGGGGCTCGGCCGACGAGCGCGACCCGGTCAAGGTCAACCCGCATCCCGACGACGAGGAGCCGCCGCGGCTGGCGACGACGCTGACGCGCGACGCGTCGCGCACGGTGATCGCGCGCAACACCTCGCCCGACGTGCCCTTCGACCGCTCGATCAATCCCTATCGCGGTTGCGAGCACGGCTGCGTCTACTGCTTCGCGCGGCCCACGCACGCCTATCTCGGCCTGTCGCCCGGCCTCGATTTCGAGACGAAGCTGCTGTTCAAGCCCGACGCGCCGGCGCTGCTGCGCCAGGAACTGGCAAAGCGTTCCTATCGCTGCGACGTGATCGCCATGGGCACCAACACCGATCCCTACCAGCCGGTCGAGCGCGAGCTGAAGCTGATGCGCGGCATCCTCGAGGTGCTGGCCGAGTTCAACCATCCGGTCGGCATCGTCACCAAGAACGCGCTGGTCACGCGCGACATCGACATCCTGGCGCCGATGGCGCGGAAGAACCTGGTGCAGGTCTTCCTCTCGGTGACCACGTTGGACCGTCACCTCGCCAACATCATGGAGCCGCGCGCCTCGACGCCGACCAAGCGGCTGACGGCGATGCGCACGCTCAACGAGGCCGGCGTGCCCTGCGGCGTGATGGCCGCGCCGATGATCCCGGCGATCAACGACCACGAGATGGAGGCGATCCTTGAAGCGGCGCACCAGGCGGGCGCCCAGCGCGCCGGCTACACCGTGCTGCGCCTGCCGCTGGAGATCGCCCAATTGTTCGAGGAGTGGCTGCGCGAGCATTTCCCCGACCGCGCCGAGCGCGTGCTGTCGCTGGTCAAGCAGATGCGCGGCGGCAAGATCTACGATTCCGACTGGGGCCAGCGCATGACCGGCACCGGCACCTTGGCCCAACTGATCCGCCAGCGCTTCGACCTCGCGGCCAGGAAATTCGAGTTCAACAAGTTCCGCTACCAGCTCGACACGACGCAGTTCCAGGTGCCCGAGTCGATGCGCGCCGGCGACACTCGGCAGATGTCGCTGTTCGGCGAGGGCTAGGAGTCGCATCTACTCGTATAAGATGTATTTCTTATATTGAAGACACGTGTAATTGTTCGCACATGAAGAACCATCGCACCATCCTCGTTGTGTGTGCCCTTCTCTTCGTCGGCAGCGCCGCGGCCGACGCGCAGAGCCCGCTTGATCGCGCCCGTCGCGACGAGATCGTCAGCGTGCCCGCGGACGATCCGGCCATGGAGGCCGCCTTCGCCAGGGCGCGTGCCACGCTCGACGACTTCCTCAAGGTGCTCGCCGCGCCGCCGCCCGACACGCGCGGCTTCGCGGTGAAGCTGCCCATCCGCGACGGCGGCAAGGTCGAGTATTTCTGGGTGATCGACATCGAGCGTGATGGCGATCGCTTCACGGGTCGGATCAACAACACGCCGCGCTCGGTGCGCACCGTGCGCGAGGGCCAGGTCATCGCGTTCACGCGCGCCGATATCCGCGACTGGATGTATCTCGACGATGCACGGCAGCGCATGATCGGTAATTTCACCCTCTGCGTGCTGCTGACCCGCGAGAAGCCAGCGCAGGCCGCCGAGATGAAGCGTACCTTTGGCCTGGTCTGCGACTGACCGTCCGATCAGTCAGGATCAACGCGAGCCGATCTCGCGCAGCGCGGCGTCACGCATGTCGTTGAAGGCGCCGTACAGGGCGAAGGACTGGCGTTCGGGATAGGAGCCGGCGGGGCCCTTGATGTCGAGCCGCAGCACGAGGCCGTATTGCATCTGCGTCAGCAGCGGCTGCGTGGCGATGGTGCAGATCAGGCCCGGGCAGCGCATGGCCATCGGCTCGTTGTCGTCGATCTGGATGCGCACGCTGGTCGGCTGGGCGAGCAGCGCGAGCGCGAAGCGGTCGCCCGGCACGGTGTAGCTCAGCGTGCCCCTGACGGTATTCTCGCGATAGCGGCCGATATGGTTGACGGCGCGCTCGACCCTGCAGCTCTTGCGGTCCTTGGCGCAACGCAGGTACCAGCCCTCCTTGGTGCTGGCCAGGGCGTCGGCCGGCGCGGCGCGCACCAGGACCGGCGTGAAGGATGCCGGGATGTACGACTTGTCGGCATCCGTGCACCCGGCGAGCGCCGAGGCAATCGTCGCCAACGCCAACCACCTGGACATATCCCCGTCCCCCAAGAATCTTGCCGGGGACGATACATCGTCAGGCGACTGGCGCACAGGGCGCGCTCGGCCGAGCACGCCGACGAGCAATGGGGGTTGCCGACCGCCGACCACGCGGCCCTGGAAATGACGGCGCCCCGCTCGACCGGGACGGCCTAGGCGGCCCTGCTGGGTTGCGCGATGCCGTCGACGTGCTGCAGGAGGGCGCGCAGCGGGAAGGGCTTGAGCAGCACCTCGGCGTGGCCATTGACCAGCAGCGACGTGATCTGCGGATCGTCGAGGAAGCCCGTGATCAGAATCAGCCGCGGCCGGGGCGAGAGACTGGCGACGACCTCCTGCGCCAGTTGCAGGCCGGTCCCGTCAGGCAGACGGATGTCGGTGATGATCAGCTCGAATGGCTCGCTGCCGGCCAGGATCGAACGCGCCTCGGCGAGAGCCGCGGCGGTGGTGACGTCGTGCCGATACCGGCTCAGGGTCTCGGCAACGCTCTCCCGAATATGAGGATCGTCGTCGACGAGCAGAATCCGCTGCGCGTGCCGCTCCATATTCCACCTAAAATGTCAGTCAAATATGATTAGCTAGCCTAATGTTTCTAGGATCATCCAGAGCCGCTCAATCGGCAAGCGAAGACTCATCCGCCCCGACCTGCTCAATGGTACGCCCATCCCCGATCCGGTCGACCTCGGCATCGCCCGCTGTACGTCAGGCACTTTTGCTGATGACCCGCGCTGTCGCTGCTCCTAGGCTGGCGGCATTCCGCGATATCGACCGCGCGAAGCGGCACACCGACGGGAACGGGAGGAAGACGATGAAGCGACGGTCATTCATGGCCAACGCCGGTGGTGCGGCGCTGGCCGGCGCCGGTTCGATGGCGGCGGGCCGGGCCTTCGCCCAGGCGACCCCGCAGTTCAAGCTCAAGCTGCACCATCTGCTGGGCCCGAAGGCGCCGGCCCACACCATGATGCTCGTGCCCTGGGCGGAGCGCGTCGCCAAGGCGACCGGCGGTCGGGTACAGATCGACATCTTTCCGTCGATGTCGCTGGGCGGCAAGCCGCCGGATCTGATCAAGCAGGTGCGCGACGGGGTCGTCGACCTGGTGTGGACGGTGAACGGCTATACGCCGGCGCTGTTCCCGCGCTCGGAGGCCTTCGAGCTGCCCTTCGTGCACACCAACAACCTGCAGGCCACCAACCTCGCCATGCGCGAGATGTTCGACAAGTACCTGGCGCCGGAATACGGCGGCGTGAAGGTGATGTGGCTGCACGTGCATGCCGGCCAGGGCATCCACATGGTCGACACGCCGGTGCGTTCGCCCGACGACCTGAAGGGCAAGAAGATCCGCATCCCCTCGCGCACCGGCGCCTGGATCCTCGAGGCGCTGGGCGCGACGCCGGTCGGCATGCCGGTGCCCGACCTGCCGCAGGCGCTCTCGAAGAAGGTGGTCGACGGCGCCCTGGTGCCCTGGGAGATCATCGGGCCGCTGAAGCTGCACGAGCTCACCAAGTACCAGATCGAGGGCAAGGGCCGCATCCGCTTCGGCACCACCACCTTCCAGGTGTCGATGAACGAGGCGAAGTGGAAGAGCCTGCCGGCCGACATCCAGAAGGCGATCATGGACGTCACCGGCGAGAGCTGGTGGCGCGAGGTCGGCACGATCTGGACCAAGAGCGAGGACGTCGGCATCGCGCTGGTCAAGAAGGCCGGCCACACCGTCATCGAGCTCGACGACAAGGAGATGGCGGCGTTCCGCACCAAGCTCGAGCCTGTGGTCGACCGCTGGATCAAGGAAGTCTCGTCGAAGGACATCAACGGCAAGGAACTGGTCGACGTGGCGCGTCAGACCATCGCCAAGTACAGCAAGTGAGCGCGCCGATGCCGCGGCGGGCCGGCGCGATCGCCATGGCCCGCCGCATCATCGAGCTGTGGGCGCTGGCCGGCGGCCTGCTGCTCGTCGCCATCATCCTGATGAACGCCTACAGCCTGGTCGCCGACATCCTGTTCGGCAAGCCGCTGGCCGGCGATTTCGAGCTGGTCGAGGTCGGCGTCGCGGTCGCCGCCTTCGCCTTCCTGCCCTACTGCCAGCTCACCGGCGCCAACGTCTCGGCCGACATCTTCATGCAGAACGTACGACCGGGCATCCAGGCGGCGCTGTCGGCGGCGGCGGGCGCAATCGCGCTGGCCTTCGCCGCGCTGCTCCTGTGGCGCATGGCGCTCGGCCTCGTCGAGCTGCGCCAGTACCGCGAGACCACGACGATCGTCGGGTTCCCGATCTGGGTCGCCTACCTGCCGATCCTGGCGTCGCTCGCGCTGCTGGTGATCGCCGCCCTGATCTCGCTGCGCGACGCGCTGAGTGGCGCGCGCGCGCCCGGCGCGTCCGGGCACTGACGCGGCGGATCGCACCGCCTTGGACCAGCACATCCTCATCGGCCTGATCGGCCTGGCGGCCCTCGTGGCGCTGATCGTCGTGCGCGTGCCGATCGCCTATTCGATGATCCTCGTCGGCGGCATCGGCACGGCGATCCTCAACGGGCCAGCGATCGTGCTGTCGCAGCTCAAGAACCTCGCCTACTCGCAGTTCTCGATCTACGACCTCTCGGTCGTGCCGATGTTCGTGCTGATGGGCTATCTCGCCTCGCACGCCGGGCTGAGCCGCGACCTGTTCCGCGCGGCGCACGCCTGGCTCGGCCGCATGCGCGGCGGCGTGGCGATGGCGGCGATCCTCGCCTGCGCCGGCTTCGGCTCGGTCTGCGGCTCCTCGCTGGCCACCGCCTCGACCATGGGCCAGGTGGCGCTGCCCGAGCTGCGCCGTTACCGCTACGCGCCGTCGCTGGCCACCGGCACGCTCGCGGCCGGCGGCGTGCTCGGCATCCTGATCCCGCCGTCGATCGTGCTGGTGATCTACGCCATCATCGTCGAGGCCAACATCGCCACCATGTTCATGGCGGCGCTGGTGCCCGGGCTGATCGCCACGTTCTTCTTCATGATCACGATCTGGGTCTATGTGCGCTTCCGGCCCGAGGCCGGGCCGCCGAGCGATCCGGTGCCGCGCCAGGAGGTGATCGCCGCGACGCTGGGCGTGCTGCCCGTCATCGGCGTCTTCGGCCTGGTGATCGGCGGCATCTATTTCGGATTCTTCAATCCCACGCCGGCGGCGGCGATCGGCGCCTTCCTCGTCGCCATGTACGGCGTACTGCGCGGTTCGGTGCGCTGGCCGCAGCTGCGCGCCAGCCTGCTGGGTACGGCGCAGACCACGGGCATGATCTACCTGATCCTGCTCGGCGCCGAGTTGCTGAAGATCTTCATGTCCAGGGGCGGCGTTCCGCAGGCCGCGGCCGAGATGGCGGCGGCCAGCGGCCTGGGTCCGTACGCCAT
Source organism: Reyranellaceae bacterium (assembly GCA_050183765.1). GTDB lineage: Bacteria > Pseudomonadota > Alphaproteobacteria > Reyranellales > Reyranellaceae > JAFAZJ01. The sequence continues at coordinate 50,386 of JBFXAZ010000005.1, read as the reverse complement.
CCTGGTCATCCTGCTGGTGGCGCTGATCGGGCTGGGCTGCCTGATGGATTCGCTGTCGATGATCCTGCTGGTGATCCCGTTCTTCTGGCCGGTGATCGCCGATTTCGACTTCGGCATGACCAGCGAGCAGACCAAGATCTGGTTCGGCATCCTGGCGCTGATCGTGGTCGAGCTCGGCCTGATCACGCCGCCCGTGGGCATGAACGTCTTCGTCATCAATTCGCTGGCGCCCGACGTGCCGATGCGCGAGACCTTCCGCGGCGTCTTCCCGTTCTTCCTGGTCGAGCTGCTGCGCGTGACGCTGGTCATCGTCTTTCCCGGCCTGTCGCTCTTCCTGCCGATGCTGCTGAAGGGGTGAATTGCGGGCCGCCGCGAGGCATCCCGCGAACGCGGTCACCCGCATCCGCGCCGGAAAGCAGGCGCGCTGGGCAACGCGCACGAATTCGGAGCATCCTGTCATCCCGAGCGCAGCGAGGGATATAGAGTAGCCGCCTGGAGCCCTCGCTGCGCTTCAGGGGCCGCGGACGGCCCCGAAGATGACAGTTGCGTTTGACTTGCCGCTCTAGCCCTTCGAGACCGGCGCTGCCGAGATGTCGTCCGTCTCGGTGAGCATTTTCCAGCCTGGGCAGGTCGCCTCGCCGCAGAGGCAGGCGACGGCCATGCGGCGCCCGACGCCGGGCACCTTCACCCCGCCCTTGATCTTCCACGGCAGCGGCAGGCCGGTCGTCGCCATGTAGTCTTCGATGAACTGGTCGCGCGTCATGCAGTCATTCCCATCTGCGCGACATCGCGCATCTGGCGACCTTCTACTCGCTCAAGCCGTGGACCGCCATGGGCAGCCGTCCCCCGTCGCCTCGGGATGGCTCGCCTTGGCGGCAGCATCGGCTTCAGCCGGCCGCCGGATCACCACGCCGCGCCGTAGCCGGTGAAGTCCGTCCTGATCCGCTTGATGTCCTGGATCACGTCGGGCGGCAGGTCGGCGCCCTCTTCCGACGTCGCGCTGGCCGACACCGAGTCGGAGCCGGCAAATCGCTCGGCTATCGCATTCGCGATCTCGCGATGCGTGCCCACGGCGGCGAACAGGCGCACCACGTCGTCGGAGATCTCCCTGGTCATCTCGGCCCATTGGCCCTGCTTGGACATGGCGTTGAGCTTGCGCCCGAGATCGCCCAGGCCATGCGCCTCGAGCACCGGCCAGTAGGCCGGCGTCGAGCCGTAGAAGCCCACGCGCATGCGCACCCAGTCGACCTTCTTGGCGACATCCTCTTCGGTGGCACCGGTGGCGATGAAGCCACCGCCATGAATCTCGAAATTCTCACGCGTGCGGCCACTCTTGGCCCAGCCTTCGGTGAGCTTCGGCATCACCGTCTGCTCGAGATAGGTGCGCGTGCAGAAGGCATGCAGGCGCACGCCGTCGGCGACTTCGCCGGCGAGCCGCAAGGTATGCGGACCCACCGCCGCGAGCTCGACCGGCACCATGGGAAGGCCCATCGACTCGGGCGTGAAGTTCGGCGTCATCAGGGTGAAGCGGTAGTGCTCGCCTTCGAACTTCAGCTTCTCGCCCTTCTCCCAGCAACGCCAGATCGCGCGCATCGCCTTGACGTACTCGCGCAGGCGCGGCGCCGGCGGCGACCACTTCACCGAGAAGCGGTTCTCGTTGTGTGCCCGCACCTGCGGGCCGATGCCCAGCACGAAGCGCCCGCGCGAGGCGAGCTGCAGGTCCCATGCGGTGCTCGCCGTCACCATCGGGCTGCGCGGAAAAGCGATGGCCACGCCGGTGGCGAGCTGCAGCGTCTCGGTGGCCACTGCGGCGACGCCCAGTGCCATGAACGGCTCGTGCCGGTTCTCCAGCGTCACCACCCCGTCATAGCCCTGCGCCTCGGCCGCGCGCGCCGCATCGGGCACCAGGCGCAGATCGCGCTGCGGCAGGGTCGTCATGATCCGCATTGGGTCCTCCTCGTGTTGGCGGCTACGATACTCCTACCTTCCCCCGGAGGGGGAAGGTGGCGCGGAGCGACGGATGGGGGATGTCGAAGACGAACGCAGGAGTCCGTCTTCGACATCCCCCATCCGCCCTTCGGGCACCTTCCCCCTCCGGGGGAAGGTAGAGAATTCAAGGAGCCGCCATGCAGTTCGGCATCGTCGCCATTCCCACCGCGCACGAGGCGGACGGACTCATCGACCGCACGATCGCCTTCGCCCAGCGTGTCGAGCGGCTGGGTTTCGCCGGCTTCTGGACCACCGACGCCTTCGGGCGCGGCCACGCCACCGTCGATCCGCTGATGTTCCTGAGCGCGCTCTGCGACGCCACGAAGAGCATCGAGCTGGGCACCTGCGTCATGCAGGTGCCGCTGCGCCATCCAGTCGAGCTCGCCCATCGCGCCCAGACGCTCAACCTTCTGGCGCGCGGCCGTTTCCGGTTTGGTGTGGGCAGCGGCTCGACCAAGCACGATTTCGACACCGTGCAGGTCGACTACGAGCGCCGCTTCAAACTGCTGCCGGAATATCTCGCCGTCATGCGCAAGGTGTGGGCCGGCGAGCCGGTGTTCGGTCCCGCGCACAGCGTGTGGCCCGGCACCGAGGGCGGTCCGCCGGTCTATCTCGGCGCCTGGCGCAGCCCGCGCTGGATCAACCTCGCCGCGCAGCACTGCCACGGCTGGATCGCGTCGGGGATCTACGCCTCGCTCGAGGACCTGCCGATCGGCCTCGACATGTTCCGCAAGGCCGGCGGCAAGCGCGCCATCCTCGCCAACATCTTCACCGACCTGCGGCCCGATCCGCCCGCGCATCCGCTGATCGCGCGCTCGAAGGTGACGCTGGTCTGCGGCAAGGCCGAAGCGCGCGAGCGCCTGCGCCGCATCGCCGATCTCGGCTTCGACGACGCGCTGATGATCGTGCCCTTCGGCGCGCCCGAGATGCTCGACGAGATCCGCGAGTTGTTGCCGTAGACGCAGGCCGGCACCGACGCATGTCGAGCGGATGCGGCGCATCCGCTCGACGGGGTGCGGCTACTTCGCCCTGGCGATCCGCGCGCCATCCGGCCCGATCGCGCCGTAGACACCGGCGACCTGCTGGGCGGTGGGCACCAAGCCGCCCAGGCTCCAATGCGCCGGCTCCTGCTCCTCGATGCGGACCCAGACCGACTTGCGGAAGTCGGCGTTGCCCTGGCCCTCGACCTCGACCATCACGTCGGTGATGCGATCCAGCAGCGTGCGCTTCTGCTGGTTGTCCATGATGCCCTTGACGGTGTGAACGGTGACCATCGGCATGGTCGGCTCCTCGCGTTGACGAACCCGGGATCGGGTCACTTCGACCGTCAACATCGTGCCGCCGCGCTTTGTGAGGCAGTGGCCGATCCGACAAAGTCCGGGCATTATCCGCCACATGAGACTGGCGATCCTCCTGCTGCCGGGCGTCATGCCGTCGGCGGTCATCGGCATCGGCGATCTGCTGGCGCTGGCCAACTACGTGCTCGAGCGGCAGGGCCGCAAGCCGCGGTTCTCCTGGCGCACGCTGTCGGTCGACGGCCGATCGGTGCGCGCCGCGCGCGGCGTGAGCCTGGCCGCCGATGACGCGATCGGTGCGCGCGTTACCTGCGATGCCGTGATCGTGCCGGGCTTCCTGGCCGAGCCGTCGCCGCCCGGCCGGCCGGGCGGCGGGCGCGCCGCGGCGATCGCCGGGCGGCGGCGCCAGCACGCGCCCGGCCGCGGGATCGGCGCCATCTGCAGCGGCGTCATCCTGCTCGGCGAGGCCGGCCAGCTCGACGGCCCCCGTTCGGCCATCACCTGGTGGCTACAAAGCGAGCTCAAGGCACGGTATGCGCGCATCGAGCTGGCGCACGATGCGGTCGTCACCCAGGCCGAGCGTATCGTCTGCGCCGCCGGGCCGATGTCATGGGTCGATCTGCTGCTGCGGCTGATCGAGATGATCGACGGTGCCGAGCTGGCGCGGCTCTGCGCCGATCATGCGGTCATCGACACCAGCGGCCGCACGCAGGCGCACTACGTGCCCGTCGGCTACATGCGCCAACGCGATCCGCTGCTCGTCGAGGCCGAGATGCTGGTGCGCTGTGCCGGCGACGAGCCGATGACGGTGCGCCGTCTGGCGCACTCGCTCAAGCTCAGCGAACGCACGCTGCACCGGCGCTTCACCGGGCTGACGGGCGACTCGCCACAGGCATTCATCGCCCATACGCGCATCGGCATGGCGCGCACGCTGCTCGAGACCGGCACGCAGCCGATCAAGACCATCGCCCGCGCCGTCGGCTACGACGACGAAGGCAGCTTTCGCCGGGCGTTCCGCAAGCAGACCGCGACATCGCCGCAGGCCTATCGGCAGCGCCGGTCGACACCGCGGTTCAGTGATGGACCGGCCCCGCCTCGTCCTTGACCTTGCCCATCGAGACCTGGGCATCGCCCCGGGCTTCCTGCACGATGCCCCTGCGCTTGAGCCGCTCGCTGCCGAGCAGCGCGCCAAAGCCCTGTATTGCCTTGCCGATCGCCTGGTTGGCCGTACCGATGACCTTGTCGGCCGTTCCGCTCGTCCTCATCGAAACCGCTCCTCGCCACTTGGCGGGGAAACGCAATCGGGGTCACGGCGTTGCACCTGCCGCCGCATCCATCGCCGCCTGGATCGCCGCGAAACGCTGATCCATCTCGGCGCGCATCTCGGGATGGGTGAAGATGTAGAGCTGGTTGTCGCGGATCGCCGTCAGCACCTTCCGGGCAATGATGGCCGGATCGAGGCCTGCCTGGATGCGCTCCGCGATCATCGCCGTAAGGGGCCCACTCGGCGCCGGCGCGGGCCCATAGCGCTCGGCGCGATTGCGCGCGCTGTCGCTGATGTGCGTGCGTACATAGCCCGGGCACAGCACGCTCACGCCGATGCCCAGCGGTTCGAGCTGCAACGCGAGGCCTTCCGACATGTTGACCACCGCGAACTTGCTGGCGGCGTACGGGCTGAAGCCCAGGCCGCTGACGAAGCCGGCGAATGACGCCGTGTTGACGATGTGGCCGCCTTCACCGTGCGCGCGGATATGCGGCAGGACGCTGCGCACGCCGAGCACCACGCCCATCAGGTTGACGTCGAGCACCCAGCGCCAGGTCCCGACCGAGATGTCGTCGAGACCGCTGCCGCCGGCGACACCGGCGTTGTTGCACAGCACGTGGATCTTGCCGAAGGCGGCGAGCGTGGTCTCGGCCGCTCGATCGACGCTTTGCGCATCGGTCACGTCGCAGGCCACGCCGCGCACCTCGCCGATGCGGCGCAAATCCTCGACGGCGCGCGCCAATGGCTCGGCCTCGATGTCGGCAAGCATCACCTTCATGCCCGCCTCGACGAAGGTGCGGCCCATGGCGAGGCCGATGCCGCTGGCGCCGCCGGTGATGAAGGCGGTCTTGCCGGCGATGTCGCGCATGATGACTTCCCCCTTGTGCGTTGGAATGAGAAGCGTCGGCGGGACGCCGGCGCTCCCACGGATCACGCCGCGAACAGCCCGTCGGCGACGCCCTCCGCCTGGCGCTGCACCAGGCGGCGGTAGATGCCGTCCTTGCGCTGCATCAGCACCGCGTGGCTGCCGTCCTCGACGATGCGGCCGTCGTCGAACACCAGGATGCGATCCAGCGTGCGCACCGTCGACAGGCGATGGGCGATCACCAGCGTGGTGCGGCCCTGCATCAGCCGTTCCATCGCGTCCTGGATCAGCGCCTCGGACTCGCTGTCGAGGCTCGACGTCGCCTCGTCGAGGATCAGGATCGGCGTGTCGGCGAGAAACGCCCGTGCCAAGGCCACGCGCTGGCGCTCGCCGCCCGACAGCTTCACGCCGCGCTCGCCCACCAGGGTGGCGTAGCCCTTGGGCTGGCGCATGATGAAGCCGTCGGCGTGCGCCATGCGCGCCGCCGCACGGATCTTCTCGCGCGAGGCTTCGGGCCTGCCATAGGCGATGTTCTCCGCCAGCGAGCGGTGGAACAGCATCGGCTCCTGCTGCACGATCGCGACCTGGCGGCGCAGGCTGTCCTGCGTCACCGCGGCGATGTCCTGGCCGTCGACCAGGATGCGCCCGCCATCGACGTCGTGCAGGCGCTGCACCAGCTTGACGAAGGTGGTCTTGCCGGAGCCCGAGGCGCCCACCAGGCCGACGCGCTGACCGGCCGGGATGTGCACCGACAGCCCGTCATAGACTTGGCGGCCCTGCGCGCGATAGCCGAAGACGACGTCGTCGAAGACGATCTCGCCCCTTGGAACGAGGATGTCGCGCGCGCCAGGCCGATCCTCGACATCGACCGGGTGGTCGTGCAGCGCCACCAGCTCGTCGAGGTCGTTGATCGAGCGCCGGAAATTGTCGATGTGGTAGCCGATGTCGCGCAGGTAGCCGTGGATGACGCCATAGGTCGTCAGCACGAAGACCACGTCGCCGGCGCTGGCGCGTCCCTGCCACCAGAACAGCAGGCCCAGGCCGATCACCGCCAGCCGCAGCACGACCAGGATCGCGTTCTGCGTCGTGCCGGCGTTGGTGGCGCGCCGCCACATGACCCGGGTGCGATTGCGCCAGCGATCGATGACGCGCGCCAGCCGCGCCTCCTCGCGCTCCTCGGCGCCGAACGCCTTGACCACGGCGTTGCTGGTCACTGCATCGGCCAGCGCGCCGCCGAAACGGCTGTCCCACTCATTGGACAGCCGCGCGGCGGGCGTGATGTAGCGCAACGCCATCCACACCGTGGCGGCGATGTAGACGACGCTGCCCAGCGCCACCGCCAGGCCCATCAGCGGCCAGTGCAGCGCGAAAATCACCGCGGCGCCCAGCAGCACGGCGCAGGCCGGCCACAGCGCCACCAGCACGGTGTCGTTGAGGATGTCGAAGGCCCACATGCCGCGGCTGATCTTGCGCACCGTCGAGCCGGCGAAGGCGTTGGCGTGCCACTCGCTCGACAAGCGCTGCACGCGCGAGAAGGCGTCGCGCGCGACAGCCGACATCATGCGCAGCGTGAAGGCGATCACGACCATGAACACGCCCTGGCGCAAGGCCACGACCAGCGCGCCGCCGCCGACCATCGCGGCCAGTACCCACAGGCCCTCGCGCAGCGCCGCGTCGCGGTCGCCGGCGGCGCCGGTGAGGATGTCGACCAGCCGTCCGGCCAGCGTCGGCAGCACCAGCTCGATGCCGGCCATCGCCAGCACGCCCAGCGCGATCAGCGCGGCGTAGCCCGGCTGGCGGCGCCATTGACGGGCGACGAAGCCCATCGTGTGCAGGAACGGGTTGCGCCCGCCCTCTTGTCTGCGGTCTTTCATATGACGACGCCGGAACCCTTCGGACGGGACCGGCCCTTCAGCTGCCGGCGTCGCGATTGGCATCGAGACCGGGCTCGACGCGCGCGAAAGCGCCTGGCGATGGATCAAACGAGGTGGATAGGGACGGCAGCGCCTCGCTTGGAGGCGCGCGGGGCTGCTTTAGTTAACGAAAGCGCCCGAGTACGAACCCTGCAGCGGGCGTATCGATGATCGTGTTGATCGACATCAAACGCCTCCTTTCGCTGGGGTGTCCGTCGACGGCACGGAACCTACCCGAACTCGATGACGCAGGCAAGACAGCGCAGGGATGAACGCGCGACGGCGTGCGTATCATCAGCAACAAGACTGCGTTGGAGTACCCCCTCGTGAAGTTGCCCGTACTGATCGCCTGCGCTGTCGCGCTGGCCGCCGCGCCCGCGCTCGCCAGACGGCCCGCCTGCGCGCCCGAGCGCGCCTCGCTGCCGCCCGCGATCGAAGGCGATGGCTACGCCGTCGATGGCGACACCATCGTGCTGATGGTCGATGGCCGGCGCTATGGCGAGGTGCGCCTGTTCGGCGTCGACGCGCCGGAGCTGCGCAGCCGCATGTCGAAGGAAGAGATGCAGGCCGGCATGCGCTCGCGCGACGCGCTCGACCGGCTGCTGGCGGCGGGCGGCGATCGCGTGCGCGTGATCCCGATCGAGCACGATCGCTACTGCCGCATCGTCGGCCGCATCGAGGTCGAGGGCCGCGACATCGCCGAGGCGATGCTGCGCGGCGGCTGGGCCTATGTCTTCACCACCTGGGCGTTCGGCCGGGGCCGCGATCCGTCGCTGGCGACGCGCTACATCGTCGTGCAGCGCGAGGCGCGCGACGCGGCGACAGGGCTGTGGCCGACATGGCTGGGCCCGTCGCAGCCGCAAGCGCCGCGCGGCGCCGCCGCGCCCTGAGCCTCAGCCGACCTTCAGCACGGTCAGCGACTGCTCGCGGCCATCGTGCGCGGTGAAATTGATCGACTGGCCGGCCGACAGGCCGATCAGCACCGTGCCGATCGGCGTCAGCACCGAGATCCTGTTGGCCGAGATGTCGGCATCGATGGGAAACACCAGCTCGACGCGCCGGCGCTGGCCGCCGTTGAGGCGGAACTCGACGGTCGAGCCCATGCGCACGACATCGGCGGGCAGCGCCGAGGCCGATACCACCTCGGCCCTGTCCATCTCGGCCTGCAGCTCTTCGGCGATCTCCGGGAAACGGGCGAGCGCACCCATCGCGAGGTCGCTGAGACGCTCATGGTCGGAGTCGCTGACGACGATTGGGGGTTTGGAATCGTGCTGGGTCATGATGATCACCGCGACGCACGTGCGCGAATGCGGCACGGCCTGATGGACTTGAGGATGTGAAAACCTGATCGAAAGCGCCTGAACGAAGCCCCGGATCCTTGGGGCGCTGAAAGCCAAGCCCCGGGGCTACAAGCCCGCGAGCGGATGTTTCCTCGTGGTGGCGCAGATCGTAGTCATCGTCAGAATATGGTAAGAATCTGCCGGAATTTCAATGCGACCAGAAGGCCCCTTCGCCGAGCCCTCTATCGCCGCACCAGCATCGCCCAGCCCGCGAAGCCGGCGAGGCCGACCAGCGCGATACCCAGACCGATGTTGAACTGGGTCTCGTGCGGCACGTAGCCCATCAGCACGGTCAGCGCGGTCGCCGTCATCATCTGCACAAAGCCCATCAGCGCCGACGCGGCGCCGACATGGTTGCCCGGCACCGAGGCCAGCGCATTGGCCATGGCGTTGGGCATGTTCAGGCCGTTGCCCAGGCCCATGACGATCAGCGGGATGATCAGCGCCAGCGGCGTGACGTAGCCGGCCAGCGCGGTGACCACCATGCCCAGCGCGCCGGCGACCAGCACGAGCTGGCCCACGGCGATCAGGTTGATGCTGCGGATGATGCCCTGCAGGCGGGTCTGCAGCAGGCTGCCCAGCACGAAATTGCCGGCCCAGGCCAGCGTGAACCAGCCGAACAGCGTCGCCGATACGCCCATCACGTTGATCAGCAGGATCGGCCCGCCGGAGAAGAAGATGTTGAACGCCGCCGAGGCCGAGGTCGCGGCGATCATCAGGCCGACGAAGCGGCGTTCGCGCACGACGATGGCGAAGCCCTCGAGCAGGCCGCGCAACCAGCCTGACGGCTGCGCGCGCTTGGGCGCGGTCTCGCCGAGGATCAGCACCACCAGCGCCAGCACGACGGCGCCGACGATCGCGGTGAGCCAGAAGGTGGCGCGCCAGTCGAACAGCACCAGCACCTGGCCGCCCAGCAGCGGCGCCAGCGCCGGCCCCAGGGCCATGCCCGAGGCCATGTAGCCCATGGCGCGCGGCGCCTCCTGCGCGCTGCGGCTGTCGCGCACGATGGCGCGGCCCAGCACGACACCGCCGCAGGCGCCGCAGGCCTGCGCCAAGCGCGCACCGATCAGCATCTCGACCGAGACGGACAGCGCGCAGGCCACCGAGGCGGCGACGAAGATCGCCAGCGCGCCCAGCAATACCGGGCGGCGACCGATGCGGTCCGACAACGGCCCGACCGCGAGCTGGGCGAACGCGAAGGCCAGCAGGTAGATCGACAGCGTCAGCTGCGCCGTGCCGTAGGGCACGTTGAAGTCCTGGGCGATGCTGGGCAGCGCCGGCAGGTAGATGGTCAGCGCCAGCTGCGAGGCGACGGTCGCCATCATCAGCAGCCAGATCGGCGGCCGCGCGGTACGCAGGGACAAGGGATCAGGGCTCCAGGAAACGCGCCTCCGGCCAGCGTTCGCGCCAGCCCTTGCTCGCCAGACGCTGACGATAGTCGTCGGCGCGACGCAGGCCGGCGGGCGTCGGCCTGCAGGTGAGGTTCAATAGATCGTCGAGGCCATAGGGCGCCAGCAGCTCGATGCGCCCATCGTCCGTCAGGCGAGCGGCAACGGCGGTCGGCGTCTCCAGCCAATAGCGCAGCGAATCCTCGGTATCGCGATACGGCGCGTCGCCCTTGGCCCGATACAGATGCATGCGCCGCTGGTTGCGCGGCTGCCAGATCACGCCGGGCACCAGCGCGGCCAGACGCGCCTCGATGGCGGTCTCGTGATCGCCATCGGGATCGGCATCGTCGAAGTAGACGACGTCGACATCGTCCTGCGACGTGCGCGTGACGCGACCGATCAGGGTGTCCCAGACGCGATTGCGCACGAAGCCGGCGCCGATCCAGGAATCGGGCAGCGACAGCGAACGCAACGCGGCGAGCTGCGCCACGGCCGCTTCATCCTTCCACAGGATATCAACCACGGTGGCGATTTGCTTTTGGTCCATCGTTTGCGATTCTAGCGCATCGATCGCGACGGGGTGCATGCCGAGTTTCCGGCTCGAATCGCAGTATGACGGATTGGTGGTCGGCATCGACGAAGCCGGCCGCGGTCCGCTCGCCGGCCCCGTGGTCGCCGCCGCCGTCATCATCGATCGCACGCGCATCAAGCGGCGCCTGCTGTCGATGCTCGACGATTCCAAGCAGCTCACGCCGGAGGAACGCGAACGCGCCTATGCGGCATTGCGCGAGAGCGATGCGGTCGCCATCGGCGTCGGCGCCGCCTCGGCCCGGATGATCGATCGCATCAACGTGCTGCAGGCCAACTTCCAGGCGATGGTGCGTGCCGTGCGTGCGCTCGACGCCGCGCCGGCCTTCGCGCTGGTCGACGGCGATCGACTGCCGAAGCATCTGCCATGCCCGGGGCTTGCGGTGGTGAAAGGCGATTCGAAGGTCTATTCGATCGCCGCCGCCTCGATCGTCGCCAAGGTCACGCGCGATCGCATCATGGCGCTGCTCGGTCAGCGCTATCCCGAGTATTGCTGGCACCAGAATGCCGGCTACGGCACCGGAATCCATCTCGAGGCCATCGCGCGCCTGGGCGCTACGCCGCACCACCGCATGAGCTTCTCGCCGCTCAACCGGCTGCTCTAGGCACCCCTGTCCCTGGCTGCAGGCTGCCCACGCGCAAGGGGTGGTGGGTCGGGATTCCAGACTATCCCCAAATCTGGCTTACTTTAAGAGTCCATCATAAATCTTTGATTCCAATGACTCTTCCTATTGACGCGATTCGCGCAAAAAGGCATGATCCGGGCGTTTTCAACAGGCTTTTCTACAGCCTTCTCATATTGATACGGGACATTCTTCATGCGGCGCGAGCGTACGGTCACCGACCGTATTTTAGTTGGTGATTGCGTCACCTTGATGAAGGACCTACCGGAGGGGTCGGTGGACATGGTGTTCGCCGACCCCCCCTACAACCTTCAGCTCGGAGGCGAACTGCACCGGCCGGACAACAGCCGGGTCGACGCCGTCGATGACGACTGGGACCGTTTCGCCGACTTCGCGACCTACGATGCCTTCACCGCCGATTGGCTGACTGAGGCGCGCCGGGTGCTGAAGCCGGAGGGCACGTTGTGGGTGATCGGCAGCTACCACAACATTTTCCGCATCGGCACGGCGCTGCAGGATCTCGGGTTCTGGCTGCTCAACGACATCGTCTGGCGCAAGACCAACCCGATGCCGAACTTCCGCGGCAAGCGCTTCACCAACGCGCATGAGACGCTGATCTGGGCGGCCCGCGACAAGCGGCGCAAGAACTACACCTTCAACTACGAGGCGATGAAGGAGCTCAACGAAGGCATCCAGATGCGCTCCGACTGGACCCTGCCGCTGTGCACCGGCGCCGAGCGCATCAAGGATCGCAACGGGCGCAAGGCGCATCCGACGCAGAAGCCCGAGGCGCTGCTCTTCCGCTGCATGATGGCCGCGACCAATCCCGGCGACATCGTGCTCGATCCCTTCTTCGGCAGCGGCACGACCGGCGCGGTCGCGCGGCGGCTGAACCGCCGCTTCATCGGCCTGGAGCGCGACGAGAGCTACGCCGAGGTGGCGCGCAAGCGCATCGCCGCGATCAAGCCGCTGTCGGCCGACGACGTGGCGCTCAAGCCCGCCAAGCGCAACGAGCCGCGCATCCCCTTCGGCGCGCTGGTCGAGACCGGCCTGCTGATGCCGGGCACCGTGCTGGCCGATCCCTCGGGCCGCATCCTTGCGCGGGTGAAGGCCGACGGCACGCTCAGCACCAGCGGCGCTTTCGGCGACGTGCGCGGCTCGATCCACCAGGTGGGCGCCGCGGTGCAGGGCGCGCCCTCGTGCAACGGCTGGACCTTCTGGCACCACGATCTCGGCGGCGGCCGGCGGTTGCCCATCGATCATTTGCGCCAGCAGATGCGGGCGCGTCTGCAGTGAAGTCCCCCGTCAACGACATGGAGCAAACCATGCGTGTGCTGAAACGATTGTGCCTTGCTTTGCTGATCCTCGCGCCGATCGCCGCCTGCGGCACCGTCGAGGGAGTCGGCAAGGACGTGTCGAGCACCTCGCGCTGGGTCAAGGAAAAGGTCTTCTAGGAAACGCCACGCCCCGACTTGGGAGAGCGGGTTTGGGGGGTGAGGGTGTCGCGGGTAAAGCCGCGGCACCCTTTGCGTTGCCTGCGCGTCAGCTCTCGCTTTTCAGCCCTCGTCGAGATCGGCGTGGAAGTTGTGCAGGAAGAGATGCACCCAAGGCGCCGAGAGGATGCCGCAGACGCCGACGAACACCAGGCCGCTGAACAGCGCATACAGCGAGGCGAAGATGCGCGCATCGATGCGCGCGATGTCGCCGATCGGGCCCATGCCGCTCAGGATCATCGAGGCGTTGAGGAGCGCCAGGCTCCATTCCTGGCCGGCGATGTAGTGGTAGCCCAGGATGCCGATGCCCAGCATGACCGCCAGCGCCGTCGCGCCGAGGGCCAGCGAGCGCCTGAAGCGGCGGCGCCATTGCGGGTTCGCCGTGGTGTGCCGCTGCCGTTTCGCCGCCATCGCCCGCCTCCTCGCTGCGCGACCATCAGGTAGCGCCCTTCACTGACGTCGCCATGATCGCGTGGCGCAGCACCTTCTTCATCACCGTCGGCAGCGCCATCTCGCCCAGCCGGTCGACCGCGCACCATTGCGCATCCTCGAGCGCCGCCGCCGCGCGCTCGGTCGGCAGGCGCGCGGTGACCAGGCACAGCTCGAGCTCGAAATGCGTGAAGACGTGGCGCACAGTTCCGGGCAGGGCGCGCCAGCGTGTGTCGATCGGTGCCTGCTGCAGCGCCGCGGCGCGATCGAGCGGCCCTTCCCGCCAGTCGCTCGACGGCACCTCCATCATGCCGCCCAGCAGGCCGCGCGGCGCGCGCCTTCGCAGCAGGATGGCGCCGTCCTTGCGCAGCAGGAAGAAGGCGATGCCGCGCCGTACCGGCCGCGCCGGTTTGGCGCGCTTGCGCGGCAACTCGGCGGCGATGGCCAGCCGGCGCGCCGCACACAGCTCGATCAGCGGACAGACGAAGCAGCGCGGTTCGCCCGGGATGCAGACCGTGGCGCCCAGATCCATCATCGCCTGCGCGTAGTCGCCGGCGCGTTGCCGCGGCACCAGCCGTGCCGCGAGCGCTCGGATCTCGGTCTTGATTTCCGGGATCGGCCGCTCGAGCGCGTGCAGGCGTGTGATCACGCGATCGACATTGCCGTCGACGGCGCTGGCAGGACGGTCGAAGGCGATCGCGGCGATGGCGGCCGACGTGTAGGCGCCGATGCCGGGCAGCACGCGCAACGACTCCTCGTCATCGGGAAACGCGCCGCCATGACGCTCGACCACGGCGCGCGCGCAGGCATGCAGGTTGCGCGCGCGGGCGTAGTAACCCAGCCCCTGCCAGAGATGCAGCACGTCGTCGAGCGGCGCGGCGGCGAGGTCGCGCACGGTGGGCCAGCGCTCGACGAAGGCGAGGAAGTAGCGGCCCACGGTCTGCACCGTGGTCTGCTGCAGCATGATCTCGCTCAGCCACACATGATAGGGATCGGCGCGCCGCCCCGCCGGCGCGCGCCAGGGCAGCACACGGCGATGGCGGTCGTACCAGGCCAGCAGGCGTTCGGCGTGCAGACGCGGATCGGGGCCCTCCGGCAGCGCGACCGTCGTCTCGTCCTCGTCCTTGCGTCTGCGCGCCACCAACACCTCTGTCATTCCAAGCATCGCGAGGAATCTTTAGATTGACCGCGCCGCGCAAGTCCAAGATTCCTCGCGATGCTCGGAATGACAGAGGCCATGAGCGAGGACGATCCCGAGGCCGAGATCACCCTGGACCGGCGCGGCCGGTTCAAGCGGCTGGGCGCGACCGTGCCCGGGCTGATCCGCCCGCTGGCCAAGGCGCGCGGCACGGCGCTGGCGTCGCTGCTGGCCGAATGGCCGCTGATCGTGGGCGACGAGCTGGCCCGGGTCTCGCTGCCCGACAAGCTCACCGGCACCACCTTGCGCCTGCTGGTCGTCCCCGCCGCCGCGCTGGTGCTGCAGCACGACGCGCCGCAGATCGTGGCGCGCATCAATGCCTATTACGGCCGCGCGGCGGTGAGCCGGCTGGCTCTGGTGCAGGGTCCGCTGCCGCTGGCGCCGAACCCGCCGCCGCGCGGCCGCCCGAAGCTGCCGGCCCATCGCCAGGCGGCGCTGAAAACCGCCACCGAGGGCATCGCCGATGAGCGCCTGAAGGCGGCGCTGGAACGCCTTGGCCGCGCCATTCTCGCCCGCGACAAGTCCTGAGCCGTGATCACGCCATCGCGGTTTGACGCTGCCCGGGCGCCTTGTTACGTGCGCGGCACCATCCGTTGCGTCGCCGGTGTGGAAAAGACCATTGCCGGCCTTCGTTGACTCTCCACAGGCCAGCACCCCAAGATGTTGGGGGTTAAGGGGTTTCGATGCGTAATATCTGGATACTCGTCGGCGGGGTTGTCGTCGTGGTCCTGATCCTGGGCGGGGTCTACGTGACCACGCGGCCGGGCGGGCCGAGCCCTGTTGCGCCTGCCCAGGCGCAGGCTACGCCGCCTGCGGCCAATCCGCCCGCGACCGCCGTGCCGGCCGGCCTGCAGCCGGTCGAGAAGGACCACATCCTGGGCAGCGCCGACGCGCCCATCACCATCGTCGAGTACGCCTCGATGACCTGCAGCCACTGCGCGGCGTTCCACAACGAGGTCCTGCCGCAGCTGAAGACCAAGTACATCGACACCGGCAAGGTGCGGCTGATCTACCGCGATTTCCCGCTCGACCGCATCGCGGCCCAGGCCGCGCAGCTCGCCGAATGCGTCGATCGCGACCGCTATTTCGGCGTCGTCGCCACGATCTTCCAGACCCAGTCGAACTGGGCCGCCGGCAAGGAGCCGCTGGCCGACCTGCAGAAGCTCCTGCGGCTGGCCGGGCTGGGCGAGGCGCAGGCCAAGGCCTGCCTCGACGACCAGAAGGGCCTCGAGGCGGTGCTCGCCGAGCAGCAGGGTGGCGTGGCGCTGGGCGTCGATTCGACGCCGACGCTGTTCGTCAACGGTCAGCGTTTCGGCGGCGCGCGCACCGTGCCGGCCTTCGAAGAGCTTTTCGCCAAGTATCTCAAGTAACCACGACAGCGGGTAGCCGACGTGCAGTTCAAGTCCCTCCGCCTCTCCGGGTTCAAGTCGTTCGTCGACCCGACCGAGCTCTCCATCGAGCCCGGCCTGACCGGCATCGTCGGCCCCAATGGCTGCGGCAAGTCGAACCTCGTCGAGGCCCTCAAATGGGTCATGGGCGAGACCTCGGCCAAGCAGATGCGCGGCTCGGAGATGGAGGACGTGATCTTCGGCGGCACCGGCCAGCGGCCGGCGCGCAACATCGCCGAGGTCGCGCTGCGCCTGGACAACAGGAACCGCATCGCGCCGGCGGCCTTCAACGATGCCGACGAGTTGGAGGTCATCCGGCGCATCGAGCGCGGCCATGGCTCGCTCTACAAGGTCAACGCGCGCGAGACGCGGGCGCGCGACGTGCAGACCATGTTCGCCGACGCCGCCTCGGGCTCGCGCTCGACGGCGATGGTGAGCCAGGGCCGCATCGGCGCGCTGATCAACGCCCGGCCGGCCGACCGCCGGCTGGTGATCGACGAGGCCGCCGGCATCACCGGCCTCTTCGCCCGCCGCCACGAGGCGGAGCTGCGCCTGAAGGCGGCCGAGGCCAATCTGCTGCGCGTGCAGGACGTGCTGGTGGCGCTCGACGAGCAGCACCGGCAGCTCAAGCGCCAGGCGCGCCAGGCCAGCCGCTACCGCAACCTCAGCGACCACATCCGCCGCGCCGACGCCGTCGTGCTGGCGCTGCGCCTGGCGGCCGCCGAGAAGGAGCTCACCGACGCGCAGGAGCGCCTGCGCGAGGCCGAGGCCACCGTCACCGACCTCACGCGGCTGGCCGGCCTTGCCGCCACGGCGCAGGCCGAGGCCGCCAATGCGCTGCCGCCGCTGCGCCTGGAGGAAGCCTCGGCCGCCGCCGGCCTGCAGCGCCTGCGCGTCGCCGCCGAGGCGCTGGCCGACGAGGCCGAGCGCATCGAGCTGGCGCGCGAGGAGGGCCGTACACGCCTGGCGCAGATCGAATCCGACGCCGCGCGCGAAGGCGAGCGCCACGGCGATGCCGACAAGGCGCTGACCGAGCTGGGCGGCGAGCGCCAGCGCCTGGCAGCGGAACAGGTCGGCGAGGAGCAGCGCCAGGCCGAGGCCGACGCCGCGCGCGACCAGGCGCATCAGGCGACGGTGCAGGCCGATGCCGAGCTGGAGCGCCTGACGCGGCAGATCGCCGAGGACGAGGCCGTGCTGTCGAGCCTGCAGCGCGAGATCGCCGGCTTCAACGACCGCCTCGCCCAGCTCGCGCGCCGGCGCGACGAGGCGGAGGCGCAGCACGCCGAGGTCGTGCGCGAACTCTCCGGCCTGCCGGCGCTGGCCGCCGTGCAGGCCGAGGTCGATGCCGCCCTGGCGGCGCTGGAAGAGACTCGCACGAGCAGCACCGCCGCGGTCGAGCAGGCCCGCATGGCGGAGCGCGCCGCCGTCGAGGCGGCGCGTGCCGTGCAGGCCGAGGCCGCCGCCGCGACGCGTCAGGCTCAGGCCACCGCCGCCGAGACCGTACGCGCGACGCAGGGCGAGTGGGCCGAACGCGTGCGCACGACCATGGTGCGCGCCGACGGCGAGCGCCAGGAAGCCGAGCAGGCCCGCGCCGCCGAGCGTCTCGCCGCCGAGAACATCGCGGCGAAAATCGCGGACGCGCTGCAGAAGGCGAATGGCCGGGTCACGCGCCTGAAGGCCGAGGAGAGCGGCATCGCCGCGGCGCTGCAATCGGCCGCCAACAGCCTGTGGCCGCCGCTGATCGACGCGCTCACCGTCGAGCCCGGCTACGAGAAGGCGCTGGGCGCCGCGCTGGGCGACGATCTCGAGGCGTCCTACGACCGCGGCGCGCCGATCTACTGGCAGACGCTGCCGGCGCTCGGCGAGATCCCGGCGCTGCCGACCGGCGCCGAGCCGCTGTCCTCGCGCGTGCATGCGCCGGCCGAGCTCGACCGCAGCCTCGCCTTCATCGGCATCGTCGCCGACGAGGAGACCGGCCAGAAGCTGCATCGCGCCCTGAAGCCCGGCCAGCGGCTGGTCACGCGCGACGGCGCGGTGTGGCGCTGGGACGGCCTCACGGTGAAGGCCGGCGCGCCAACCACCGCCGCGACGCGGCTGAGCCAGCGCAACCGCCTGATCGAGGTGCGCGCCTCGCTCGATACGGCTCAGGCCGAGCTGGGCGAGATCGAGCGCCGCCACGCCGTCGCTCGCGCCGCCGTCGAGGCCGCGCGCACCGCCGAGCAGCGCGTGATCGCGCGGGTGCGCCAGGTCGGCGCCGAGCGCGTCGAGGCCACGCGTCGGGAGGAGCGGCTGGCGATCGAGGCCGCGCGCGCCGCCGAGCGCGAGACCGTGGCGATCGCCAGCGCGCGCGAGCGCGAGGTGGTGGCCGAGGCCGCCGCCGCCGAGCGCGCCGCGCACGAGGCCGCGCGCGAGGCCGACCGTGCCGCGCGGCTGGCGATTGCCGAGCACGAGTCGACCTTGGCGAAGGCGCGGGCGCATCACGCCGACGTCGCACGCCAGACCGCGGCGCTGACCTCCAGGCAGGCGACGCTGAGCGATGCGCTCGGCCAGATCGTGGCCGAGCACAGTGACATCGAGCGTCATCGCACCTTCCGCGAGGCGCGGCGCTCCTCGATCGCCGATCCGGCGATCGACCGCGAGGCCGCCACGGCGCTGCGTGTGCGGCTGGCCGACCTGCGCGCCGAGCTGGTGACCTGCCAGACCACGCGCGACGCACTGGCGCGCGACGCCGCATTGCGCCGCGCCCGCCTGCAGCAGATCGACGCCGACAGCCAGGGCTGGCGCGTGCGCCTGGAGACGGCGGAACGTCAGCTCGCCGAGCTGGCGGAGCGCCGCCAGGCTGTGGTGACCCAGCTCGAGGAACTCGACGCCAAGCCGGCCGCGATCGCCGAGCAGCGCGCGGCGCTGTCTGGCCAGATCGACGCGGCCGAGGAGAAGCGCCGCATCGCCGCGTCGCGCCTGGCCGACGGCGAAAGCCGCCAGATCGCCGCCGACAAGGCGCTCAAGCAGGTCGAGCACGATCTCGGCGAGGCGCGCGAGAGCCGCGTGCGCCGCGAGGGCCTGGTCGAGCAGGCCACGCACAACCGCGAGGCCACGGTGGCGCGCATCGAGGAGCGCCTGCGCATCTCGCCCGAGGCGATCCTGCAGGCGGCCGAGGCGGCGTCGCTCGAGGAGCTGCCCGAGATCGAGGCGGCCGAGAAGCGGCTGGAGCGCCTCGTGCACGAACGCGAGACCATGGGCGCGGTGAACCTGCGCGCCGAGGAGGAAGCCACCGAGCTCGACCGCCAGATCGTCGCCATGACCTCGGAGCGCGACGACCTCACCGCCGCGATCGGCCGCCTGCGCCAGGGCATCGCCAGCCTCAACCGCGAGGGCCGCGAGCGCTTCCTCGCCGCCTTCGAGAAGGTCAACGGCCACTTCCAGGAGCTGTTCACCAAGCTCTTCGGCGGCGGCCGCGCCGAGCTGCGCCTGACCGAGTCGGAGGACCCGCTCGAGGCGGGCCTCGAGATCGTCGCCTCGCCGCCGGGCAAGAAGCTGCAGGTGATGTCGCTGCTGTCGGGCGGCGAGCAGGCGCTGACCGCGCTGTCGCTGCTGTTCGCGGTGTTCCTCACCAACCCGGCGCCGATCTGCGTGCTCGACGAGGTCGACGCGCCGCTCGACGACGCCAATGTCGAGCGCTTCTGCGACCTGGTGCACGAGATCGCCGGCCACAGCGAGACGCGCTTCCTGATCATCACCCATCACCGCGTCACCATGGCCAAGATGCACCGGCTCTACGGTGTCACCATGGCCGAGCGTGGCGTGTCTTCCCTCGTCTCGGTCGATCTCGAGCAGGCCGACCGCATCATCAACGAGGCCGTTGCCGCCTGAGGGCCAAGAACGAAATCCTCTCTCGCGTTCCTGCACGCCCCGGCCCAAGCGCCGGGGCATTCCTTTTGCGGCACGCCGGGCCACAGGAGGGCCGCAAAATGGCCCAAAACGCCCACGCAACCGCGACGCCGCTGACGCGCTATGCCCTCCGTGACAAGGAGATCACCATGCGCGTCTCGTTGAATCTTGCGCCTTTCGGCGGCAATGCCGACCGCGCGCGGCCCGCCAACGACGATCCCGTTCGCGAGGGCCGCGGCGGCGACAGCCCGGCGACCGTGCTGGTCGTCGAGGACGAGGTCCTGATCCGCCTCGCCGTGGCGGACTACCTGCGCGCCTGCGGCTATCGCGTGCTCGAGGCCTCGACCGGCGAGGAGGCGCAGGCGATCTTCGGCGACCACCAGCGCATCGAGGTGCTGCTCACCGACATCGAACTGGGTCGCGGCATGAGCGGCTTCGAGCTCGCGCGCTGGGCGCGCGCACAGTATCCCGACGTGCGCATCCTGTTGACGTCGGGCGTCGCGCGCATGGCGCAGACGGCCGGCACGCTGTGCGACATGCCCCTGCTGAAGAAGCCCTATCCGCACGAGCAGCTCGCCGAGGAGATCCGACGGCGGCTGGGCGCGATGCGCCGCGGCGCCTGATTTCTGCTAGCCTGCGGCCGTCGGCGAGGCGCCGGCGATCGCAGGAGAGCGATGATGAGGATCCCGCAGAAGGGTCTGCCGTGGGAGGCGATCGCGCCGATGCTCGATGGGGCCAAGGCGCACGACTTCTCGTGGCGCCAGGGCCGCATGGCCGTCTACTACTACTATCTCGACGAGAAGCTGCGCGACGTGCAGGTCAACGCCTATACGTCGTTCTGGACCGAGAACAATCTCGGCAAGCGCGCCTTCCCCAGCCTCACCCGGCTCGAGAACGAGGTCATCGCCTTCGCGCTCGAGCTGATGAACGCGCCCGAGGGCGCCGCCGGCACGTTCACCTCGGGCGGCTCGGAGAGCATCTTCCTCGCGCTGCAGACCGCGCGCGACTGGGCGCGGGCCGAGAAGGGCATCAGCGAGCCGAACTTCGTCGTGCCGCGCACCGCTCATCCCGGCTTCTCGCGCACCGGCCATGCGCTGGGCATCGAGATCCGCCGCGTCGCCACGCCGCGCAACGACTTCCGTGCCGACGCCGCGGCGATGGCCGGCCGCATCGACGACAAGACCATCGGCCTGGTCGGCTCGGCGCCGAACTATCCGTTCGGCGTGATCGATCCGATCGGCGAGATCGCCACGCTGGCGCAGCGGCGCGGATTGTGGATGCACGTCGATGCCTGCGTCGGCGGCTATCTCGCGCCCTGGGTCAGGCGGCTGGGCTATGCGCTGCCGGACTGGGACTTCGCCGTGCCCGGCGTGACCTCGATCTCCGCCGACCTGCACAAATACGGCATGGCGCCCAAGGGCGCCTCGACCATGCTGCTGCGCTCGGAAGAGCTGAAGACCCGCTACCAGCAGTTCGACTTCCGCGACTGGGAGCGCGGCCAGTACCTCGCCTACACCATGCAGGGCACGCGGCCCGGCGGCGCGGTGGCCGGCGCCTGGGCGGTGCTGCAGCATCTCGGCGAGGACGGCTACCTGCGCTGCGCCAGATTGCTGATGGACACGACCAAGGCGCTGGTCGAGGGCATCAACGCGATCCCCGGCCTGGCGGTGCTCGAGCCCCATGACCTGTGCATCTTCGTCACCCGCTCGACCGATCCCGCCCTCGACATCGGCGCGGTGAGCGACGCGATGGTGCGGCGCGGCTGGTTCGTCGGCCGGCAGGCCGAGCCGCCGGGCATCCACATGGCGCTCAACCCGGCGCATCACGAAACGGTCGAGCCGTACCTGCGCGATCTGCGGGCCTCGGTGGACGAAGTGCGCGCCGCCGGCACCAAGGGCAAGGCGGCCGGTTCGACGTATTAGGGGGGCTCCGAAGGTTCGGGGGAGGCAGAACCGTTGATCGCAGCTCGCCTGAAACCCGGTGAATCGCTCGGTGATCGGATTCTGAAAGTCGACCACGCCGGCGAGCATGGTGCGGTCAATATCTATCGCGGTCAGCTTTTCATCGCCCGCCTCACGGCGCCGACCCTTTGCCGCGAAATTGCCGGGACGCGTGCGCACGAAGAACGGCATCGCGCCGTCTTTGCTGAAGAGCTATCGCGGCGCGGCCTGCAGCGATGCCGCAGCTATTGGCTCTGCGGCGCTGGCGGCTTGCTCCTCGGCCTGGTGACAGGGCTCTTGGGCGGCCAAGCAATCGCCGCAACCACCGTGGCGGTCGAGCGAGTCGTGCTGCGTCATCTCCATGAGCAACTTGTCGCCCTGAGGCCGGATCCGACCGCGACAGCCGCGATCGAGGCCATTATTGACGACGAGAGACAGCATCACGACCAGTCCCAGCGTCTGATCGTCGACGAGACGCTGCTCTTGCGGGCCATAGCGCGCCTTGTCGAAGCATCCACGCAAGCCGTCATCTGGGCCGGCATGAAGCTCTAGGCGCGGTCCCTGATGCGTCGTACCCGCGGATGCGCGAGGGGAGGAAAACCACCTGAAAACATTACGTTTTCCGGCGAAACTGTGTGACGCCATACCGCTTGACACCCCATACCCGGTTCCCTAGGTTGCGGCGCGATTTCGCTTCGGGGGACGCGGTTTTGCCGCGTATTTGGCGCGGAATCGGCGATGCGAGGAGGCCTTTGGAATGGCCGCAGGCGACAAGCCGCCTTCGCTCGACGAGCTCGATGCACGGGTCAAGGCCGCGCAGCAGGCTCAGGAGAGCAGGGTCGGGAAGCCCGGCGGTGGTCCACGGGGCGGCACCGAGAAGATCGGCGTCGGACTGCGCATCGGCATCGAGTTGGTCGCGGGTGTGGTCGTTGGAACGGTGCTCGGCCTGGCGCTGGATCGCTGGTTGGGCACCAAGCCGTGGTTGCTGATCGTGGGCTTCCTGCTCGGATCGTGCGCCGCCTTCCTGAACGTCTACCGCGTGGCCCAGGCTGAGGAGGCGCGCCGCAAGGCACGGGCCGCATCCGACGCCGAGGATCAGTCGCGGTCCTGAAGGGGACCGCCCGCGTCAAGGGTGGGGATCGTGGCCAGTCCGCTCGAGCAATTCGAGATCGTCGATCTCAGCAAGCCGCTGTTCACCATCGGCAAGACGCCGATCGCCTTGACCAATTCCGCCGTCTTCATGCTGATCGCCGTCGGCGTCGCCTCGTTGTTCCTCATCGCCGCCGGCTCGCAAAGGAAGCTCGTGCCTGGCCGCCTGCAGGGCATGGCGGAAATGCTCTACGACATGGTCGCGGGCATGATACGCGACAACGTCGGCGACGCCGGGAAGAAGTACTTCCCGTTCATGTTCACCCTCTTCATCTTCATCCTCTTCGGCAATCTGCTGGGGATGGTGCCCTACAGCTTCACCTTCACCAGCCACATCGCGGTGACCTTCGGGATGGCCTTCGCGATCTTCGTGGTCATCACGCTGATCGGCATCTTCAAGCACGGCTTCCACTTCCTCTCGCTCTTCTTCCCACACGGCGCGCCGCTGTGGACCGCGCCGATCCTGATCCCGATCGAGCTGGTGTCGTACTTCTCGCGGCCGGTGAGCCTGTCGGTTCGTCTGTTCGCCAACATGACCGTCGGCCACGTGCTGCTGAAGGTGCTGGCCGGCTTCGTCATCGGCCTGGGCTTCATCGGCGGCTGGGTGCCGCTGATCGGCCTGGTCGGCATCACGGCGCTGGAGTTCCTCGTCGCCGGGCTGCAGGCCTACATCTTCACCATCCTGTGCTGCATCTACCTGAACGACGCGCTGCACCTGCACTGACGCCGGTCGCGCCCGTATCCCCATTCCCCATCAACCGCATCGCATCTTCAACGGGAGACAACCATGACGCCTGAAGCCGCCAAGTTCATCGGCGCCGGCCTCGCTGCCATCGGCATGATCGGCGCCGGCATCGGCGTGGGCAACATCTGGGGCAGCTACATCACCGCCCTGTCGCGCAACCCCGCCTCGAAGGGCGAGATCGGCGCGAACATCTGGATCGGCTTCGCCGTCACCGAGGCGATCGCGCTGTTCGCGCTGATCGTCGCGCTGATCGCGCTGTTCGGCTGAGACCGGCGGGCGGGACGGCGACGCCCCGCCCTTCATCACCCCCAGGACACGGGGCCGCCACTGGCGGCGCCGTCCGGAGTGACTGAGATGGTCAAGCCGCGTTCTCTCTACGTCCGCTTTGCGCCCGCCCTCGCGGCGGCGGCAGTGAGCTTCATCCCCTTCGTCGTTCTGGCGGAGGAAAAGAAGAAGCCCATGCCGCAATTCAACCCGAACACGATGCCCAGCCAGATCTTCTGGCTGATCGTCTGCTTCGCGGTTTTCTACGTCATCATCTCGCGCGTCGTGGTGCCGATGCTCGGCGGCACGATCGACGCCCGCGCGGCGAAGATCCAGGGCGACCTGGATGCCGCCGCCCGCGCGCGCGACGAGGCCAAGGCGGCGCTGGCGCAGTACGAGAAGTCGATCGCCGACGCGCGCGCCGAGGCGCAGGCCGCCAACCGTGCGGCATCGGACGCCGCCGCGGCGGCGACCAACGCCCGGCTGGCCGAGGTCGGCCAGCGCATCGGCGGCGAGATCGCCGCGGCCGAGACGCGCATCACCGAGGCGCGCGAGGCGGCGATGGGCAACGTGCGGTCGATGGCGGTCGAGGTGGCGCAGGCCGCCTACGGCAAGCTGGTCGGCGGCCAAGCCGATTCGGCGCGACTCGACGCGCTGGTCGGCGCGGCGCTGAAGGGAGGCGCATGATGATCGGCACGGCATGGGCGGCCGGCGCGGAGCACGGCGACTCGATGTTCGCCGACACGCATTTCTGGGTCGCCGTCGCCTTCTTCATGTTCCTCGCGGTGGCCGGCCGGGCGGCATGGCGCGGCATCACCGGCATGCTCGATCAGCGCGCGGTGGCGATCACCAAGCAGCTCGACGACGCCATCAAGCTGCGCGCCGAGGCCGAGGCGACGCTCGCCGAGTACAAGATGAAGCGCGACGCCGCGGAGAGCGAGGCCAAGGGCATTCTCGATCTCGCCACCGCCGAAGCGACGGCACTGAAGGCGCGCGCCGAGGCCGACCTCGCCAACACCATCAAGCTGCGCGAGCGCCAGGCGCTCGACCGCATCGCCCAGGCCGAGGCCAAGGCCATGGCCGAGGTGCGCACCGCCGCCGTCGACACCGCGATCTCCGCCACCCGCACGCTGCTGCAGGAGCGCATGCGGTCGGGCCAGGGCACCGAGTTGGTCGACCAGGCGATCGCCGAGCTGCCGCGACGGCTGAACTGACCCGCGACATCCGCCGTCACACGACGAACCCCGCCCGCGAGGCGGGGTTTTTCATTGGCTGCTCGATGTGACTACTGGTCGAGTGTGGGACTACATCAAGGCAAGTGACCAAATTGGTATGATGGCGTGATCTTCTGTCTCACGCGAGCTCGATAGGCTTCTTGCTCCCGTCACTGCAACACCGATGACCTTGCCGCCGGCGTCGAGCACCGGCCCACCACTCGTCCCAGCAACGATCGCCGCATTGGTAATCATCCGCCGGATCGAACTGACAGTTCGAAAGCCGACTATCAGACCGGGGCTTAGCTGCGGAGAGTCACCGAGGCGAAAGTTCGGGTGCCCTGCTATTAAAACGTGCTCATGCAACAACACTTCCCGCTCAGGAGCGGCACTGAGAACAGACAATGGCGGTGCATCAATCTCAAGCACTGCGAGGTCGATGACTTGGTGAAGTCTCGTGACGCGAACAGGATACCGCTTGGAAGGGTCGTTAGATTGGAATGCGTGAGTATAACTTCCCAATACGTGGTCACAGGTAACCAGACCAAAACCTTCCAGTGCGAAGGCGCTGCCCTGTCGTACGTCAGTGTCGCACTCCAGTACCCACAAAGCGCTTACGATTGCATTGATCGAGTAAGTAGGCGGAGGAGGTATTACAGCGGCCACTCGCTTCCGATTCCTCTCCTGCAAGATCGGCAGGAGGACACCTTGCACCCATCGACGAATCTGGACGATCGGCCCGTGTACCGAATAGCGTCCGTTCAATTTTGCCGACGACACCGTAACTGTGTACTCGTTAACCAAGTCCCTACTATTCGCGTTGGATCCAGTCAGAAGATCATGAGTGATTTGAGGGTTCGCGAGGCCTAACCGCTCTATCTCATCGTCAGTGAACGTTCCTACAAACGGCATTTGGCCATAGGGCGCAAAGGCGAATGAGCAGACGATGTGAGTCGGGAAGATTTTCACTCGTATGTCCGCCCCAGGCCCAAATGGAAAGTCCGCTCTGAAGTCGGCCGCCAATTCATATGCAGCTGACACCGCATATTCACCGACGAAGCGCCATAGTGCGTTCCGAAGTTTCTCGTCTTCGGTCGCCAAGAAAAAACCATTGTCATCAATAAGGGAGCGAAGATTCACAGGAACTCATAGCCTTTGACGGTGATCAGAATGGAATACGATCACTGGTACCTGAGGACTCCAGGCAAGCCTTACACACTCCCATACTAGACGCGCTGGATACAAAATGTCATTCGACGGGCAAATGACGACTTCGCTCGCCGCCCGCCATCCGCGCGACACGCCGTGGCTGATCGTGCTGTGGGCGCTGACGGCGATCAGCCTGGCGCTGGGCCTGGTGGTGCCGGCGATCATGGTGACCAAGGTCCGCCTGTTCGATTCGACGCACAGCGTGCTGTCGGGCATTCAGGACCTGTGGTTCTCGGACTCCTGGCCGCTGGCGATCGTGATCGCCGCCTTCTCGGTGGCGCTGCCGGTGGTCAAGCTGCTGGTCGCGGCCTTCCTGTGGCTGGCGCCCTATCACCGCACCGGGCCGCTGCACGATGTCGCCGTCGGCGTCGGCAAATGGTCGATGCTCGACGTGCTGGTGGTGGCGATCATCGTCGTGTCGCTGCAGGGCGACTTCTTCGTGCGGTTCCGCGCCCAGGGCGGCATCTACCTGTTCGGCGCCTCGGCGCTGCTTGCCATGGTCCTGATGGCGTGGATTGATCGCCGCCGGCGTCAGGCCGATAGCGAGAGACGCTGAACGGAGCGGACGATGGTGAAGTGGGTCCCGATCGAGGCCTCGACGGTGCGGCGATACCTGACCCGGGCGCTGTCCGCGGTCGGCGGCGTGGGTGGCGTCGCCGGCGGCGCCGCGCAGGTCGCGGGAGCCCTGCTCAACAACGCCCAGCCGGCCGAGGACGTGATTCTCCGCGAGTTGCTCAAGGGACCGGCATCGGTCGGCGATCTCGTGCCGATCGTCGGGTCGGCGGCGACGGTGCCGCCCGCGATCGAGAACCTGCACAAGCTGCGCCTTGTCGCCACCGAGGAGGTCGATGGTGATCTGCGGGTGGCATTGACCGCGCAGGGGCGAAAAGTGGCGGCCGCGCTCAAGGCCTGAACTTCGTCAAGCTGAAGTCCAGGCGCGGCGATAGGTGCGCGCAAAGCGCTCGTAGAACGCGCGCGCCGCGCGCGGCAGCGACGCCAAGCGGACGGGCAAGGGCATGCATGATCGTGGCGTCAGCGCCTGTTCGGCCGTACCACGCGTCAGGTAGATCACGTCGAAGGTCCGGCGCGCCGGCGTCCGGCGATAGAGCCCCTGATGGATTGACCAGGCGTGGAAGAGCAGCGCATCGCCGGCCTTCAGCGCGACGGAGACCGCCCCATCGGGATTGCCGGGGGCATGCTCGCGACGGATCGCCCATTCCCGCGCGATGTCCCAGCGCCGATGCGAGCCGGGCACGATCCTCAGCCAGGGATCATCCTCGAGCGCGATGCGGAAATGCACGCTGTCGCCTTGGGCGATGTGCCGCCGCTCGGTCGCGGCATCGGGCGCGAGGAACTGCGTGTCGCGATGCCATTCACCGTCCCAGTCGGCGCCGCGTTGCTCGATGAAGTACTGCGTATTGTGGAACAGCGGCTCGCCGCCGCAGATCGCGCGGATCAGGTCGAGCACGCTGCGATCGGCGACGAGGTTCAGGATCTCCGCCGGCACGCGCCCATCGTCGTACCAGCGCGGATCGGTGAGGTAGGCCATGTTGCTGAGCGGGCTGTCGCGACGCTGCGGCGGCAGGCCGTCTCGCCATGTGCGCTCGGCGCGATCACAGGCGGCGCGCAGCCGCTCCCGATCGCGCCAGCCCATGAAGCGCGGCAAGACGACATAGCCGTACCTATGCCAATGATACCGCAGCTTCCCTTCCTCCGGACGGGGAAGGTGCCCGAAGGGCGGATGGGGGATGTCGAAGACGGACATCGGTCTCGTTGGGGCATCCCCCATCCGTCGGCGCTGCGCGCCGCCACCTTCCCCCTCCGGGAGAAGGTAACGGAACTACTCCGCCGCCTGGCGCGTCGGCGCGTCGGTGGGCGGGTTGTTGCTGGGCTTCCAGCGCAGCACCGGCTTGCGCGCCGCGAGCGTCTCGTCGAGACGGCGGCGCGGTGCCATGACCGGCGCGGCGCGGAATTCCTCGACCGCGGTGCCGCTCTTGGCCTTGCGCGCCAGATGCAGCAGGGCGTCGCAGAACTGGTCGAGCGACTCCTTGGGCTGCGTCTCGGTCGGCTCGATCAGCAATGCGCCATGCACCACCAGCGGGAAGTACATGGTCATCGGGTGGAAGCCCTCGTCGATCATCGCCTTGGCGAAGTCGAGCGTGCTCACGCCGGTGTCCTTGAGGAAGCTGTCGTCGAACAGCGCCTCGTGCATGCACGGACCGCCGAAGGCCGGCGTCATCTCGGCGCTGAGCCGCGCCATGACGTAGTTGGCGCTGAGCACCGCGTCCTCGGCGACCTGCCTCAGGCCGTCGGCGCCGTGGCTCATCATGTAGGCGAGCGCGCGGGTGAACATGCCCATCTGGCCGTGGAAGGCCTTCAGGCGACCCAGCGGCTGGCCGTCGACCGCCGCGCCCTCCTCGGCCGCGCGCCAGCCATCGGCGTCGCGCACGATCCACGGACGCGGCGCGTAGGCGGCGAGACGATCCGACAGCACGACGGGACCCGAGCCCGGCCCGCCGCCGCCATGCGGCGTCGAGAAGGTCTTGTGCAGGTTGATGTGCATGCAGTCGACGCCGAGGTCGCCCGGCCGCACGCGGCCGACGATGGCGTTGTAGTTGGCCCCGTCGCAGTAGAAGTAGGCGCCGACCGCGTGCACCGCGTCGGCGACCTCGCGGATGTCGCGCTCGAACAGCCCGCAAGTGTTGGGGTTGGTGAGCATGATCGCCGCGACCTCGGGCCCCAGCGCCGCCTTCAGCGCCGCGACGTCGACGTGCCCGTCGTCGGTGGCCGGGATCGGCTTGACGACGAAGCCCAGGGCCGCCGCGGTGGCGGGGTTGGTGCCGTGCGCCGATTCCGGCACCAGCACGGTCTTGCGCTGGCTTTCGCCACGCGCGGCAAGCGCGGCGGCGATCGCCATCATGCCGCACATCTCGCCATGCGCGCCGGCCGCCGGCGACATCGCCACCGCCGGCATGCCGGTCAAGGTCTTGAGCCAGTGCGCCAGCTCGTCGATCAGCTCGAAGGCGCCCTGCACCGTCGATTGCGGCTGCAGCGGATGCACGTCGGCGAAGCCGGGCAGGCGCGCGATCTTCTCGTTGAGCCGGGGATTGTGCTTCATGGTGCACGAGCCCAGCGGGTAGACGCCCATGTCGATGGCGTAGTTCTTCTGCGACAGGCGCGTGTAGTGCTGCACCACCTGCGGCTCGGCCAGGCCAGGCAGGCCGATCGCGCCGCGGCGGCGCAGGCCGTTGAGACGGTCGGCAACTTTGGGCGGCTCCGGCAGATCGACGCCGCAACGGCCGGGCTGGCCGAGCTCGAAGATCAGCTTTTCCTCGAGCTGCAACGCGCGGTTGCCCGTGAAGGTGGGCGCCGTGGAGCCCGAAGCGGACAGCGCGCCGGCGCGGCCCTGCGAACGGTCGAGCGACTGGACCATCACAGCACCTCCGTCAGCGCCCGTGCGAGCGCGGCGATGTCGGACTCCGTCACCGTCTCGGTGGCCGCGACCAGCAAGAGATCGGCGACGGCAGGATCGTCGGGGATCAGGCGCGATACCGGCACGCCGCCCAGCACGCCCTTGGCCGCGAGCCGCTCGACGACGGGCGCCGCGGGCTTCGGCAGCTTCACGGTGAACTCGTTGAAGAATGCGCCGTTGAGCACGCTCACGCCCTTGACCTGCGCCAGCGCATCGGCGGTCTTCACCGCCGTCGTGTGGTTCAGCTCGGCCAGCCGCGTGAAGCCGGCCTCGCCCAGCAGGGTGAGATGGATGGTGAAGGCCAGCGCGCACAGACCGGAGTTGGTGCAGATGTTGCTGGTCGCCTTCTCGCGGCGGATATGCTGCTCGCGCGTGCTCAGGGTGAGCACGAAGCCGCGCTGGCCATCGGCATCGACGGTCTCGCCGACCAGGCGACCCGGCATCTGGCGCACGAATTTCTCGCGCGTGGCGAAAAGGCCGACATAGGGGCCGCCGAAGTTCAGGCCGACGCCCAGCGACTGGCCCTCGGCGACGACGATGTCGGCGCCCATCTCGCCCGGCGGCATCAGCAGGCCCAGCGAGACGATCTCGGTGACGACCACGATCAGCAGCGCGCCCGCGTCGTGGCATGCCTTGGCCAGCGGCGAGAGATCGCGCACGTGGCCGAACACGCTGGGGTTCTGAACCACGACGCAGGACGTGTCCTTGTCGACCTGCTGGGCGAGATCCTCTACACCGTTCGCGTCGGCCGGCGCGCCCACGGCCTTGAAGCCCTGCCACCGTGCGGTGGTCTCGATCACGGCACGGTATTGCGGATGCAGGCCGCCGGAGAGGATCGCCTTGCTGCGGCGCGTGACGCGGTTGGCCATCAGCACGGCCTCGGCGGCGCCGGTGCTGGCGTCGTACATCGAGGCGTTGGCGACATCCATGCCGGTGAGCAGCGCGATCTGCGTCTGGAACTCGAACAGATACTGCAGCGTGCCCTGGGTGATCTCGGGCTGGTACGGCGTGTACGAGGTGAGGAACTCGCCGCGCTGGATCAGGTGATCGACGCTCGAGGGCACATGGTGCTTGTAGGCACCCGCGCCGACGAAGAACGGACCGGCGCTCGCCGCGCGGTTCTTCGCCGCCATGGCCGAGAGCGCCCGGTCGACCTCGAGCTCGCCCATGTGGTCGCCGAGGCCCTCGATCTTGCCAGTCAGGCGCGCCGCCTCGGGCACGTCACGGAACAGCTCGTCGACCGAGCGCACGCCGATGACACCCAGCATCTCGCTGCGGTCGGCGTCGGTGAGGGGGAGATAGCGCATCGTTATTCGAGGCCCTTCACGTATTCGGCGTAGGCCGCCTCGTCCATCAGGCCGTCGAGCTCGCTCTTGTCGGCGATCCGGAGCTTGAAGAACCACGCCTTGCCCATCGGGTCGGTGTTGACGTCACCCGGCGAATCGGCGAGCGCGCCGTTGGCCTCGATGACCTCGCCGCCCACCGGCGCGTAGATGTCCGAGGCGGCCTTCACCGATTCGACGACGGCGATCTCGCCGCCCTTCTCGACCCTGCGGCCGACCTCGGGCACCTCGACGAACACGACATCGCCGAGCTGCTGCTGGGCGTAGTCGGAAATGCCGACGGTGCCGATATCGCCTTCGACCCGCACCCACTCGTGCTCCTGCGAGAACTTCAGCACTGAGGCCTCCCCCTTAACCGCGGAAATACGTGTGCTTGACGAACGGCATCGGCACCACCTCGGCCGCCACCGGCTTGCCGCGCACCATGAGCGCAAGCTTCGTGCCGTTGGCGGCCAGCGGGCGCTCGACATAGCCCATGGCCATCGGCCCGTTCAGCGACGGGCCGAAGCCGCCCGACGTCACCTTGCCGACCACCCTGCCGGAGCCGTCGACGATCTCGGCGCCCTCGCGCGCGATGGTGCGGCCCTCGGGCTTCAGGCCGACACGCCGGCGCGGCGCTCCCTCGGCGATCTGCTTCTGCACGACGGCGGCGCCGGGAAAGCCGCCCTGCGCGCGACGCTCCTTGCCGATGCTCCACAGCAGCCCGGCCTCGATCGGCGTGGTCGTGGTGTCGATGTCGTGGCCGTAGAGACACAGACCGGCTTCCAGGCGCAGCGAGTCGCGCGCGCCGAGGCCGATCGGCTTGACCTCTTCATGGCCCAGCAGCAGGCGCGCGACATGCGCCGCCGAATCCGCCGGCGTGGCGATCTCGTAGCCGTCGCAACCGGTGTAGCCGGAGCGCGTGACGTAGCACTCGATGCCGTCGATGTGCAGGAACGCGCCGGTCATGAACACCATCGCGCGCGCCTGCGGCGCGTAGCGGCTCAGCACGTCGACAGCCTTCGGTCCCTGCAGCGCCAGCAGGCCGCGCGCGAACATCGGCTCGATCTCGACGCGCGCGCCGATGCCGGCGCGGATATGCGCGAGGTCGTCGTGCTTGCATGCGGCGTTGACGACCAGCAGCAGGTGATCGCCGGTGCTGGTCACCATCAGGTCGTCGAGGATGCCGCCACTGTCGTGGGTCAGCTGCGTGTAGCGCATCTGCCCGGGCTTGAGCCCGCCGATGTCGCCGGGCACCAACGATTCCACGGCGCCGGCAAGACTCTGCCCCGGCTTCGCTGTCAGCCGGATCTGGCCCATATGCGACACGTCGAACAGGCCGCAGCTCGCGCGGGTATGCAGGTGCTCGCCGAGCACGCCCTGCGGATACTGCACCGGCATCTCGTAGCCGGCGAAGGGCACCATCTTGGCGCCGAGCTTGCGGTGCAGGTCGTGGAGCGGCGTGCGCTGGAGAGGAGCAGACGAGGGGGCGTCGGTCACCGGTCACCTTTCAGAATCGGCACGCGCGACGCCTGGCGGCATCGCCCGCGCCCCCTCTGTCCGGTGACCTGAAAGATTGGCCGGGGTGCGTTTCACCGCGCCGCCGACTTACCTCGTCGGTGGGCCGCCCCACGCTTGCGCGCACGCGACCGCTTTCCAGAGCGCCATCCCCCCACGGTCCGGGATGCCTGAGAGTTTCCGGGGCGGTTGCTCCTTCGGCGGCGCTCCCGCCGCGACGGAAACGCTCTCTCCCATGGGGATCATCTGACGCGGTCACCATAACGACCGTGCTGCGACGGAGCAATGACATGGACTTCGCGATTCGTGGAAAAGCCCTCTTGAAAAGAATTGAACACGGTTCATATTAATATGAACGGCGTTCAATATCAGGGCCATCATGTCGGGCCGAACCAATCCGAACCGGCGCACGCTGTTGTTTGCCGTGGGCGCCTCGATGGCGGGCGTGGGTGCCGCCAGGGCCGCCTTTGGCCTGCGCTACAAACTGCACACGCTGTTCGATTTCCATACAGTCGTGAACGCTGGCGCCTGGGGCGACCTCGGCGTTGCAGCGGTGAGTTTCCTGTTGGGCTTCCTCATCTGCCGGGCCGTCGTTCGCGAGTTTCCGCCCACCGCCGGCTTGTGCGTCGGCCTGGCGCTCATCACGTCAATGGCGATCTTGCTCGCACTTGGCATCGGCACCGGCCTCGGCCAATTTATCAGGTTGGTCAGTGCGGACCTGACGCTGCTGCTCGCCGCCTCCTCTTTGATCTATTCGCACGTCACGACGCTGCCGACGCTGATCGTGCTGATGGCCGCGTGGACTGGGGTCTGGGTGATGCTGTGCTCCGAGGAAACAGGGCGACCCACGCCGTCCTCGTCGTCCCCACCCATCACTACCCGGAATATCAGGGCGCGCTATCATGTGTGGATCCCACCGGCGGACCTTCGCATCGTCGCACCACGCTGGTGGCTCGCCCTCACCTTTGGCGACGACATCGACGTCCTTCACAAGGACGATGAGCGGAAAGATGGCCCAGGCGCTGCGACATGAGCGGCCGCTGACGGATCACCGTTGCGCTGTTAACGGTTGGAGCTGGGGGCAAGGCACGTGATGTCGACAACGACCCGCACCTCGTTGGCGCTCTGCCTCGCGCTCGCCGGCGCGGGATGCGCGGACGAGCCGCGTCCGCCATCGCGCGATCCGCGACCATTGCCCATCACCGAGAACGTGCAGTCCCGTGCAGCGCTCGTTCACTGGCTCAATTGCACCGACCGCCATATCGCGCGCCTGGAGAACCGCAAAAGCCCCTCGCAGCCGCTGGCCCTGATTGTTGCCGATCGCTGTCGCAGCGAGTTCGAAGCCTTCGTCGACGCGTCGGCGCAGGGCTTCAACAACGCTGACCGCGCGGAGTTGCGCCGCCGCATGGTGGGTTGGGACTCGAGTCGGATAGAGATGATGATTGTCGCGCGCCGGCGATCGAGATGATGGAACGCTGACATGCGGATGCGCGGGTCGGCCGCGCTCGTATGTGCGCCGGTGATGTCGAGACGCGCACGAACGCGCGAGGACAATGCGAACACCATCGGGCCGTCAACGATGGCAGCGCGGACGGCGAGGCGACGTTTTCCTTGGCACTCGACTTGCGGCCCAGCCGCCTGGGAACGCAATTCGGGCGCTAATTGCAGAAGGTGTGCTCTCATTCGAATGTCGTTGCGGAATGGGCGGTCAATCGTTTTTCGCGCCCTTCTCCATCATCAAAAAAGGCTACAATACAACCTATTGTGCACTCTGAATGACGATACCCCTATATATGGGGAGCGTGGACCAGTTTCATCTTTTCACGCCCAACCAGCGGCAGTAAACTCTTTGCAATGGGGAAGGCAGACGACACCAAGCGGCGCGTTGAGCGTGCGGCGTTGACGTTGTTCATGGCGCGCGGCGTGGCGGAGACCACCACGCGAGAGATCGCCATGGCGGCGTCGGTCGCCGAAGGCACGATCTATCGCTATTTCCCCTCGAAGGACGCCCTCGCGCTCGATCTGTTCACGCGACACCATGTGGCGCTGGCCGATGCGTTGTTGCAGGCGCACCAGCCGCACAAGAAGCTCCGGCAGAAGACCGAGGCGATCGTGCGCTGCTATTGCGAGTGGGCCGACGCGGACTGGACAGTCTTCGCCTACCACCTGCTGACGCAGCACCATTTCCTCGCCAGCCTGTCGGAGGATCTGCCCAATCCGGTCGATGTGGTGCGCGACGTGATCGCCCAGTCGATGGCGGCGGGCGAGATCGCCAAGCGCGACCTTGATGGCATGACCGCCGCCGTGGTCGGCATCGTGCTGCAGGCCGCGGTGTTCAAGGTCTATGGCCGCATCAACGGGCCGCTGTCTGACCACGCGCCGCTGTTCGTCGACGCCGCCTGGGCGGTGCTGATCGGGCCCAAATCCTGATCGCTCAACGCCCGGACGTTACCGGCGCGTACCGCGGCGGTTGAACGCGACCTCGTCGGGCGTCATCACGAATCCCACCGCGATCTGGTAGCCGCCGCCCGTGTTCGGTGCGGCCAGCGGAATGCGCTGGGTGAGTTCTTCCTTGCTCTGCAGCTTGGTGCGATTGCCGGTGAACTGGAAATCGGCGTTGAAAGCGCGCCGCGCCAGGATCTGGCGCTGCGGATCGATGATTGCGACGAAGTACTCCAGCGCCACCTTGCGGTCGGGCACCGCCTTCGCCAGGGCCGGGCCCTCGGCGACGCGGATCTCGAAGGCGATGTCGGCCTCGACGCGATCGCGCGCCGTGCTGCAGGCGACGGTGATGTCGCCCAGGCTCGCCTGCATCAGGGTGTCGGTGGCATCGCGGCCGCGGCCGGGCCGGAAGCGGGTGAGCGTCGCGGCGTCCTGCACGCGCAGCACCTTGGGGCAGATCTGTGCCGCCGTGACGCGCTCGGTCGTCGACGGACCGCAGGCCGCCAGCGCGGCGCCAAGCGCCAGCGCCGCCGGCAGAAATAGACGCGAAAGCATGAACGTCACCGCAGGAGGCCGAGGGATCGGCCCCCTCATACCGTCTTGTGGGTGCCGTCGCACAGGGGAGAATTCTTCGTCGCCTTGCACATGCAGAGCCAGTGGTCGCCGTCCTTCTGGGCGGTGTATTTCAGCGGCGCCATGCCCACGGCCTTGTGCGAGCCGTCGCAGAAGGGCTGCTTGGCCGAGCGCCCGCAGGCGCACCACCAGTAATCCTTGCCCGCTTCGAGGCTGACTTTGATCGGTGCCTTGGCGGCTGGTACAGGACTGGTCATGGGCTACATCCTTTGCCAGAGGGCGCTTTGACAGGGTTACTTCAGCTGCGCCATAGGTGCGATCCTAGGGATCGCCCATGAACGTCGTCCAGCCCCCTTCCGACCGCCGCCCGACGCTGACCCTGCTGCTGGCCAGCCCGCGCGGCTTCTGCGCCGGCGTCGACCGCGCCATCCAGATCGTCGAGCGCGCACTGGAGAAGTATGGCCGCCCGGTCTATGTGCGCCACGAGATCGTGCACAACCGCTTCGTGGTCGAGAGCCTCGAGGCCAAGGGCGCGGTCTTCGTCGACGAGCTCGACGCGGTGCCCGACGACCGCCCGGTCGTGTTCAGCGCCCACGGCGTGCCCAAGTCGGTACCGCAGGAGGCGCAGCGCCGCACCCTGCTCTATGTCGACGCCACCTGCCCGCTGGTTTCCAAGGTGCACCGCGAGTCGGAGCGACACCATGCCGCCGGCCGCACCATCCTGCTGATCGGCCATCGCGGCCATCCCGAGGTCGTCGGCACCATGGGACAATTGCCCGAGGGCGCGGTGATCCTGGTCGAGGACGCGGCGCAGGCTGAGGCGGTGCAGGTGCCCGACGCCGATAACCTTGCCTTCGCGACGCAGACCACGCTGTCGGTCGACGACACCGCGGGCATCGTCGCGATCCTCCAGCGGCGGTTCCCGAACATGCAGGGTCCCAAGATCGAGGACATCTGCTACGCCACCACCAACCGGCAGGCCGCGGTGAAGGCGATCGCGCCGCGCTGCGAGGCGATGGTGGTGATCGGCGCGCCCAACTCGTCGAACTCGATGCGACTGGTCGAGGTGGCGAAGACCTACGGCTGCCCGCGCGCGACCCTGATCCGCCGCGCGGCCGATCTCGACTGGGACTGGCTGCAGGGCGTCTCGCGGCTGGGCGTCACGGCCGGCGCCTCGGCGCCCGAGGTGCTGGTCGACGAGCTGATCGCAGCCTGTTCGGCGCGCTTCGACGTCACCATCGAGGAAGTGCGCGTCACCGAGGAAAGCGTGGTCTTCAAGCTGCCGCGCGCACTGGTGGCTTGATGGCGGTCTATACCGAAGTCTCCGACGAGGAGATGGACGCTTTCCTCGCCGAATACGATGTCGGTCACGCCACCTCGCTGAAGGGCATCGCCGAAGGCGTCGAGAACTCGAACTACGTGCTGACCACCGGGCGCGGCACCTACATGCTGACGCTCTACGAGAAGCGCGTGGACCCCGGGGACCTGCCGTTCTTCCTCGGCCTGATGGAGCACCTGGCGGCGCGCGGCATGCCATGCCCGACACCGATCCACGGCCGCGACGGACAGGCGCTGCGCACGCTCGCCGGCCGGCCGGCGGCGATGACGACCTTCCTGCCCGGGCTGTGGCCGCGGCGCATCGAGACCGCGCATTGCGGCCCGGTGGGCGAGGCGATGGCCAGGCTCCACCTCGCCGCCGAGGGCTTCGCGCTGCGCCGCCCCAACGCGCTGTCGGTCGCGGGCTGGCGGCCGCTGTTCGACGGCAGCAAGGCGCGCGCGCACGAGGTGATGACGGGCCTGAGCGACGAGCTGGCCGGCGAGCTCGACGTCTTCGAGCGCGACTGGCCGCGCGATCTGCCGGCGGGCGTGATCCATGCCGACCTGTTCCAGGACAACGTCTTCTTCCTCGACGGCAGGCTGAGCGGCGTCATCGACTTCTACTTCGCCTGCAACGACCTGCTGGCCTACGACGTCGCGATCTGCCTCAACGCCTGGTGCTTCGAGCCCGACCGCAGCTTCAACGTCACCAAGGCGCGCGCCCTGCTCGCCGGCTACCAGCGCGTGCGCCCGCTGAGCCGGGCCGAGCGCGACGCCCTGCCGATCCTGGCCCGCGGCGCGGCGCTGCGCTTCCTGCTGACGCGGCTCTACGACTGGCTGCACACGCCGCCGGGCGCGCTGGTGAAGCGCAAGGATCCGCTGGAGTACCTGGCGCGCCTGCGCTTCCACCGCGGTGTCGCTTCGGCCTCGGGATACGGGCTGTGAGCGGCGACGCGG
Source organism: Reyranellaceae bacterium (assembly GCA_050183765.1). Lineage (GTDB taxonomy): Bacteria > Pseudomonadota > Alphaproteobacteria > Reyranellales > Reyranellaceae > JAFAZJ01. Next base: position 12,603 of record JBFXAZ010000005.1, on the reverse strand, counting down.
TCGACATCTTCACCGACGGCGCCTGCAGCGGCAATCCCGGGCCGGGCGGCTGGGCGGCGCTGCTGCGCAAGGGCACGACCGAGAAGGAGATCTCGGGCGGCGACGCAGCGACCACCAACAACCGCATGGAGATGATGGCGGCCATCCAGGCGCTGGAGGCTCTGAAGCGGCCGTCCACGGTACGGGTGCACACCGACAGCGGCTATCTGCGCGACGGCATCACCAAGTGGATCCACGGCTGGCGGCGCAACGGCTGGAAGACCGCCGAGAAGAAGCCGGTGAAGAACGAGGATCTGTGGCGACGGCTGGAAACGGCGATGGCGCCGCATCGCGTCGAATGGCTGTGGGTGAAGGGCCATTCCGGCCACCCCGAGAACGAGCGCGTCGATGCGGCCGCCCGCGCCGAGGTCAAGCGCCTGCGCGAGCTGGCGAGGCTGTCGGATCTGTAGTCGCTACTTGCCGAAGCTCGCCCACGCGGCCTCGAAGCGCGCGCGATTCTCGCGCGTGTAGGCTACGAAGTCGACGCCGCTCACGGTGGGCTTCAGCTCCGCGACCATGCTCCACAACGTCTCGCGCATCAGCGCGGCGCATTTCATCGCCGCGTAGCGGCTCGCCAGCACGCCGTCGGGCACCCTGCCGAAATAGCGCTCGAGCAGCGCGCGTTCGTGCGCGGCGTCGAAGCCGTTGTTGGACGCCAGCCCGGCGAGATCGAACAGCGACGAGGCGAAGCCGGCATAGTCCCAGTCGATCAGCCACAGTCGGCGGCCGTCGTCGATCAGGTTGGCGGCCAGCAGGTCGTTGTGGCCGAAGACCAGGTCGACCGGTCCGACCACCGATTCGAACTGGGCGACGCGATCGGCCCACGAGGCGGTGTCCGCGGCGTGCGGCGAGCCGCCGTCGCGCAGGGTCGCCAAGTAGTCGCGCAGCACATGGAAGATGTTGAACGACAGCACCGGCCCACGCAGAAAGCGCGGCACATCGCGATGGCAGCGGCGGATCAGGTCGACGATCGGCGCGAGGCGGCCGGGATCGCGCACGTCCTCAGGCGTGAGCGCACGGCCTTCGACGAAATCGAGCACCGTCAGGCCGGGCTCGGCATGGATCACCGCCGGCGACAGGCCGGCTTCATGCGCGGCGCGCGAGGCGGCCAGCTCGTTGAAGCGCATCACCCCATGCAGCGGGATGTCCTCGCCCAACCGCACGACGAAGCGCCGGCCGGAGTCGTTGACCAGATAGTTGCGGTTGGTCATGCCGCCGGTCAGCGGCGCGATCTCGACGCGTCCGCGCCAGCACGGCAGCGCGACGATCCGGTCGGCCTCAGACAACAGGGGCGGCTCGTCACCGGGCCGCCCCTGCTCATCGGACATGCTCGACGCGCTCAGAGCGCCTGCAGCACGGCTTCGCCGCTCGACACCTCGAAGGCGCCGGGCTTCTCGACGTTCAGCGTCTTCACCACGCCGTCGTCGACGACCATGGCGTAGCGCTGCGAGCGCTTGCCCATGCCGAAGCCCGAGGCGTCGAAGCTCAGCCCGAGCGCGTCGGAGAACTCGGCATTGCCGTCGGCCAGCATGCGCACCTTGCCCTCGGCCTTCTGGTCCTTGCCCCAGGCCTCCATGACGAAGGCGTCGTTGACCGAGACGCAGACGATCTCGCTGATGCCCTTGCCCTTCAGCGCGTCGTAGTTGCTGACGAAGCTCGGCACGTGCTTCGCCGAGCACGTCGGCGTGAAGGCACCAGGCAGCGCGAACAGCGCCACCTTCTTGCCCTTGAACAGCTCGTCGGTGGTGACGGGCTTGATGCCTTCGGCGGTCTTCTCACGCAGCGTCGCGCTGGGAATGCGGTCGCCTACCTTGATCATGTCGGTCTCTCCTTGCGGCACATCGGCCCTCACCGCTCCATCTTATCGGGGCGGCAAGGGCCGATGCCACCCCGTCAGAGACCTTTGAGAACGGCCTCGGCGCTCGAGACCTCGAAGGCGCCGGGCGCCTCGACATGGAGCTGCTTGATGACCCCGTCCTCGACAACCATGGCGTAGCGCTGCGAGCGCTTGCCCATGCCGTTGCGGGTGGCGTCGAGCGTCAACCCCATCTTCTCAGTGAATTCGCCATTGCCATCGCCCAGCATCATCACCTTCTCGCCGGTCCCCTGGTTCTTGGCCCAGGCGCCCATGACAAAGGCGTCGTTGACGGAAATGCAGGCGATTGTGTCGATACCTTTACCCTTGAGCGCGTCGTGATTGGCCAGAAAACCTGGCACATGCTTGGCGCTTCAGGTGGGGGTGAACGCGCCGGGAAGCGCGAAGGCCACCACTTTCTTGCCCGGTGCGAAGAGCTCGTCCGTCGTGATCGCCTTGGGCCCTTCCGGGCCCAGGTATCGCAACGTCGCGCTCGGCACCTTGTCGCCGACCTTGACCATATGTTGTCGTCTCCTCACGGAACAACTGCCGCCGCGAATGGGCGGCCACCCCCTACCTAGGGTCGCGCGGCGGATTTGTCCATCCGGGCGGCCCTACTCCGCCGCCTGCCGCCCGGGTGTTTCGACCAGTCCGCGCGGATGGCCGAAGCGCTCGATCATCACCTCTTCCAGTCCCTTGCTCGACGCGGCGACCCAGCCGCCCGCACGCACGCGATACGCCGACGGCCGGGCGGCGGCGTCCGGCTCGCTGCCCGCGCGCAGTGACTTCGCGCCCTGCACCACCATCTGCCGGAAGCGCACCACGCCGATATCGGTCGGCCCCAGCAGCTCGCGCTGGCGATCGGCGATGAAGCCCTGGCTGTCCTGGATGCAGGCGTCCTGCTCCGACACGCCCTTGATGCCGGTATAGGTCTTGGACTTCTGCTCCTGCCGGTCGATCAGGTACTCGTTGGCACGATGGCGCAGCGGCACGAATTTCTCGTCGACCTCGGCGTGGATCGAATGGCCGGTCCGATAGCTTTCGATCTCCGCCGCGCTCAGCGGGCGATCGGGATGCCAGGTGTAGGTATAGATCCAGCAATGCGTGTCGCTGATCGGCACCCAGCATTGCCCGTGATAGACCTCGCCGGGGAACGTGGTCGGCACCAGCGCGTGATTGGGCAGCAGGAACTGCGCGATGCGCCAGTACAGGTCGCTGTCGTCGGTCTTGCGCGCGGCGCCGATGGTCATGCCGGACTCGTGCGACAGGATGGTGAACTTCGGCATGGGATCGTCGCGCACCCAGCGGATGCGGTTGTTGGCCACCGCCTGCGTCGCGATCGCCGCCCCGCGCATCAGCCGCTTCGCCTCGGCCTCGTCCGTCGTGATGACGTTGTGCAGGAACGAGAAATGCGCGGTGTCCAGCGCGCCTTCGACAGACTGCGCCCAGTTGCACTCCTGCAGCTTCTTCGAGACGTAGGCGTGGCCCTCGGGCACGAGCATGAACTCGAGATCCGGCGGCGCCGGCTTGTGCTCGGCCGGGCCCATATAGGCCCACAGCAGGCCGCCGCGCTCCAGGGTCGGATAGGCGAGGATCTTCGCCCGCGCGCGCAGCGCCTCGGTCTCGACCATGATCGGCATGTCGACGCAGTTGCCCTCGACGTCGAACTTGAAGCCGTGGAAGACACAGCGGATGCCGCATTGCTCGTTGCGGCCCCAGTAGAGATCGGCCCCGCGATGCGAGCATTTGCCCTCGATCAGGCCGACGCGGCCCTCGCTGTCGCGGAAGGCCAGCAGGCTCTCGCCCATGATCTCGACGCGGATCGGCGGGCCATCGCGCTCGGGCAACTCGCGCGCCAGCGCGAAGGGAATCCAGTAGCGCCGGAAGTAGTCGCCCATCGGCGTCCCGGGCACGGTCCGCGTCAGGATGTCGTTGTCTTCGCGACTGAGCATGCAAGCCGCCTCCCTATCGAGGCGATCTTGTCTACTTGCGGGCGGCCTTGTCGAGGGCGGCCATCACCAGATCGACACTCAGCAGCTCGGGCAGCGCGACGCCTTCGGGCGCGCCCGGCCCGTAGACGATGTTGAACGGAATGCCGAAGCGGCCATTGGCCTTCAGGTAGTCGGCGATCTGCGAGGACGGACGCGTCCAGTCGGCGCGCAAGGCCAGCACGCCCTCGCGGTCGAGCCGTGCCGAGACGTCTGCGGCGTTGAGCACCAGCTTCTTGTTCACCTGGCAGGTGACGCACCAGTCGGCGGTGACGTCGACGATCACGATCCTGCCGCCGGCCAGCCTCTCCCTGATCTGCGCCTGGATGTCGCGCGCCGGATCGAGCGGCAGCCAGCGGCCCGACGCGACCGCCGCCGAGGCTGGCGCCGGACCCTGCACCACGATCGGCGCGGCGATGGCCAGCACTGCCGCGAAGACCGCCACCGGGACGGCGACGCCGCCCAGCCGCCGGCGCAGGCCGATCGCCAGCACCATCACGGCCAGGATCGCAGCCACCGCGGCGACGACGTGCCAGCCTGCGGCCCCGCCCAGCACGGTGAACAGCCACGCCGCCGTCGCGAACAGCGCCAGCGCCATCAGGCGCTTGACCCACAGCATCCAGGCGCCGGGCCTGGGCAGCCGCGTCGCCAGCTTCGGGAATGCGGCCACCAGCAGGAACGGCGCGGCGAGCCCGACGCCCATCGCCGTGAAGATCGACAGCGTCTCGAACGAGCCGCGCGACAGCGCGAAGCTCAGCGCCGTGCCGACGAAGGGTGCGGAGCACGGCGTCGCCAGCAGCGCGGCGAACGCGCCGGAGACGAAATGGCCGGCGAGCTCGGACCGCGCCGCATGCTGCTCGCCGGCCACGGCCGCGCCGGCGAGCCACGACGGCAGCGCCACCTCGAACAGTCCGGCGAGGTTGAGCGCGAACAGCAGCACGACGGCGATGATGAAGGCGAGGAACACCGGCTGCTGGAACTGGATGCCCCAGCCGACCGTGGCGCCGGCGCTCTTCAGCGCGATCGCGCCGAACGCCAGCACCAGGAACGACGCCACGATGCCGGCCGACGAGGCGAGGAAGCCGGTGCGCACATGGGCGGTGGCACGGCCACCATGGCTCACGGCGCCGATCACCTTCAGCGACAGCACCGGCAGCACGCAGGGCATGATGTTGAGGATCAACCCCCCGAGCAGCGCCACCAGCAGCATTGCCGCCAGCTCGCCGAACGAGGTTTGCGTCGGCGGCGCGCCGAGCGACGGCGTCGCCTCGGTCTCGACGGCCAACGGCTCGTCGAGCACCGTGAAGACGACCTTCTGCCCCGCCAGCCGGGCCGCGCTGAGCTTGTCGCCGGCCAGGGTGAAGGTGAACAGCGCGCGATGCCCGCCATCCTCGAGACCGACCCGCGGCGGCTCGGAAACGGCGATGGCGCTGTGCTCGGCGACGATGTCGGGCTTGACGAAGGGGCGCTCGCCGCGCGCGCTGACGCTGACCTCGACGACGGTTTCGCCCGGCTTGCCGTCCTTCTTCGCCACGTCGCGCACGCTCGCGCGCTCGATGTGCACGCCGGCTGTTGCGGGCTGGCGCGCGAGGAAGCTGCCGATCATCGGCGCCTGCGCCGACGGTGCGGCCACGCCTGCCGGCAGGTCGAGCTGCAGCTTCGCGGTGTAGGGAATGCAGACGTCGTCGCAGGTGAGGTACTCGACCGCGGCCCGCAGCGAAACCGCGTCGCCCGCCTTCTTGAGCGTGGCGCTGATCGGCAGCACGACCTCGCCCTTGTAGCCCATGGTGGTGAGCCCGGTGACGTCGAAGCGGTGGGGCGCCGGCCACAGCAGGCTGGCCTTCTCGAGGTTCGCCGAGCCCGTCCAGTCGATCGACGGCGGGTAGCCGGCATCGCCCGGCGCACGCCAGTAGATCTTCCAGCCCGGCTTCAGGCGGAAATGCAGGCCGAGCGTGACGGTGCGCGAATCGCCGACCGCGTCGGCCGCCGACACCAGGCGCAGCTCGGTCTGCTCGGTCTTGACCCAGTCCGAGCCGGCGGCATGGGCCGTCGAACCAAGGCCGAGGACAGACACCAGCAGCGCAAGAAGAGCAGCCAGTCGCACGAACACACCACTACCTTCCCCCGCTGGCGGGGGAAGGTGGCGCGCAGCGCCGGATGGGGGTGGCTGCGACAACTCCGCTCGTCGCGACTGACCGCTGTGCCGGCACCCCCATCCGCCCTTCGGGCACCTTCCCCCGCAGGGCGGGGGAAGGTAATCCCAACAATTCGCGGCTATGTCTTGGCGAAGGCGCATCGTCTTCCGATATAATACGCGAGCGGTCGGGCCCCACCGACCAAGTGTCCGGATACGCGGCCTGCGCGGCTGCCGGCAGTCACAAACGCGTGTCGTGCTGTCCGGTCGCACGTTCAGGCGTGCGGCCGCGATGCGATGGCGGGAGACTAACGCCATGTCAACCCAGACGAACCAGACGCCCCCCGCCGATCCCTCCGGCGGCGGTTCCGGGTACATCACCGGTTTCCTGCTGGTGGCCACGCCGGCCATGCCTGACGAGCGCTTCCGCCGCACGGTGATCTACATGTGCCGCCACGACGCCGACGGCGCGCTGGGCCTGGTCGTCAACCGTACGGTCGACGACATGACCGAGGCCGATCTCTACAAGCAGCTCGACATCTCGCCGGCACCGGGTGCCGACGCCCGGCCGGTGATCCTGGGCGGCCCGGTCGAGGTCCAGCGCGGCTTCGTGCTGCATTCCGGCGACTACAAGCGCGAGGAGACGCTGAGCCTCGCCGACGGCCGGATGGGCATCACCGGCTCCCTCGACATCATGCGCGACATGTCGGCGGGGACCGGCCCGAAGCAGGCCCTGCTGACCCTGGGCCACAGCGGCTGGGGGCCGGGCCAGCTCGACCGCGAGCTGATCGACAATGCCTGGCTGGTCGTGCCGACCGATCTGGACCTCGTCTTCGGCGGCGACCTCGAGGGTAAATGGGGCCGTGCGCTGGCCAAGGTCGATGACCGCCTGGGCACCGACCCGGGATTGATGTCGCATTTGTCGGGCCGCGCCTGAGAAGGACCGGTCCGGGCGCTAACGTACAAGCCGATCATTCCCCATAGGCTGTTGCCAAAACAGGGGCTAAATAGAATAAATTTAACAAGAAAAGAAAAAGAATGTGGGGACTGATCATGTGGGAGCAAAAGCTCGTCGAAAGCGTTTTTGATTCGAGTAGCGAGCCGATCTTCGTCACCGAGCGGCAATCTCGCAAAATCCTGATTTGCAATTCCGCCACCGAGTCTCTGTTCGGCTGGTCGCGCTCAGAGCTGATCGGCCAACCATCCAGGATTTTGGCCGCCGATTCGCAGCACTGGCAGGAAGTCGCCACGAAGTACGCGTTGGTTCTCGAGGCTGGCGGCGTCGCAGATTTCACCATGGCCGGGCGCCATCGAGACGGCCATGTCTTTCCAGTGCGGGTCCGCGGCAAGTTGTTCCGGCACGAGGACGGCGCCTATACTGTCATTTATGTTCAAGACCTTAGCGAGATCGAGAAAGCCGCCCACGCGCTGAGCGAGCGCATGAAGGAGCGCCGCTGCGAGCACGCCGTCGCGGATGTCCTCTCCCACATGGAGGTATCTCTGGCCGAGCGGCTGAAACAGTTGCCGGCCATCGTCAGGGCCGGCTGGCAATTCCCCGATCATGCGCATGTCGCCATCGTGGTTCGTGGCGTTGCGTCGTCAACCGCGGGGTACGGGCCGGGGGTGGCGCAGCAGCGCCGTCTGATTCGCGCCCAGGGTCAGGAGGTGGGTGCCATCACGGTCTCCTATGATCGTGAATTCCCGCAGCAGAACGGGGGGCCGTTCCTCAAGGAAGAGGACGAGTTGCTGGACGCCCTTGCCGAGCGAATCGGTGCTGCGATCGAGCGACAAGACCTTGAGGATACGCGCAGCCGCACCGCGGCCCGCCTGAGCTTCCTGTCGGAAAGCCTGCCTCTGAGCATCGCCATCGCCGACTGGGAGACTGGGGCGCTCCTGTACGCGAACGCCAGGGCACGGTTGGAACTGGGCGTCGGCGACCAGGACGAGTTGCGCCTCTTGCGGGTGGGAGAGCTCTATGCCGACGCACAGGACCGCATCAGAATCCGGGCCGACCTGGAACGCGATGGCATCGTCAAGGGGCGCGTGGTCCAAGTGCGCATCGCCGGCCAGACGCAGTGGAACTCGATCTACGCCGAATTATTCGATTTCGAAGGCCGTCGTGCCGTGTACATCATTCGCAGCGACGTGACTGAGCAACGCAACGCCGAGGAGGCGGCGCGACAGGCGCAGAAACTGCAATCAATCGGCCAGCTCGCCAGCGGCGTGGCGCACGATTTCAACAACCTGCTGGCCGCGCTGTCGATGCACATGGAGATGCTGCGCGAAGAGCAAGAGGAACGGGGCGGCGATGCCAGCCGCAGCGTCGAGCTGGTGGCCTCGGTGGTCGAGCGCGGCGCCTCTTTGACGCGCCAACTCCTCAGCTTCGCACGCCAGCAGGCGCTGAAGGCCGAGCGCGTGGAAGTCGGCCAGCTGCTCGACGCCCTGAGGCCCTTTCTTGCCCGGACGCTCGGCGGCCACATCCAGGTCGCGGTCACCAAGGCCGCAGGCGAGTCTTGGATTAGCGTCGACAAGGGCCTGCTCGAAAGCGCCATCCTCAACCTGAGCATCAACGCGCGCGACGCCATGCCCGAAGGCGGCTCGATCACGATTTCGATTGGTCCGCATGTTGAAGAGCCCGGCCGCGGGCAGGCGTCACACAGGGCGCCCGGTGCCTATGTCGAAATCGCCGTTGCCGATACCGGCACCGGCATGCCCCCGGAGATTCTCGAGCGGGTCTTCGAGCCGTTCTTCACCACCAAGGAGGTCGGTCGCGGCACCGGTCTGGGACTGGCCATGGTGCATGGCTTCGTCCGGCAGTCCGGCGGCTTCACGACGATCGACAGCACGGTAGGTGTCGGCACCGTTGTGCGGCTGAGCTTGCCGCGCGAGGACGCCGCGAGCGCCGCCGAGACCGTTGCAGCGCCGAACATTCGCGGGCACGAGGCGCTGCTGCTGGTCGACGACGATGACATGGTACGCATGCCGTTGGCGCAGAAGCTCGCCTCACTGGGCTATAGCGTGACGGAGGCACCCAGCGGCGCAGCGGCGCTGCAGGCGATCGAGCGGTCCCCGCCGGACCTGCTGATCACCGACATCATGATGCCCGGAATACTGGGTACGGATTTCGTCCGCCTGGTGCGCGAGCGCCACCCCGATCTTCCGGTCCTCGTGATGTCGGGCAACGGCATGGAGAAGTGGCTCGCAATGCCGCCGCCGAAGCGTGCCGACTTCTGCGCCAAGCCCTTCAGGCTGGAAGAGCTTGGCGCGAAGATCAGGACGCTGCTCGAAAACTGACCCCACGTAGACAAGGGCCGTTTCGGCCCTAATTTCAATAGCTTGTATGAATTTTCTGTAACGCACCACAAAATCAGTGATTCCCTGCAGGGTGGGTGCTAGGCTTTCTGTGTAACGAAGGAGGCCCGGATTTCCCTCAGGGTCCTTGCGTGGGTCGAGGCAGCGAGCAACGAGCGGCCGCCAAGTCGGGCCGGATCGAGGATCGGCCTCACCCCACTCGCCGGCCCGCCTTCGTTCTCCCCCGTCCGTCCGATCGCCGACGCCTCCGCTTGCGGGGGCGTTTGTGTTTTGGGGCGGGCTCTTGCCTCCCAGCACCCGGAGTAGACCATGGCCAAGCGCGCCACCCGCCGTGCCCGCACCGAAACCGTCGAGACCGCCCGCGTCCATACGCTGGTGTTCGACGCCGACCGGCAGGGAGCGGCCAACGACGCCGATCGCGACCAGCGCTATCTCCGAAAAGTCCGCCCGCGCAGCGACAACCAGCGACTGCTGATGGACGCCATCGGCCGTCAGCCGCTGACCCTGGCGCTGGGCCCGGCCGGCACCGGCAAGACCTATCTCGCGATCACCGCGGCGGTCGAGGCGTTGGAGGAAGGCCGCATCGCGCGCATCGTGCTGTCGCGCCCCGCCGTCGAGGCCGGCGAGAACCTCGGCTACCTGCCGGGCAACATGCGCGAGAAGCTCGATCCCTACCTGCGTCCGCTGTTCGACGCGCTCAACGACCGCATGGGCCCCAAGCGCCTGCGCACCGCGCTCGACGACGGCACGATCGAGATCGCGCCGGTGGCGTTCATGCGCGGCAGGACGCTCAACAACGCCTTCGTGCTGATCGACGAGGCGCAGAACTGCACCTACGGCCAGCTCAAGATGCTGCTCACCCGGCTGGGCTGGCACTCGACCATGGTGCTCACCGGCGATCCCGACCAGACCGACCTGCTGCCCGAGCTCTCGGGCCTGAGCGACATCGCCCGCCGCCTGGAAGCCGTCGACGACGTCGCCGTCGTGCGCCTGACCCAGGACGACGTCGTGCGCCACCCGCTGGTCGGCAGGATGCTGGGCGTGCTGTAGCACCTGCCACCCGTCGTCCTGAGCGAAGTCGCGCGTAGCGCGACGCAGTCGAAGGACCTTCTCTCTATCGTACCGTTGTGTTTGTTGAGACAAGGCCCTTCGACTACGCTTCGCTCCGCTCAGGGCGACGCCAATGCAGATGAAAACCATCCACGGCCACTGGAACGACGATTCGTCGGCGGTCACGCTGATCGACGCCCATCATCATCTGTGGGACCTCTCGCGCGGCCGCCATCCGTGGCTGCGCGGCAGGCCCGAGCCGCACTTCTTCCTCGGCGACTACAGCCCGCTGAAGCGCGACTACATGCCGGACGACTACCGGCGCGACGCGGCGCGGCACAACGTGCTGCAGACCGTGCATTGCGAGGCCGAGTGGGATCGCGACGACCAGGTCGGTGAGACGCAGTGGCTGCTCGATGTCGCCCGGACCAGCGACGGCCTGCCCGGGGCCATCGTCGCACACGCCTGGTTCCACACGCCCAACGCCGAGGAGGTCATCGCCAAGCAGGCGAGCTTCCCCATGGTGCGCGGCATCCGCTCCAAGCCCGTGACCTCGGCGGCACCGGACCGCAAGCCCGACCGCATTGCCGGCACGATGCAGGATCCAGCCTGGTTCAAGGGCTTCGCGCTCTTGGAGAAATACGGCCTGTCGTGGGACCTGCGGGTGCCGATGTGGCACCTCGTCGAGGCGGCCGAGGTGGCACGGCAGTTCCCCAGGACGCCGATCGTGCTCAACCACACCGGCTTTCCCTGGGACCGCAGCGAGGAGGGCCTCGCGGCATGGCGCAAGGCGATGGAGACGGTCGCGCGCTGTCCCAACGTGCATCTCAAGGTCTCGGAGTTCGGCCTGCGCGATCAGCCCTGGGACTACGCCTCCAACCGCCGCATCGTGCGCGACGCCATCGCGATCTTCGGCATCGGCCGCTGCCTGTTCGCCAGCAACTTCCCGGTCGCCGGCCTGCGTGTCGGGTACGATACGCTGGTGCGCGCCGTGCAGCGCATGATCGGCGACTTCCCGGCAGACCAACAGGCGGGTTTCTTCTGGAAGAATGCGGCGGCATTCTATCGGCTCCAGGTACAGGGAGGATTGTCATGATTCGTCGAACGTTCGTGCTGGGCACGGCGGGACTGGTGTTGCTGCCCGCGCGCGGTTTTGCCGCCGACAGCGTATCCGGCCGCTTCGTCGGCAACGGCAAGGAGGCGAAGCTCGGCTTCATCAGCGCCTGGCCGCGCGATCCCTTCAGCGGCAAGGAGACCATCGTCATCGTGCTGACCGAGAAGGACCACGCGGCGTCGAAGAAGCCGTGGTTCGACGCCAGCTTCGGCAAGTTCGGCGCCGCGCTGCAGTTCACGCTCACCCGGCCGGATGCGCGGCTGATCAGCACCAGCGTCGGCCATCCCGCGCTCAAGCGCTCGCCGGTCTCGGTGTCGGGCACCGGCATCAAGGCCGAGGGCGTGACCATCACCGCCGACAAGGTCGAAGGCCACTTCTTCACGCCGAAGCCGGAGACGTTCTTCGACGACAAGTTCGAGATCGACGTGAAGGTCTCCGCCGCCATCCGCCCCCGTCCGGCGTGAGGCGTCTGCTGATCGTCGCGCACGCGCCCTCGCCCAACACGGAGGCGTTGCGCGAGGCCTGCGCGCGCGGCGCGCGCCATCCCGAAATCGGCGGCGTCGAGGTCGTGGTGCAGGCGCCACTGTCGTCGGGGCCGCAGGACGTGCTGGCGGCGCAGGCGGTGATCCTCGGCACCACCGAGAACCTCGGCTACATGAGCGGCGCGCTGAAGGATTTCTTCGACCGCAGCTACTACCCCTGCCTGGACAAGACCGACGCGCTGCCCTTCGCCTGCTACATCCGCGCCGGCCAGGACGGCACCGGCACGCGCCGCGCCATCGAGAGCATCACCACGGGGCTGCGCTGGAAGCCGGTGCAGGAGCCGCTGGTGCTGCGCGGCGCCTGGCAGGAGGCGTTCGTCGCGCAGGTCCAGGAGCTCGGCATGGCGGTCGCCGCCGGGCTCGAGGCCGGCGTGTTCTGACACGCGTAGGGGCAGAAATTCGCGAACAGGACAGGACGTGGAATCATCGCGGCGAAATGAACCCAACCCCTTGGCCTGTCGATGCCTTCGCGACCTGCATGCCGTGGACCGCGCAAACCACGCGGACCACGTGAAACCACAGCAAAACACCCTGCCGTAGGGGCCAGCGCCATCGCCTATGGTTCGCCG
>JBFXAZ010000004.1:0-101649 GCA_050183765.1 Reyranellaceae bacterium | reverse complement strand
TCGGCGGCTGGAACGGCTACGCTTCCGCCAAGCCGCCTGGACCCATCACCTTCCGCCATGGCCTCGACTACTTCCACGCTCTCGTCGCAGGATGGCAGCTCAGACATCTGTGCATCCCGTAGCGCCTTCGCAGGGAGAAGGACAATCACTCCGCCGCCTGCTTCTTCGCCGCGTTGGCCTTGGTCGCCATCGGGCCCATCAGGCCGGTGGGATCGACCAGCGTGCCGTGGTTGAGCTGGTTGTGCGCATGCGCGAGGTGGTGCAGCGCGAAGGACACCTGCATCGCCGTGCGCCTTCCCTGCGCGTCCTGGGCGGCGTTGACCGCCTCCTTCACCAGCTTCAGCGCGAACATCGGCTTCTGCGCGATGCGCTCGGCCATGGCGAAGGTGAAGTCGAGCAGCTCCTGGCGCGGCACGACATGGTTGACCATGCCCAGGCGCAGCGCCTCTCTGGCCTCGATCCAGTCGGCGGTGAACAGGAATTCCTTGGCCTTGCGCACGCCCATCTCCCAGGGGTGCATGAAGAACTCCGCACCGCCCACGCCCATCGCCACGGTCTGGTCGAGGAAGGCGGTGTCGTCGGCGGCGACGATCAGGTCGCAGGGCCACATCAGCATCAGGCCGCCGGCGATCAGCTTGCCGTGCACCGCCGCGATGGTCGGCTTGGGGATGTTGCGCCAGCGCTCGCAAAAGCCGATGTAGATCTCCTTCTCGCGCGCGAACTGCGCCTCGGCGCCGGGCTTGCCGAAGCCGCTCCAGGTCTCGACCGTCTCGTGCTTGCGCATGTTGTCGTGGCCGCCCTTCTCGCGCAGGTCGTGACCCGACGAGAAATGCGGGCCGACCGCCGACAGCACGATGACCTTCACGTCGTCGTCCTGCGCCGCGCGGTCGAAGGCGTCGTTGAGCGCGTACAGGAATGCCGTGTCCTGCGCGTTTCGTGTCTCCGGGCGGTTCAGCACCAGGTGCGCCACGTGTGGCCGCGGCTTGCTGTAGAGGATCGTCTGGTTCTCGGTCATGGCCGTTTCCTCCGTTCACTCCGCTGCCTTGGGCTTGCCGAGATAGTCGCCGGTGGGCGAGGGCGATTCGGCCGAGCCTGCCGTGGCGCCGGCGTCGACCGGCAGGATCACGCCGGTCACCCAGCGCGACGCCTCGCTGCACAGATAGAGCACGGCGTGGCCGACATCCCAGCCGCTGCCCTCGACCTGCAGCAGCGAGCGCTTGCGCCTGAGCTCGCGCTGCTCCGGCGTCATGCCGCGCGAATAGACCATCGGCGTGTAGACCATGCCCGGCGCGATGCAGTTGACGCGGATGCCCTCGCGGCCGTGATGCGCCGCCATGGCGCGCGTGAGCTGCACCACCGCGCCCTTGGAGGTCGGGTAGAGCAGGCTGGGATGGCCGCCGCGCAGGCCCGCCACCGAGGCGATGTTGACGATCGCGCCCGATCCGAGCTTGCGCATCTCGGGGATGGCGTACTTCGCCATCGCCACCATCGAGGTGACGTTGATGCGCATGGCGTGGTCGAAGGCGGCGAGGTCGATGTCGACCGCGTTGCCCACCGGGCCGCCGACGCCGACGTTGTTGACCAGCGCGTCGAGCCGGCCCCAGGCATCGACCGCGGCCTTCACCGCCGCCTGGCATTGCGCGGCGTCTGTGACGTCGGCCGTCTGCACCTGGCAGGTACCGCCTTCCTCGCGGATCATCCTGGCCGTGGCTTCGGCCCAGTCGGCCATCGTGTCGATCAGCAGCACCTTCGCACCGGCGCGCGCCATCAGGATCGAGGCGGCGCGGCCATTGCCGATGCCGTCGGCGCGCGAGCCGGCGCCGGTGACGATGGCGACCTTGCCATCCATGCGGTGCTCGGGAAGGGCGTCGGCCATGTCAGCTGCTCGATCCGATCATGGCCACGGCCTCGATCTCGACCAGCAGATCCGGCGAGGCCAGGGCTGAGATTTCGACCAGCGTGCTGGTCGGGAAATTGCCGGTGAAGAACTCGGCGCGCGCCTTCCACACGCCGGTGTTGTTGGCGATGTTGGTGACGAAGATCGTCACCTTGACCACGTCGTTCATCTGCCCGCCGGCGGCTTCGACGAGATCCTTGATCTTGCTGAAGATGGTCTTGGACTGCTCGTACTCGTCGGCGCCGTTGACCTTGTCGCCTGTGCGAGCGGTCATGCCGGCAACCCAGACCATGTCACCCACGCGGATGCAGTTGGACCAGCGCTGCGGCGGCGGCTCGGCCACCTTCGGCGACGTGACGCGCGTGCGTTTGGCCATGGTTTTCCTCCCCTCCCTGTCAGAACAGTTCGAAATACTCGCGCTGCTCCCACTCGGTGACCTCCGCCTGGAAGCGCGCCAGCTCGTGCTCCTTGATCTTGGAATAGTACGACACGAAGCCCTCGCCGAAGCCATCGACCAGCACCGCGTCCTGCCGCAGTGCGGCCAGCGCCTCGCCGAGACTGGTCGGCAGCATCGCCGCCTTGGTCTCGTAGGGCATGTCGGCCGATGGCCCCGGCTCCAGATCGCGCGCCAGTCCGTCGAGACCGCTCACCACCTGCGACGCCATATAGAGGTACGGGTTCGCCGTCGGCTCGCCGACGCGGTTCTCCAGTCGCGTGGCCGGATCGCCAGGACCGCCCAGCGCACGCACCATGACGCCGCGATTGTCGCGGCCCCAGATCGCGCGGTCGGGGGCGAGCGAATAGGGGCGGTAGCGCTTGTAGCCGTTGAGCGTCGGCGTGCTGAAGGCGGTGGCGCCGCGCGCATGCGCCAGCAGGCCGGCGAGCCAGCGCCGCGCGACATCGGAGAACGGCCGCACCGCATCCTCGGTGACGAAGGCGTTGGTGCCCGACCGGCGGTCGCGCAGGGACTGATGCAGGTGCCAGCCGCTCGACATCACGTTGGGCAGGCGCGGCCGGCACATGAAGGTGGCGTGATAGCCGTGGCGCCGCGCGATCTGCTTCACCGCCGAGCGGAACAGCACCATGGTGTCGGCCGATTCGAGTCCGATGCCGGGCGCGAAGGTGAACTCGCACTGGCTGGGCCCGTACTCCAGCTCGACCGTGCGCAGGGGCAGGCCGAGCTGCAGCATGTCGCGCCGCAGGATCTCGAACACCGGATCGAACAGGTCGTAGCGCTGCTCGGTGAGGTACTGGTAGCCGGTGGTCAGCAGCGAGATCTCCGGCGGCGATCCGGGCTGGCCCGAGTCGGACAGGTGCAGCTTCGGATCTTCCAGCTTGAAGACGTGGAACTCGACCTCGAGGCCGGCGACGAAATCGAAGCCGGCGTCGGCGAGCTTCGCCAGCACGCGGCGATACAGATCGCGGGTCGAGAACGGCACCGGCTGACCGCTGGCGAAATACAGATCGCACAGCATCCAGCCGGTCTTCGGCGCCCAGGGCAGCACCCTGAAGGTCGTCGGATCGGCGATCATCAGCGCGTCGGCGGCGCCTTCCATCTCCTTCATGCCGAAGCCGCCGCCGGGCGTGAAGGCGGGGAAGACGGTGCGATGCGCGGTGTCCTTGGCCAGCAAGGTGGTGGTGACGCCCACGCCGCTCGTCATCGACGATTCCAGCGCCGCCGCCGTCACCGACTTGCCGCGCAGCACGCCGTGCTGGTCGGCGAAGGACAGGCGGATGACCTCCAGGCGCTCGGCCTGGACCCGGCGCAGCACCTCCCGCGCCGCCTCGACCTGCGTGGGACTCCACAGCCCGAAGCGTTCGACCAGGCTCATGCCGTGTCCTTACCTTCCTCCGGAGGGGGAAGGTGCCCGCGGGGCGGATGGGGGATGTCGAAGACGGAAACCGATTCTGTTGAAACATCCCCCATCCGTCGCGCTGCGCGCGCCACCTTCCCCCTCCGGGGGAAGGTAGGATCGAAAGAAGGAGGGAAGGACATCATGCCGCCGATCGCTTCCACGGCGCCGCATCGCGGCGCTTGCGGTCGATCTCGGGCCAGAAGCTTTCCCAGCCCTCGGTAGGCCCGATCGCGTCCATCGTCGCCGGGCCGGTCATGCCAGCCGCCGACGCGCGATCGAGCACCATCGGCGGGCGTTCGCCGGCCTGGGCCTGCTCGATCGCCTTCACCAGCAGCCTGCGGTTGGCGATGATCGCCTTGTCGGTGGTGCCGAGATGCTCGCGCGTACGGTCCTGGATCGCGCCCTGCGACTCGCAGGCCCACTGGTCGTGCACGTTGATGTCGAAGCCCATGCCGGTGAAGGTCTTGCTGCGCTGCTCGGCGGCGTCGTAGCCCCACTCGTTGTGGCGCCCCAGGCGCGGCTTGTAGTCGGGCAGCTGATAGAGCTCGAGGCGCTGCTCGGTCATGGTCTTCTTGTCGACCGGCCCGCCGAAGCTGGTGAAGACCGCGTACCAGTAGTTCGAGGTGTCGTCGACTGGCACGTGCCACTGCGTGATCGTCATCTCGCCCGACAGCGGGATCAGGAACCCGTTGGGGAAGATCAGGTTGGTCACGCGCAGATGCGTGCGCTGCTGATCGATGCGCCGGCGCGAGAATAGCCGCAGGCCCCACGGCACGGGATGCACGTCGATGTCGGGCCGCGGAAACTCGCGCAGCAGGGTGGTCATCGGGATGTCCGAGCCCATCGAGGCGGCGCGGAACTGCCGACCGTAGGTGTTCGAGCCGCCGGCGGTCTCGTCCTCCTCGAAGCGGTGCAGGAAGGAGGCGTGCGCCGGATCGATGCCGACCTCCAGCGCCTGCAGCCAGTTGCAGTCCATGTGGCCCTTGAAGGCGAATACGTGGCTGTCGGGCGCGATGAAGCAGTCGAAATCCGGGAAGGCGGGCGGCTCGCCGGCGCCGAGGTAACCCCAGATGATCCCCGCACGCTCGACCACCGGATAGGTCTTCTGCTTCACCCGCTGGCACAGCGCGCCGCCGCCGTCGGGCTCGCCCGGCATCTCCCGGCAGTTGCCTGACACGTCGAACAGCCAGCCATGGAACGGGCAGCGCAGCCCGCCATCCTCCAGCCGGCCATAGGCGAGGTCGGCGCCGCGATGCGGGCAGTCGCGGTCGATCAGCGCCAGCTTTCCGGCCTCGTCGCGGAAGACCACAAGATCTTGTCCCAGCAGCCGGACTGGACGCAATGGGCGGGGTCCGTGCAGCTCCACCGCGAGCGCCACGGGTTGCCAGTATTGCCGCATCAGCGTGCCGCATGGTGCCCCCGGCCCGGTGCGGGTGATGAGATCGTTCTGCTCGCGCGATATCATGGCGATCCCCCGCTCACGACACAGGACAACAGCCTACCCAGCCACGCGGCGTTTGGGCAACATCGCGGCGCCCGGGAAGGGAACGGTTGAAATGGGCAAGGCGCAGTTCGACTATTTGGTGACCATCTCGGAGTCGGCGTTCCGCTCGATCACGCTCGCCACCATCGAGAGCTATTCCGGCGTCTCGCCGCCGCGCGGCAAGGGCCGGCCGCGCAAGTATCTCGAGGCCTATGGCCTGCTGTGGGGCTACGAGACCGCGTTGCGCAACGGCAAGCCGTGCTTCACCGTCGAGGCGGCGACCACCGACATCAACGCCGAGCGCGACCACACCTCGGTGACGCCGTCGAAGCACGGCCTGCAGACGATGAACGCGATCGTCTCGGCCTACTGGCCGAACTGGCGCTTCATCGGCGACTTCCATAGCCATCCCTACAAGCCCAGCCAGTCGATGCCGCGGCGGCCGTCGCTGTCGAGCGCGGACTTCGAGACCGTCGAGGATCCCGACAGCCCCTATCCGGGCCTCGGCTACCGCGTCTGCCTGCTGACCACCATCAAGCAGATGACGCGGCGCGGCGCCAAGGAGCCCGAGTATCTCGGCACCCACGCGATGGAGTGGACGATGCACAACCTGCGTCTGTCGCTCGCCGCCTGGGTCGCCCAGCCGCGCGCCCGCGGCAAGCGGCTGACGCTCTATCCCCTGCAGCAGCCGCGCGCCAAGGCCAACCGCCAGGTCTGGCTGCAGGCGCCGGTGCATCTCATCCACGAGAGCCTGGGCGACTGAGGCGGATCGCGGCCCTTGCCGCCCCGCATCGTGTCTGGTCTAACGGCCGCCGATCCCTTTTCCATCCTCAAGGTCCCGCGTCGCTCATGCCCATCATCAACTATGTGCTGAAGGACGGCACCCGCCGCGCCATCGACGTGCCCAAGGGCACCAGCGTCATGCTGGGCGCCATCAACAACAATCTGCGCGGCATCGACGCGGAATGTGGCGGCTGCTGCTCCTGCGCCACCTGCCATGTCTATATCGAGGAGTCCGACATGGCGCGGCTGAAGCCGGCCGACGCGGTCGAGAAGGAGCTGCTGGAGGGCGTCGCCGCCGAGCGCAAGCCGACCAGCCGCCTGTCGTGCCAGATCGACGTGACGCCGGCACTCGACGGGCTCACCGTCTACATGCCCGATCGCCAGAGCTAAGCGGTCGGCGCGCCCGTGCCCATCGACGAGATCATCGGCGAGATCGTCGGCGCCGTCGTCGAAGGCGCGATCGAGGTCGCCGGCGAGGTCGTCGCGTCGGCGTTCACCGGCGGTGGCGGCAGCGGCGGCGGCACGCCGGATACCGGCGACGGCCTGATCATCGTCGGCGGCTCCTATGCCGGCGCGCAGATCGCCGCCTCGGCGCGCGACGGCGGCTATACCGGCCGCATCCGCCTGGTGAGCGCCGAGGCCTATCCGCCCTATCACCGGCCGCCGCTCAGCAAGGCCTATCTGCTGGGCAAGGCCGGGCGCGAGTCGCTGTCGATCCGCGGCGATGCCTTCTACGCGGAAGAAAAGGTCGAGCTGCTGCTGTCGACGCCGATCGTCGCCGCCGACCGCACCAACCGCACGCTGACCACCTCGGGCGGCGACGTGCTGCGCTGGGACCGGCTGGCGCTGGCCACCGGGGCGCGGGCGCGCACCCTGCCCGGCGCGCCGGACAAGGTGCTGACCCTGCGCGATCTCACCGATGCCGACCGGCTGCGCGATGTCGCGGCGAGCGCCCAGCGCGTCGTGGTGATCGGCGGCGGCTATATCGGCCTGGAGGCCGCCGCCTCGCTGAGCCTGCTCGGCAAGCACGTGACCGTGGTCGAGATGCAGGATCGCCTGCTGGCGCGCGCCGCCACGCCGGCGCTGGCGCAGTTCGTCGCCGAGGCCCATCGCGCGCACGGCGTCGAGCTGCTGTTCGGCGCCCGCGACGTCGGCTTCGACCATGATCGCGGCGTGCTCGTGGGCGTGCGCGCCACCGACTCCGCCGGCGCCGCGCACGTGCTGCCGGCCGATCTCGCCGTGGTCGGCATCGGCGTCGTGCCCAACACCGAGCTGGCCGCGATGCTGGGCCTCGCGGTCGACGACGGCATCCGCGTCGATGCGTACGCGTGCTGCATCGATGCCGCCTCGGGCGATGCCGTGCACGAGATCGTCGCCGCCGGCGACTGCACGCGCCATCCCAGCCGCTGGAACCCGGTGCAGGGGATGGAGCTGCGGCTGGAGTCGGTGCAGAACGCCACCGACCAGGCGAAGGTCGCCGGTGCGACCATCGCCGAGGGCCAGGCGCCCAAGCCCTACGATGCGGTGCCGTGGTTCTGGTCGGACCAGTTCGATCTGAAGCTGCAGATGGTGGGCCTGACCGGCGTGCCCGACGTCACGGTGAGCCGCGGCGACATGGCGTCGAACCGCTTCTCGCTGTTCCACTTCCGCGCCGGCGTGCTGGTCGGCGTCGACTCGGTGAACAAGCCGGCCGATCACATGCTGGCCCGCCGTCTGCTGGCCGCGGGCGCATCCGTGACGCCCGAGCAGGCGGCCGACGCCGCGTTCGATCTGCGGTCGGTGTTGCCAAGCACCCCGTCGCCCTGAGCGGAGCGCAGCGGAGTCGAAGGGCCTCGCTTCAACCATAGCGGCGCTGCTGTCGCGACAAGGTCCTTCGACTGCGCCGCTTTGCGGCTTCGCTCAGGACGACGGCGAGGTACTACAGCGGCACCCTGAACGCCGCGCATTGCGCGCAGACATCGTCCTTCATCCCGTGGAAATACGGCGAGACGCCGAGCTCGGGCCGCTGGTGATACCAGCCGATCTGCACCATGCCGCGCATCAGATGGAACATCGGCAGCAGCGCGAGGTCCTCGTCGGACAGCGCCCGCAGGCGGCGGTAGCCGCGCATGAAGGCGGCCTCGATCCCGCGATAGGCCGCGGTTCTGCGCTGATGGACCAGCGCGACGGCGATGTCGTAGAGGTGCCAGCCGAAGCCGGTGTCGTCGAAGTCGATCACCGTCAGCCCCGTGCCGTTCACCAGCACGTTGTTGGGATGCATGTCGGCGTGGATCAGGCTGTAGGTGCGCGGATCGCGGCCGTAGCGCGCCAGCGCCACGCGGATGCGATCGCGCGTCTCGATCAGCAATCGGCTCTCGGCCGGAGAGAGGAGCGTGTGCTGCCAGAACGGCCCCCAGAACGGCCGGTCGCCCATCAGGCCGTCGGTGTCGAGGTGATGACGCGTGAAGCCATCGGGCACCGTCCAGCCCGTGGCCTGGTTGTGCATCGCCGCGGTGACCGCGCCGAGCCGCTCGAACGCCGCCGCCTGCCAGGCCGCGTCGGTGTTCTCCTCCAGTGCCTCCGACAGCAGCCGGCCCTCGGTCCAGGTGATCATGCCGGCGTAGCGCTGCTCGCCGGTGCCGGGCACCGCGACCTGCACGTATTCGCGTCCGTCGTGCGCCGTCACCGGCGTGGGCACCGAAATGCCGGCCTCGACCAGCGCGCGCAGCCACACACGCTCTGAGATCAGCTCCTCGAAGGTGTGGTACCAGGGCCGGTGCAGGCGAAAGACGTACTGCGCGCCGTCGCGCGCATCGGTGACGCGGAAGGTGACGTTCTCCGCCACCGCCACCAGGTCGAGCGCCTGGGGCTCGACAGGAAATGCGGCGAGCGCCTCGCGCGCGGGTGCCTCGAAGAGGCGCCGTGCCAGGTCCTTATCCATCGAGCGCGGCGATCGTCTCGTCGAAGGCTTTCAGGAATTCTTCCGCGTGCGCGCGGGTGAAGACCAGCGGCGGGCGGATCTTCACCACGTTCCTGAAGGCACCGGCGTTGCTGGTGAGGAAGCCCTTGTCCTTGAGCGCGTTGACGACCTCGACCGTGCGCTTCTCGTCGGGCTCCTTCGCCGGCCCGGGCTTCACCATCTCGACGCCGATGAACAGGCCATGGCCGCGCACGTCGCCGATCGCGGCCGAGCGCGGCTTGCGCTTCTCCAGCTCGCCCTTCAGCCACGCACCCACCGTGCCGACGCTCTCGCGCAGGCCATCGCGCTCGATCACGTCGAGCACCGCCATGCCCACCGCCGCCTGCAACGGGCTGGAGGCGAAGGTGTTGAAGTAGCGCGTCTTGCTGCGGAAGGCATCGACCAGCGCCTTGCTCGCCGCCGTCGCCGCCAGCGGCAGGCCGTTGCCCATCGGCTTGCCGGTGACGGCGATGTCGGGGGTGAAGCCCGAGACCTCGTAGCCCCACCATTTGCCGGTGCGGCAATAGCCGGCCTGCACCTCGTCGGCGATCAGGATACCGCCGGCCTTGCGCACGATCTCCGCCGCGCGCGGCATGAAGCCCTGCGGCACGTCGGGCAGACCCTCGTTGGCGAAGATCGAGCAGACGATCAGGCCGGCGAAGCCGGTGCCGTCGGCCTCCAGCGCGCGGATCGCGCTCTCCAGCCGATCGAGATAGGCCTCGCACAATTCGGCCTCGCTGGCGCCGGGCTTGATCGGCCGAAATTTCTCGGGGAAGGGGATGGCGGCGACGTCGCCGCTCTCGTTGCGCTCGGCGGTCAGCCGTGTGAGCGCGCCGACGGCCTCGCTGTTGCCGTGATAGGTGGCGTTGGTGCAGATGATGCCGCGCTTGCCGGTGACCAGGCGCGCGATGCGCAGCGCGATCTCGTTCGCCTCGGTGCCCGAGCAGGTGAAGATCACGCTCTCGATGCCGGGATGATGCAGCGCGGCCAGCCGCTCGGCGAAGGCGACGATGCCCTCGTGCAGATAGCGGCTGTGCACGTTCAGCGTGCCCTGCTGGCGCACCATGGCGTCGACGACATGCGGGTTGGCGTGCCCGACGCACGGCACGTTGTTGTACATGTCGACGTAGCGCCCGCCGTCGTTGTCATAGAGGTACACGCCCTCGCCGCGCACGATGTGCAGCGGCTGATTGTAGAACAGCGGCGCGCCTGCTCCCATTGCGCGGTCGCGGCGTGCTGCCAGCGTGGCGGTACTCATGGTGTCCTCCTGCCTCCACTGTCATCCCGAGCGCAGCGAGGGATCTAGGGTGTGCCTGGATCCCTCGCGGCGCTCGGGATGACAGGGCGCACGCTAGTCCCTCGGCCAGCGCTGGTCGACAGCCGTGCGCAGAGCGGTACGGATTTCCGGCGGTGCGTTACGGAAGTACCGCAGCGCCGTGTCGAGTCGTTCGTCGTCCATCGCAGCAAGGTGGGCGATCGCCGCTTCGACGCTGAACGGCACGCCGGCCATGTCGGGCTCATGAAAGTTGCTCGCCAGCGCCGTCCAGATCACCGAGCGGTAGCCGTTGCGCATCGCCCACGTCTCGATGGTGACCAGCGCACGCGGATGGCGCTGCCAGGCGATATCGTTGCGCGTGTGCCCCTGGGTGTCGATGAAGCCGACGCTCTCGGGACCCGGCATGCCCTCGCGACGCCGCAGGTTGTCGATCGCCTGATCGAGATCGGTGTGGATGCTGGGTGCCGCGTAGGTCGCACACGACGTGCCGCGCTCCTCGTCGATTACCAGGGTCAGCCGACCGTCGCGCGAGACGCGGCTGAACTCCAGCTTCAGGCTCGGGCCCGTCGGCTTGAACGGCCCGGCCAGCATCAGATCGCGCCGGTCCCAGATCAACGAGCCCCAAGCGAGGACTGCGATGCGCATCCGTTATATGAGCCGCGGTTCAATGTTGCTTATCAGCCCGCCAGACATCGGCCGATAGTCTTCGAGCTTGTCAATATGCACAATAGCACTAGCTGAACTGATCGCAGAGCGTCCCCAAGACTCCTTGGCGCTCAATCTCGGCAGCTAGAAAAGGAGCCTCCCGTCGAACGAAGTCAAAAGGGACGTCTTTGTTGCACCAAAGGTCGATGTATTCCTGTCTCGTCGTTACGAGTTCTTCGTCATTGAGCTTCAATGTCGCGATAGTGTCTTGTGCCTGCTCCATGACTTCTCTTGGCAAACTATCGCTTGGAGCTACCAGAAGTGACGGAAACCTGATGGTAAAGACGTTGTCAGGGATGGTAAAGGGATCCAGAACCTTCTTCTTTCCCTTTCGGGAATTAACCTTCCAGCAGGCAAGACGGAAGTTGGTCCACTCATAGGCGAGGGTGCAGTCCTCGTCGACTGGCACAAAGTGATCCACTGTCGCGGCGCCCGTGGTACGTGCGATGCGGAATGCCGTGTAAGCGCATACCCGATTGTACGCTACGAGAAGGTCTGGGATAGACTTGCGCCAGAACTCCTTATTCTTGAAGTCCTTTGACTTCGGATGATGAACCGTTTTGAGAAACCTAAGACCGGGCTTTCGTACATCGGCATCGAAGCCGGTCGGTTCGGTAGCGCACTTCACAGGTATCATTGCGGTTTACAATTCGTCATCTGGCACATATTTGCGCGCAAACGCGCGCCACCTAGGCCAAAAGGAGTGCTGATCGGGCAATGCGGCCAACAATCGTCGATGTACTCCTTGGACGTCACTACCACTCGGTCGTGACTGCAGCTGAACTCGTTCCGCTTCCTCAATCGCCTCCTGTGCTTCCGGAGACCAAGGGCTCTGCGAATCGAATACCGGGGACCTCAACCAATCATTCACCGTGCCAAGCTTCGCAAAATCGAGCTGGTCTAGTATGACACCCCTGTGATCATCTAGGCTCAAGTGATGAAGTGCATCCGTCTTCGCTTCAAAAACTTGCTCAAGCGACGTCATCACCATTGGTGAGTGAGTTGCCACATGCATCTGCTTTTGGCCTCGCCCAACGAGACTCTGAACGACAGAAAGTAGCGAAGGCAAGATCGTTCGTTGCCACTTGGGATGAAGATGCGCCTCGATCTCATCCACGATCACGAGCATGTTCGCGCGAGTCCTTTTGCCGGCAATTTTTAGGGCATCCAGGTGCTCGTACCAAGCCCAGGTTATAAGATACGCGAGTGTCAGGACACGTTGGACGGCGGCCGAGGCGAGAACAATTGGCACTTTGCCATAGGGCATCATGAGCGCCGGCAAGTCTCTAGCATCGCCGGCAATGCGCTCTGGCTCGGCTATCGCAACGCTCTCATCATCTCCCGGAAACAATTCGTCGACGATCCGCGAAAAACTCTCGAAGCGTGGACCATAGTTTGCCGGAGCTCGTTGCCACTGCACCCAATCCTGAAGGAGGCCGTTACAGACAACTACCTTAGGACCTGCTGGTGACAGCCCCTCCAATCCGTCCCAGAGTTCTCTCCGGGACATTACTTCGTGGTGCCGGACGCCTTCAGTCAGACTGTAAGCGGGGCGCACTGGCGGGAAGTGGCGTTCACTGTCCCAGACGGCAAAGTTTCCATCACTTCGAGAATAGATTCCTACGCCAGAGAAGTAGTGATCATCGCGGCGCTTCCAGACATTCTGTCGCGGTTCATACCGGGCAACAAAATCATAGCTTCGAGTCTCTCTTTCAGCGTCACGAAGCTGAAAGGTTAGTGATGCCTCTTGCTTGCCATCGTGAGGATTCGGAGCTGCGGCGTAGGGTCCGCTCCATTCACCAGTCAGCGACCACCAAACACTGTCGAGCAAGAAGGTCTTACCGAGACTGTTGTCACCTGTTATCACATTAAGTCTCGAAGCGGAGTCGTAGGAAAGCCTCCCGCCCGGACCAGTACCCTCCATCGCAATTGCTATCAGTCCGGAGACCGAGCGAGTAGACTTTGCCCTAGGATCTCCTATAACATCAAGTAGATCTTCCAGCTCGTAGGGCTCATCAGCAAATCTGCATCCGAAGAGATTGGTATCGAGTGCAAATAGCGACTCTTGCTCTTCAGCAGTTATTTCAAACTCCGAAATGAAGCGTTGTACCAGATGCGTTCCGTCTACGTCCGGCGGCCAGGCTACATCCCTGTACATCCAACTTGCGATGTCCAGGATCGGCATTGGATCTAGTCGATATCGAAATCGAAGGAGTTCGAGCACTCGAATATAGTCATGCTTCCAACCCCATTTGCTCGACTTTGGCTCCCGAAGAAACGCCTCACCGAAGGTGTCGGCTACGATCCGCTGTAGGGATGTGCTTTCATAGCGTGGCGAAACCCACCGCTGAGCGCGTGATGAGGTGCGGAACGGGCTGTAATAGCGGTCAAATCCCGGAATCACCTTGTAATAGGGATCGAGTATCAAATCCTTAAATGACGGGTAGTGGAATGGGGTCATCCTCCCAACTGGAAGACCGAATTTCTTGAATCCAAGGAAGGCGAATCCAAAGAACGGATGCACGTCCTCTAGGTTCTCTAGTGAATTCGCTATCTGCTCGATCGCAAGGTGCATCTATGCGACTCACAATTTGCTCAGTCGATCAGCCATGTACTGACAATAGTCCGCGTTGAGATCGATACCAACGCATGAGCGCCCAGAGCCCAATGCCGCCGCGAGGGTCGTCCCGGTTCCGGCAAACGGATCGAGTACAAGGCCGTCCGGGCGACATCCTATTGTGAGGCATCGCTCGACGAGCGCGGAAGGAAAGGCAGCTGAATGAAGCCCCTTGTTTCCTTGGGGCCTGTCCGAGATGGTCCATACGTCTTCGTAACCTTCGAGCTTGTCTCGATTGAAATAGTACTTTGGGGAGCGGCTGAATACAAAGATGAACTCATAAGTTCGCCAAGGGCGGTCGTGTGCAGTGGGTTCAGGCATCGCCCCTTTGCGATGCCAGATGATGCTCGATCGGAGAGCCCAGCCCTTAGCAATCATCGCGAGCGCCACTTGCCAAGGAATGCCAATGAGAGTCTTGCGAGGAAGGCCCAATCCACTTTGATCTACGAGGCGCAAGCCGAAGCGTCTGCCTTTATTTTTGCGATCCTTACCTTTGGGCTCTCCCTTCGCTGAATAGTACGTGTCTCCCAAGTTGAGAAAAAGCAGGCCATCCTTTTTTAGCACACGCTTTACTTCGTCAAAACATTTGGTAATTGCGACGACGTAGTCGCCTACAGCGCCCTCCATGCCTATTTGGCCATCAACTCCGTAGTCACGTTGCCAGAAGTACGGAGGAGAGGTCACCACCGATGCATAGTGGTCGGGAGGTAGTGACTTCAGTACGTCTAGCGCGTCTCCGCGGTACACAGTCCAAGTTGCACCCGCTCGCGAGCGACCGCTCCATTGATTGCTCCCGACAGTGCTGGGGACAGCCTCGGGGAACAGCGGCCCCAACTGAGTCGGCGTCTTGGCGTCGGTTCGAGAGTCCTGCTTTGACATCGCGCATTCAGGCAGTTTCGGGGTGAGACAGACCATAGGCGCCAATGCCTGCTCTTCGCAACTTTCCCACCCAATGAGTATCGAAAGTTTGTCGATCTCCAGTCCGATCGGCGGCTCAAGTGCGCCCACTGACAATCTTTATCAACGCCCCTTGAACACCGCCGGCCGCTTCTCGACGAAGGCCCGCGACGCCTCCTTGTGGTCCTCGGTGTCGCTGGTGCGCGAGTGGCCGTTGGCCTCGGTGTCGAAGGCGTCTTCCAGGGTGCCGTCCTCGGCGACGTTGAAGTTGCTCTTCATGTAGCCCAGCGCGACGCGCGGGCCATGCGCGAGGCGTTTCGCCAGCGCCATCGTCTCGGCCACCAGCTTGTCGTCGTCGAACAACGCGTTGGCGAGACCGAGTTTTTCCATGCGCTCGGAGTCGACCATGTCGGAGAAGTAGTAGAGCTCGCGCGCGCGGGCGGTGCCGACGATGCGGCTGAGGAAATACGAGCCGCCGAAATCGCCGGAGTAGCCGACCTTGGCGAAAGCCGTCGTCATGCGCGCGCTTCTTGCCGCGTAGCGCAGGTCGCAGGCCAGCGCCATCGACAGGCCGGCGCCGGCGGCGACGCCGTTGAGCATGGCGATGGTCGGCTTGTTGATCTCGTGCAGCAGGCGCGAGACCTCCATGCGCCGGCGCAGCGCGCGGATCTTCTGCTCCAGCGGCTCGGGCTCCTGGTCGGCGCGGCCGGCCATGGCGCGTACGTCGCCGCCGGCGCAGAAGGCGCGGCCCGAACCCGTCAGCACGATGGCGCCGACCGAGGAGTCGAGCTCGAATTTGGTCAGCGCCTCGAGCATCGCCGCGCCCATGTCGCGCGACAGCGCGTTGAGCGCCTGCGGCCGGTTCATGGTGAGCGTGGCGACGCCGTCGTCGACGGAGACGAGAAGGTCGGTGGTCATGAAAGAGGCTCCTGTCATCCTCGGGGCCGTCCGCGGCCCCTGCAGCGCAGCGAGGGATCTAGGCTTGCCCTGGATGTCTCGCTGCGCTCGACATGACAGGGGGGGTGGTGTTTCACACGAGGCGAATGCGCATGCCGCCGATCATCACGGTGTCGCCATTGACCGGCAGCCCGCGGGCGCGCGCGTCGTCGAGCGCGCCCTGCTTGTCGGAGGTGGCGATGTCGAGGCCGGCGAGGCCCTCGGGCCGGCCGTCGGTGGCCTGCACGATGCGCAGCGTGGCATCGGCCAGCGCGATCTCGAAGGCCTTGCCGACCTGCTTCACCGGCAGGTCGTAGATCTGGCCCCAGCGCTCGGCGAGCCGCGCCGGATCGTCGCTCTGCACCTCGGCGGCGACGAAGCCCGTGGCGCGGCCGGAAGGCTGCTGGCCCGTGGCGTGCTGATTGGCGGGATGCCAGTCCTCGGCGCCGTGCGACTTCTGCACGCCGAAGCTCAGCATCGCGCCGCCGCTGTCGCGGGGGTGGAGCTGGATCTCGTTGTAGGCACCATGATCGATGGTGTTGGCGATGCGCACGCCGATCTTCTCGCAGCGCGCGCGGTAGGAGTCGTTCTCCGGCACCTGGCAGATCACCATGTAGCCGCCGTCGCCGCCGCGCCGCTCGAGATAGCGGCCGCCCGTGGTGCCGGGCCGCGTCGGTGCCACGACCTCGAGGAAGGAGGCGCCCACCGGCATCAGCATGTTCTCCAGCCCGTACTTGCCGACGCCGGGGTCGCGGAAGCAGACGTTGAGACCCAGCACCGCCTTGAAGTCGGCTGCCAGCGTATCGAGCCTGTGCGCCACCAGGCAGATTTGACGCATGCGCGCCGCCATCACCGTTCCTCCCGTTGCTTGGCCGGCAGGCTAGACCCAGGGCGGCGACGGATGAAGCCCGCGCGAGCACCGGTTCCGCATGGCAGGCAGGCTGCGGCGCGCTCCCGAGACCATGTCAAACCATGTGATTCCGACACGCGTAGGGGCGGAAATCACGGTTCAGGATCCGGCAGGGTAGAATGGCTCTACTTCAGCGCGTCGATCGCCTTGATCACTTCAGGGGCGATGCGCTTGACCAGCACGTCGACTCCCCGGGGGTTGGGGTGGATGCCGTCGGCCTGGTTGAGGTCGGGCTGCATCGCCACGCCGTCGAGCAGGAACGGATAGAGAGGGACCTTGTGTTTCTCGGCCAGCCGCGGATAGAGGCCATCGAAGGCCTTGGTGTACTCGGGCCCGAAATTGCGTGGAGCGGCCATGCCGAACAGCATCACCGCGGCGCCCTCGGCCTTGATCCTGGTGATGATGGCGTCGAGGTTGCGCTCGGTCTCGGCCGGGTCGATGCCGCGCAGCGCGTCGTTGGCGCCCAGCGCCACCAGCACCAGCCTGGGCTTGTCGCCCATCATCCAGTCCACGCGCGACAGCCCGCCGGCGGTGGTGTCGCCCGAGACGCCATGGTTTGCAATGGTCACGTCGCGGCCCGCAGCCTTCAGCGCCTTCTCCAGCTTCACCGGCAGCGCTTCCTGCGGCGGCAGGCCGTAGCCGGCGGTGAGGCTGTCGCCCAGCATGGCGATGCGCAGGGTCTCGGCCCGGGCCGAAACCGGAATCACCACAGCAAACCACAGCAAAGCGGCCGCGACACAGGCGGTCACCATGCGGCCATTGAACGGCGCCGCAATGGCGCCATATGCCATCCGCAGGGTTCGCACCGCTTTTCCCTCGCTCCCGCTGACGCCTTATGACGGACCGCCTGAATGATCCGCCTGCGTGACGTGCATCTACATCTGGCGAGCGATGCCGGGGTGGTCAATATCCTGCGCGGAGTCGACCTCGACGTTGCGGACGGCGGCAGCACCGCCATCGTCGGGCCGTCCGGCGCCGGAAAATCCAGCCTGATGATGGTGATCGCCGGGCTGGAGCGCGCCTCGGCCGGTACGGTCGAGGTCGCCGGCCAGGACATCACGCGCTACGACGACGATCGCCTGGCGCGCTTCCGCCGCGATCATCTCGGGATCGTCTTCCAGGGCTTTCATCTGGTGCCGACCATGACGGCGACGGAAAACGTCGCGCTGCCGCTGGAATTCGCCGGGATCGGCGATGCCTTCGGCCGTGCCGAGGCGGCTTTGGGCCAGGTCGGCCTCGGCCATCGTCTGACGCATTACCCGGCGCAGCTCTCCGGCGGCGAGCAGCAGCGCGTCGCGGTCGCCCGCGCCTTCGCCACCGAGCCCAAGCTGCTGCTGGCCGACGAGCCCACCGGCAACCTCGACGGCACGACCGGCCGGCAGGTGATGGACCTGCTGTTCGAGATGACCAGCGCGCGCGGCGCCACGCTGGTGCTGATCACCCATGATGCCGCGATCGCCCAGCGCTGCGATCGCGTGATCCACGTCGCCGACGGGCGCATCACCGACGATGCGCCGTCGATGGCCGCCGCGTCGTGACCGTCGCCACCGCCGAGCCGGGCCTGGTCGCCACCGCGAACGGCGGCGGCGAACCCAATGGCTGGAAGCTGGCCGCCACCATCGCGCGGCGCGAGCTGCGCTCGGGGCTGGGCGGCTTCCGCCTCTTCCTCGCCTGCATCGCGCTGGGCGTCGGCGCCATCGCTGCTATCCTTTCCTTCTCGCGCGCCATCGAGGAGGGCCTGCGCGCCGACGCGCGCGCGCTGCTGGGCGGCGACATCTCGGTGTCGCGTCCCTACCAGCCGCTGAGCGACGAGCAGCTCGCCTACCTGGCGCGCGACGGCGCCACGGTGACCGGCTGGGTCGAGATGCGCGGCATGGCGCGGCTGGATCGCGCGGGCGCGCGGCCGACGCTGATCCAGCTCAAGGCGGTCGACGGCCGCTATCCGCTGGTCGGCACGATCGAGCTGCAGGGCGGCATGGCGCTCAAGGACGCGCTGGCCGTACGCAACGGTGTCGGCGGTGCCGTCGTCGAGGAGGTCGCGCTGCGCCGCATGGGTGCGTCGATCGGCGATCGCATCCGCATCGGCGAGGCCTCGTTCGAGCTGCGCGCGGTGATCGCGCGCGAGCCGGATCGCGGGCTGGGCCTGTTCGGGCTGGGGCCGCGCGTGATGATCGGCGAGCAGGCGCTGCCGGCGACCGGTCTCCTGCAGCCCGGCGTGCTGCGCACGCACGATTATCGCGTCGTGCTGCGGCCCGGCACCGACTGGCGGGCCTGGCGCCGCGACCTGGTCGCGCGCTTTCCCGAGGCCGGCTGGCGCGTGCGCGGCCTGACCGAGGCGGGCAGCGGCGTGCGGCAATGGACCGAGCGGCTCACCGTCTTCCTCGAGCTGATCGGCCTGGCCGCGCTGCTGGTCGGCGGCGTCGGCGTCGGCAACGCGGTCGACAGCTACCTGCTGGGCCGCACGCGGACCATCGCCATCCTCAAATGCGTCGGCGCGCCCGCCTCGCTGGTGACGCGCAGCTACCTGCTGTTGATCGGCGCGCTGGCGGCGGTCGGCGTCGTGCTCGGGCTCGCGGTCGGCGTGGCGCTGCCCTTCATCGCCGACGCGTTCTTCGCCGACGTGCTGCCGGTGCGCGCGCGGGTCGGCGTCTACGCCCAGCCGCTGATCGTCGCCGCCGCCTTCGGCATGCTGGTGGCGGGGATCTTCGCGCTGTGGCCGCTGATGAAGGCGCGCCTGGTGCCGGCCGCGACCCTGATGCGCGGTGCGGTGTCGCCGCATTCGGCGCGTCCCGGGCTGCGCGACCTGGCGATCATCGGCACCGCCGTGCTGGCGCTGGCCGCGCTGACCGTCGCGACCGCCGGCGATCCGCGCATCGCGCTGTGGTTCGTCGCCGGCTCGATCGGCGCGTTCATCGTATTCCCCCTTCTGGCGCGCATCGTGATGCTGCTGGCGCGGCTGGCCGGACGGCCGCGCTTCGCCGTGCTGCGCCTGGCGCTGGCCAACATCCATCGCCCCGGCGCGCCGACGCCCACGGTGATGCTGTCGCTCGGGCTGGGGCTCACCGTGCTGGTCGCGGTGGCGCTGATCGAGGGCAATCTGCAGAGCCAGATCACGCGCCGCCTGCCGACCAACGCGCCGACCTTCTTCTTCGTCGATATCCAGCAGAACCAGGTCGACGCGTTTACCAAGGCGGCGCAGGCGATCCCCGGGGTGACCGACGTCGACAAGGTACCGATGCTGCGCGGGCGCATCACGCGCATCGGCGGCAAGCCGGTCGCCGAGGCGAGCATCCCCTCGCAGGCCCGCTGGTCGGTCGACGGCGATCGCGGGCTCACCTATTCGGCGACGATTCCCGAGGGCACGCGCGTCGTGGCCGGCGAGTGGTGGCCGCCCGACTACAAGGGCCCGCCGCTGATCTCCTTCGACGCCAATCTCGCCGCCGCGTACGGGCTGGGCGTGGGCGACACCATCACCGTCAACGTGCTGGGCCGCGACGTCGAGGCGCGCATCGCCAACCTCAGGCGCATCGACTGGAGCTCGCTGTCGATCAACTTCGTCTTCGTCTTCGCGCCGGGCACGCTGGAGAAGGCGCCGCAGACCTTCCTTGCCACCGTGCGCGCCGCGGCGGGGGCCGAGGACAAGGTGTTCGACGTCGTCACCCGCGACTTCGCCAACGTCACCATCGTGCGGGTGAAGGAGGCGCTGGAGAACGCCAGCGAGATTCTCGCCAATATCGGCCTGGCGGCGCGCGCGGTGGGCGTGGTCGGCATCGGCGCCGGGCTGCTGGTGCTGGCCGGCGCCATGCTGGCGACCCAGCGGCGGCGCGTGCACGACGCCGTGGTGATGAAGGTGCTGGGCGCCTCGCGCCGGCGCGTGCTGGGCGTCTTCTCACTGGAATTCGCCGCCCTGGGTTTCGTCACCGCGCTGGCGGCCGCCGCTTTCGGCGCCGTCGCCGGCTGGATGGTGATCCGTTTCGTGATGAACCTCGACTGGATCCTGCTGCCCGACGTGGTGGCGCTGACCGTGCTGGGTGCCATGGCGCTGACCCTCGGATTCGGCCTGGTCGGCGCGGTGGGGGCGACCCGGCAGCGGCCGCTGGCGCTGCTGCGCAACGAATAGGCAGTCGCATCAATGGGATGGAGTCCTTGCGTGAATTGCGCCGGCGCGTTCCGCAGGACGTCGTGCGGCTATTGATAAAATCGGGCCGTTCGCCAATATGATCGGTAGGTGTGTGTTGCTCGCCTGATCGGGAGGCTCAATCAATGGCTCAATATGAAACCCGGCCCATAGTCGGTTCGACGACCGTCGACCAGACTACCTTCGACGCCGGTCTGCGCAGCCACATGCTGCGCGTTTACAACTACATGGCGTCCGGGTTGGCGCTGTCCGGCATCGTCGCGCTGCTCGTCTACAGCGTGCCGGCGCTCAACGCGATCTTCATCAAGACCGGGATCCTGGCCAACGGCCGGGTGGTCGCCACCCTGACCATCCTCGGCTGGGTCGCCGTCCTGGCGCCGATCGGCCTGATCCTGCTCGCCTCGTTCCGCGCCGCCACGATGAGCGTGACGACGACCAAGGCGATCTACTGGGGCATCGTGGCGCTGAACGGCATCGGCTTCACCCTGCTGATCTACCGCTATACCGGCGTCAGCCTGGCGCGCACCTTCTTCATCACGGCCGCCGCCTTCGCCGCGCTCAGCCTTTACGGGTACACGACGAAGCGCAGCCTGTCGGGCATGGGCACCTTCCTGTTCATGGGTCTGATCGGCATCCTGATCGCCGGCGTGGTGAATATCTTCCTCGCCAGCACCATGCTGCACTTCCTGATCTCGGCCGCGGGCGTGCTGATCTTCGCCGGCTTCACCGCCTACGACACGCAGCAGATCAAGGAGCAGTATGCCGAGTCCTGGGGTAGCGACATGCAGGAGAAGGTCGCCATCTTCGGCGCGCTGAACCTGTACCTGGACTTCGTGAACATGTTCCAGATGCTGCTGGCGCTGATCGGCGACCGCGACTAGCCGGCCGACAAGCTGAAACGCTCGACGCCCGGGCCGCAAGGCCCGGGCGTTCTCGTTGGAGCCCTGGGCGATCGTGGCCAGCAGCCGAATTCAACGCTTCCTGCACGACGAGGCCGCGCCGGGCATTGTCCTGATCGCGGTGGCGGCGATCGCCATCGCGCTGGCCAATTCGCCGCTGCGCGGCGCGATCGAGCGGCTCTTCGACACCCCGTTCACCATCAGCTACGGCACCGTGGGGCTCAGCAAGCCGCTGCTGCTGTGGATCAACGACGGGCTGATGGCGGTCTTCTTCCTGCTCGTCGGGCTGGAGATCAAGCGCGAGGTGCTCGAGGGCGCGCTGTCCAAGCCGTCGCTGGTGGCGATGCCGACCGTCGCGGCGCTGGGCGGCATGCTGGTGCCGGCGGCGATCTTCGTCTGGCTCAATGCCGGCGACGCGCTGGCGATGCGCGGCTGGGCGGTGCCGGCCGCCACCGACATCGCCTTCTCCGTCGGCGTGCTGGCGGTGCTGGGCTCGCGCGTGCCGCTGGGCCTGAAGCTGTTCCTGACCACGCTGGCGATCATCGACGATCTCGGCGCCATCGTGATCATCGCCAGCTTCTACACCGCCGAGCTGTCGACCGCGGCGCTGGTGCTGGCAGGCATGTGCGTGGCGAGCATGCTGCTGATGAACCTGCTCAAGGTGCGCCGGGCCGGCCCCTACCTGCTGGTCGGCGCGCTGCTGTGGGTCTGCGTGCTGAAATCGGGCGTGCATGCCACCCTGGCCGGCGTCGTGGTCGCGATATGCCTGCCGTTGCGCGACGACAGCGTCTCGCCCGACTCGCGGCCGTTCATCCGGCTGGAGCACGCGCTCAAGCCCTGGGTGTCGTTCCTGATCATGCCGCTCTTCGCCCTGGCGAACGCCGGCCTGCCGCTGGCCGACCTGTCGCTGTCGGCGCTGCTCGAGCCGGTGCCCCTGGGCATCGCGCTGGGCCTGTTCGTCGGCAAGCAGATCGGCGTCTTCCTGCCCGCCGCCGCCTTCATCCTGCTGCGGCTGGCGCCGATGCCGCCCGGCGGCACCTGGCTGAAGCTCTACGGCGTCTCGATCTGCGCCGGCATCGGCTTCACCATGAGCCTGTTCATCGGCTCGCTGGCCTGGGAAGACCCGGCCTATGCCGCCCCGCTGCGTCTGGGCGTGATCGTCGGCTCGCTGGTTTCAGCGATTGTCGCATTTATCGTGATTCGTCTGGCCCCTCCGGAGCGCTCTTCATCTTGATTCACAAAGGACTCGCTTTACTCAATTTTTGATGGTAAATTCACGGCGTAATCTAATCATATTCAATGAATTTTCTTGGGGGATGAACATGAATCGCCGCGCTTTTTTCCGCGGGCTGGCTGTGCTGCCCGTCACCGCCCTTGCCACGCCTGCTTTCGCCGGTCCGCGCAATGCCGCCCCGCCCGCTGTCGTGGTCTACCATTTCGTCACGCCGAACTGCGAAGACTGCCACCGCTGGGACCTGCGCCATCTGCCGCGCTGGCTGAATTCCGGCGAGTACCACCGCTGCCTCTATCGCCGGATCGAGGGCAAGACCGCCGCCGACGCGCTGGACCCCGACAACTGGCCGTCTTCGGCGCGCGCGTTCGCGGCGTCGCTGACCCAGACGCCGGCCTTCCTGGTGATGCGCCAGGGCCGCCCCATGGTTGCCGCCAGCGGCGAGGATGCCTGGGTCAAGGTGATCTGGCCGGCGATCAGGCGCGCCGCGGCCTGAGGCGGCGCGAGCGTCGACAAGACCCGCCGCTTCGACTAGTAGGGGCGCGCCCTGTGGAGCGCCCCGATGCCTGCCATCAAGAACCCGATCTACGCCGCCATCGACACCGTCGATCTGGCCCAGGCCGCGCGCGTGATCCAGCGGATCGCCGCCGGCCCGGTGCCGGCGGTCGGCGGCATCAAGCTGGGGCTCGAGTTCTTCCTCGCCCATGGCGCGCCTGGCGTGCGTTATGTCTTTCCCGAGCCGGTGCGCATGACCGGGGTCGGCTTCTTCCTCGATCTGAAGCTGCACGACATTCCCAACACCGTGGCCGGCGGCATCCGCGCCGTGGCGGCGCTGGAGCCGACCTACATCACCATCCACGCCGGCGGCGGCGCGGCGATGCTCAAGGCCGCGGCCGACGAGGCGGCGCTGCAGGCCGCCAAGCTGGGCGCGCGCCGGCCCAAGCTGCTGGGCGTGACGGTGCTGACATCGCTCGACGACGCCGACCTGCGCGCGACCGGGGTCAACGAAACGGCGGCCGAGCAGGCCAAGCGCCTGGCCTTGCTGGCACAGGAAGGCGGCCTCGACGGCGTGATCTGCTCGCCGCAGGAGATCGCCACCCTGCGCGCCGCCTGCGGCCGCGACTTCCTGCTGGTGACGCCCGGCATCCGGCCGGCCGGCTCGGCGGTGGGCGACCAGAAGCGGGTGATGACGCCGCGCGACGCCATGCGCGCCGGCGCCACGGCGCTGGTGGTGGGCCGGCCGATCACCGAGGCCGCCGACCCGCGCGCCGCCGCCGAGGCGATCGCCCGCGAAGCCGATCTCGGCGACAAGATCCGCATCCAGGTCGGCGCCTGATGAGCCGCTACCTGTCGTCCCGAGCGCAGCGAGGGATCCAGGGCAATCCTGGATGTCTCGCTACGCTCGACATGACGGCGGAGTGCTGACATGGGCGTCGTCGCCAAGATCTGCGGCATCCGCACGAAGGAGGCGCTCGACGCCGCGATCGCCGGGCGCGCGCGCTATGTCGGCTTCGTCTGCTATCCGCCGTCACCGCGCCACATCGCCTTCCACGACCTCGAGGAACTGGTCGCCGACGTGCCGGCGCACATCATTCGCGTCGGCCTGTTCGTCGATCCCGACGACGACACGCTGGGCGAGTATGTCGAGGAAGGCGCGCTCGACATGCTGCAGCTGCAGGGCAACGAGACGCCAAGGCGCATCGCCAAGATCAAGGAGGCCACCGGCCTGCCGGTCATGAAGGCGGTGCACGTCGCCTCGCGCGCCGATGTCGAGGCGGCGGTCGAGACCTATGTCGGCTCGGCCGACCGCCTGATGTTCGAGCCGGCGCCGGCCGGGACCGATGCATTGCCCGGCGGCAATGGCCTGCCCTTCGACTGGCACGCGCTGCACGACGTGAAGGTGCCGCTGCCGTGGATGCTGGCGGGCGGCCTCACGCCTGCCAATGTCGCCGATGCGGTGCGTGCCTCGGGCGCGAAGGCCGTCGACGTGTCGTCGGGCGTCGAATCGAGCCGGGGCGTGAAGTCGCCGGAGCTGATCCGCGCCTTTCTCTCGGCAGTCGCGAAGCTCTGAGTTACGCTGCTGCCCGTCACCCGATGGGAGCCGCGATGAAGACCGAGCGACGTCTCAAGCAACTGGGCATCGAGCTTAAGGCGCCGCCGACGCCGATCGCCAACTATGTCAACGCCGTGCGCACCGGCAACCTGCTGTTCCTCGCCGGCAAGGGACCGGGCCCGATCAAGGGCCGGCTGGGCGAGAGCATGAGCGTCGAGGACGGCTACAAGGCCGCGCGCGCCACCGGCATCAGCCTGATCCAGGTGATGAAGGCCGAGCTGGGCGACCTCGACCGCGTCGTGCGCATCGTCAAGGTGCTGGGCATGGTGAACTGCACGCCGGAGTTCGGCGACCAGCCCAAGGTGATCAACGGCTGCTCCGATCTCTTTGTCGAGGTCTTCGGCGATCGCGGCAAGCATGCGCGCTCGGCGGTCGGCATGGGTGGCCTGCCCAACCAGATTCCGGTCGAGGTCGAGGTGATCGTCGAGGTCGGCGCCGCGCCGCGTCGTGCCGCCGCCCAGCGGCCCGCCGCGCGCAAGGCCGCCCCGAAGAGCAAGACCAAGGCGAAGAAGAAGGCCGCGAAGAAGACGCGCTGATTTTGATCCTGCCTTCCCCCGGAGGGGGAAGGTTACTTGCTTGGCGAGTCAGCCGACCACGGCCAGCACCGGCGAGGAACCTGCCTGCAGCGCCGTGAAGCGCACGTCGTAGACCGGCTCCAGGATCGCCGGCGTCATGACGTCCGGCGGCGTGCCCATGGCGTGGGCACGGCCCTGGCGCAGCACCAGCACGCGATCGCAGTAGCGCGCCGCAAGGTTCAGGTCGTGCAGCACGACGCAGACGCCCGGGCCCTCGCCGGCAAGGCGGCGTACCGAGGTCAGCAGCGCGTGCTGGTGCGACAGGTCGAGGCTGGAGGTCGGCTCGTCGAGCAGCAGGTAGCGCTGCGCCGCCGCTTCCGACGGCGGCGCGTCGAGCTGGGCCAGCGCGCGGGCGAATTGCGCGCGCTGGCGCTCGCCGCCCGACAGCGTGCCCATCGCCCGATCGGCGAAGCGTTCGACGTCGGCCAGCGCCAGGGCGCGCGCCACCGCACGGCGATCGTCCGCCGTGGTCGAGCGGCCGACCCAGGGCGAGCGGCCGAGCTCGACGATCTCGCGCACGCTGAAGTCGAAGGCCGGTGCGCCGTGCTGGCGCATGACGGCGCGGCGGCGGGCGCGCGCCAGGGCGTCGATGCGCGCCAGATCGCGGCCGTCGAGCGATGCGTGTCCGGCGGTCGGCCTGAAGTCGCCGGCCAGCGCGCCCAGCAGCGTGGACTTGCCGGCACCATTGGGCCCGAGCAGGCCCAGCATCTCGCCCGGCCGCACCTCGATCGAGATGTCCTCGAGGATGGTCGCGCGGCCGATGCGATGGCCGAGATCGTGGACGGCCAGCGTCATAGCGCCGTCGCGGCATGGCGCCGCGCCATGATCGTGAGGAACGCCGGCGCGCCCAGCGCGGCCATGACGATGCCGACGGGCATCTCGGCCGGCGCCATGATCAGCCGCGCGACGAGGTCCGCCGACAGCATCAGCGCGCCGCCCAGCATCGCCGCGCCCGGCAGCACCAGCGCATGGCGCGGCCCGCCGATCAGGCGCACGATATGCGGCACGACGAGGCCGACGAAGCCGATCACGCCGCTCACCGACACGGCGCCGCCGACGCACAGCGCCACCAGCACGACGATGCGCTTCTTCACGCCTTCGACCTCGATGCCCAGATGCGTCGCCTCGCGCTCGCCCAGAGCCATCGCGTCGAGCGCGCGATGGTGGCGCAGCAGCAGCAGGGCGGGGATCACCACCAGCGGCAGCGCCGGCAGGATCACCCCCCAGCTCGCCGAGCCGAGGCTGCCCATGGTCCAGAACAGCAGCAGGCGCAGCTGGTTCTCGTCGGCGATGTAGGTGAGGAAGCCGATGCCGGCGGCGGCGAGCGCGTTCACGGCGATGCCGGCCAGCAGCATGGTGGCGACCGAGGTGATGCCGCTGCGCGTGCCCATGCGATAGACGACCGCCGTCGCGGCCAGTCCACCGATGAAGGCCGCCGCGGGCAGCAGCCAGGGCCGTTGGGCCGGCGTGATCAGATGCAGCACCGAGCCGCCGAGCACGATCACCGCCACGGCGGCGAGCGCCGCGCCGGCCGAGACGCCGATCAGGCCGGGATCGGCCAGCGGATTGCGGAACAGGCCCTGCATCGAGGCGCCGGCGATGCCGAGCCCGGCGCCGACCACCAGCGCCAGCACCGCGCGCGGCAGGCGGATGGCGAGGAACACCGCCTCGAGACGCGGGTCGATGTCGGCCGGGATGCCCAGCGTGCGCAGCACGATGGACAGCATGTCGTCGGGCAGGATGCGCACCGAGCCGAAGCCGACGGCGCAGAGGAAGGCCAGCATCAGGGCGATGGCGAAGGCGGTGAGCGCCATCGGCCGCTTCACGCGGCGTGGCACCGCGGCGGCGGCCGGCATGGTGAGATCGCTCATCGTGCGGCTGGGAACTCGACGTCGGGATGGAAGACGCGCGCGACGATGCGCACGGCTTCAGGAGTACGCGGGCCGAAGCCCAGCAGCAGCAGCGCGTCGGCCGAGGCGACGCGCCGGTTCTTCGCCGCCGGCGTCAGCGCCAGCGCCGGATCGGCCAGGATCTTGTCGACGCCGCCGATCGCCTCGATGGTCTGCGTGCCGACCATGATCACCTCCGGCGCAGCCGCGACGGTGGCCTCCGGCGTCATCGGCTTGTAGCCCGTCCAGGCGTCGAAGACGTTCACGCCGCCGGCCAGGCGGATGATGCCGTCGGCCGCGGTCATACGGCCCGCCGCCTGCGGCGCGCCGCCCTGGCCGAAGGTCAGGAAGGACAGCGCGCGCGGCTTCGTCTTCGATTGAGCGACGCGCGCCGCGACATCGGCCATGTCGGCACGCACTTTCCTCGCAAGGTCGGTGGCAGCCTGCGCCAGGCCCAGCGCGCGGCCGATGCCCT
The DNA here is from genome assembly GCA_050183765.1 of Reyranellaceae bacterium. Classification (GTDB taxonomy): domain Bacteria; phylum Pseudomonadota; class Alphaproteobacteria; order Reyranellales; family Reyranellaceae; genus JAFAZJ01. The sequence goes on along the minus strand of JBFXAZ010000004.1, from coordinate 74,031 downwards.
CGATCTTCGCGACGACGGCGTCGAAGCTGTAGTCGTCGCTCAGGACGAGCACGGCGACGCCGGCATCGGCGATCTGGCGCAGCGCGGATTCCGGTCCGGCCGCGGTGGTTGTGATCACCAGGCTCGGCCGTAGCGACAGCACGCCCTCGGCCGAGAGCGTGCGCATGTAGCCGACCTTGGGCGTCTTCCGCGCCGCTACGGGGAACAGGCTGGTGCTGTCCGTGGCGACGAGGCTCTTCTCGCCACCCAACGCGTAGATCACTTCGGTGACCGAGCCGCCCACGGCGACGATGCGCGAGGCGTCCCGGATCTCGATCTCCTGGCCGCGCGCATCGCGCACGCGCACGCCGGCAAACGCGCCGCGTGCCGTCAGCAGCAGCGGCGCGCCTGATGCCGCGATCAGCGCGCGGCGACGCGGCAGCAGGATCGGGCGAGCCATCTCAGGCCGCGACGGGGCGGCTGAGTCCGGCGATCGCCTCGCGCCATGCCGGCAGCTCCGGCGTGCCCGGCTTGCGGGCGCCGAAGACCAGCGCCATCTGGCGGCCCTGTGCGTCGTACAGCTCGATCGAGTTGACGTCGCCGTCCTCGGTCGGCTTGCGCACATGGAAGACCGACGCGACCGCGGTCTCGCGCAGATGCAGGTTGAAGTCGGGATCGAGCACGTTGAACCACGGACCGGTGCTCATCAGCCGCTTCACTGGGCCGCTGTGGATCTGGATGCAGCCGGGGCTGCCGACGAAGATCATGATCGGTGTGGCCGCGGCGGCGACGCTCTCGAGGATCGCGCGGGCCGACGTGCTCGGCAGCTTCCGCACGAACTCCTCGCCCACGAGACGCAACGCCTGCACGCGGCCAACCTTGTGCTTCCTCAGCATCGGGAAGAAGTCGTGCGTGTCGCGCAGCCCGCGCCAGTCGGCGCGCAGCGCGTCGAGCGCGATGTCGGCGTCGGGACGATCGGCCTCGTCCGCCGGATAGGGCGTGATCGCCATCGACTCGTACTGGTCAGGCGCGCGCGTCTTCTCGACCAGCGCCGCCCAGGCGGCGCGATCGGTGCCGTCGGTGGCGTAGATCTTGAAGACCGCGGTGCCGTCGCGATCGAAGAACTGCAGGCTGAGGCGCTCGCCCTGCTCGGTCGGCTCGGCGAGCGCGAAGCCCGCGTGCCAGCGCGAGAAGAAGATGCGCAGGTCGATATCCGGCCCCAGCACCAGGCCGTGCGGCGGCTGCACGCGCACGTCCTCGAAGCGGCCCTTGCGCTCGTGCACGACGTTGTCGTTGCGCGTGAGGCACATCACGCGGCCCAGCTTGGGCGCCTCGCCGATGATCTCGCGCAGCGGCGTGCGCAGGCGCGTGGCCGTGCGGCCGATGCCGAGCGCGACCAGCTCGGCCTCGGTCGCGCCGATGGCGGCGGCCGCGTCGCGGATGCGAACGGTTGGATTGGCCGCCTTGTAGGCTGCGTAGCGCCCGGCAAGATCCGTGGTCCCCTGCATGGTCCCCTCTATGTCGATGTCGGTGATATGAGGCGGCGGGTCACTTGGTCAGCAGGAGCCGGCCGTTGGCGGTCACCCGCAGCAAGTACTCCGCGCCGTCGTGATCGATCACCAGCAGCTTGCCCTCGCCCAGGAGGTCACGGCTGTTGGCGCGGCGTGGCAGGGTCTGGGTCACCGCGGCGGCGACCCGGTCGAAGGCCTGGCGCTCGGGGCGAGGACCAGCCGAAGGAGGAATGGTTCGCTCATGCATTTGCGAATCATTCGCATTTACATCGGCTGGAGTCAAGCGCCGCGTCAGAACTGGAAGGCGGTGGTGAACTTGAAATTGCGGCCGTAGTCGGCGACCGCCGAGAGATGGTCGCGGTAGCGGCGGTCGGTGATGTTGTCGACGCCGAAGTCCATGCGCACGCCGGCGAGCGGACCGGTCTGCGGCTCCCAGCTGGCGAACAGGTCGAACAGCGAATAGCCCGGCGTCGCCGTCGTGCCGCTCGGTACGCGGAACTGGTCGGCGATGAACTTGGCGCGGCCGCCGAAGGTGAGCCCCCAGGGCTCGTAGGTATAGCCGGCAGTCAGCACCAGCTTGTCGCCGGGGATCGACGACAGCGGCTGGTTGATCGGCGAGGTCGCATCGCCGCGGATGCGGCTGGCGGCGATGCTGCCGAAGAAGCCGAAGCCGGTGTAGGAGATCTCGGCCTCGAAGCCGCTGATGTTGGCGGTGGTGCGGTTGACGCTGGTGCTGGTCGTCGCGGTGACGATCTCGTCGATGAAGTCGTGATAGTTGGTGTTGAAGTACACGACGCGCGCGCGCAGGCGATCGTTCCTGGTGATCAGGTCGTCGAACTTGAAGTTGACGCCGACCTCGCGGTTGCGCGCGGTCTCCGGGCGCAGATTGGGATTGGGGATGAACAGATTGCCGGGAAAGTGCGAGCCCGAGACGTAGAGCTCGTTGAGCGCCGGCGCGCGGAAGGCCTCGGCGTAGAGACCGTAAAGGGTGAGCCACTTCGTCGGCGCGACGCTGACCGAGATGCGCGGCGAGAAATGGCTGGCGTCGAGATCCGGGCCCAGCGCGGAATTGTCGGGCCGGCGCGAGAAGTGGTCGAAGCGGCCGCCGGGCGTGACCGTGACGATGTCGAAGAACTTCAGCTCGCTCTGGGCGTAGAAGCCGAAGGCGTTGCCCTGCGCGTTGGGGTACTGCGTGCGCGGCTGGCCGTTGCGCGTGCCGGTGACGTACTGCAGGTAGCCGTCGACGCCGTAGGTCAGTCGCACGCCCATCCAGTCGGTGACGGCGAAATTGTTGGAATTGGCGAGGTCGATGCCGGTGGTGCGGAAGAACGATCCGTCGACGCGGCTGTCGCTGAAGCGCCGCTCATGCACGTCGAGCCGCGTGTGGTAGATCGTGCCCTTGAAGTCGAACCACGGATTCTTCGCCGGGTTGTAGCTGAAATTGGCGGCGAAGGTGTGCTGCAGGTCGGAGCGGTCGGCCGGCGAAGTGGTCGAGGAGGTGTTCGGCGTCGTCGTGCTGTAGCCGGTGTCGCGGTGGCCGAGCCAGGAGAAGGTCAGCCGGGCGTCCGGCGCGACCTGCGCGCCGACCTTGATCAGGCCGCTCATCACGTCGAGCGCCGAGTACGGCAGGATGGTGCCGCCGCCCTGACGCAGGTCGGAGCTGTTGCGGTAGAGACCGGAGGCGACGATGTCGAACATCCCGGCGCGGGCGAAGCCGGTGAGCGAGGTCATGCCCATGTCCGGCGCGCTCTGGTAGCCGGCCTTGACGCGGAAGCCCCAGCTCTGCCCGGGCCGCAGGAAGTCGGCGGCGTCCTTGGTCGTGAAGCTCAGCAGGCCGGCGACGGCGCCGCTGCCGTAGAAGGTCGATTGCGGACCGCGCACGATCTCGACGCGCTTGAGCATGTCGGGATCGATGAACACGCGACCCTTGTGCTCGTTCTGGAAATCCTGGCGCGCGCCGTCGATGCGGATCTGCACCCGCTCGCCTTCCAGGCCGCGGATATTGGGCTGCATGCCCGTGGTGCGCGGGCCGCCGCTGAGCTCGACGCCGGGCAAGCTGCGGATCAGGTCGCCGTAGGTGTTGGGCTGCTGGCGCTGGATCTGCTCGCCTTCGACCACCGAGACCGAGCCCGGCACCTGCGACACCGGCCGCGTCGTGCGCGTGGCGTCGACCGATACCGGATCGAGAAGGGTGGGCGGCAACTGCGCCACCGGGGCCGTCTGGGTCTGCTGCGCCAGGGCGGATGGGGCCAGGGCACCACCGGCAAAGGCGGCGGCGAGCGAGAACGTGGTGGCGCGGATCACCCGGCCGGACAGATGGCGCATGACATTCCCCCGAAGATGCGCCTTGGGCGCGACGCGATTGCGGCTGGCTGCCCTTCGGGGGCCGGCTGGCTATGGCGTTGTCTATCACTGATGAAAATTCAAGGCAATTGCGACGCATTCGCGACAATGTCATGGCAGGATGGCACGGCTTTGACGCCCGGGAGGGCGCCTGCTACAGCGCCGCGCGGCGGAGAGACAAATCCATGAATGCGTTGAACAGCTATCGGGCCGGCCCGGACGAGCGCGGCCATTTCGGCATCTTCGGCGGCCGCTACGTCGCCGAGACGCTGATGCCGCTGATCCTAGAGCTCGAGAAGGCCTATGAGGCGGCCAAGGCCGATCCGGCTTTCAAGGCGGAGCTGGAGAAGCTCAACACCCACTATGCCGGGCGGCCTAGCCCGCTCTACCACGCCGAGCGGCTGACCGCCGAGCTGGGCGGCGCCAAGATCTACTTCAAGCGCGACGAGCTCAACCACACCGGCTCGCACAAGATCAACAACGTGCTGGGCCAGGTGCTGTTGGCCAAGCGCATGGGCAAGACGCGGGTGATCGCCGAGACCGGCGCAGGCCAGCACGGTGTCGCCACCGCCACCGCCTGCGCGCTGTTCAACATCCCCTGCGTCGTCTTCATGGGCTCGGTCGACGTCGCGCGCCAGGCGCCCAACGTGTTCCGCATGAAGATGCTCGGCGCCGAGGTCCGGCCCGTCACCGCGGGTTCGGCGACGCTCAAGGACGCGATGAACGAGGCGCTGCGCGATTGGGTCGCCACGGTCGAGACCACGTTCTACTGCATCGGCACGGTGGCCGGCCCGCATCCCTATCCGGCGATGGTGCGCGACTTCCAGTCGGTGATCGGCAGGGAAACGCGCGAGCAGATGATGGAAGCCGAAGGCCGCCTGCCCGACACGCTGGTCGCCTGCATCGGCGGCGGCAGCAACGCCATGGGCCTGTTCCACCCGTTCCTCGACGACAAGGACATCCGCATCATCGGCGTCGAGGCCGGCGGCAAGGGCGTGCACACCGGCGAGCATGCCGCCTCGCTCACTGGCGGGCGGCCGGGCGTGCTGCACGGCAACCTCACCTACCTGCTGCAGGACAGCGACGGGCAGATCACCGAGGCGCATTCGATCTCGGCCGGCCTCGACTATCCCGGCATCGGCCCCGAGCACGCCTGGCTGAAGGATGTCGGGCGCGTCGAGTACGTCTCGGCGACCGACGACGAGGCGCTGGCGGCGTTCCAGAAGCTCAGCCGCGTCGAGGGCATCATCCCCGCGCTCGAGCCGGCGCATGCGCTGGCGCACGTGCTGAAGCTCGCGCCGGGCCTGCCGAAGGACAATTTGCTGGTGATGAATTTGTGCGGCCGCGGCGACAAGGACGTGTTCGCCGTCGCCGAGCGTTTGGGAGTCAAGCTGTGAGCCGCATCGCCAGGCGCTTCGCCAAGCTGAAGGCTGAGGGCCGCGCCGGCCTGATCACCTATGTCACGGCCGGCGATCCCAACCTCGATGTGTCGTACGAGATCCTCAAGGGCCTGCCCAAGGCCGGCGCCGACCTGATCGAGTTCGGCATGCCGTTCACCGATCCGATGGCCGACGGTCCCTCGATCCAGGCGGCGGGCCAGCGCGCGCTGAAGGCCGGCATCTCGATGGACCGCACCTTCGCGATGGTCAGGCGATTTCGCGCGGAAACGCGCGACGAGGAAACCCCCATCCTGCTGATGGGCTACTACAACATGATCTACCAGCGCGGCGAGGCGAAGTTCTGCGCCGACGCGGCGGCGGCCGGCGTCGACGGCTTCATCATGGTCGACCTGCCGCCCGAGGAGGCCGACAGGCTCAAGCCGCACGCCGTCGCCAACGGCCTCGACACCGTGCTGCTGACGGCGCCGACCACCGACGCCAAGCGCCTGCCGGCGATCCTCGAGTTCGCCTCGGGCTTCGTCTACTTCGTCTCGGTGCTGGGCATCACCGGCACCAAGTCCTCGACCGCCGATGTGATCCAGGGCCACGTCGCCCGCCTGCGCACCCAGACCCAGCTGCCGATCGGCGTCGGCTTCGGCATCCGCACGCCGGACCAGGCCGCCGCCGTGGCCCGCGTCGCCGACGCCGCGGTCGTCGGCACGGCGATCGTCGAGCGCGTGAAGGCCGGCCTCGATGAGAAGGGCGCGCCGAAGGCGGACCTGCTGCCGGGCGTCTTCTCCTACATCCGCGCGCTGGCCGAGGGCGTGCGCGGCGCACGGCGCAGGTAAACGCCGGTCGCGAGTTCTTGCCAAATGTCCCGACAGCGCCCACTTTGATGGTGTGGATCGCGAGAGCATGAATGGCTGACCAGCCCACTGCCGAGAAGGGCTTCCAGGAAGCTGTCGAGAAGACGGTCAAAGAGACCCATGCGCTGGGCTTGCCCGTGTTCCAGGCGCGGGATGGCTGGGTTTACGCCATTTATCCGGACGGACGTCGCGTTGCCGTCGAACGTGCAAAGCCTCCCATGAAGCTGCGTCGCGCGACTGTCCATGGCTGCGCCGGAACTGCTGATTCTGGCCGGGCCTAACGGCGCCGGCAAGACGACATTTGCCTACGCGCAATTGCGTGATCGCATCGACGCCGGCCTGTTCCTCAATGCCGACGAGACGGCGCGCGAGCTTGCGCCCGACAATGTCGAGTCGGCCGCCTTCGCTGCCGCCAGAGCCCTGCTGGAACGTCGTCGGCAACTTCTGCGAGCCAGGCAAAGCTTCGTCGTTGAAACCACGCTTGCGACCCGAACCCTGGCGGGTGCCATTCGCGATGCCGTTGAAGCTGGCTTTGTGAGCCGGCTCTACTTCCTGTTCGTTTCATCAGCCTCGCTCTGTCAGTTCCGCGTGAAGCTGCGGGTGATCAAGGGCGGCCACAACATTCCGGATGACGTCGTTCATCGTCGGCATGCAGCGGGTCTGCAACTGTTGCCGGCTTACACGTCGATATGCGACGCGGTCGAGATCTACCACGCCGACGAGACGCCCGTGCTCATTGCCTCAAAAGCGGAGCGGCGTCTCGAGGTACGAGATCGTCCTCGATTTGCATTGCTGCAGGCGGCGATCGAGATCGCCGGCGGAGAGCCGCTGGTCGCATAGCGCCGCGCGCCGTTTCCGGACAGCAAGTCACAGACGAGCGCGATGCGCGCTGATTGCACCTGTCGACAGTCAGGCGCCCTTGGCGCCGAGCGATTCGCCCAGCGCGATCATGTCGGGGCGCGGCAGCTTCGTCGGCGTCGGTACGTCGGCCGCGTCTCGGGCCTGGCGGAAGCGGATGTGCCAGGCCGACAGGCCGCTGATGAAGAGGCGGGCCTCGGCGCCCGCCAGCGTGTCGCCGTCCGTCGCGCCCAGGCCGACGACCTGCGGATACCAGCCACCGCCTTCGACGATGCGCAACGGCGCGCTCCACGCAGCCGGATCGTCGAGCGTGGCGTTGAACGAGACGGCGTTGGCCGCCGAATGGAATCCCGAATACGGCCCCGCGGTGTGGCTGAGCAGCATGACATGGACGCCGAGATCGCGGTTGAAGTGGACCGACGGCCCCCAGAAGGCGTCGGGGTGCGCCTCATGCCAGCTGCGCACCACCGGCCACAGCGGCGTGGGCAACGCGTCGCCCGCCGGTCGCCAGGTGCCGCCGCTCCACACCTCGAAGCGCGGCGTGTCGCGCAGCGCCATCGGACAGCGCGCGGCACAGATGCCCTGCGCGGTCTGGTCGGCCACGTAGCTGCTGAACAGCAGGTGAAGATAGCGGCCATCGCGGTCGGGCACGACGCTGAAGTCGCCGTATCCGCCGGCCATGAACCCGTTGCCGGATTGCGGATTGACCTGGCCGGTCGGCGCCCGCAGCACCTCGCCCAGCACGCGCCAGCTCAGCCCGTCGTCATCGGAACGCAGCGCTCCGATATGCGGCACGAACGGCGCGGTCTTGCTCTCGATGCGTTCCTCGGCATGGTACCAGCCGTAGAGCCGGCCGTCGGGCGCGCGCCAGGTCGACTCGATCCACTTGCCGACGGTGGGGTCCGGATCGTTGAGCAGGCGCACGGCCTGCGGCGCGCCCAGTGCGGCGATACCCACATCGCCCGTGCTGCTGCCGGCCGGACCGATGCGGCGGTAGGCGTGGCCGATCGGCACGTGGAACGAGACGAAGGCGTAGGTGCGACCGGCATGCACGTGGACCGATGTGTTGCAGTCGACGCGGTCGAGCGGCGGCGCCTGCAACGCCAGCGGTGCTGCCGGCGCCAGCTCGGCGACGAAGCGCGGCACGCCTACGCCTCGTCCTCGAACAGCATGTCGCAGACGAAGGGGTTGGTCTTGCGTTCCCAGCCGAAGGTCGAGGTCTGGCCGTGGCCGGGCACGAAGCCGATGTCGTCGCCCAGCGGGAACAGCTTCTTGCGAATGGAATGGAAAAGCTGCGCCTGGTCGCCCTTCGGAAAGTCGGTGCGGCCCACCGAGCCGCGGAACAGCACGTCGCCGACGAAGGCGATGCGCGCCTTCTCGTGCCGGTTGACGAACACGACATGGCCCGGCGTGTGGCCCGGGCAGTGCACGACGTCGAAGGCGAGCTTGCCGAGCTCGACCGTATCGCCGTCCTCGAGCCAGCGATGCGGCAGGAAGGGCTCGGGCACGGTGAAGCCGTACTTGCGGTTGGAGTCGGGCAGGCCCTCGATGAGATAGCGGTCGCCCTCGTGCGGCCCTTCGATCCGCACGCCGTAATGCTCGGCGATCGCGCCGGCGGCCGAGGCGTGATCGACATGGCCGTGCGTCAACATGACCTTGGCGACGGTCATGCCGGTCTGCGCGACCGCGTCCTTCAGCCGCTCGACATCGCCGCCGGGATCGACCAGCGCGCCCTGCCCGGTTTCCTCGCACCAGACGAGGGAGCAGTTCTGCTGGAACGGCGTGACCGGACAGACGGCGACCTTGATCATGACCATCACATAAGCCGCCATCGCGGCCATGCCAAGGCCGCGCGCTTGCGCTAGACTTCACGCCATGTCCGTTGCCGCGTTGCGCCACCTCCTCGCCGTCACGACCGTTCTTGTTCTGGCTCTGCTGGGCACGCCGGCCGGCGCGCAAAGCGGCTTCCTGCCCTCGCCGACAGGGCCGGTGCAGGCCGGGCCTTCGCTGGTGGTCGACGCGCAGAGCGGCGAGGTGCTGCACCAGCGCGACGCCAGCGCGCCCTGGTATCCGGCGTCGCTGACCAAGCTGATGACGCTGTACCTGCTGTTCGAGGATCTCAAGGCCGGCAAGATCCAGCTCACCGACCAGCTCGCCTTCTCGACCTACGCCTACAACCAGCAGCCTTCCAAGCTGGTGCTGCCGGTGGGCGCCACCATCAGCATCGAACAGGCCATCCTGGCGTTGATCCTGCGCTCGGCCAACGACGTCGCCGTGGCGGTCGGCGAGCGCCTCTCCGGCTCGGAGCCGGCCTTCGCCCAGCGCATGAACGCCACGGCGAAGCGGCTGGGCATGACCGGCTCCAACTTCCGCAACGCCAGCGGCTGGAAGGACCCGGCGCAGGTGACCACGGCGCGCGACATGGCGACCCTGGCGATCGCGCTGATGCGCGACTTCCCGGACCGCTATCACTATTTCAGCGAGCCCGACGTGATGATCCGCGGCGCGCGCATCACGCGCTCGGTGCGCTTGATCGAGAAGTATCCCGGCGCCGACGGCCTGAAGACCGGCTTCCTGTGCTCGTCGGGCTTCAACCTGGTCGGATCGGCGATGCGCAACGGGCGGCGGCTGGTCGGCGTCGCGCTGGGCTTCCGCCGCTCCGACCTGCGCGACGAGGCGATGGTCAGGCTGTTCGACGAGGCCTATGCCAAGAAGAGCGCCGGATCAGGCCGCAAGCTGTTCCAGCTGCCGGCAAGCAGCGGCGGTCACGCGCCCACCGTGCTCGACGCCAACGACTGCACGCCCTACCGCTACGACTATCCCGGCAACGGCGCCTGGGTCGGCACCTTCCTCAACCTGCAGCAGGCGCGCGTGGCGCATATCCAGGCGCAGGCGCGCCTGGTCGAGCTCAAGCAGACCTGGATCGGCCGCGAGTGGATCCTCGACGTCTACGCCAACAAATCGCGGCGCTTCGCCACCATCATCGCCGACCTGGAGCCGGGCGTGGCGGAGAAGCTCTGTGCAGACTATCAGGCACGGCGAAAGTTCTGCGCGGTCAAGACACCGGGCGAGCTGGTGCGACCTTTTGCCGGGCTGTGGCGTTGACAGGCTGAACGTGGCATAGGGCGGGCATGAACTGGCTGACCAACTTCATTCGGCCCAAGCTCAAGGCGCTCGTGGCGCGCAAGGAAGCGCCGGAGAATCTGTGGCTGAAGTGTCCGGCGTGCGAACAGATGCTGTTCCACCGCGACCTCGAGGCCAACCAGCAGGTCTGCAACCACTGCAACCACCATCTGCGCGTGCGGCCGCTGCAGCGCCTGCCGCACCTGTTCGATGGCGGCAAGTACGAGACCCACGCGGTGCCCAAGCCGATCGTCGATCCGCTGAAGTTCCGCGACCAGAAGCGCTATGTCGACCGCCTGAAGGAGGCCCAGTCGCAGGCCGGCCCGGGCGGCGACGGCATCGTCGTCGCCAGCGGCGCGCTGGAAGGGCAGCCCGCCGTCGTGGCGATCTTCGATTTCGGCTTCATGGGCGGCTCGATGGGCATGGCGGTGGGCGAGGGCGTGGTGACCGCGGCCCGCATCGCCGTCGAGAAGAAGGCACCGCTGATCCTGTTCTCGGCCTCGGGCGGCGCGCGCATGCAGGAGGGCATCCTCTCGCTGATGCAGATGCCGCGCACCACCATCGCCGTGCGCGAGGTCAAGGAAGCCGGCCTGCCCTACATCGTCGTGCTGACCGACCCGACCACCGGCGGCGTCACCGCCTCGCTCGCCATGCTGGGCGACATCCACATCGCCGAGCCGGGCTCGCTGATCGGCTTCTCCGGCCAGCGCGTGATCCAGGATACGATCCGCGAGACGCTTCCGCCCGGCTTCCAGCGCGCCGAGTACCAGTACGACCACGGCATGGTCGACCTCGTGGTCCATCGCCACGAGCTGCGCGCGACGCTCGCACGCATCCTGTCGATCCTGATGAAGCAGCCGGCCGCCGCCAGCGAAGCCGCCTGAAGAGAGTACCCCCGTGTCGACGGACGCGCTCGTCGAACGCCTGATGGCGCGCCATCCGCGCGTCATCGACCTCGACTTCTCGCGGCTCAAGCGCCTGCTCGACCGCATGGGCAATCCCGAGAAGCGGCTGCCGCCGGTCGTGCATGTCGCCGGCACCAACGGCAAGGGCTCGCTGTGCGCCTATGTGCGGGCCATGGCCGAGGCGGCGGGCTATCGCGTCCACGTCTACACCTCGCCGCATCTCGTGCGCTTCAACGAGCGCATCCGCCTGGCCGGCACGATCATCGACGACGACACGTTTGAAGCGGCGATCGAGGCCTGCGAGGCAGCCAATGGCGAGGACCCGATCACCTTCTTCGAGATCGTCACCGCCGCGGCGCTCGATGTCTTCGCCGCGATACCGGCCGAGCTGCTGGTGCTGGAGGTCGGCCTCGGCGGCCGCTTCGACGCCACCAACGTCGTCGACCAGCCGGCGCTCAGCGCGATCACGCCCATCGGCATCGACCACACCGGCTTCCTCGGCGACACCCTGGAGAAGATCGCCGGCGAGAAGGCCGGCATCATCAAGGCGGGCGCGCCGGTGGTCGTGGGCCGCCAGCGCGAGGCGCCGGCGCGGGTGATCGAGCGGACGGCCGAGGCGCTGGGCGCGCCGCTCTTCCGCATGGGCCGCGAATGGCAGGTAACGCCGAAGGGCGACGGCTTCCGCTACGAGAGCGCGCAGCTGTCGCTTGACCTGCCGGCGCCCAGCCTCGCCGGCACGCACCAGTTCGACAACGCTGGCACCGCGATCGCCTGCGTCGAACGCCTGCGCGCGCGCGGCATGGCCATCGGCGACGACGCCGTGCGGCGCGGCCTGTCGACCGTGGAATGGCCGGCGCGCCTGCAGCGCCTGCTGCGCGGGCCCTTGCCCGAGTCGATGCCGCCGGGCGGCGAGGTCTGGCTCGACGGCGGCCACAACGAGGATTGCGGGCTGGTGCTGGGCGCGCAGGCGCGCGCCTGGGCGGCCGAGCCGGGGGCGCTGCCGCTGCACCTCGTTTTCGGCATGATGACCACCAAGGACGCCTCCGGCTTCCTGCGGCCGCTGGCGCGCCATGCCGTCTCGGCGCGCGCCGTACCCATCCTCGGCCATGCCGCCTTCACGCCGCGCGAGGCCTGTGCCAAGGCGGACGAGGTCGGCCTGCGCTGCCTGCCGGCCGATGATGTGGCCTCGGCCGTCGAGGACCTGCTGGCCAGCGAGCACGGCCCCTTCCGCGTCCTGATCTGCGGCTCGCTCTACCTCGCCGGCGAGGTACTGAAGGCCAACGGATAGGATCTCATCTTCCCCCGGAGGGGGAAGGTAGGACAAAGACCGTTCCGCACAGCGGCGCATGCGCGCGGGCCGCAGGGCTGGCGTGGCGGCGGGTTGCCTTGTCAGTGCGACAGCCCCCGTTTAACGTGAACGATGGGAACAAATGACGAAATCCGGAAAGACCTGACATGAAGTTCACGGGTACCGACAATTACGTCGCCAGCGACGATCTGCGGGTCGCGGTCAACGCGGCCATCGCGCTGCAGCGGCCGCTGCTGATCAAGGGCGAGCCGGGCACCGGCAAGACCGTGCTGGCGCACGAGGTCTCCAAGGCCCTGAACGCGCCGCTGATCGAGTGGCACATCAAGTCGACCACCAAGGCGCAGCAGGGCCTGTACGAGTACGACGCGGTCACCCGTCTGCGCGACTCCCAGCTCGGCGACGAGCGGGTCAAGGATATCCGCAACTACATCAAGCGCGGCAAGCTGTGGGAGGCCTTCACCGGCACGTCGCGGCCGGTGCTGCTGATCGACGAGATCGACAAGGCCGACATCGAGTTCCCCAACGACCTGCTGCAGGAACTCGATCGCATGGAGTTCTTCGTCTACGAGCTGCAGGAGACGATCAAGGCGCACCAGCGGCCGATCGTGATGATCACCTCGAACAACGAGAAGGAGCTACCCGACGCCTTCCTGCGCCGCTGCTTCTTCCACTACATCCGCTTCCCCGACCGGGAGACGATGCAGGAGATCATCAACGTCCACTTCCCCGACATCCAGCGCAACCTGGTGCGCGAGGCGATGACGGTGTTCTACGACATCCGCGACGTGCCCGGGCTGAAGAAGAAGCCCTCGACCTCGGAGCTGCTCGACTGGCTGAAGCTCCTGATGGTCGAGGACATCCCGCCCGACGCGCTGCGCAGCAAGGACAGCTCCAAGCTGATCCCGCCGCTGCACGGCGCGCTCCTGAAGAACGAGCAGGACGTGCACCTCTTCGAACGGCTCGCCTTCATGGCGCGGCGCGAGAAGACCTGATTTCCCGTCATCCTGAGCGCAGCGAAGGATCTGGATGTCTCGCTGCGCTCGACATGACAGGTAGCGGTTAAGACGGCGGAGGCCGGCGATGTTCACCAACTTCTTTCTCGAGCTGAAGAACGCCAAGGTGCCGGTCTCCATCAAGGAGTACCTGGCGCTGCTCGAGGCGATGGACGCCCATCTCGCCGACTACAGCGTCGACGATTTCTACTATCTCAGCCGCTCGATCATGGTGAAGGACGAGCGCAACATCGACAAGTTCGACCGCGTCTTCGGCCACGTCTTCAAGGGCCTCGAGAAGGCCGCCGACGCCGCCACGGCGGAGATCCCGGAGGAGTGGCTGCGCAAGCTGGCCGAGAAGCTGCTGACCGAGGAGGAGAAGCAGCAGATCGAGGCGCTGGGCGGCTGGGAGAAGCTGATGGAGACGCTGAAGAAGCGTCTCGAGGAGCAGCAGAAGCGCCACCAGGGCGGCAGCAAGTGGATCGGCACCGCCGGCACTTCGCCGTTCGGCGCCTACGGCTTCAATCCCGAGGGCGTGCGCATCGGCCAGGACAAGCACCGCGAGGGCCGCGCGGTGAAGGTCTGGGACAAGCGCGAGTACAAGAACCTCGACGACACCGTCGAGCTGGGCACGCGCAACATCAAGATCGCGCTGCGCCGCCTGCGCAAGTTCACCCGCGAGGGCCTGGAGACCGAGCTCGACCTCGACGACACGATCCGCAGCACCGCGCGCAACGCCGGCTGGCTCGACATCAAGATGGTCCCGGAGCGCAAGAACAAGATCAAGGTGCTGGAGCTGTTCGACATCGGCGGCTCGATGGACGCCCACATCCGCGTCTGCGAGGAGCTGTTCTCGGCGGCGCGCACCGAGTTCAAGCACCTCGAGTTCTTCTATTTCCACACCTGCCTGTACGAGAAGCTGTGGAAGGACAACCGCCGGCGCCACACCGACACGACGCCGACCTCGCAGGTGCTGCACACCTATCCGTCGGACTACAAGGTGATCTTCGTCGGCGACGGCTCGATGAGCCCCTACGAGATCGTCTATCCCGGCGGCTCGGTCGAGCACTGGAACGAGGAAGCCGGCCAGGTCTGGATGCAGCGCTTCACCGACACCTATTCCAGCGCGGTGTGGCTCAACCCGGTGCCCGAACGCCACTGGCAGTACACGCCGTCGATCCAGCTGCTGAAGCAGCTGATGGGCGACCGGATGTTCCCGCTGACGCTCGGTGGGATCGAGGGCGCGATGAAGGAGTTGCGGCGCTAGTCAGAGCGCCAGCGTCCCGCTGGCCTCTGCCTCATGCGCAATCCACGCCGCAAGCTTGGTCAATGGCTGGCCGTTGGTCTCGGCGGAGGCAGTGTCGCGCTGGCGGCTGCTTTCAGTTCCGACTGGATCGGCGAGCTGCCGAGCATATTGATCGCGTCGATCGGCGGCGCCTTCGTGATGTTCAGCCTGGTCGGTGGCCTCATGTCGGTGTTTGCCGCGATCGGCCACGACCGGCTGATGTCCGGCCGCGGCGTGATTGCCCGCTGGCACGTCACGCCGGATGAATGGGATCGCTTCCGCGCCTTCGACGCAAGCCGCGCCGCGCAGCATCCGGCGCTGGCGAACGAATTGGGGATCCGGGAGTCCACACCGAAGGAGGGCGTCGACGTGATCGTTGGCCGCACGCAGCTCATCGTGGACGGCTCGTATCACACGTTGAGATTTCGCGGCCTGCCCGAGCTGCGCGGGGTCGGATGGCTGCCCGCGCCGGCCGACCCCGAATGCCTGGAGTTCGCGCTCCTCTATCCAGGGGGCCGGTATGGCGGGGCCAAGCGGTTCAGCCTGCGCGTGCCGGTGCCGCCCTCTGCGCGGGAAGCAGGCGTGCGCGTCTTCCACCATTTCAAGTCTGCCGTTCCCCAGTTCAGGCCGGGCCTTGCCTATCGCCGGCCGGGACTGGTCATCGGCTGGGGTGTCGGCCTGTTTCTCGCGTGCCTGGCGGCGAGCGGTGTCGGATGGCTGCTCAAAGCGCGCGGGATGACGGGCGAGTTGCCCGAACTCCTCATGGTATTGGGACTCGCCGTCGCGATCCTTCCGCTGCTGGTCACGGTGCTCGTGGTGTTGATCACGCAGCCCTGGAAGAAGTCGGGGCAGCGCCGACGCTCCTGAATCATGTCCCCACGCGCAGCGGCGCGGTCATGCCGCGCAGGCAGGCGATGACGCTGGGCGCCACAATCTTGCCGGTCCTCGGGTTCTCCAGGCTCGGCACGTTCTCGATCTTCATCGTCAGCCGCGCGCTGTCGCCTTCGACCTCGATGGTGTGGGTGTTGCGTTCGACGGTGGGATCGGCCCAGATCTCCAGGGTCGTATTGTCCGGCCCGATGCCGGCGAGACCCAGCGCGGCGGCGACGTTGACGTTGGCCGGGAAGCCCTTGGCGCCCTCGGTGGCGTTGCCCTTGAAGACCAGCTTGGGTTCGTTGAGGCCCTTGAGCGAAATCCCGCGCTCGACGAGATAGGGCGCGCCGTCGAGCCCGTTGGGCGGCTTGCGCGTGATCATGGTGACGCGCGTGATCTTGCCCTCGGCGATGGCGCGCACGGCGTCGAAGCCCAGCAGGCCGCCGGTGGGCACGATCACCTGGCCGCCGCTCTGGCGGGCTTTGTCGACGAGGTCCATGCGGCGCAGCAGGGCGCCGGCGTTGACCGTCATCAGGATCTTGCCGGCGCCGATCACCGAATCGCCCAGCGCCGAGAACGCGGCCGACGGCGCGCAATCGACGATGATGTCGGCGTGCTGCGCCAGCTCGCCGCTGTCCAGAACCTTGGGCACCGTCGTGAAGCCGGCGACGGCCTTGGTCGTCTTGTCGCGGTCGCGGCCGGCGACGGCGCTCAGGTGAAGGCCGGGAATCCCCTGGTCGAGGGTGCGGGCGACCTTGAGGCCGATGGTGCCGAGGCCTGCGACGGCGACGGCGCGGGATGCGTGGGCGGTGGTGGACATGGCGGACAGGACGCGCGAGGTTTCCGGGGAGAGCTGAGCCTAGAGCGGATTTCGCGCGGACGGAATCACTCTGTCATTCCGAGCGAAGCGAGGAATCCAGTGAAGCTGCCTGGATTCCTCGCTTCGCTCGGAATGACAGTATAGACACGTGACCGAAAAGCGCTCTGGTGCTGGGCGCAGGGGGAGAGAAGCGCATGGCGGGTCGTTTGGCGGGCAAGGTCGCGGTCGTGACGGGCGCGGCGCCGCGCGGCGAGGGCGTGGGCAACGGCATGGCCACCGCGATCATGTTCGCGCGCGAGGGCGCCAAGGTCGTGCTGGTCAACCGCAGCGCCGAGCGCGCCGAAGCCCTGGCCAAGCAGATCGTCGGCGAAGGCGGCGAGGCGGCGATCTTCGCCGGCGACGTCACCCAGCCGGAGACCGCCAGCGAGATGGCCGATTTCGCCGTCGACCGCTACGGCCGCCTCGACATCCTGCACAACAATGTCGGCGTCGGCGGTCCGGGCACGCCCGAGACCGTGTCGATGGAGGACTGGAACCGCGTGCTGCAGACCAACCTCACCAGCTCGATGGTGTGCTGCAAGTACGCGATCCCCAAGATGCTGGCGGGCGGCGGCGGCTCGATCATCATGGTCTCGTCGATCGCCGGCGCGGTGGGCCTGTCGGGCAGTGCCGGCGCGGTGGCCTATGCGACGGCCAAGGCCGGCCTGCACGGCATGACCATGTCGATCGCCGCCGACTACGCCACGAAGAACGTGCGCTGCAATTGCCTGATCGTCGGCTCGGTGCACACGCCGATGGTGGCGCATCTCGGCGCCGAGGCACGCGAGCGGCGGCGCAGGATGGTGCCGATGCAGGTCGAGGGCACGGCATGGGACATCGCCTACGGGGCGGTGTATCTCGCCAGTGACGAATCGCGCTGGGTGACGGGTATTCTGCTGCCGATCGACGGCGGCCTGACGGCAGTGCGCGCCTGGCCGCGGTAATGCCCTCCTCCCCGCGAAGGCGGGGAGAAGGTGCCGAGCGACAGCGAGGCGGATGAGGGGCTTCGCTGTGTTTAAAATACGACGATCCTTGTCGTACAGCAGGGATGCCCCTCATCCGCCCTTATGGCACCTACTCCCCGCCTCCGCGGGGAGAAGGGAAGAGACAACAGGAGGAACCGATGGAACAGCGTGCTCTGGGCAAGTCCAACATCAAGGTCGCGCCGCTGGCGTTCGGCGGCAATGTCTTCGGCTGGTCGGCCGACAAGGACATGTCGCTGAAGCTGCTCGATCAGTTCGTCGATTCCGGCTTCAACCTAATCGACACCGCCGACGTCTACTCGATCTGGGTGCCGGGCCACAAAGGCGGCGAGTCCGAGACCATCATCGGCGAGTGGCTCGCCAAGCGCGGCGGGCGCGACAAGGTGGTGATCGCCACCAAGCTCGGCATCCCGATGGCGCCGGACAAGAAGGGCCTGAGCGCGGCCTACATGGCGACCGCCGTCGAGGATTCGCTGAAGCGACTGAAGACCGACTACATCGACCTCTACCAGTCGCACCGCGACGATCCCGACACGCCGGTCGAGGAGACCCTGGAGGCCTACGGCAAGCTGGTGAAGGCCGGCAAGGTACGCGAGATCGGCGCGTCGAATTTCGAGGCGCCGCGCCTGAAGGCCTCGCTCGAGGCCAGCGCCAAGCACGGCTATCCGCGCTACCAGACCATCCAGCCCAACTACAGCCTGATGGAGCGCGGCAGCTACGAGGGCGAGCTCGAGACGCTGTGCCGTGCCGAGAGCGTGAGCTGCATCGGCTACTACTCGCTGGCCAGCGGCTTCCTCAGCGGCAAGTACCGCTCGGAGGCCGATCTCGGCAAGAGCGCGGCGCGCAGCTCGCGCGTGAAGCCCTATCTCAACGAGAAGGGCATGAAGGTGCTGGCGGCATTGGACGACGTGGCCAAGCGGGTCTCCGCGACGCAGGCGCAGGTCGCGCTGGCCTGGCTGATGGCCAAGCCCACCGTGGCCGCGCCGATCGCC
This sequence comes from Reyranellaceae bacterium, assembly GCA_050183765.1. Classification (GTDB taxonomy): domain Bacteria; phylum Pseudomonadota; class Alphaproteobacteria; order Reyranellales; family Reyranellaceae; genus JAFAZJ01. The sequence continues at coordinate 55,774 of JBFXAZ010000004.1, read as the reverse complement.
AGCGCCACCTCGCCCGAGCAGCTCGATGAAATCATGAAGGCCGCGACGATCAAGCTCGACGCCGCTTCGGTCGAGCAGCTCGACAAGGCCAGCGCGTAAGCCATCCGTCGTCTTGAGCGCCAGCGAAGGACCTCGCGGTATCGCGGCCAGACAGCAACGCCGTGTCAGGCTGCACGATCGCCAGGTCCTTCGCTTCGCTCAGGACGACAGCCAACGGGAGGAACACCATGTCCACGCTTCTGTGCGTCGGGACCTCGGGCATGTCGGTGTGGTTCAGCCGCGACCTGGGCGAGACCTGGACGCGGCCCTACATCGAATCCGGCCTTTACCTGGAGTGCCGCGTCTGGTCGATGACGGCGCATCCCCAGCGGCCGGGCGAGGTGCTGGCCGGCACCGACATGGGCGTCTATCGCTGGCGCGAGAGCGAGAAGCACTGGACGCATCTGCCCTCGCAGCTCGACCAGATGCATGTCTGGTCGCTGGTCCAGGCCCCCGACGATCCCGACTTCCTGGTCGCCGGCACGCATCCCGCCGGCCTGTACTGGTCGAGCGACGGCGGCGGCACGTGGAACCGCGCGCAATCCGCCTTCGCCGAGTCCTGCATCTTCGTCGGCAATCCCCGGGTGACGCAGATCCTGTTCGATCCGGTCGACGCCAACGTGATCTGGGCCAGCGTCGAGATCGACGGCGTGCATCGCTCCGACGACCGCGGCCGCACCTGGAAGAAGGTCGGCGACGGCCTGCTGTCGGAGGACATCCACGGCGTCGCCGTGGTGCGCAACGGCTCCAAGCTGATCTACGCCACCACCAACAAGGGCCTGCATGTCAGCCGCGACGAGGGCAAGACCTGGCAGTTCCAGGCGCTGCCGTCGACGTGGCAGTACACGCGCACCATCGTGCCGCGCGCCGACGACGATGCCACGGTGTTCCTGACCAACGGCAACGGCCCGCCGGGCTCGACCGGCCGCCTGCTGCGCAGCCGCGATCATGGCCAGCATTGGGAGGACGCCGGTTTGCCGGGCGACCTGAACTCGACCCCGTGGACGGTGGCGACCAACAAGTCGGATCCCAAGCTGATCTTCGTCTGCAGCAACCTCGGCCAGATCTTTCGCTCGACCGACGGCGGCGAAAGCTGGACGCGGTTGAAGCGCGAGTTCGGCGAAGTGCGCTCGACGCTGTGGCAGGCCCTGAACTGAGGGCGCCTCAGCGCACGCCGATGCGCGCCATCTCCTCGGCGATGTCGGCCTGCAACGCGCGCGCGGCGGCGAGATCTTCCTCGGCGCCCGGCGCGTCGCCCTGCCGCCGGCGGACGATGCCGCGGCTGTAGAGCGCGTGGACGTTCTTCGGATCGAGCTTGAGAGCGGCGTCGTAATCGGTGCGGGCGCCGTCCAGATCGCCGAGCTTCAGCCGCGCCAGGCCGCGGCTGTCGAGGAAGTTGGAGTCGGTCGGCCGCAAGGCGATGGCGCGGTCGCAATCGGCCAGCGCCTCGCGCGCCTGGTCGATGATCGCGCGCACGTAGCAGCGTTCGTTGAGGGTCTCGGCGTGGTCAGGATCGAGCCGCAGCGCCTCGTCGAAATCGGCGATCGCGCGGACGTAGTCCTCCTTGTCGCCATAGGCTGTGCCGCGATCGAGCCGCAAGCCGGGGTCCCTGGGCGCCAGCCGGATCGCCGCGTCGTAGTCGGCGATCGCCTCGTCGTAGCGTCGGGCGTCCTGATGCATGCTGCCCCGGAGCTGAAAGTACTCGGCGCGATCCGGCTCGACGCGGATCGCCTCGCCGGCATCGCGGATCGCCGCATCGGCCTCGCCCTTGGCACGCCGCGCCAGCGCGCGGTTGTAGAACGCCTGGCCATAGGTCGGATCGGCCGCGATGGCGGCATCGAAATCGGCGATCGCGCGATCCGGCGCGCCCATCGTCAGGTGGGTGGCGCCGCGGCTGTTGAGCGCGAACGCATGCCGCGAGTTCAGGCGCAGCGCGGCGTCGAAATCCTCGAGCGCCCGGTCGTGGCGGCCCGCGTCGCCATGCAGGTTGCCGCGCCGGACAAGCGCGTCGGCGTTGGCCGGATTGAGCCGCACGGTCTCGTCGAAATCGCGCATCGCCAGCTCGGCATGGGCCAGCCGGGAATGCACGATGCCGCGCTCGAACCAGGCGTTCGACATGGACGGCGCCAGCCGGATCGCCTCGTCGAGCTCTTCGATCGCGCCAGCATCGTCGCCCAGCCGCTCGCGCATCACGGCACGGTTGAAGCGCGACACCGCGTTCCTGGGATCGAGGCGGACGACCTCGTCGAAGTCGCGGGACGCGAGCTCGTTCTGCCCGAGATCGGCGCGCAGCATCGCGCGCCATGTCATCATCTCGACGACCACGGTCGTGCTCTCGCGCCCCGAATCGATCAGCGCGCTGCACGCGGCGATGCGCTCTTCCGGCGTCGCCGGCTGGCGGCCGTTGCAGCGGTGCATGTCGGCGCCGCGATCACGGTCCTGCGCCGCGGCCGGCCATGCCAGGCCGAGGGCGGCGGCGATCAACAGGGATCGGGCGGTCGCCGCCATCGCAGTTGCCTCAGCGAAGCGGGAAGCCCAGCGCGTTGAGCCAGTCGCGCATCTTCTCGCGGCCGGTGATGGCGGCGATGCGCTGCTTGATGCGCGCGGTCCACGAATCAGTCGGCATGTTCTGGCGCCGGGAGAAGGCGCCCAGCGTCTCGTCGTAGCGCGCGATCAGATCGCTCTCGCCTTCCTGCTTGTAGGTCTCGTGGTGAAGGATCGCCGATTGCGGCAGGCGCGGCTTGACCTCGGCCCTGGCGGCGGGATCAGCGTAGCCGATGCACAGGCCGAAGATCCCGAAGGCGCCGGGCGGCAGGTCGAGCAGCCTGGCCACGGCCTGCGGATCGTTGCGCATGGCGCCGATATAGACCATCGACAGGCCCAGCGACTCGGCGGCGGTCACGGCGTTTTGCGCCGCCAGCGCCGCGTCGACCGCCGCCACCAGGAAGGTCTCGGTCCAGGGCAGGCCGTTGGTGCCCGTGCCGTGCCGGGCGCCGATGCGCTCCAGGCGCGACAGATCGGCGATGAAGACCATGTAGAGCGGGCACTGCTCGATGTGCTTCTGGTTGTTGGCGATGCGCGCCAGCTCGCGGCGCTTGGCCGGGTCGCTCACCACCACCACCGACCAGGCCTGCAGGTTGGAGCTGGTCGAGGCCGACTGCGCCGCCGCGATCATGGTCTCCAGGGTGCCCTCCGGCACCGGCGTCGGCAGGAAGCTGCGCACCGAGCGATGGCCGAGCAGCACGGCGATGGTCTCGTTCCATGGCCCGGCCGGCGGCAGCGCATCGGCGCCATAGCGCGCCGCCAGCGCCTCGCTCTTGTCGTCCGCCACCTTGGTGATCGTGTCCATCGTATCGGCTCCGTATCGGCTCGGCGGCCAAAGTAGGTTCAACCGCCCCTGGATTCGAGGAAAACCTCGTTGCGCCGCCGCAGGTCTGCATCGTCGTCGTTGTAGAGGAAAGGCAGGTAGGCGTAACGCGTGCCAGAGGTGACCTCGGTCGCCTCGTGCAGCAGCGAGCAGGAGAACACGACGGCGCCGCCCGTCGGGGCTCGGTAGGTGCGCTCGCCGTACTCGGGAAAGCGCAGATCGCCGCCCTGGTAGTCGTCGGCGTTGAGGTTCACCGTGACGGCGAAGCGCCGATGCGCCGTGCCCTTGGTGGTGTTGTCGCGATGCGGCCGGAAGAAACCGCCTTCCTTCGCGTCGTAGCGCGCCACGATGTGGCGTTCGATGCGCGTGGCGGTGAACTGGAAGGCGCGGCGGATCTCGGGCAGCAGCCGGTCGTGGATGCGGTGCACCGCGGCGTCGCGCAGGTGCGCGTCCTCGATGGTGCAGTCTCGCCGGCGCTTGAAGTCGTGATCGAGCACGCCCACGGTCATGCCGGCGCGCTCACGCATGAAGCCGGACTCGGCGCCGCCCCTGGCGTTGTAGTAGTCGATCAGCGCGCGGCAGAGCTCGGGCTCGAAGACGCGCTCGACCACCAGCGCCGGCGCATGGCCGAGGCTGGCCTGGCCACGCTGGAAGGCGTCGAGCCGACGCAGCCCGGCGACGATCGGCACGAGATGCGGCTGGCCTGGCTGCGGCTCGATCGCTTGCAGCAGCCGCAGCGAGCGGTCGACGACGAAGGTCCGCGCGCCGACGGTGTCGCGGCCCTCGGGCACGAGACCGTAGAGCCGCGCGGCCACGCCCTCGTAGTCCATGAAATAGCGGATGCCGGGCACCTCCTGGACGATGCCGAGCTGCTCGACATGCTTCGGGTGCGCGACGACCCAGAACAGACCGGCGAGGCGATCGTCGAAGGCGGCGCGCACCGAGCGGGCCTCGGCGATCAGTGCCTTGGCCGCGGGCGTCGGCGGCGAGCCGAGGAAGACCAGCACCAGGTTGCGCCCGGCGGCGGCGTTGAGATGGAACTGCGGGTTGTGCGGCGCCGGCAGGACGAAGTCGGGCACGCGTTCTCCGAACGCGGGCCTGCGGGGCGCGGCGTCGCTCACTCTGCCGGCGTCGCCGCCGGCGCCGGCTGCGGCTTGGGCCGGGTGATCACCGTGAACAGCGCCAGCAGGATGAAGGCGGCCACCAGCGCGAAGACCATGCGCGGTTCGCCGCGGTCGAGCAACCAGCCGTAGAGCAGCGGCGCGATCATGCCGCCGATGTTGAAGCCGGTGGAGACGAAGCCGAAGACCTTGCCGAAGGCGCCGGGCGGCGTCACCGAACGAACGATCATGTCGCGCGAGGGCTGGATGATGCCGTTGAGCAGGCCGCCGACGCCCATGGCCGCGATCAGGGCAGCGGCACCGAGATCGCCCCAGCCCACCGCGACCACCATGATCGATGTCGCGAGGAAGCCGGCGGCGGCGATACGCTCGTGCCGGCTGGTGCGATCGGCGAGCAGGCCGCCCACCAGCACGCCCAGCGCGCTCAGCAGCAGATAGGCCGACAGGGCGATGTTGGCTGTCGAGGCCGGCGTGCCGTTGATCTGGCCCAGCGCCACCACCGAGAATGCCTGGATGCCGCCGCCCGACAGCGCCAGGAGGACGAAGAAGAACAGATTGCGCAGGATCGGCGCCGACAGCAGCAGGTCGAGGCCGGCCCTACCCGAGGTCGACGCGTTCGCCGCGCGCCGGGCCACGGCGCCGACCGACAGCGGCGCGCCCCAGATCACAAGGGCCGCGACGACGATGGCAGCCAGACCCGCGGCGGCGTAGTAGGCCCCCTGCCAGCCGGCGTACGCCGCACAGAACAGCACGCAGGCCGGCGCGACACCGGAACCGAAGAAGCCTGAGAAGGTATGGAAGGAGAAGGCGCGGCCCGCCTTGTTGGCCGTGATTGTCGAGGACAGGATCGAATAGTCGGCGGGGTGATAAACCGTGTTGGCCAGGCCCAGCAGGGCATAGGCCGCGATCAGCATCCAGTAGGTCGGGAAGGTCGCGGCCAGCAGCAGGGCGACGATGCCGATCATCATGCCGCCGATCAGCATCGGCCGCGCGCCGACGCGATCGACCAGGAAGCCGGCGGGCGTCTGCAGCAGGGCGGAGATCACGTTGAAGGCGGTCAGCACGGCGCCAAGCGCGAGGTTGCTGACCCCCAGCTCGGTGCGCACCACCTCGAACACCGGCGGCAGCAGCAGGAGATGGTAGTGGCTGACGAAATGCGCGGCACAGACCAGGCCGACGATCCTGATCTCGCGTCCCTTGCCCGCGGGTTGCCCGGATTGAGACATACGCCCTTGTTTCCTCCGCCGGCTGAGCCGGCAGGCGGAACCTAAAGCACGCCTGACTGTCTCGCCAGCGCCACGCGGCATGGGAGCCCAGCGGCCGAGGCATGTCGCGTCGCGCCGGCGAACGGCCTATATTGCCCGCACCACTGGAGGATCGAGCGCATGGACGAGAACAAGCGGGACGGGCTGGGCTTTGCCGCCGAGTACGACCGGCCCATTCCCTACATGCAGCGCATTCGCGACTACTACGTCACCCTGGGCTACGGCACGCCCTATCGCTGGGCCAACTATGCCGACGTCCCCTTCACCAGGATGGCGAAGCCGCTATCGAAGAGCCGCGTCGCCCTGATCACGACCGCGGCGCCCTACCAGCCCGACAAGGGCGACCAGGGACCGGGCGCGGCCTATAACGCCGGCGCCAAGTTCTACAAGGTCTACTCGGGCGACACGTCGGTCGACCACGACGTCCGCATCTCGCACATCGGCTACGACCGCCTCCACACCACGGCCGAGGACAGCAACACCTGGTTCCCGCTGCCGGCGTTGCGCCGAGCCGCTGCCAGGGGCCTGATCGGCGAGGTGGCGCCGCGCTTCCACGGCGCGCCCACCAACCGCAGTCACGTCACGACACTCGATGTCGATTGTCCGGAGATCCTGGGGCGCTGTCGTGCCGACAATGTCGATGCGGCGATCCTGGTCCCTAGTTGACCCGTCTGCCACCAGACCGTGAGTCTGGCTGCCCGTCACCTCGAGGCCAACGGTATACCGACCGTGATCATGGCCTGCGCCAAGGACATCGTCGAATTCGCCGGTGTGCCCCGCTTCCTGTTCAGCGACTTCCCGCTGGGCAACTCCGCCGGCAAGCCGAACGACGTCGCCTCCCAGGACCTGACCCTGGAGTTGGCGCTGGGCCTGCTCGAAAGCGCCACCGGTCCGCGCACGACCATGCAGTCGCCGTTGCGCTGGAAGGACGACGCCTCCTGGAAGCTCGACTTCTCGAACATCGAGAAGATGTCGCCCGCGGAGAGCGCGCGGCGCCGCGCCGAGTTCGATCGCCAGAAGGAAATCGCCACGGGCATCCGTCCGGCCGACCCGATGGCGGCGGATTGAGGCCACCCCGTCGTCCTGAGCGCTGCGACGGACCCGGCGGTACTGCGGTCACCCACCAGAGACGTGGTTGATCGTACGACCGCGGGGTCCTTCGCTGTGCTCAGGACGACAGCCGGGAATCACGGCGGCAGCTTGCCATCCCAGCCGCCGCCCAGCGCCTTGTAGAGGTCGACCAGCGCCGAGAGCTGCGACAGCTGCGCCTGCACGACGGCGTCGTCGGTCGAGATGATGGCGCGCTGCGAATCGAGCACCGTGAGAAAGTCGACCGTGCCGGCGCGGAAGCGCAATTCGGCCAGGCGATAGGCCTCGCGCGCCTGCGCGCGCGCCTCGCGCGCGGCGGCGAGCTGCTGGCGGTACTGGTTCGCGCCGCTCAGCGCGTTCTCGACGTCGCGGAAGGCCGACAACGTCGCCGTCCGGTAGGTTTCCATCAGCTCGGCGTAGCGCGCCTGCGTCAGCTCCTGCTGCGCCTTCAGCCGGCCGCCCTCGAAGATCGGCGCTGTCAGGCCGCCGGCCAGGGTCAGCAGGAAGCTGCCCGGATTGAACAGGCCGGAGAGCGCCGAGCTCGCGGTGCCGCCGTCGGCGGTGAGCTGGATGCGCGGAAAGCGCGCGGCGCGCGCGGCGGCGATGTCGAGATGCGCGGCCTGCAGGTCGGCCTCGGCGCCACGCACGTCGGGCCGCCGGAACAGCAGCGCCGAGGGCAGGCCGCCGATCACCGGCGGCGTGTTGATCGCCGACAGCCGTCGGCCCTCGATCGCGAAATTCTGCGGCAGGCGGCCGAGCAGCAGGGCGAGCGTGCTGAGCGTCTGGCGCTCGACCTGGCGCAGCGCCGGGATCGCCGCGCTCTGCTGCGCCACCGAGACGCGCTGCTGCGCCACCTCGAGGTCCGAGGTGGTGCCGATGCGCCGCTGCTCGTCGAGCAGCAGCAGAAGGCGGCGCGAGGTGTTGAGCGACTCGGTGGCGAGCGCGATGCGCTCGCGCAGCGCCAGCAGCTGGAAGTAGGTCAGCGCGACATTGGCGCTGACCGTCAGCGCCAGCGCCTCCTGGTCGAAGCGGCTGCTTTCCAGCCGCGTCAGGGCAGCGCTTTCGGTGGCGCGGATGCGGCCGAACAGATCGACCTCGTAGCCGATCGACAGGCCGGCCTGCCAGTTGGCGGTCGTCGTCGTGCGCGCCGTGGTGAACCGCGAGGTGCGCGAGGCCGAGGCATCGGCATCGAGCGTGGGGTAGATCGCGGCGCCGGCGATCCTGGTGTTGGCCCTGGCCTGCTCGACGCGCGCGACGGCGGCGCGCAGATCGAGGTTGCCGGCGCCGGCCTCGCCCATCAGCCGGTCGAGCTCGGTGCTGCCGAAGCCGCGCCACCACGTCGTGTCCGGCCAGACGCCCGCGCCGTCGGTGGTCGACTGCCAGTTCGTCGGCTGCGCCACCTCGGGCTTCGTCCAGTCCTCCCACAGTGAGCAGCCGCCGAGCGCCGTGGTGAGCAGGAGAAGGGCAATCGTGCGACGCGTCATCGGAGCTTCAGTCGGCGGCAAGGGCATGGACGGGATCGAGATTCGCCGCCTTGCGCGCCGGCAGGTAGCCGAACAGCACGCCGGTGGCGAAGGCGCAGGTGAAGGCGAGGATCACCGGCCCGGCGGAGAACACGATCGGCCGGCCGACCAGCGACAGGACGTAGGCCGTGCCGAGCCCCGCGAAGACCCCGATCAGGCCGCCGACGGCACAGACCACCAGCGCCTCGGTGTTGAACTGCAGCAGGATATTGAAGCGTCGCGCGCCCGTGGCCATGCGGATGCCGATCTCGCGCGTGCGCTCGGTGACACTCACCAGCATGATGTTCATCACGCCGATGCCGCCGACCAGCAGCGAGATGGCCGCGATCGAGCCCAGCAGGATGGTGAGCGTGTTCTGTGTCTCGGACACGGTGTCGAGGATCGCCGCCATGTTGCGGATCTGGAAGTCCTCGGTGCGGTGCCGCACGATCAGCAGCTGGCGGATCGCCTCCTGCGTCTCGTCGATGCGCCTGACATCCTCGACCTGCACCGTGATGGTGCGCACATGGCGCTGGCCGAACAAGCGAAGGCTGCCGGTGGTCAGCGGCGTGAAGGCGACGTCGTCCTGATCGGACCCGAAGGGCGAGGCGCCGCGGGCGGCCATCACGCACACGATCTGGAAGGGGATGTTGTTGACCAGCACGAACTGGCCGATCGGGTTGACCTCGGGACCGAACAGCGCCTTCACCACGGTGACGCCCAGGCACATCACGGGTGCGTAGCTCTTGACGTCGGCTTCGCTGAAGAAGGCGCCCGATGTCGGCGGCCATTCCCGCGCCTTCGGGAAGGCGGCCGAGGTCGCGGTGACGCTGGTCTGGTAGTCGCGGCCCTGATAGCGCACCGTGACGCTGCCGGTGTATTCGCCGACCGCGGCGGCGACATTGTCGAGCTCGTCGATCGCGTCGGCGTCGGCCGGCACCAGGGTGGCGACCTGGCCGCTGCCGCGCACGTTGGGCGCGCCGGGCCGCACCAGCAGCAGGTTGGTCCCCATGGCCGAGATGCGGTCGACCACCTGCTGCTTGGCGCCGTCGCCGATCGCCAGCATCGCCACCACCGACGCGACGCCGATGATGATGCCCAGCAAGGTCAGCAGGGTGCGCATCAGGTTGTTGCGCAGCGACTTGGCGGCCATCTTGGCGGCTTCGACCATGTCGGGCACCAGGCCCGTACCCTTGCCGTTGCCGCTGGCGCGCACCCTCATCGGCGGCTCGGCCTCCTGCAACGGCGGCGCGTCGGCGGGCGGCGTCACCGCTGTGTCGGCGACGATGTCGCCATCCTTGATCTCGATGATGCGCCGGGCCTGATGCGCCACGTCGGGATCGTGGGTGATCAGCAGGATGGTATGCCCGCGCCGGTTCAGGTCGGTCAGCAGCTTCATCACCTCGACGCCGCTCTTGCTGTCGAGCGCGCCGGTGGGCTCGTCGGCGAGGATCACCGGCCCGCCGTTCATCAGCGCGCGCGCGATCGACACGCGCTGCTGCTGGCCGCCGGAAAGCTGGCTGGGCCGGTTGTCGAGCCGGTCGCCGAGGCCCAGCGAGGTCAGGATCTCGCGCGCGCGCTTGAGCCGCTGCTCGCGCGGCTTGCCGGCATAGACCGCCGGCACCTCGACATTCTCGGTCGCCGTCGCCGTGGCCAGCAGGTTGTACTGCTGGAAGATGAAGCCGAAGGCCTCGCGGCGCAGGATCGCGCGGTCGTCCGAATCGAGCTCGGACACCTCCTCGCCGGCGAAGCGGTAGCTGCCCTCGGTCGGCCGGTCGAGCAGGCCGATCAGGTTCATCAGGGTCGACTTGCCCGAGCCCGAGGCGCCCATGATGGCGACGAACTCGCCGGCGTGGATCTCGAGCGACACGCCGTGCAGCACCTCGGTGGCGATGTCGCCGCGGAAATAGGTCTTGCGGACGTCGCGCAGCTCGATCAGCGGCACGTCGTCCGAGGCGACGCCGCGCTGCCGCGGTGCGAAGGCCGCGCTGTCGTTCATAGGCGGGGCGGCCGTCCGCCGCCGCCCTGCGGCTTGGCGCGGGCCGCCGGCTGCGCGTCGCCGACGACAACCTCGTCGCCCGGCTTCAGGCCGGACTTCACCTCGGCCATGACGCGGCTCATGACGCCGATGACGACGGTGCGCTCGACGACGGCGCCGTTCTCCAGCACGCGCACGCGGTAGCGCTTGCCGCCTTCGTCGTTCGCCTTGCCGCCGCGCGCCGGCCGCAGTGCGGCAACCGGCACCAGCGGCACCTTCTTGGCGCTGCCCGCGACGAAGAACACCTGGGCGCTCATCTGCGGCAGGAGATCGAGGTCGGGATTCTGCACGTCGAAGAGCGAATCGTAGAGAACGACGTTGTTCACGACCTGCGGTGTCTGTATCACCTGCTTCAGCTTGCCTTCGCGCCGGCGGTCGGGCTGGCCGAGCGTGGTGAAATAGGCCGGCATGCCGATCTTCAGCTTGTTGACGTCGGCCTCGGAGACCTGGGTCCAAACCGTCATGGTCTCGAGGTCGGCGATGCGCAGGATGATCGGCGCGCTCTGGTTGGCGTTCAGCGTCTGGCCCTGCTTGGCCGAGATGCTGACGATGCTGCCTGTCATCGGCGCGTAGATGCTGGTGTAGCTGAGATTGGCCTTGTCGCCCTTCAGCGTCGATTCGGTCTGCTGGATCTGCGCCCTGATCATGTCGATCTGGGCGGTGGCGCTCTTCACCGTGGCCTCGGCCACGTCGTAGGCGTCCTGGCTGGTGGCCTTCGCCGCCAGCAGCTCGCGCTGGCGCCGGAGCTGCTGGTCGGCCAGCACCTTCGAGGCTTCCTTGTCGGCGAGTTGCGCCTTCAGGTTCATCAGCTGCGCTTCGTCGGCGCTGACGCGAGCCTGGTACACCGTCGCGTCGAGCTGGGCCAGCTGCTGGCCCTTCTCGACCTTGTCGCCGGATTTCACCATCAGCTTCTGCAGCTGGCCGGAAACCTGCGTGCCGACGTCGACGTAGTCGAGCGGCTGCAGCACGCCCACGGCCGAGACCGTGTCCTCGACGTCGCCCACCGTCACCTTGACCGTCGGCGGCAGGGACGCGTTGCCGCCATTGCCGGGCCACAGCAGCCAGCCGGCAACCAGCGCCACGGCGATCACCGGGGCGCTGTAAAGCGCGAAACGGACTGGGCGCTGCATGGTTGGTCGATCCGCCTTACCGAGATCCCATAGTTATACGTCGAGCGGGCCGGCACCAGACCGCTGCCGCCGCATCGGAGTATGTAGGGTGTTGAACGTGGAGGAGATATGACCGGCGCGTAACGCGCGGTGACCGGCAAGGTTGCCCCTAGAGGTTCACCCGGGCCGGCGCCAGCGGCAGGCCGGGCACGTCGGCGCGCGTCCGGAAGACCGTCCCGCAATTCTCACTGGGTCCGCCGCGTGAGCCGGTCACCACGTAGAGATCACGCATGTCCTCGCCGGCAAAGCACAGGCTGGTGACCATGGGCAGCGGCACGGCGACATCCTGGCGGTGCGAGCCGTCGGCATTGAACACCGCGACGCGTCCGCCATGCGCGTCGGCGACCCAGACCGAGCCGTCGGCGGCGACCTTCAGCCCGTCCGGCACATGACCCGCGGCCATCAGCGCGAAAACGCGCCACGGGCCGACCGAGCCGTCGCCTGCGACATCGTAGACGCGCACGATCTCGGCGCGCGCGTCGGAATGGTAGAGGCGCTTGCCGTCGGGCGAGGTGCCCAGCCCGTTGGTCAGCATCACGCCGTCGGAGATGATGCGCGTCGAGCCGTCGAGATCGATGAGGTGCAGGTGACCGGGCTTGGGCACATCGCCGCCGAAGACCCGGAAGGCGAGCGAGCCGACATAGATGCGGCCGGCGGAGTCGGTGGTCAGGTCGTTGAAGCCGATGCCGCCTGGTGTATCCGATGCGGCGAGCAGTGTCCTGGAGCCGTCGACACCCGGGCGCACATGCACGATGTCGCGGCCGCCGACCACGAGGCCGCCGTCGGCGTGCAGAGCCATGCCGCCGATGCCGCGCCGCTTGGGCACCGCCAGCGCCACCTTCTCTGCGCGATCGAGCAGGAACACGCCGCCGTTCATCACGTCGCTGAAGTACAGGCCCTTGGCGGCATCCCACACCGGCCCCTCGATCAGGCCGTAGCCCGTGGCGACCTCTTGCATGCGCGTTTCCTCCCCACTTCCCCGTCATTCCGAGCGCAGCGAGGAATCTCCTTGTTGCGGGAGATCCCTCACTTCGTTCGGGATGGCGGCGTAGCGCGCTACGCCGCCACTTGCGCGATGCCGCCGCGCGGCCGTCCGGCCTCGATCTCGCGCCACAGCACCTCGTGGCCCTGCGGCAGCGCGCGGTTGTTGGGCATGGTGAGCCACAGCCGCATCAGCAGGCGGCTGTGGCCGCTCTCGAACTCGTCGGTGAAGGCCGTGCGGCCGTGATAGGTGACATGGCTGTTGATCAGCTGCAGGTCGCCCGGCTCGAGCGTCATCTCGAAGGCCAGCTCCTCGGCGGTCGCCATCAGCATGTCGATCGCCTCGCGCTGCGCCGGGGTCAGCTTCGGCACGCCGGGCACCATCTCGGCCGCTTCGATGAAGGTCAGCGAGTAGTGGCTGGTGAGCCGTCCGTCGCGCAGGCCGAAGATCGGCAGCCGGTAGACGGTGGCCGGATCCTTCGATTCCTCGCCCAGCCGGCTGCGGTAGAAATCCTCGAACAGCACGTCGAGCAGATCGGGACGCTTGGCCAGGATGGCGTTGTGGATCGCGCCGGTGCTGCACAGCCGGCTGACGCCGCCGGCCTTGGCCTGGCGCACGCAGAGCAGGCCGACCACGTCGGTGCGGTCGGTGTGGAAGCGCAGCAGGTTGTTGGTCAAGGTGCGCGCGTAGGACGACAGGAAGGTGCCGCTCTGGCCGCTGGCGTCCTGGGTCTGCACCTGGCCGTAGGTGCGCCCGACATGGGCGCCCTCGTCGCGGATGAAGCGCATCAGCTCGCCGCTGCGGTTCTGGTAGACCGGCGCGCCGAGGTGCTGGCCGATGCCGAAGTAGAGCTGGCGCAGCTCGTCCTCGCTGTACTTCTCGACCGGGACGCCGCGCAGCTTGACCATGCCGCTGCCGTCCTCGAGCTCCTCGCGGATGTCGTCGAACAGGGCGCCCAGCGAGGGCAGGGGGAAATCCGCCTTGGTGATCGACGACCATTCCAGGCCGCGGCGCTTCACGCCCTGCAGCGCCGCGTCGATCTCCGCCGCCGCGCCCGGCGGCAGGTCGCGGATCCAGCGGCGCGAGTGGATGATGTCGCTGCCGAGCCAGACGCTGGGTCCGGTCAAAGGCGTGCGCTTGCTCATGGCGTGAAGATCCTTCGGCGTCCCGTCGGGGGATCGCTACTCCCGACGGTGCCATCTGGCAAGCGACGCCGGGAATGACAGCGATGCTCTAGGCGGGCACCGCGCCCGGCTTGCCCGCGGGCACGACGAAACTGGTCAGCCTCCTCTTGCCGCTCTTCGGGTCGGCCACGTCGTCGACCACGTCGAGGTGGACCTCGCAGATGGTCGGCGTGATGTCGAGCAGGGTGTATCCGCGCTTGTCGCCGCGCGCGTATTTGAGATGCGGATTGCGTGCCATCAGGGCGCGCACGCGCTGGGCGCCGGGCCCCTGCGAGGTGATCGACGTGCCGACGATTTCCGAGGCGATCACCGGGCCCTTGCCGCTGCGCAGGTCGGCCACCGCATACATGTGGACGTCGCCGCCCAACACGACGTGATTGGCGCCGCGCCGCGCGGCCATGGCGTCGAGCAGCCGCTGGCGCGCGGCTGGATAGCCGTCCCAGCCATCCATCCAGTAGGCGGGCTTGGCGGCATCGACGGCGGCGCGATCCGCCTCGGCCATCAGGGTCTGCTGCGCGATCAGGGTCCAGCGGCCGCCGGCGCGCGCCAGCCCGTCGCGCAGCCAGGACTCCTGCCCGGCGCCCAGCATCGTGCGGCGCGGGTCGAGGCGCTCGGCGCAGTCCGTGAACAGCGCCCGGCCGCCCTTGCCCTCGGCGCAGGCGTGGTGCGAGCGGTACTGCCGGTCATCGAGCGTGAACAGGTCGACGAGATCGCCGAAGCGCCATGAGCCGTGGATGCGGGCGTTCGGTCCGCTGGGCGCCATCGACGGCGGCGCCGGCATGTGCTCGTACCAGGCGCGATAGGCTGCGGCGCGACGGCGCAGGAAGAAATCGCGGTCCGACGTCATCGGCGAGCGGTCGTTGGTGTAGTCGTTCTCGACCTCGTGGTCGTCCCAGGTCACCACCCAGGGACAGGCCGCGTGCGCCGCCTGCAGGTCGGGGTCGCTCTTGTACAGCGCGTAGCGGTCGCGGTACTCGCCCAGGGTCGTGGGATTGCCGGTCCCGTGCTTGCGCACGTGCCGCGTGCCCCAGGACAGCTCGTAGATGTAGTCGCCGACATGGACCACGAGATCGAGCGGCTCGGCCGCCATGTGGCGATAGGCGCTGTACCAGCCCTGTTCGTATTGCTGGCAGGACGCCAGCGCCAGGCGGAGGCGATCGGGCTTCGCGGTGTCGGCCGGGGCGGTGCGCGTGCGCCCGACCGGGCTGGTATGGCCGGCGGCGCGAAAGCGATACCAGTACGGCCGTGACGGCTTCAGCCCGCCGGGCTCGACATGGACGGAATGCGCCTCGGCGGCCGTGGCGCGAAACACGCCGCGCGCCGCGATGCGCGCAAAGCGCTCGTCCTCGGCCAGCTCCCACGTCACATCGACCGGCGCATCGGGCATGCCGCCGCCATCGAGCGGCCGGGGCGCCAGCCGGCTCCACAGCACGACGCGGTCGGGAAGCGGCCAGCCGGACGCGACGCCCAGCGTGAACGGCGTGGATGCCAGGCGCGGCTGGGCGCGCACGATGCCGGGTGCCGCCAGCACGGCGCCGGCGGCGATCAGGAGCCGGCGGCGTCGAATTTGTCCGGTGATGACCATCGCGGCATCCTGCCCGGATTGGCTGACACCAGGCGTGCCGCGCGACGTCATGTCTTCAGGCGCGCGCGCGTACTGGTCACCAGGCGGTCGAGGATGCCGTCGAGGATCGGCATCGAGGTCGCGAAGTTGAAGCGCACGAACTGGGCGCAGGCGGGATCGAATGTCTCGCCGGCGCTGAAGGCGATCTTGGCCTTGTCGTGGAAGAAGTCGAAGGCCGGGGCGTTGAGGCCCAGCGCCGTGCAGTCGAGCCAGGCCAGAAACGTGCCGTCGGGCGCGTGCACCTTGATCTGCGGCACCTCTGTCTTGATCGTGCGCACCATGTGGTCACGCGCGCGCTCGAGGTGCGCCACGACCGAGTCGAGCCAGGGCTGACCCTCCGTCCACGCCGCGACGGTGGCGTCGACGCCGATGGCGTTGGGATCGCCCATCAGGCGCGCCGGGATGCGGCCAAGGAAACGGTCGCGCAGCTGCGGCGTGCCGAAATGCATGATCGCGGCGCGCAGGCCCGGAATGTTGAAGCTCTTGGTCGCCGAGGTGATGGTGATCGTGCGCGCCGCATACTCCGGCCCGAGCGAGGCGAAGGGGATATGCGTGTGGCCGGAATAGACGATGTCCTGGTGGATCTCGTCGGAGATCACGATCAGGTCGCGCTCGATGGCGAACTTGCCGAAGGCCAGCAATTCCTCGCGCGTGAACACGCGGCCGGTCGGGTTCTGCGGGTTGCACAGCACGAACATGCGTGTGCGGGCATCGACCTGCTTCTCGATCTCCTCGAGCCGGCAGACATAGGTGTTGCCGGTGTCGCGCATCTGCAGCGGGATCATGCGCCGGCCGGTGACTCGCAGCACCTCCTGGAACGGCGGATAGCTCGGCATCTGCAGCACGACGCCGTCGCCCGGCTCCGTGAAAGCCATCACCGGCGCATAGGTGCCCTGCACGAGGTCGGCCAGCGGCAGCGCCAGCTCGGCGTCGGCCTTCCAGCCGAAGCGGCTCATCATGCGCTGGGCGAAGGCGGCGCACAGCGCGCTACCGGCCTTGGCGCCGTTGCGCATGGGGTAGCCGTAGTCGGTCTTGTCGACGATGCGCCGCACGGCGGCCTGGATCGGCTCGGCGACGCGGAAATCCATCTCCGCGACGAAGGCAGGCAGCACGTCCGGTCCGTACTTGCTCCACTTGGAGTTGGTCTGCGCCCTCAGCGCCGCCTCAGGCAGATCGAACGGATTGCCTTGTGTCGTTGCCGCCATGATGCGGGCCTTCCCTCGTCTCGGTTCGTGCGAGGGCGACGGTAGAGGCTTGCCGCGCCGGACGCCAGCGCGACATCGGCCGCCCGGTCAGTTGGGCGCGACCATCATGCAGATCGTCTCGGTCGTCTGGCATTCGGCAAAGGTGACCTTGGTCATCACCATGGAGAGATTGCTGCCGAGCGCCTGGAACGACGGCACGGAGATCACGGCGGCCAGCGCCAGGATGATCCCGTACTCGATCGACGTCGCGCCGGCCTCGTCGCGCCACAGTCTTTGGATGAAAAACATCTACAACCCCCAACCACGCGTTTCTCACGCATCCCGTCGTGGCTTATCCGTGAATTGATCGTGATTGCCCATCGTGAACTGATCCATTCCGGATGCATTTGACTAACGGTGGCGTGCGTGTCTGTCTGCGGTGAAACTGAGGAAACGCCATGTCGATCGCCAGTCTCGATGTCAGCGACCCCGGCCTCTACGAGAGCGACACGTGGCGGCCGTTGTTCGAGCGCCTGCGCCGCGAGGATCCGGTGCATCACTGCGCCGACAGCCCGTACGGGCCCTATTGGTCGGTGACGCGCTACGCCGACATCATGGAGGTCGAGGTCAATCACGCGATGTACTCGTCGTCGCAGGAGCTGGGCGGCATCCAGATCGCCGAGCTCGCGCGGCCCGGCGAGTTCGCCAGCTTCATCCGCATGGATCCGCCCGATCACACGGTGCGCCGGCGCACGGTGGCGCCGATCGTCGGGCCGACCAACCTGGCCAACATGGAAGCGACCATCCGCCGGCGCACTTCGGATACACTTGATGGATTGCCGCGCGGCGAGATTTTCGACTGGGTCGATCGCGTGTCGATCGAGCTCACCACCATGATGCTGGCGACGCTGTTCGACTTTCCCTGGGCGGACAGGCGCAAGCTGACCTTCTGGTCCGATGTCGCCATCGCAAATGTCGGGTCGCCCGACGCGCCGGTGCGTTCGGAGGACGAGCGCTTCGCCGAGCTGGGCAGGATGGCGCAGTATTTCGCAAAGCTGTGGAACGAGCGCATCAACGCGCCGCCACGCTTCGACCTGATCTCGATGCTGGCGCACGGCGAGGCGACGCGGAACATGGAGCCGCGCGAGTTCGTGGGAACGCTGGCGCTGCTGATCGTCGGCGGCAACGACACGACGCGCAACAGCATGACCGGCGGCCTGCTGGCCTTGGCGAGCCATCCCGGCGAATGGGCCAAGCTGCGCGCCGATCCGTCGCTGGTGCCCAGCCTGGTGGCCGAGACCATCCGCTACCAGACGCCGGTGATCCACATGCGCCGCACCGCGCGCGAGGACACGAGCCTGGGCGGCAAGACCATCCGCAAGGGCGACAAGGTCGTGATGTGGTACGTGTCGGGCAATCGCGACGACAGCGCCATCGAGCGCGCCGACGAGTTCATCGTCGATCGCGCCAGGCCGCGCCAGCATCTCGCCTACGGCGCCGGCGTGCATCGCTGCGTCGGCGACCGGCTGGCCGATCTGCAGCTGCGCATCCTCTGGGAGGAGATCCTCAAGCGCGACCTCGATATCGAGGTCGCCGGCCCGCCCAGGCGACTCTACTCGAACTTCATTCGCGGCTATCGCGCGCTGCCGGTCCGGATCCGCAATTAAGCGCAACCAGTGTCATCCCGAGCGGAGCGAGGGATCCAGGGGCGACCTAGATCCCTCGCTCTGCTCGGGATGACAATTTTCCCGGGGTTCCGCGACCGGCTCCAGGATCAGCCCGGCCAGGCCTGCAGCACGTCGTACTTGGCCTTGCGCTGCTCGGCGCGCGGCTTCTTGAAGTCGTGGCCGAACGGCGCCGTGTCGAACGAGCCGTAGGTCGGGTTGGCCAGCATGATCCATTCGCGGCCGAAGCGCTGGGCATTGGCCTCGAAGGCGGTCATGCGCTGGGCCTCGCTGCCGCGATAGCCGTCGTCGAAATCGCCGAAATTGTCGCCGATGTTCAACAGCACGCGGTAATCCTTGGTCACGACGGCGCGGCGCGTGCTCTTGGCGCTGCCCCAGTCGGGCTTCTCGCGCTGGGTCATGAAGACGTCGACGTTGCCGCCCATGGGGAAGCCGAGCTTCGCCATGTTCTGCTTGGTCGACTCCTTGTCCTTGGCGTCGCGATTGGTGATGTAGAAGATCTTGGCGCCCTTGGAATCGGCGTACTTGCAGAACTCCACCGCGCCCGGCACCGCCATGGAGGTCTGGCTCGAGCAGAACTTGCTCCAGGTCGCGCCGCTGAAGGTCTTGTCGCTCTTGAGCATCCAGACCTGGTAGAGCGAGTTGTCGAGCAGCGTCTCGTCGACATCGGCGATCACCGCCGGCGGCAGGTTCTGGAAATCGCCCTTCTGCTCGTTGGGCGCGCCGGTCCAGCTCTTGTCGGCCATCGCCTCGTCGAAGCGCAGCCGCGCCAGCGTGTAGGCGGTCAGGCAGTTGGCCTTGTACTCGACCGAGCGCTGCATCCACAGCGCCGCCAGCAGCAGGTCGTTGGGCGGCGGCCCGTCCTGGGCGCGTGCCGGCATCGGCATGGTGCCGGCCAGGGCCATGCCGGCCATGGCGGTCAGCAGGCGGCCTCTTGTGATCGCGGTCATGTCAGCTCCCCCTCTCGATCCGCGCCTGCAGGGCGCGTCTGGTCTCGTCATCGACGAACGCCGCGTCGATGGCGGTGCGCGTGATCGCCAGCAATTGCGATGCCGACAGACCCATCTGCGTGCCCGCCATCGCGTACTCATTGCCGATCGACGTCGCGAAGAACGCCGGATCGTCGGAATTCAGCGTGACCCGGCAGCCGGCTTCCAGCAACCGGCGAAGCGGGTGGGTCACGGCATCGCGATAGAGCCCCAGCGCCAGGTTGCTGCCGGGACACACCTCCAGGACGATGCCGCGCCGCGTCAGCTCGCCGACCAGGGCGGGATCCTCGATCGCGCGTACGCCATGGCCGATGCGGCTGACCGGCAGCGCGGCGATCGCGTCGCGTACGCTGTGCGCGCCGGCCACCTCGCCGGCGTGCACGGTGCAGGCCAGACCGGCCGAGTCGGCGACACGAAAGGCCGGCGCAAAGTCGGCCGGCACATGCATCAGCTCGTCACCGGCCATGCCGAAGCCGACGACATAGGGATGCGGTTCGGCGACCACCAGCCGGGCCACGTCGAGCGCGCGATCCGGCCCGAGATGGCGCAGGCAGCATGGGATAAGGCGCGAGACGATGCCGAACTCGGCCTCGGCGCGATCGATGCCGGCGGCCAGGGCGGCGATCTGCGCGGCATGGCCCAGGCCGATGGCGATGGCGTGGTCTGGCGAGGTGAACATCTCGACATAGATCGCCCCCTCGGCGGCGCAGGCGGCGAGATAGCCGTACATCAGCTCGGTATAGTCCTCGGCCGTGCGCATCGCGCCGGCGGCGGCATCGTAGGCCGTCAGGAACTCGTCAAAGTTCCGCCACGCGTAGCCGCCCTGCGCCGTGAACAGGCTGGCCGGCAGGGTGATGCCGTTGCGTCCGGCGATGGCGTGCGCCAGCGCCGGCGCCATCGCGCCCTCGATGTGGCAATGCAGCTCGGCCTTGGGCAGGGTAGCGATGCCGCTCATGCGAAACCTCGCAGCGGCAGGTGCGGACGCCGCAGCCAGTTGTCGTCGGCGTAGTGCGCGGCGCCGTCGATGACGTGCAGCGAATAGGCATGCCGCGGCCTGGGCGAGCGGTTCGCGGCGCTGGCGTGCGGCAGCAGGCCGTGCAGCACGACCAGCGTGCCGCGTGGCGCCTCCAGCGCGACCGGCTCGACGGCCGGCCACGGCGTGTCGTCGATGACGTGCATCGCGCCGTCGCGCGTGAAGCGCCGCCGCAGCGGGCCGCGATGGGCGCCGGGCAGGGCGACGAGGCAGCCATTGTCGATCGTCGCGTCGTCGAGCGCGAGCCACAGGCCGACGACGCTCGACGGCTCGGTGTGCAGGAAGGTCGCGTCCTGGTGCCAGTCGACCTCGCCGCCGACATGCGCCTGCTTGAATAAGTACATCGACTGCAGCAGCAGCGGCCGCGCGATGCCCAGCGCGTCGACCAGCGCCCGCATGCGCGGCGCGCGCGAGACGCGGTCGAAGACCGGATCGAGATCGTGCAGCGCGTGGCCGATCTTGTTCAGCGTGCGCGAATCGTCCTCGAAGAAGAAGCGGATGGCGCCGCCGGATTCGCGGAAATAGTCGTCGCGCGCATGCGCCTGGTCGGCGGTCGAGAACACGGTGCGCAGCGGCCCGGGATCGAAGCCGGCGACAAGCTCGGCGGCGCGCGCCTGCAGGGCATCGCAATCCGCCGCCGGCACGAAGCCCTCGAGCACGAGGAAGCCGTCGCGCGCATAGGCCTGGCGTTGGCTCGGGCTCAGCATCAGGCGGCGATGCGCGCGCGAATCACCGGCTGGGCCGGCGGTGCGGCGTCCTCGATACGGATGGCCTGGCGGAGGATGGCATCCGCCGCGTCGGCGCCGGTGTCGCTGGCCGCGTGGACGATCGCCAGGACATCGCCGGCCTTCACCGCGTGTCCGACAGGCGCCACGTTTGTGAGGCCGACCGAGGCGTCGATCGAATCGGTCGGCTTGCCGCGCCCGCCGCCCAGGGTCACGACGGTAATGCCGATCTCGCGTGCGTTCATGCCGGCCACGAATCCCGACCGCGTCGCCGTGCAGGCCCGCACGACAGGCGCGATCGGAAGGTGGCGATCGGCGCGCTCCAGAAAGTCGCCCGGTCCGCCCAGGGCCGCGACCATGCGCGCGAACCGCTCGGCCGCGCTGCCGTCGGCCAGCGCCCGCTCGGCGCGAGCGCGACCTTCGGCCTGCGTCGATGCCAGCTTGCCCAGCACCAGCATCTCCGCAGCCAGCGCCATCACCACCGCGTGCAGGCGCGGCTCGCGCGTCGTGCCGTCGCGCAGATAGCCGACGGTTTCCGCGACCTCGATGGCATTGCCGACATCGCGGCCCAGCACGCTGTCCATGTCGGTGATCAGCGCCACGGTCGGCAGGCCGGCGCCATTGGCGACGCCGACCAGGCTCTCGGCGAGGTCGCGCGCCATCTGCGGGTTGTCGGCGAAGGCGCCAGAACCGGTCTTCACGTCCATGACCAGGCCGCCAAGGCCCGCCGCGAGCTTCTTCGACAGGATCGAGCTGACGATCAGCGGGATGCTTTCGACGCTGCCCGTGGTGTCGCGGATGGCATAGAGGCGACGATCGGCGGGGGCCAGATCGTCGGTCTGGCCGATGATGGCGCAGCCGACCTCGCGCACGACGCGGCGGAAGGTGGCGATGTCGGGCTGCGTGTTGTAGCCGGGGATCGACGCCAGCTTGTCGAGCGTGCCGCCGGTATGGCCCAGCCCGCGGCCGGAGATCATCGGCACGAAGGCGCCGCAGGCGGCGACGATCGGCGCCAGCATCAGGCTCACCTTGTCGCCGACGCCGCCGGTGGAATGCTTGTCGATGACCGGACCGGGCAGGGCAAGGTCGCGCCAATCGAGGCGGCGTCCCGAACTCGCCATGCCCATGGTCATCGCTACGCGTTCCTCGCTCGACATGCCGCGCAGGAAGACCGTCATGGCGAAGGCCGCGACCTGTCCCTCGGTCAGTCCGCCGTCGCTGATGCCCCTGACCATGAACGCGATCTCGTCCGCCGACAGCGTGTGGCCATCGCGCTTGCGGCGGATGATCTCCTGCGGGATCAGCATGGCGCAGCCAGGAAATCGCGCAGCAGGCGGCGCATCGCCTCGCTGCCGCGGCGCGCCGCCTCGATGGTCTGCGCGTGGCTCAGCTTCTCGGCGTTCAGCCCCGCCGCCATGTTGGTGATCAACGACAGCGCCGCGACCTTCATGCCGGCGTGCCGGGCGAGCACCACCTCGGGCACCGTCGACATGCCGACGGCGTCCGCGCCAAGCCGATCGGCTGCGCGGATCTCCGCCGGCGTCTCGAAGCTCGGTCCGGCGAACCAGATGTAGACTCCCTCGTGCAAGGTGATCCCGGCGGCGGCGGCGACCGCGTGCAGGCGCGCGCGCAGGCCGACGTCGTAGGCGTCGCCCATGTCGATGAAGCGGCCATCGCCGCTTTCGCCGAACAGCGGCGAGACGCCGACGAAGTTGATGTGGTCGCTGATCGCCATCGCCGCGCCGGGCGTCATCTCGCGGCGCAGGCTTCCGGCCGAGTTGGTCAGGACCAGCGTGTGGCAGCCCAGCCGCGCCAGCGTGCGGATCGCCACCTTCATCGCATCGGCGCGGCCATGCTCGTAGTAGTGCTCGCGGCCCTGCAGCACGGCCACGTCGGTGCCGCCGATCCTGCCCAACGCCAGCCTGCCGGCATGGCCGCTGACGCCGGTCGCGGGAAATCCCGGCAAGGCCGCGTAGTCGATGACAACAGGCGCGGCGATCTCCTCGACGACGCCGGACAGGCCCGAGCCCAGCACCAGGCCGACCGTCGGCACGAAACCCGGCGCGCGGCGGCCGATCTCCTCGAGGCAGTGGTCGATCATAGATTGTGTGGTCCGAATGAGAACGGCAGCAGCTCGCCCAGGGTGAAGCTGCGGCGCCAGCCGCCGGGGCCGCAGACATGGATCGGCAGATCGTCGCCGGCGAATTCGCGCAGCTTCTGCCGGCAGCCGCCGCAGGGCGTGCACAGCGCCTCGCCGCCGCCGATTACTACCGCCTCGACGATGCGACTGCGGCCGGCGCCGACCATGGCGGCGATCGCCGATGCCTCGGCGCACCATCCTTGGGGATAGGCGGCGTTCTCGACGTTGCAGCCGCCGTAGATCGTGCCGTCCTCGGCGCGGATCGCGGCGCCGACCTGGAAGCTGGAGTAGGGCGCATGGGCACGCGCCATCATGGCGCGGGCGAGCGACAGCAGGTCATCGGGCGCGGCCACTCAATGCTCCTTCTCGTAGGGCACGCCGATCGCCCGCGGCGCGCCGGCGCGGCCGATGAAGCCCGCCAGCAGCAGGATCGTCAGCAGATAGGGCAGCGCCTGGATCAGCTGCACCGGCACCTCTCCAAAGCCCGGCAATCGCACGCCCTGCAGGCGGATCGCCACGGCGTCGAGCAGGCCGAACATGAGGCAGGCGCCGAAGGCCGGCAATGGCCGCCACTTGCCGAAGATGATCGCCGCCAGGGCGATGAAGCCCTGGCCCGCCGTCATGTCGCGGCTGAAGCCGGCGTTCTGAGCGATCGCCAGGTAGGCGCCGGCGATGCCCGAGAGCAGGCCGCACAGCAGCACCGCGCGATAGCGCAGCCACGCCACCGAGATGCCGGCGGAGTCCACGGCCAGCGGCATCTCGCCCACCGCGCGCAGCCGCAGGCCGAAGCGGGTCTTGCTCACGATCCACCAGGTCAGCGGCACGGACAGCAGCGCGACATAGACCAGCACGCTCTGGCCGCTGATCAGGCTGCGATAGATCGGCCCGAGCACCGGCACACCTGCGAGCGACTGCACGCCCGGCAGGGTGATCGGCATCAGCCGCGCTTCGGGCTCCAGCGCCGGAGTCTGGCCGCCGCGCGCGAAGAACGCGGTGCCCAGCACCACGGTCAGGCCGGCGGCGATGATGTTGATCGCGACGCCGCTCACCACCTGGTTGCCGCGCCAGGTGATGCAGGCGAAGCCGTGCAGCAGCGCCATCGCCATGCTGGCGAGGATCGCGGCGGCGACGGCCAGCAGGGCCGAGTCGGTGACGGCCGCGACGGTGCCGGCGGCGAAGGCGGCCATCAGCATCTTGCCCTCGAGGCCGACATCGATGATGCCGCTGCGCTCCGAGAACAGACCACCCATGGCGCACAGGATCAACGGCGTGGCCACGCGCAACGTCGCGGCCAGGGTCAGCACGATGAGGTCGAAGCCCTCGCTCATGCGCGGCGCACCCGCGCCAGCAGCGCCTGCAGCCACGGCCGCGGCAGGTTGGCCAGCGCACCGGAGAACAGGATCACCAGGCCCTGGATGACCACGACCATTTCGCGCGTCATCGCCGGGATGTCGAAGGCGAGCTCGGCGCCGCCCTGCTGCAGGGCGCCGAACAGCAGGGCGGCCAGCGCGATGCCCAGCGGGTGGTTGCGGCCCATCAGCGACACGGCGATGCCGGCGAAGCCGTAGCCGGCGGTGAAGTCGAGCACGAGGCGCTGATGCACGCCCAGGATCTCGTTGACGCCGACGCAGCCGGCCAACGCGCCCGACAGGCACATCGCCATCATGGTGAGCGTCTTCAGGTCGTTGCCGGCATAGGTCGCGGCATCGGGATTGTGGCCCATGGTGCGCAGCGCGTAGCCCCAGGGCGTGTGCCACAGGAAGGCCCAGACGCCGAAGCAGCAGGCCACGGCCAGCAGGATCGAGAGGTTCAGGGCCGATGGGGCGACGGTGATGCCGAGCGCGGCCAGCGCCTCGTGCATCGCCGGCACCTTGATGCCATCGAAGCCGCGGCTCTGCGGTGTCATCGAGCCGGGCGCGATCAGCACGTTGACCATCAGGTAGACCATCAGCGCCGCGGCGACGAAGTTGAACATGATGGTGGTGATGACGATGTGGCTGCCGCGATGCGCCTGCAGCCAGGCCGGGATCGCCGCCCAGGCCGCGCCGAAAGCCGCCGCGGCGAGGATCGCCAGCGGCACCAGGACGATCCCCGGAAGGACATGATCGAGCGCCAGCACGCACAGTCCCGCGCCCAGCCCGCCGATATAGGCCTGGCCCTCGCCGCCGATGTTGAACAGGCCGGCATGGAAGGCGACGGCCACGGCCAGACCGGTGAAGGCGAAGTTGGTGGCGTAGTACAGCGTGTAGCCGATCGCCTCCGAGGAGCCCAGCGCGCCGACCACCAGCAGGCGCAGCGCGCGTAGCGGATCGACGCCGATCGCCATGACGATGATGCCCACGGTGATCAGCGCCAGCGCGACGTTGACCAGCGGCAGCAGGCCGATCTCCGCCCACGGCGGCAGGGCACGACGGGTGGAGGTGGTCATCTTCCTTCTCCCCACGCAGGTGGGGAGAAGGTGCCGAGCGCAGCGAGGCGGATGAGGGGCTTCTCGCGCAACGACAAACACCGATGCTGTCGAGGCTCCGCGAAGCCCCTCATCCGCCCTTCGGGCACCTTCTCCCCGCCTTCGCGGGGAGAAGGAAGAGAGGTGCGCCTACCCATGCGCGTTGGCCATCATCAGGCCGAGCGTGCGCTCGTCGGCCTTTGCCGCCGGCATCTCGCCGACGATGCGGCCGCCGAACATCACGACGATGCGGTCGGACAGCGACAGGATCTCGTCGAGCTCGACCGAGACCACGAGCACGGCGCAGCTGGCGTCGCGCGCGGCCACGAGCTGGCGATGGATGAACTCGATGGCGCCGATGTCGACGCCGCGCGTCGGCTGGCCGACCAGCAGGATGCGCGGCGTGCGGTCCATCTCGCGCGCCAGCACCAGCTTCTGCTGGTTGCCGCCCGAGAAGCTGGAGGAGCGCAGCGCCGGGATCGGCGGGCGCACGTCGAAGCGTTCCATCAGCGTCCCGCAATGCGCCGTGGTCGCGGTGTGATCGAGCAGGAAGCGGCGGGTGAAGGGCGGCAGCTGGTGATAGCCCAGGATCGAGGTCTCCGACGCGCGGAACGGCGCCACCATGCCCTGGCGCTGACGATCCTCCGGCACGTGGCAGAGCCCCAGCGCGCGCATCTCCGCCGGATCGGTCGGATGCGTGGCGTCGATGATGCGGCCGCGCGTCTGCAATCGCCCGCCGGTCGGGCGACGGATGCCGGCGAGGACCTGCAGCAGCTCGGTCTGGCCGTTGCCCGAGACACCGGCGATGCCGACAATCTCGCCGGCGCGCAGCTCCAGATCGATGCCGTCGAGCAGCTTCACGCCGCGCGCATCGGTCAGCTCGAGCTTCTCCGCCTTCAGCAGCACCTCGCCGGTGGCGACCGCTTCCTTGTCCAGCGTCAGCCGCACCTTGCGGCCGACCATCAGCTCGGCGAGCTCTTCCGGGTTGGTCTCTGCCGTGCGGCGCTCGGCCACCACCTCGCCCTGGCGCATGACGTAGACCGTGTCGGTCGCGGCCATGATCTCGCGCAGCTTGTGGGTGATCAGCAGAATGGTGACGCCGCGCTGCTTGAGCGTGGCGAGGATGCGGAAGAGCTGGTCGGTCTCCTGCGGCGTGAGCACGGCGCTGGGCTCGTCGAGGATCAGCACGCGCGCGCCGCGGAACAGCACCTTGAGGATCTCGACGCGCTGCTGCTCGCCGACCGAGAGATCGGAGATCACCGCATCGGGATCGACGCTCAGGCCATAGTCGTTGGCCAGCCGCGCCAGCTCGGCGCGCGCCGCCGCCAGGCCGCGGCGCAGCACCGGCCCGCCCTCGGCGCCCAGCACCAGGTTCTCCAGCACGGTGAAGGGGGCGACCAGCATGAAATGCTGGTGGACCATGCCGATGCCGTGGGCGATGGCGTCGGCCGGTCCGCGGATGCGCACGGCCTCGCCGTCGATCAGGATCTCGCCGGCGTCGGCCTCGTAGAGGCCGTAGAGAATGCTCATCAGGGTCGATTTGCCGGCACCGTTCTCGCCGACGATGCCGGTGATCGAGCCCCTTGCCACGTTCAGCGACACGCCGCGATTGGCACGCACCGAGCCGAATGATTTGTCGATGCCGCGCAGCTCGATGGCCGGCGCGGCGTCCGTCACGGGCAAGTGTTGTCGCTCATGTAGTCATGGACCTTGATCGAGCCGGAGATGATGCCCGCCTTGACCGTATCCATCTGCCGCCGCATCGGCGGCGTGACCAACTTGTCGTTGTGCTGGTCGAGCGCCCAGTCGACGCCGCCTTCCTTCAGCCCCAGCACCTGCAGGCCGCCCTTCCACGTGCCGGCCTTCGCCGCCTGGAAGCTCTGGTAGGCGACCAGGTCGACGCGCTTGATCATCGAGGTCAGCATCGTGCCCGGATGCAGGTGGTTCTGGTTGGAGTCGACGCCGATGCCCAGCTTGCCGCGATCCTTGGCCGCCTGCAGCACGCCGATCCCGGTGCCGCCTGCGGCGGCGTAGATCACGTCGACGCCGCGATCGAACTGGCCCTTGGCGAGCTCGGCGCCGCGGCCGGGATCGTTCCACGCCGCCGGCGTCGTGCCGGTCATGTTCTGGATCACCTCGATCTTGGGATTGGCGTGGCGCGCGCCCTGCACGTAGCCGCAGGCGAAGCGGCGGATCAGCGGGATGTCCATGCCGCCGACGAAGCCGATCTTGCCGGTCTTCGAGGCCAGCGCCGCGAGGTAGCCGACCAGGAAGGATCCTTCCTGCTCCTTGAACAGCACCGACTGCACGTTGGGCAGGTCGACCTTGCTGTCGATGATGGTGAAGCGGGTCTTGGGGAATTCCTTGGCGACCTTCTCCAGCGCCACGGCCTGCGAGAAGCCGACGGCGATGATCGGATCCTGACCCCGTTGGGCAAAACGCCGGTGCGCCTGCTCGAACTGGGTCTCGTTCTGCGGCTCGAACTCGGCGACGTCGATCTTGCTCTCGGCCTTGAACTTGGCCGCGCCCTGGGCGACGCCCTCGTTGAACGATTTGTCGAACTTGCCGCCGGTGCTGTAGACCACCGCAGGCTTGATGGTCTGGGCCGTCGCCGCGCCCGTCATGCCGACGACGGCAAGGATGGCCACCCAACGCAAGACGTCACGCTTCATGAAGCCCTCCCACGGGAAGCATGACCGAAGTGTGAACCGACTTACCGAGGGACGCCACTCTTCTCCCTCTCCCCTTGTGGGAGTGAAAACCCCTCACCCCCTACCCCTCTCCCACAAGGGGAGAGGGGAGAGGTCAGGCAAACACGTCAGGTACATACCGTCCCGCCCGCTCCATCTGCACGAGCCATGCCGCGGCCTGCTCCTCGCTGCAGTTCACGGACTCGCGGTAGATGTCCTCGAGCGTCTTGCGCACGGCGGGCGCCATGTGCTGGCCGTCGCCGCAGAGGAAGAAGATCGCCCCCCGGCGGAAGACGTCGCGCACCAGCTCGCGCTCCTGCCACAGCCGGTGCTGCACGAAGGTGATCTCGCCCTCGGGCTTCTTGAAGAAGGCCGGATACAGGCTCACCACGCCCTCCTTCTCCCAGCCCTCCAGCTCGTCGCGATACAGCAGGTCGACGTCGGGGTGGTCGCAGCCGAAGAACAGCAGGGCCGGCCCGGCCTTCTCGCCCGCGCGATGGCGCAGCGCGCGTTCCTGCACGAAGCCGCGGAACGGCGCCAGGCCGGTGCCGGCGCAGATCATCACCACGGGGGTGGCGTTGTCGGCCGGCGGATGGAACGGCACGTTGGGCGTCTTGATCGCGACCGGCACCTGATCGCCGCTCTTCAGGCGCGCGAGATAGCTGGAGCAGGTGCCGCGGAAGCGGCCGCGGCCCGACCAGGCCGGCGCGTCGACCACGGCGACGGTGAGGCTGCAGGTCGTGGCGCCGGCGCGCGGCGAGGAGGAGATCGAGTACTGCCGCACGCGCATCGCCGGCAGCATCTCGAGAAACTCGCCCAGCCCGATCTGGCAGGATTCGTAGTGCTCGAGGATGTCGAGCACCGAGACGCGCTTCTTCAGCACCGCGGTCTCGTACAGTGCCGGGTTGGTGGCGACCGCTGACAGCTCGGCGGCATGTGGCGGGCAGGGGTTCATCGCCGCCAGCCGCTCGACGTTCTTGCGCGTCGCCGGCGCCGAGAGCTCGACGTGGTGGCCCAGCAGCTCGCGCACCGTCACTGGCCGGTCGGTCGGCAGCGACGCGGCCATCGCGCCGCGATTCGAGCGCAGCACGATGGCGGCATCGGGGCTCAGCCCCATGCGTTTGGCGGCGCGCTCGATCAGCTCGGGATGGTTCTCCGGCAGCACGGCGAGGTAGTCGCCGGCGGCGTAGGTCACGCCCTCGGGCAGCGCGAACTCGATGTGGCGCTTGGAGCGGCCCAGTGGCGAGGTCATGTCGACCAACTCGCGGTTCGCACCGATGGTGGCGAAGTCGAGCTTGTTCTCCTCGACCAGCGCCAGGCTGGAATGCGGCACCACTTCGACGGCGTAGAGCGGGCCGGACTCGACCTCGCCGGATGCGACGCCCAGCGCCGAGGACACGGCGGGCCAGAAATCGGCGTACCACTTCTCGAAGTCGCCGAAGAAATCGGCGCGCGCATCGCCTTCGCCACGCCCCAGGATCGCCTGCGCGCCGGCATTGTCGAGGCGCTCGGCGATCTCCTTGGGGATCGACTGGTAGGTCAGGTTCCAGTCGCGGTTGCCGCAGCCGAACAGCGCGTAGCGCACGCCGACCAGCGCGCCGTCGGGCACGCCAGCCAGCCAGGTCGCGAATTTGCGCGCGTTGTCCGGCGCCTGGCCGTTGTAGGAGGCGGTGACGATGCCGACCGCGCCTTCCTTGGGCAGCATGCCGGCATAGTCGTCGAGCGGCGCCACCTTCACGGAATAGCCGCGCGCCTGGCCGTCGCTGGCGATGCGCCGCGCGAAGGCTTCCGACGAACCGGAGTTCGAGCCGTAGAGCAGCAGCAGCGGCGTGCCGTGCGAGGGCGCCGACGGCTTCGACGCATCGGCCGTAGCCGGCGCTGCCGCCGGCGCGGTGCGCGTGGCCGAGCTGCGCGCCACCTGCTTGCGCACGCGGGCATAGATCTTCACGCCGTCGGGCTTGATGGTCAGGGTTTCCTTGACCACGAGGTCATACGGTCCGGTGCGGCGGATGTCGAAGCGCTGCAGCATCATGGCGACGACCAGCAGCGCCTCCTGCCAGGCGAAGGCGCGGCCGATGCACGAGCGCACGCCGCTGCCGAACGGCAGCCACGCGTGGTTGGGAATCTTCTCGCGTGCGCCGGCGGCGAAGCGGTCGGGATCGAAACGCTCGGGATCGGGCCACACGCTCTCGTCCCGATGCAGCGACGGCGTCAGCACGATCAGCACGTCGCCCTTCTTCAGCGGATACTTCCCGGCCAGGGTCGTGTCGTCCTTGGGCCACAGCGAGAACGCCGGCGCCGTCGGCCAGACGCGCAGGGATTCGCGCAGGATCTGATCGAGATAGACCAGCTTGCCGACATCCTCGAAGCGCGGCGGCTGATCGCCCAGCACGGCGTCGACCTCGGCGCGCGCCTTGGCCAGCACCTCGGGATGCTCGAGCAGCAGATGCGTGGTGAAGGACAGAAGACCGCTGGTGGTCTCATGGCCGGCGATCAGGAAGGTGATCAGCTGGAAGCGGATATTGGCGTCGTCGAGCCGGTCGCCGGTGACCGGATCCTTCGCCGTCAGCATCAGGCCCAGCAGATCGCGCGGCGCCTCGTCGGGGCTCAGCCGACGACGTTCGGCGATCAGGTCGTCGACGATCTTCATCATCAGCCGCACGTCGGCGTCGTACTGGCGCTGGGTCATCAGCATCAGCCGGGTCTGCAGCGGCACGCGGCTGGCACGGCTGCCGGCTTCGCCCAGGGCGCGCACCATCGCCTCGACGAAGGGGTGCATCTCGCGCTGGTAGAAGGAATTGAAGCGATAGGCGAAACCACACAAGGCAATGGTGTCGAGCGTCAGCCGGGTCATGTTGTCGACGACGTCGACCGGCGTCGACGGTCCGAAGCGTTCCCAGCGCGTCAGCATCTGGTCGGCGATGTCGACCATGTCCTCGAAATAGTTGCGCATCGCCGCCGGGCCGAAGGCGGGCATCAGCAGGCGGTGCGCCTTGGCCCAGTTCGGCTCGGTGTTGTAGGCGGTGAACAAGCCGTCGCCGGCGAAGTCCCTGATGTGCTTCAGCGGGCCCGAGACGTATTTCTCGAAGCGGCCCTCGTCGCAGGCGTCGGACACGATCTCGTGGCCGCTGACGATCAGCACCGAGCGGCCGGGAAAGGCGAGCTTGTAGATCGGCCCGTATTGCCGGGCCAGCTTCATCATGTTCTGGATCGGCACGTCGAGACCGACGTCCGGCACGTTGCCGACGATCGGACGCACGGGTGGCTGCGGGATCGGCGCACCGGCCATCGTCATGGGATGTTTCCTCCAGATACAGGCTGCTGGCTTCGTCTTACCTTCCTCCGGAGGGGGAAGGTGGCGCGCGCAGCGCGACGGATGGGGGATACCGCAACGACATCGGTATCCGTGTTCGACATCCCCCTTCCGCCCTGCGGGCACCTTCCCCTCCGGGGGACGGTAAGACAAAGGACAGGCGCAGGCAGCGTAGCACGGCTTGCTTGCCAACCGACCCGCTTTGCGCCGAAATGGCTCGGGCGGGCGATCACAAGCGCTTCAAGGCGCGGGCCGCGTGCACGAACGGGAGGATGCGATGACGCGGCTCGGCGGCGTGGACGCCAGTTTCCTCTATTTCGAGACTCCCGAGACGCCGATGCATGTCGCGGGCTTCACGCTCTACGACCTGCCGGAAGGCTACCAGGGCACGTTCTACGAGCGCTTCCGCGACCTGATGGTGAGCCGCCTGCACCTCGTGCCTGTCTTCAGCAAGAAGCTCTCGCCGACCATCCTCGACATCCACCATCCCTCGTGGATCGAGGATCCGAACGTCGACATCTCCTATCACATCAAGCGCGTGACGCTGTCGCCGCCGGGCAACCGCGAGCAACTCGAGGCGATGATCGCCGACCTGCACGCGCAAACGCTCGATCGCAGCCGGCCGCTGTGGCAGTTCGTGGTGATCGACGGCATCGAGACCGGCCAGGTCGCGCTCTATTCCAAGGTGCACCACGCCGCGGTCGACGGCGGCGCCGGGATGGTGATCACCAACGCGATCTACGACCTGACGCCGGAGCCACGCCAGGTGAAGCCGCCCGAGCCCAAGCCCGCCGGCACGTCGGTGGCTTCGGGCAATCCCGTCGCCGATCTGGTGACCTCGATGGTGCGCTTCCAGCTCGACATGATACGCGCGGCACCGGAGGTGATGAGCAACGTCGCCAGCATGTTCTTCCCCAAGGTGGCGAAGGACCAGCCGATGGACGCCTACCTGCCGAAATCGCCGGTCAAGGAGATGCCCAGCCTGCTGGCGCCGAAGTCGATCTTCAACGTCGCCATCGCCAAGGAGCGTTCGTATGCCGCGCGCTCGATGCCGCTGGTCGACGCCAAGGCCATCGCCAAGGCCACCGGCGGCAAGCTCAACGACGTGGTCATGGCGATCTGTTCGGGCGCGCTGCGCCGCTACCTGCTGGGCCGCCACGCATTGCCCAGCGAGCAGCTCATCGCCTTCGTGCCGATCTCGTTGCGCGAGCTGGGCAACACCGACCTCAACAACCAGGTCTTCGGCATGATGTGCGGGCTGGCCACGCACATCGCCGATCCGCTGGAACGGCTGAAGTCGATCCAGGCCTCGTCGGCCGAGGCCAAGACCGTGGCCGGCGGTCTGAAGAGCGCGATGCCGCAGGACTATGCCTTTTTCGGCGCGCCGTTCCTGATCCGCGGGCTTGCCGAGCTCTATGGCCGATCGGGCCTCGCCGACGTGATGCCGATGGCGGCGAATGTCTGCATCTCCAACGTGCCGGGCCCGCCGGTGCCGCTCTACGGCGCCGGCGCCAAGGTCGCCGCGCTCTACCCGGTGTCGATCCCGACCCATGGCTGCGCGCTGAACCTCACGGTGCAGAGCTATCTCGGGAACCTCGATTTCGGGCTCACCGCCGACCGCCGCGCGGTGCCCGATATCGGCGTGCTGGGCGACTACCTGCAGGAATCCTATGCCGAGCTGAAGGAAGCGGCGCTGCCCGCCAAGGCTTGAATTCGGTCACCGGACCTTCATATTCACCGGACCGGCTCACCCCAGCGAGACCCTGAATGACAGATGCCACCGAGGCCATGCGCCCACCGTCCCGAACCCTGCTGTTCCTTGAGGGGCGGGCGCTGTGGGAGCTGGGTGCCTTCGTCGGCTCGCTGCCCCTGCTGCACGCTGCGCCGCGCGGCGACGGCCATCCCGTGCTGGTGCTGCCCGGCCTGATCGCCAGCGATACGTCCACGCGTCCCCTGCGCGGCTTCCTCAAGGGCCGGGGCTATGCCGCCCATGGCTGGGGCCTGGGCCGCAACCTCGGCCCGCGCGAGGGCATCGAGGACGGCATGCGCGAGCGGTTGCTGGAGCTGCACCGGCGCCATGGCCGCAAGGTCAGCCTGATCGGCTGGAGCCTGGGTGGCGTCTTCGCCCGCGAGCTCGCCAAGCAGGATCCGCACGCGGTGCGCCAGGTGATCACCTTGGGCAGCCCCTTCGCCGGCGATCCGCGCGCCACCAATGCCTGGCGTGTTTTTGAATGGGCCAGCGGCCAGAAGGTGCCGGAGCGCGGCTCCAGCCGCATCGACGGGCTGCGCCAGCCGCCGCCTGTGCCGACCACCGCGATCTACAGCCGCGACGACGGCATCTGCGCCTGGCAGGCCTGCCGCGAGGTCGCCGGTCCGATGGTCGACAATATCGAGATCGTCGGCAGCCATTGCGGCCTGGGCCACAACCCCGCCGCCGTCTACGCCATCGCCGACCGCCTGGCGCAGCCCGAGGACGGCTGGAAGCCGTTCGAGCGCCAAGGCTGGAAGCGCGCGGTCTATCTCGATCCGGATAGGGTCTGACCTGCTGTCGTCCTGAGCGCAGCGAAGGACCTCGCGGTGGTGCAATTGGCACGCCGCGGGATCCTTCGCTTCGCTCAGGATGACAATCTCAAGATGTCGTCCTGACCATAGTGAAGGACCTCGCTTCGCTCAGGATGACAGCTTGAGCAGCACCTCCGCCGTATGGAGGCCCAGTCCCGCCAGCCCGCCGATCAGCGCGCCGTTGAAGCGGATGTATTGCAGGTCGCGGCCGACATTGAGCTCGATCATGCGGATCAGCTGATCGACCTGCCACGACTTCACCTGGTCGGCGACGAAGCGCGAGATGCCGCTCTTCTGGTTGGCGACGAAGGTGCGCAGCACGGTGACCATGCCTTCGTTGATGTCGGCGCGGATCGAAGGATCCTCGCGCAGCTTGCCGCCGACCTCGACCAGCAGGTCGGTCAGCGCGCCGCGTACCATCGACGACGGCGACTGCGTCTCGCGCTCGATGAAGCCGCGCACGCTTTCCCAGATGCCTTCGGCCAGTGTGCGGATCTCCGGCCGCGCCAGCAGATCCTTGCGCAGACCGTCGAGGCGCTGGGCGTAGTCGGGCGAGCCGCGCAGCTTGTCGATGAAGCCGGCGATGAAGCGATCGAACTCGCCGCGTACCGCATGGTTCTCGTCGGCGCGCACTTCCTCGAGGAACGCCGAGACGGAGCTCACCAGCTTGCGCAGCACGTAGGCGTCGGCCTGGAACAGCCGGAACAGGGTCGGCAGCTCCTTGCGGATCTTGTCGCGGATGGCGTCGAGCGCCTCGGCATTGGACAGCAGCTGCGCCAGCGCCACCAGCAACTCGTCGAGGATGCGCTGGTGTCGGCGATCATGCGTGACGGCATCGAGCAGGCCGGCGGCCAGCGGCGCGATCTCCACCGTCTCCAGCCGCTCGACCACGCGCCGGGCGAGGAAGCCGCGCAGGCCGGAGCCGTCCATGGCGTTGAGCGCCTGCGGCAGCAGCCGCAGCGCGAAGCGCGCGAGGTCGTCGCTCTGCTTCCGATCGGCCAGCCAGTCGGCGATCATCGCGGCGAAATCGACCTTGCGCAGCTCGGTGGCCACCGGCTGGTCGGCGAGGAAGTGGCGCTCGATGAACTCGCCCAGGCTGTCGGCGATGCGCGCCTGGTTGCGCGGCACGATGGCGGTGTGCGGGATCGGCAGGCCCAGCGGCCGGCGGAACAGGGCGACGACGGCGTACCAGTCGGCCAGCCCGCCGATCGCGGCCGCTTCGGCGAAGGCGGCGAGGAAGGCGAAGGCGGGGTGAAAGCGCTCGGCATAGCGCGCGCCGGCCAGCACCAGCAGGCAGACGACCAGCAGGCCGGTGGCGGCGGCCCGCGTCCGGCGCAGCTCGCGCAGGCGCTCGGCGTCGCGGGTACCGTCGTTGGTCAGGGCAAGGGTCATGGCGCTGCTCGCATTTTCATGGAACCGGCTAATCACCTGATAAATCGGGCTGAATCACGGCTTCGCTGCCGCTTGTTGCGTCGCAACAATTATCATGTTGCAATGCAGCATGGGGTGGGCTATATCCTCTTCAGCGCGGGCCGATCCGCGGACGCGACCTTAACCCATAGCTCATTGCGAGGATGGACAAAGCCATGACCGAGACCAGCACCCCGAACCCGACCGCGACCCTCAACGACGTCGTGTCCCAGATTCCCGAGGCCGCGCGCGACTTCGTGCGCAAGGCGACCGAGACCGGCAAGGAGCGCGCCGCGCGCGTCCACACCGGCGCCGAGGGCGTCGCCGCGACGATCCATGACGTCGCCACCCTGTCGCTGAACGGCACCGCCCAGATCACCAACAGCCTGATGAAGGCCGCGCACCAGAACGTCGAGGCGACCTTGGGCATGATCGGCAAGCTCGCCGGCGCCAAGTGCCTGGGCGAGGCGACCAACGTGCAGCTCGAGTTCGTGCGCGACTACGGCAAGGCCAATGTCGAGCAGGTCCGCGAGATCGCCGACATCGCGCGCAAGGGCTACGGCGAGATCGAGAAGGCCGTCCGCGACGGCTATGCCAAGGTCGCGCCGGCCAAGGCCGCCTAAGTCTTTCGAGACGCCCCTCCGGAGAAGCCCGCTCACGCGGGCTTTTCTTTTGTGCCTACGCCGCGCGCTGAGATCGGCCAGCACCACCACGTCAGCGGCATGTATCTGGTCGCCTACACTCAGGAAATGGCGTGACGCGAGGATAACCGCCGCCAGAGCAACAGCGCGCTCCATCGGCCGGTTGTCGCCGCCCCAATGGCGCATCCAGTGTCGCGCACGTGGAAGGGGTATTGGCAGCGTCATATGCAGGTGTGAAGCGACTCGTGGTCGCGGGCCCTTTCTTGACTAACCCGAGATTTAGCTTGGAAATCTGATCAATTAGTCTATATGTAGTCAGCAGGGGAACGTCGGAGGAACACGGCGGCCCAATGGCGACGTCTGGCCCTTTGTCATCGTTGCAAGTGCCACTCCTTGGTGGCATTTTCCCGCTTTCGCCACATTCAGTTCTAACTGATGTGGGACAGCCGTAGTCGCGCCGACGGCTAGGCTGAATGAGGGGGCGAAGGACTTAACATGACTAGTCGGATCGATACGACGCCATTGCGTCGGCGAACGACCGCGATCACTTGGCCGGAGTATGAACTGCGCGTCGAGCGCATCGCGATCAACGCCGGCTGCCGCTTCGGGCGCGGAAACGTCGCCCTGAAGGCCGGGTATGTCTTTACGCCGGCGATGTTCGAGCGTGAACGGGCCGCCATGCTTACGCGGGCCGGGATCCCGTTCAAGAAGAACTAGGCAAAATAAAATAATTGAGGAGAGGCAGCAGAAGCGTGATCACTTCTGCCGCCTCCCCTCGGCAAAATCATACGGGGAGTCTCAGGTTGTGCTCACGCCCGACATGCAACGTCGACTAGATGAAATTAAGACCCTTTGGAACAAGGTCGAATTGCATCTAAAGCGAGTTGAGCGGACGCGCTTAGAGGTTGTCTTAGGTGCCATCAACGAACTGCGATACGCTGGCCGGTTGCTGGTCGATGCCTTGGCGGTCATCGGCGATCCGGCCTTAAGCGAACAGGATAAACTCGAACGACTCGACAAGATCATCGTCGAGGTACGGAACAACTGCGTCCGGGCGCATGCGGATGTGACGGATGCTCTTGTTCTATTCTTCCACAATAACCTTTCGGCAATGGTGGAAGACTTCTCTCTCTCCTTGGTGATGCTTCACTTCCCCCAGTATGGAGTGATGGTCACCGAGATTCGGACAGTGAACGAGTTCATGGCGCTATCGCGAGAGGATAGGCTCCGGCGGCAGGAGATATATGACGAAATCAACGCGAAGCATTTGCCTCGGCTTGAGGAGCTGCATAAGACAATGGAGGCCGTAGCGCCTGACCTGCTGGCCGAAATAAATCGTCAGAATGCCAGTCGGAGCTCGGATTCCTGGTTCTCGAGAAGCGGCTTTTACGCGACGACAATTGGCCTTGTCGTAGGTCTGGCGGCGCTCGCTGTAGGCGTCTATCTGGCGATATCTCCAGCTTATAAATGGTGGCCGTTCAACGTCCCTTGATTTGGATTTGCCGGGCCCACCGCTATCAAATCATTCGACCGTCTGCTCAGCGGCCGACCAGTATGTAGCGAGCCGCACGGCCCGCCAGCCCGCCCCCAATGCTTATGGCCGCCCACCTTACGGCAGCGCCCAATAGGTGCTCTCTCAATTCCATCGTTTCCCTGTAGGCTTTAATATCGTTGAGGGGCGGCGGCGCTGGATTGGTGTTGTGCCAGAAGATGAACATCAATACGGCCACCAAGCTGGCCAGAATCATGACGGCCAGCCCCACCCAATAAATCACGTTGCCAAGTCGAGCCGCCATTCGTCCGCCCCTTGGCCGCGATGTTCCCCTCTATCGGTCGAGTCGCCAAGCCATTAGGTCGTTTGGCCCGCGCTCACTTTCAATCGGATGGTGCCGGGGCAGCCCTCGCAGGCACGCCCCGACGCGCTGGGACATGGTGCGCGCCAGCCTGATATCGGCTGGGTCCAGTGCCCGCGGTCGCATCACCTAGCGCGTTAGTTCCATCGTGGCTATCGGCGCCTTGGCCGTGCGCAGTGCGTCGAGCACGATCCGCGATATCTCGCCCCGGAACGCCTGATGCCCGGGCGGCCACGGCTTCGGCTTTATGGCGGCTAGATCGGCGCCCAGCTTGAACAGGCCGAAATGACATTGGGTCTCAAGCCCTGGCTGGTGGATATGCGAACGGCTTAATTCTTCCGAAGGGGAGTTGCGAATCGTTCTCATCAAGCCTATGTGTCGGGCATGGCCGCTGAAACTCTGGCGCGGGTCGAGCCGCGTTCTTCCGCCGATGCGTTGAACAGCCTGCTGTCGCGCGTCTCCGTGCCGCCCCGCCTGCTGGTCGAGCCCGGGCCGAACCAGGGCGAAATCGACGCGATCCTGAAGGCCGCGATGCGCGCGCCGGATCACGGCAACCTCAAGCCGGTGCGCTTCATCCTCGTGCGCGGGACGGCGCGCGCCAAGCTGGGCGACCTGTTCGCCCAGGCCACTAGGCAACGCGATCCCAATGCCGAGGAGTCGCTGATCGAGCGCGTGCGCGCCTGGCCGCGCACCACGCCGCTGACCATCGCGCTGGTCGCGCGCACCACGCCGGGCCACAAGATCCCGGTCAGCGAGCAGACGCAGTCGGCCGCCGCGTCCGGCGTCAACATCCTCAACGCCATGCATGCGCTGGGCTATGCCGGCATGTGGGTGACCGGCGCCAACGCCTACGACCCCTTCGTGCACAAGGCGCTGGGCATCGGCGAGACCGAGATCCTGCTGGGCTTCATCGGCATCGGCACCGCGCCCGCCGCCTACGCAGGCCGCGAGCCGCCGGCGCGCGACGCCGCGGTCAGCGACTGGACCGGCTGATAGTACCGTCGCCCTGAGCGCAGCGAAGCGAAGTCGAAGGGCCTCGTTCAAACACGCTCGCCGGTGCGATCGGGGCAAGGTCCTTCGACGCGGGCCTGCGGCCCTTGCTCAGGACGACGGGCTGCCAGCGAAAAACGCGTTGGCATCGCGGTCCACGCTCGGCGCAAGATCGGCCAACCCTTGGTGGAGGCCCCCTTGCACGGCAATCGTCCGACCATTTCATCCATGCACGGCGTCGTCGCCGCGGCGCATCCCTTGGCCGCCGCGGCCGGCGCGCGCGTGCTGTCGAACGGCGGCAATGCCTTCGACGCCGCCGCCGCGACCGCCGCGACGCTCAACGTCGTGGAGCCCTACATGTCCGGTCTCGCCGGCCAGGGCCTGGCGACCTGCTACGTCGCCGCCGAGAAGCGCGTGCGCGTGCTCGACTACCTGCCGATGATCCCGATGGGCTTCCCGGTCGACAAGCTGAAGCGGCGCGACGACGTGGCGCGCGGCGCGCTGGGCGTGGGCTCGCCCGGCAACCTCGCCGGCTGGTGCACCCTGGTCGAGACTTACGGCAGCAAGTCGCTGGCCGAGCTGTTCGCGCCGGCGATCACCATCGCGCGCGACGGCTTCCCGCTGATCGAGTTCAACGTCGCGGAGACCAACAGCGCCACCGACCTCCGCCGCCACGACGCGCTCTACGACACCTGGGCGAAGAACTACACCGACGGCAGCGGCCGCGTCGCGCCGGGCTACATCCTCAAGCAGCCCGATCTCGCGCGCACCTTCGAGGCGCTCGCCAAGGACGGACCGGGTCTGCTCTATGGCGGCGCGCTGGGCCGCACCATCGTCGAGCACCTGAAGTCGTTGGGCGGCTGCATCACCATGGCCGACCTCGAGGCGGTGAAGCCGCAATGGCAGGATCCGATCGCCGCGAGCTATCGCGGGCTGGACATCCACGTGCCGCCGCCGCCCTGCGAGGCCTTCCAATACCTGCTGGCGCTGCGCATCCTCGAGGGCTTCGACCTCAAGAGCATGCCGCGCAACGGCGTCGACCACATCGACACGGTGCTGCGCGCCATCCGCATCGCCGCCAGCGTGCGCATCGCCCACAACAACCCGTCGAGCCAGCAGCTCGCCCACCTGCTGTCGGAGGACTACGTCGCCGGGCTGCGCGCGCGGGTGCGCGACGGCAAGGTGGTCGACGGGCCGACCGAGCAATGGACGCCGCCGCCGGCCGAGGGCCATACCACCTCGTTCTCGATCGCCGATCGCGACGGCAACCTGGTCTGCGTGACGCAGAGCCTGGGCAGCGTGTTCGGCTCGGGCGTCGTGGTGCCGGGCACCGGCATCTGCCTCAACAATTTCCTCTATTGGGCCGACGTGACGCCCGACAGCCCGAACCGCTCGAAGCCGGGCGGTCCGTTGCCGGTCTGCGTCGCGCCCTCGATCGGCCTGCGCGACGGCAAGCCGGCGCTGGTGCTGGGTACGCCCGGCAGCTACGGCATCCTGCAGACCCAGGTGCAGGCGGTGGTGCAGTACCTCGACTACGGCCTGCCGCTGCAGGAGGCGATCGAGGCGCCGCGCGCGCGCCTGACCGACGGGCGCGCCGTGATGCTGGAGTCGCGCGTCGAGCCGGCGGTGATGGACGCGCTGCAGCAGCGCGGCCACAACCTCGAGCGCGGGCCGCAATGGACGATGCGCGTCGGCGGCATGCAGGCGATCGCGCTCGATCCCGGCACCGGCGCGCGCACCGGCGCCTGCGATCCGCGCCGCGACGGGTATGTGGTGACGGCCTGAGACTTACCTTCCCCTGGAGGGGGAAGGTGCCCGAAGGGCGGATGGGGGATGTTGAGGACGAACGCAGGAGGCCGGCTTCGGCATCCCCCATCCGTCGCTCCGCGCCACCTTCCCCCTCCGGGGGAAGGTATTGGACGCTACGACGCGGCGGCGGCGTACTTGCCGGTGAGCTGCGGCGTGGTCGGCGTCGCCGCCTTCTTCTCCTGACGCTCCAGCCGCGTGTCGCGGCCCCAGGTGCGCTTGAGCTCGTCCTTGACGTGGAAGGTCAAGCGGCCCAGGCCCTCGGTCTCGATCTCGACCTTGTCGCCGTCCTGGAACGAGCTCAGCCCGCGATGGTTGGTGCCGGTGGCGAGGATGTCGCCGGGCTCCAGCGAATGGATCGAACTCACCCACTCGATGCAGCGCGGGATCTTGTGCGCCATGTCGTCGGTGTTGAAGTCCTGCTTCAGCACGCCGTTGACCCACAGCCTGATCTGCAGCTTCTGCGGATCGGCGATCTCGTCCTTGGTGACGATGAACGGGCCGATGGGCGCGAAGGTGTCGCGCGACTTCATCTGGTAGAACACGTTGCCGCTGGGCGGCAGGCCGCGCGCCGAGCCGTCGATGAAGTTCATGTAGCCGAAGACGTAGTCCATGGCGTTGGCCGCCTTCACCCTGGAGGCGTGCTTGCCGATGACCAGCGCCATCTCGGCCTCGCCCTCGAAGATCGTCGCCGGCACGTCGGGCAGCACCATGGTGTCGCCGTTGCCGATGATGGCGCTGGGCGATTTGTGGAAGCCGTTGATCGGCGCCGGCTTTTCCAGCGTGCCGTTCTCCATGTAGTTCACCGCCATGCAGTCGATGTTGACCGGGCGCGGCAGCGGCGGGCGGATGCGCACGCTCGCCAGCGGCACCGCCTTGCCGGCGTCGGCCGCCGCCTCGAGCTTGGCGCGGTACTCGGCGAAGCGCTCGATCAGGCCGTTGATCAGGTCGTGCGGGCCCACGCGCGGGATGTCGGACACCGCCGAGGCCACGTCGACGATCGAATCGCCCTTCACCACGCCCAGCCGGAAATCATCGAAG
The DNA here is from genome assembly GCA_050183765.1 of Reyranellaceae bacterium. GTDB lineage: Bacteria > Pseudomonadota > Alphaproteobacteria > Reyranellales > Reyranellaceae > JAFAZJ01. The sequence goes on along the minus strand of JBFXAZ010000004.1, from coordinate 13,886 downwards.
AAGCCGATCTTCATGGCGCCCTCCCGCGCAGAGTCATCATTCGCGAGCGAAGATTGCCGCCGTCGGGGGCGGCTGTGCAATGGCCCTAACCCAGCCGCCGGCGATAGAGCGCGATCAGGCGCTCCCAGTGGCGCTCGGCGGCCGGCTTGTCGTAGCACCAGCGTTGCGGGAAGGCGAAGCCGTGGTGCACGCCCATATGGATCTCGAGCTCGCCCTTGGCGCCGGAGGCGTCGAACAGGCGCTTGAGCTCCTTCACCATGTCGGGCGGCGCCAGCTCGTCGTGCTCGGCGCAGGAGATGTAGAGCTCGCCTTTGGCCTTGCCGAGGGTGAGATGCGGGCTCTCGACCGCGTCGCTCACCAGCCAGGTGCCGTAGAACGAGGCCGCCGCGGCGATGCGCTCGGGATAGCGCGCGGCGGCGGCCAGCGAGTAGGGCCCGCTCATGCAATAGCCGTGCGTGCCGACCGGGCCCTTCCTGATGTCGGGCCGCGAGTCGATGAACGCGAACATCGCCGCGACGTCGTCCATGACGGGCGGGATGGTCATCCTGGTGCGCACCGCGCGCATGCGCGTGTGCTCGGCGCTGCCGTGGGTCAGCACGTCGGGGCCGTACTTGGTGTCGCGGCCGGCGCGGTAATAGAGGTTGGGCAGGATCACGGCGTAGCCCACGGTGCCCAGCCGGCGCGCCATGTCGTAGAGCTCCTCGCGGATGCCCGGCGCGTCCATCAGCATCAGCACCGGCGGGCAGGGATCGCCGCGCTCGGGCCGGCAGAAGAACGTCTCCATCGCGCCGTCGCTGGTCGCGATATCCAGGATTTCCTCGTGCATCTCCGTCCCTCTCAGTAGCCGGCGGCGCGGTCGACGACTTCCTTCAGCTTCTTGCCGTCGAGGAAGCGGCCGAGATTGTCGACGAACAGCCTGGCGACGAAGCGGTCGCGCTGCGGGTGCGGGCCGCCGATATGCGGCAGCACGATGATGCCCTCGGCGCGCCACAGCGGGTCGCTCGCCGGCAGCGGCTCCTGGCGGAACACGTCGAGCAGCGCGCCGGCGATCGTCTTGTCCTTCACCGCGGCGATCAGGTCGGCGTCCTTGATGGTGTGGCCGCGACCGAAGTTCAGCAGCCACGCCGTGGGCTTCATCCTGGCGAAGCGCCTGGCGTCCATGAAATTGTCGGTCGCCGGCGTCGCCGGCAGCAGCAGCAGCACGAAGTCGGACTGCGCCAGCACCTCGTCGGTGCGTGCCGGCGGCAGCACCTCGGCGACGTTGGCGACGGCGCCCGCCGTCCGCTTGGTGCCGATCACCCGCATGCCCAGCGCGGTCGCGATACGCGCCACCTCGGCGCCGATCGCGCCCAGGCCGAGGATTCCGAGCGTCTTGCCGGTCAGGGGCTGCGCCACCATGTGCGTCCACGTCGCGCTCTTCTGGGCCTCGGCGGCGGCGGCATAGGGCTTCGCGACGTAGAACAGCGATCCGATGATGTTCTCGGGCATCGACTCGGTGTGCGTGCCGCGCGCGCAGGTCAGCGTCAGGTTCGTCGGCAGGTCGGGCAGCGCCAGCCAGCCCTCGACGCCGGCGCTCATCGCCTGCACCCAGCGCAGCTTGGGCATGCTCGGCAGCAGGCCCGGCGGCACGGCGCCGGCCATCATCGCCTCGGTCGCGGCGAGCTGGTCGGCCGAGGGCTTCTCCTTGCGCGGCAGCGTGTCGATGGCGACGCGGTCTGCCAGCCCGGCTTCCTTCACGGCATCGATGTAGGCGGCGGTGTTGTCGGTCCACAAGAGGACGCGGGCGCGGTTGGTGCTCACGGATGAAATTCCCTGATGGTGCGGGGCGAGCCTAGCGGATCGCGTTTGCGCTGTCGTCCTGAGCGGCAGAGAAGGACCTCGCGGTCGAAGGGACACAGCATTGCAGTGTGGGGAGATCGTCGGCGTCGGACCACCACGGGGTCCTTCGCTGCCGCTCGCGACGACGGGGGTTCAGCGCACCGCCGGCGGCGTGATGCGGCCGATTTCCTTGAGCGTGTTGTCGACGACGACGATCTCGCCCGATGCGGGGCTGTAGCCCGTGAGCGCGGCGATCAGCGCGCCGTGCGTGACGATCAGCAGCGGGCCCGGTCCCTTCCAGTCGCCGATCACCGAGCGCGCACCGTTGGCGAGCGCGTCGCGGCGATCGGTCCACACGATGGGATTGCCGAAGGTCTCGACGGTCTCGACCCCGCCCAGGTCGAGCAGCGTCGCGGTGTCGACGCAGCGGCACCACGGCGAGCTGAGGATCCGGCGCGGGATGACCCAGCGATGGCGCAGCATCGTGCCGATCGCCGCCGCCTCGGCGCGGCCCCGATCGCTGAGATTGCGCTGCGTGGCGCAGTCCCCGAGCTTGAAGCCCGGCGGATCGGCGAAGCCCGGCGCGTCGGCGTGGCGCATGAGCGCGATGGCGTTGCCGGTGAGCAGCGCCAGCCAGGGCGCGGTGTCGGCGCGCGCCGGCGCGGCAAGCAGCAGGCAGAGGAAGGCGAGAAGGATCGTTCGCATCCGATGTCGTCCTGAGCGTGAGCGAAGGACCTCGCGGTGCGGCCACCATACACCGCGATGGTGCATGGCCGCGATACCGCGGGATCCTTCGCTGCGCTCTGGATGACGGGGTGGGCGCAAAAGAAAACCGCCCCGCCTTGCGGCGGGGCGGCTTCACTTGCAGCCGTGCGGCCTTATTCCGCCGCCATCTTCGGCGTCGCCGCGTCGATCGCCGCCGACAGGCGCGGCGGCGACAGCGGCAGGTCGGTCATGCGGATGTTGATCGAGCGCGCCACCGCGTTGCCGACGGCGGCGAGCGGCGGCACGATCGGCACCTCGCCGACGCCGCGCACGCCGTAGGGGTGATGCGGGTTGGGCACCTCGACCACGAGCGCGTCGATCATCGGCAGGTCCGAGGCCACCGGCATGCGGTAGTCGAGGAAGCCCGGATTATCGAGGCGGCCCTTGGCGTTGTAGATGTACTCCTCGTTCAGCGCCCAGCCGATGCCCTGCACGGCACCGCCCTGGATCTGGCCTTCGACGTAGCTCGGGTGGATCGCCGTGCCGACGTCCTGCGCCGCGGTGTAGCGGTCGATGTGCACGATGCCGGTGTCGCGATCGACCTTGAGGTCGACGACGTGCACGCCGAAGCCCGGACCGGCACCCTGCGCGTTGAGCTGCGCGTGGCCGTTGATCGGGCCGCCGGTCTTGCCGGCGCTGGCCGCGAGCTGGGCCAGCGACAGCGGCTCGAACTCGCCGACGTTGGAGCCGGCGGGCTTGGCCATGCCGTCCTCCCACACCACGGCTTCCGGATCGACGCCCCAGGTCTTGGCGGCGCGCACCTTCAGCTCGCGGATCATGTCGCGCACCGAGTTCACCACGGCGAGGCCGGTGGCGAAGGTGACGCGGCTGCCCCCGGTGACGAAGTTGAAGCCGATCGAGGAGGTGTCGGCGATCACCGGCCGCACCTTCTCGTAGTCGACGCCCAGCTCCTCGGCCGCCATCAGGGCGAGCGAGGCGCGCGAGCCGCCGATGTCGGGATTGCCCGAGATCACCGTGACGGTGCCGTCCTCGGCGACGTGCGCGGCGGCGCTGGAATCGGCGCCGACGTTGAACCAGAAGCCGGCCGCCACGCCGCGCGCATAGCCCGGCTTGGGCTTGCTCTTGTAGTGCGCCGAGTTCTTGATCGCCTCGAGCGTCTCGACGAAGCCGATGACGTCGAAGGTCGGGCCGTAGCTGGTCTTGGTGCCCTTCTTCGCCGCGTTCTTCAGGCGCAGGTCGATGGGATCCATGCCCAGTTCCTGCGCCAGGATGTCGAGCGTCGATTCGACGCCCCAGGCCGAGATCGGCGCGCCCGGTGCGCGGTAGGCGGCGACCTTGGGCCGGTTGCTCACCACGTCGAAGCCGACGACCTTGATGTTGGGGATGTCGTAGCAGGCGAAGCTGGTCCAGCATGCCGGCCCGAGCGGCGAGCCCGGGAAGGCGCCGGCCTGCAGCGCGATCTCGCACTCGGCGGCGACGATGGTGCCGTCCTTCTTGGCGCCCAGCTTGACGCGCACGGTGGCGCCCGGTGCCGGGCCGGAGGCGCGGAACACCTCCTCGCGGGTCATCACCATCTTCACCGGCTTGCCCGATTTCTGCGACAGGCGCGCGGCGATCGGCTCGAGATAGACCACGGTCTTGCCGCCGAAGCCGCCGCCGATCTCGGTCGGCGTGACGCGGATCTGCGAGGTCTCGATGCCGAGCAGGCGGCTGACGAAGCCGCGCACCTGGAAGTGGCCCTGGGTCGTCGACCAGATCTGCAGCTGGCCGTCTTCCGCGGCGCTGGCGAGGCAGGCGTGCGGCTCGATGTAGCCCTGGTGCACCGGCTGCGTGGTGTAGCTGCGCTCGATGATCACGTCGGCCTGCTTGAAGCCGGCCTCGGCGTCGCCCTTCACGTTGTCCATGCGCTTGGCGATGTTCGACGCCTTGGTCGGCGGCGGCTTCACGCCCTCGGTGATCAGGTGGTCATGCAGCACCGGCGCGTCGGGCTTCATCGCCTCGGTGACGTCGATGACGTGCGGCAGCACCTCGTACTCGACCTTGATCAGGTCGACCGCCTGGCGCGCGATGGCGTCGGTCGTGGCGGCGACGGCGGCGACCGGGTGGCCTTCGAACAGCACCTTCTCGCGCGCCAGGATGTTGCGGGTGATGTCGCGCAGGTTCACCTGCATCTCGCCCGCGGGCACGATCACGTTGGGCTGCTCGGGCAGGTCGGTGGCCGTCATCACCGCCTTCACGCCCGGCAGCTTCTCGGCCGCCGAGGTGTCGATCGACTTGATGATGGCGTGGGCGTGCGGGCTGCGCAGCACCCGGCCGATCAGCTGGCCGGGCATGTTGAAGTCGGCGCCGAAGCGGGCGCGGCCGGTCACCTTGTCGGCGCCGTCGGGACGATCGACACGCGTGCCGATCCACTTGTATTTGCCGGTGCTCATTCTGCGGCTCCTCTCATCTCAGCGGCCACTTCCATGACCGCGCGAATGATCTTGTCGTAACCGGTGCAGCGGCAGAGATTGCCGGCGAGCCAGAAGCGCACCTCGGTCTCTGTCGGGTTGGGGTTCTTGGCCAGCAGCGCCTTCGACGCCACCAGCACGCCCGGCGTGCAGATGCCGCACTGCAGGGCGGCGAACTCGACGAACTTCTTCTGCAGCGGATGCAGGTGGTCGCCCTGGGCGATGCCCTCGACGGTCTCGATCTTCTTGCCCTCGGCCTCGGCGCCCAGCATCAGGCACGAGCAGACCAGGCGGTCGTCGACCGTGATGGAGCAGGCGCCGCAATCGCCCGAGCCGCAGCCTTCCTTGCTGCCGGTGAGGCCCAGCGTGTCGCGCAGCACGTCGAGCATCGACTGCGAGGCATCGCAGAGGAACTCGGTCGGCTCCCCGTTGATCGTGGTGGTGATGTGCAGCTTGGCCATGATCAATTCCCCTTGGCGCGCTCGATGGCGATCGCGGTCGCGCGCTTCAGCAGCACGCCGGCGATCTTGGTGCGGTATTCGATGGTGCCGCGCTTGTCGTTGATGGGCTTGCAGGCGGCGCGGCAGGCGGCGGCCGCCTTCTCCAGCGCGGCGTCGTCCAGCGTCGAGCCGACCAGCGCCTTGCCGGCATCCTCGACCAGCAGCACGGTGGGCGCCACGGCGCCCAGGCCGACGCGCGCGGCGGTGCACTTGCCGCCCTCGACGGTGAGGCTCACCCCGACGCCGACCACCGCGATGTCCATCTCGGTGCGCGGGATCAGGCGCAGATAGGCGTCGCTCGAGCCCTTGGGGCGCGCCGGCAGGGTGAGGCTGACCAGGATCTCGCCCGGCGCCAGCGTCGTGCGGCCGGGGCCGCTGTGCAGCTTCTCGACCGGGATCTCGCGGCGGCCGGTGGGGCCCTGGATGGTGAGCGTGGCGCCCGCGGCGACCAGCGCCGGGCCGCTGTCGGCCGCCGGCGAGGCATTGCACAGATTGCCGCCGGCCGAGGCGCGGCCCTGCACCTGCTTCGAGCCGATCAGGTTGATGGCCTCGACCACGCCGGGCCACGCCTTCTTCAGCGCCTTGTGCTCGCCGATCACCGCGCCGCTGACCGCCGCGCCGATCTTGAAGGAGCCGCCACCCAGGTCCTGGATGGTCATCATCTCGTCGATCTTCTTGATGTCGACGATCACGCCGGGCTTCTGCATGCCCGAGCGCATCTGAACCAGAAGATCCGTCCCGCCGGCCAGGATGCGGCCGGCACCTTGCGCCGCCAGCATGGCTTTGACCGCCTCGTCCAGCGAACTGGGCGCGCTATACCTTACGTCGTTCATCGTTCGGTCCCGCTTGGAAATGCTGGGCCCTCTCCCTAAGGACCCAAAACCACGTCCCTATAGTGGCGACTCGTTTCGCCTGTGTAAAACGCTGATGCGCGGCCGGTCCGGCCGATTCACGCCGGGCTTCCCGCCGGGATTCGCATGGCGTGGCTTTACGCGTGCGGAATGCGTACCACGACCGAGAGCCCGCCCAGCCCGGATCGCTGGAATTTCATCTCGCCGCCGTTGACCTGGACGAGATCGGAGACGATCGACAGCCCCAGGCCCCAGCCGGGAACCTTCTCGTCGAGGCGCCGGCCGCGCCGCGCCGCGTCGTCGGCCTCGGCCTGCGGCATGCCGGGACCGTCGTCGTCGACCGACAGGACCAGCGCCTTGCCGTCGTCGCGCGCCGAGACCGCGACGCGGCCGCGGGCCCATTTGCAGGCGTTCTCCATCAGGTTGCCGAGGATCTCCTCCAGATCCTCGCGATGGCCGTGGAACGTCACGTCGTCGGCGATGTCGAGGTCGATGGCCGGCTTGCGCTCGGCGAACACCTTGGCGAGCGCCGCGGCGATGTCCTGGGCGACGGGCCGCAACGCGACCCGCGCGCCGATCGAGCGGCCGGCGCCGGCCACCGCCGAGGCGCGGCCGAGGTGGTGCTCGACCAGCCGCCGCATCACCTCGAACTGCTCGGCCAGCACCTTGCGGTCGGAGGCGCCATCCAGCTCGGCCGAGGCGATCGCCAGCGAGGTCTTCAGCCCGTGCGCCAGGTTGCCGACATGGGTGCGCGCCCGCTCGATCAGCTCCGCGTCCTTGTCGAGCACGCCGTTCATCGCCTCGGCCAGCGGTGCGACCTCGCGCGGGTAGCGTCCCGACAGCCGCGCCTGGGCGCCTTCGCGCACCGTGCGCAGGTCGGCGGCCATCGCGCGCAGGGGGCGCAGGCCGTAGCGGACCTGGATGACGACGGCGATCGCCATGCCGAGCCCCATCAGGCCGAGCGAAGAGACCAGCAGCAGGTTGAACCGCACGATGCCCTCGTCGACCTCGCGCAGATCGCCGGCGACCAGCAGGTGCACCGGCCCGCGCGCGTCGGCGAACAGCAGATCGCGCTCGACCACCAGCAGCGTCTCGCCGTTGGGCCCCGCAATGCGCCGCGTGTGCAGGCCTTCGCCGCCATCGACCGGCGCGATGACGCTGTCCCACAGCGAGCGCGAGCGGACCTGGCGTCCGCCCGGCTCGGTCACCTGCCAGTACCATCCGGAGAACACCCGCTCGAAGCGCGGATCGCCCAGCGGACGCACGAGGACGACCGTGCCGTCGGGCGCGATGTCGGTCGCGGCGATCATCGCCTTCAAGAGGGCGTCGAGCCGGGTGGTGAACTCGCGCTCGAGCGAATCGCGGAAGGCCAGCGCCAGCACGACGCCGCCGATCGCCAGCATCGCCGCCAGCCAGATCACCGCGGCGGCGACGAGACGAAGGGAGAGCGACGCCGCCGGCCGCGTGGCGTCGCCTGCCGCCGCCGTCATGGCTCGCCCGCCGTCATCCTGTAGCCCTGGCCGCGCACGGTCTGGATCAGGCCGGCGCCGACCTTGCGGCGGATGCGGCCGAGCAGGACCTCGAGCACGTTGGAGTCGCTGTCGAAGTGCCGGTCGTAGACGTGCTCCATCAGCTCGGTGCGGCTGACGACGCGGTCGGGGTGGTGGATCAGGTAGGAGAGGATGCGGAACTCCTGCGCCGTGAGCTGGACGGGAACGCCGTCCCTGGTCACGCGCGCGGTGTTGGTGTCGAGGCGCAGCGGGCCGCAGGCCAGCTCGGGCTGCGCGTGGCCCGAGGCGCGCCGGATCAACGCCCGCAGGCGATAGACGACCTCCTGCATCTCGAACGGCTTGGTCATGTAGTCGTCGGCGCCGGCGTTGAAACCGGCCATCTTCTCCGACCAGCGGCCGCGCGCGGTCAGGATCAGCACGGGCATGGTGCGGCCCGCCTCGCGCCAGCGCTGCAGCACCGACACGCCGTCGATGCGCGGCAGCCCGAGATCGAGCACGATGGCGTCGTACGCCTCGGTGTCGCCGAGATGCCAGCCTTCCTCGCCGTCATAGGCGACGTCGACCGCGAAGCCCGCGGCTTCGAGCGCCTGCTGCAGGCGCAACGCCAGGGCCGGCTCGTCCTCGACGACCAGGATCCTCATCGCCGCCGGTCCCGTCCCTCGACCTTCAGCAGCGTGCCGGTGGCGGCGTCGTAGTGGAGCTTCATCATCCGGCCGTCGTTGCGCAGCAGCTTGATCTCATAGACCAGCGCGCCGCCCTCGTCCTCCAGCTCGGCTTCGATCACCTGGCCGGGATGCGTCGCCTGCGCCCGCGCCAGGATGTCCTTCAGCGGCAGGATGCGCCCCTCCTCGACGGCGCGGCGCGCGCGGTCGTGGTCGCCGCGGGCCGCGGCCGTGCCGGCCGCCGCGAGCAACGCCAGCAGCAATACGAGCAGCCATCTCATGGCGCCATTCTATGCGAGCGAAGCTGAACGCGGGATGAACGCGCGGGTCAGACCTCGTTCAGCTCGACTTCGCTAGCGTCGCCGGCATCGAAACCCAAAGGAGGGACACGATGCTTGGCAAGATGATCATCCAGGGTCTGGTCGCGGCGACGCTGATCGGCGGCGCGGCCGCCGTCTACGCGCAGGCGAAGGACCGCAACGAGCCGCCGCCGGCCGCGACCGGCTACCTGCCGCAGCCGGCCGACGACGCGCGCCTGCACCGCGATGGCCGCCGGCACCATGACGGCCGCGAGCGCGATGCCGGTCGCGAACGTCACCGCGACGCTGACCGCGACCGCGACACCGACCGCGACGACTGAACGGAGGCGACCATGAGCGTATCCTTCCCTTCTCCCTGCGCAGGCGGGGAGAAGGTGCCGAGCGCCAGCGAGGCGGATGAGGGGCTTCCTCGCGCAACGACTTCCACCGTCGCCGTGAAAGCACCGCGAAGCCCCTCATCCACCCTTCGGGCACCTTCTCCCCGCCTGCGCGGGGAGAAGGAACGCGGCTCGCGGTTGCCCCTCACGCTGCTGACCACCTGGCATGCCTGGCTGGCCGGCGCGTTCCTTGTCGCCTACGTCACGGCCGACGAAGACACCTACGCGATGCACCAGTTCGCCGGCTACGCCGTGCTGGGCGCGATCGTCGTGCGGCTGATCGGCGGCCTCGCGGCGCCTGACGGCAGCCTGTGGCGCCTGAAGCGGCCCAGCCTGGCGGCCGGCCTCGCCTGGCTGAAGGCGCGCAAGGGGCGGCATCCGCTCTTCGCCTGGTTCGCCGCCGCGCTGCTGATCGTGGTCGGCCTCGCCGCCGGTGCCGGCGCCGCGGCCGACTGGGTGGGCTGGATGGAGGACCCGCACGAGGCCATCGCCGAGGCCTCGCTGTGGCTGATCTTCGGCCACATCGCCTTCGTCGCGGTCATGCACGGCCGCAAGTGGTTCGGCCGCCTGGTCCATCGCGCGGAGGGCGCGCGATGATCCGCCGCCTGATGCTGGCCGCCGCCGCGGCCGCGCTGCCCGCCATCGCGCTGGCCGGCGATGCCCGCCGCGACGCGATCCTCGCCGGCTACGCCGCCAAGGCCGGCGGCGCCGGCTTCTCCGCCCAGCGCGGCGAAGCCCTGTTCCGCACAAAGTGGGCCGGCGGCGATGCGCGCACCGCGTCGTGCACCGCCTGTCACACCGACGATCCCCGCCTGCCCGGCCGCAACGCCAAGACCGGACGGCCGATCAAGCCGGTGGCGGTCTCGGTCAATCCCGGGCGCTTCACCGACGCCGCGACGGTCGAGAAGCAGTTCGCGCGCGATTGCCGCAGCGTGCTCGGCCGCGAATGCACGCCGCTCGAGAAGGGCGACTACATCACCTTCATGGCGGGGCAGTGATCATGCGCCATCTCGCGCTCGTCCTGGGCCTGCTGCTCGCGGCGGCACCGGCCGTCGCCGACGACGACCGGATGCCGCCCGTCCGCGACGCCACCGTGAAGAAGGAATGCGGCGCCTGTCACATGGCGTTCCAGCCCGGCTTCCTGCCGGCTCGCTCGTGGGACCGGATCATCGAGGGCCTCGCCGAGCATTTCGGCGAGGACGCCAGCCTGCCGGCCGATAGCGCCGCGATCATCCGCCGCTATCTCCTCGCCAATGCCGGCGACGCCGCCGGCCGGGGCGCTGCGCGCAAGTACATGCGCTGGGTCGCGCCCGGCGGCGCGCCGCTGCGCATCACCGAGAACCCGGCCTTCCTGCGCAAGCACCGCTTCGCCGCCTCGGTGTGGTCGCACCCGAAGGTGGTCACCAAGTCCAACTGCCTCGCCTGTCACAGCGGCGCGGAGCGTGGGGTCTATGAGGAGTGAAGCGGCCCTGCCCTCGGATCGCGGACGCGCTATGCAGAGTTGTGGTAGCGGGACCTGGTGAGGGTGATACGCTGTGGCCGCGGTTCCTTGGGAGGAAACCATGAGCTACGACGTCGTCATCAAGAACGGCACCGTGGTCGACGGCACCGGCGCGGCGCGCTACCAGGCCGACGTCGCGATCGCCAACGGCACGGTCGCCGAGATCGGCAAGATCACCGAGGGTGCGAAGCGCACCATCGACGCGCACGGGCTGGTCGTGGCGCCGGGCTTCGTCGATCCGCACACGCATTACGACGCGCAGATCTGCTGGGACGGCGCGGTGACGCCCTCGTCGTGGCATGGCGTGACCTCGGTGGTGATGGGCAATTGCGGCGTCGGCATCGCGCCGTGCAAGCCCGAAACCCGCGAGATCGCGATGAAGGACCTGGTGAACGTCGAGGGCATTCCCTTCGACGTGCTCAACAAGGGCATCACCTGGGACTGGGAGACCTTCCCGCAGTTCATGGACGCCGCCGCCGCGCGCCGGCCCTCGCTCAACCTCGCCTTCATCGCGCCGCTCACGCCGTTCCGGCACTACGTCATGGGCGAGGCCTCGATGGAGCGCGCCGCCAATGCCGAGGAGACGGCCGAGATCGCCCGGCTGATCGGCGAGGCGGTCGATGCCGGCGCGCTGGGCTTCTCCAGCACGACGCTCAACCAGCACATGGGCTTCGAGGGCAAGCCGCTGGCCTGCCGCAACGCCAGCCGCGAGGAGATGAAGGCCTACGCCAACCAGCTCAAGAAGCGCGGCAAGGGCGCCATCGAGATCGCGCTCACCCGCCAGGTCGGCGTGCTCGAGCAGGACCAGTGCGACCTGCTCGACTTCCTGCTCGAGGAGAGCGGCCGGCCGGTGACCTTCATCGCCCTGTTCGACCGTGACGACATCCCCGAGGCGGTGCGCGACACGCTGCGCCGCTGTGCGCCGCAGGTCGCCAAGGGCGCGCGCCCGCAGACCTCGCCGCTGCCGCTCACCCGCGAAGTCGACATGAAGAACCCCTTCGCCTTCGCCGCCTTCCCGGCGTGGAAGCGCGTGTTCGCCGACACCAACCCGGAGGCGCAGAAGAAGGTCTATGCCGACCCGGCCTTCCGCAACGAGTTCCGCGAGAACCTCAAGAACCCGACCGGCTTCAGCAACTGGGGCCGCATCGGCGTCTACGCGGTGAAGAACCCGGCGCTGAAGTCGCTCGAGGGCAAGTCGGTGGCGCAGATCGCGCAGGAGCAGGGCAAGGACGGCGTCGATGCCTTCCTCGACCTGGTGCTGGCCGACAACCTCGACTGCGAGCTCACCATGGCCTCGTGGAACACGCGCGAGGACCGCATGCGCGAGCTGCTCAACAACAAGTCGATCCTGATGGCGCTGGGTGACGGCGGCGCGCATGTCGACATGCTGTGCGACGCCGGCTACCCGACCTACCTGCTGGGCACCTGGGTGCGCGAGAAAGAGGTGCTGACCTTGGAGGAGGGCGTGCGCCGGCTGACCTCCGACCCGGCCGATCTCTTCGGCCTGAAGGATCGCGGCCGCCTGACCAAGGGCGCGCCGGCCGACGTGGCGATCTTCGACGCCGGTGCCATCGGCTCGTCCAACCACGGCGAGCGCCGCTACGACCTGCCGGGCGGCGCCAAGCGCATCGTCATGCCCTCGCGCGGCGTCGAGTACACCATCGTCAACGGCGCCGTGACCTGGGAGCAGGGGCAATTGCACCAGTCGAAGGCGGGCATGGTGCTCAGGGGCTGATCTTACCTTCCCCCGGAGGGGGAAGGTGCCCAAAGGGCGGATGGGGGATGTCGAAGACGGACGGCGATGTCGTTGAGGCATCCCCCATCCGTCGCTCCGCGCCACCTTCCCCCTCCGGGGGAAGGTATTGTGCTGTCGATGGAGACTGTTGCCATGGCGATGACCGAGACCGCGCCGCTGACTGCGGCAGATCATGCCCGGACGATGGCCGCCTACAGCCGCGCCGGCGAGGCGCGTGCGCGGGCGCTGGGCAATCGCGGGCCGATCCGCTTCGGCGCCGACGGCAGGCTGATGCCCGAGATCATCGAGTCCTACTGGACGCACGGCTTCTACGTCTTCGAGGGCGTCGTCGGCGACGAGGAGTTGGCCGAGCTGCGCGCCGCCGTCGATCGCGTGCTGGCGCGCGCGCCGGTGGCGCCGGATGCCAAGCTCGATCGCTTCGGCCGGAAGGCGCTGGGCGAGGGCATCATCAAGCCGCCCTATCGCATCGCCCGGCCGCTCAGCGATTCCGTCGGCGGCACCGACAAGAACAACGGCCGCCATCCGGTGCAGATGCTGCAGCCCGAGCCGGGCCGCGACGATCCCGAATGGGTGGTCGAGCTGCTCGACGGCAACCTGCACCTGATGGACGAGTGCCTGCGGCTCTACGGCCATCCCGGCCTGCTGGGCGTCGCCGCCTCGATCCTCGGCGACGATTTCGTGCCCTACAACGAGGTGACGTTCGTGAAGGAGCCGGGACTGGGGCCGTCGGTCGCCTGGCACCAGGACGGCACGACGCACTGGAACGCGCCCGACTGGGACCAGGGCGCGCACGGCTTCAACTTCATGACCCAGCTCTATCCCAGCACCGCCGGCAATGGCGTGTGGGTGCTGCCGGGCAGCCACAAGCTGGGCAAGGCCGACATCCGCCGCAAGGTCGCCGAGTCGGGCTCGGAGCGCATCGAGGGCGCGGTGCCGATGCTGTGCGAGGCGGGCGACACGATCGTCACCAACCGCCAGCTGCTGCATGGCTCGTTCGCCAACTCCTCGCCCGATCGGCGCATCACGCTCAACGAGGGCTTCTTCCCGCGCAAGCGCGTGCTCAATGTCGCGGCGAAGCGCCTGCACGGCGTGGTCGAGACCTACGACCAGGCGCGCATCGACGAACGCTGCCGCATCATCCTGCTGGCGATCGACGCGCGACGGCAGCGCTTCCCGCACGAGACGCCGTACGTCTACAAGCCGCTCGCCGGTCGCGAGGACGAAAACCGCTTCAACGAGACGACGCGTCGGACGCTGCTGCACAACTACAATCAGCGCGACATGTTTATTTCGGGCAACGAGCGCAGGACAAGAGCCCACTGTCATCCCGAGCGTAGCGCGGGATCCAGGGTCAGCCTAGATCCCTCGCTGCGCTCGGGATGACAGGTGGACTCCGAATCAGGGGGGGCCAACG
>JBFXAZ010000003.1:0-108539 GCA_050183765.1 Reyranellaceae bacterium | reverse complement strand
GGATCTCGCCGGCGTTGCGCGCGGTGCCGTTGATCACGATCATGTCGCCCACGGTGGTGAACTGCAGCTGCGAGCCCGGCGCGATGCGCCGCAGCGCCTCCTGCAGGCGCGAATGCTCGTGCGTGACACGCACGATCGTGTTGAGCAGGACGTTGTCGCGATCATCGGTGGCGTAGAGCGACGTCTCGCCCGGCTTCTTGCCGAAGACGTAGATCTGCGTCGGCGACTTCACCTGCACGTCGGCGATGTCGGGGTTGGCCACGAACACCGTCGTCGCCGATCCCTTCAGCCGCACCATCGTGCCCTTGCTGACCTCGATCTGCATCGTCGGCGCCTCGGTCGGCACCACCGCGGCGCGACCGAAATCGCGCTGCGCCCGGTCCGGCGGCGGCGGCGCCGCCGGCGGCTGCACGGGAATCGTCGTCACGCCTGGCGGTGGCGGCGGCGGCACGGGAACCGGCGCGGGCGCCGGTGGGGCAGGCGACGTCTTCGGCTGACTCGTCCGGCGCGGCAACGGTTGCGGCTCCGGCGGCGGCAGGCTTGGCTGTGGCGCGGCCTGGCCGCCCGGATCCGGCGGCGTGGTGGTCGGCGGGGTCGGCGACGGGGTGGGCGGCGACACCTGGGCCTGGGCCTGGGTCAGCGTCGGTGAAGGCGACGGGCCGGATCCGAAAAGCCGGCCGAAAAACCCGACCTCCTCGGCCGGCTTGGCTGGCGGCACAGAAGGCGCCGGCTCGACCGCGCGTGCGGTCTTGAGCTGATCGAGGAATCGGCGATTGAGATCCTCGGCCGACGGGCCCCGTTCGACGCGACGCGGCTGGACCTTCGATGGGGCGGCACGCGGACGAGTCTTCGTCTGGTCGCCGGCCTGGGCCGAGACCTCGGCCATCGGCCATACCGCCAGCGAAATCACGATGCCCGCGGCAAGCCCCAGGACCCCGGTCGACCGCTTCCAGGAAAATTCAAGAGGCGTATTCTCTTCCATAGCCGTTGTACTCCACCGCTCTGGAGGGGGGCGCCATCTACGCAGTCGGTACAGCTCTCCTACTAGGAATAGTAGTTGAATTTGCGCACGCCAACCAACCGTAGGCGGCGACAAACCTCTGAATAACTTTGCCGAAGTACAGCGGCAGCGACAGGGCGCACGGGAAGCACCGCCTGTGCTCCGGCGGCGAAGACAGCGGCGCTGGCCGTCCCGGCCTCGTGGCCGACGTCCGATCGCCGCGCCGTGCGGGTGCCTGCAGAGGCTGAGGCCCAGCTCATCCTGAGCGACTTTCTGACGGCAGCGCACCGGACCTCGACACGGAAATCGCGCGCCTTGCGAGGGCGTCTTCCCTCGGGGTAGTCGTTTCGCATGACATGGAGGCGAACAGCGTCGCTTTGGGCCCTGCTCGTCGTATGCGCCTCGGCGGGCATGGCGACTGGAGTTTTCGCGCTTCATTCCATAGTGTGGGCTGCGGCGTGCGCCGCCCTCACCCTTCTCGGCATGGCGATCTGGTCCAACGGCCGGGTCCGCAACACTGCGGTGGTCCTGGTCTCCGTCTTCACGTTCCTCCTGATCGCAGAGGGAATGATCGTGGCCGTGGAGCGCCTGACGCGGCGCGTCCCGGTGACCGTCAAGCCCTACCCTGATTGGCCGACCACCGTCGATCCGGCGCTGGGTTGGAAGCTGCGCGCATCCTCGGTCGTTCGCGTCATCCGTTC
Organism: Reyranellaceae bacterium; assembly: GCA_050183765.1. Taxonomy (GTDB): domain Bacteria; phylum Pseudomonadota; class Alphaproteobacteria; order Reyranellales; family Reyranellaceae; genus JAFAZJ01. The sequence goes on along the minus strand of JBFXAZ010000003.1, from coordinate 106,838 downwards.
CCGCGGCGAGCGAAAGATCTACGACGCCACCTACACCATCGACGCGCGCGGACAGCGCGTGACGCCCGACAGCAATCAGGAGGGCGAGACGGTGCTGTTCATGGGCGATTCGTTCATGTTCGGCGACGGCCTGCCCGACAGTCAGACCCTGCCGCAGCACTTCGCGCTGCAGACCGGGCGGCGCTTCAACGTCGTCAATTTCGGCGTCCCGGCCTACGGGCCGCACCAGGTGTTGCGGCAGATCGAGGATGGCGTGATCGACCGCGCCATAGAGGGCAAAGGCAGGGTGCGAGCCGCCGTTCTCTACTTCCTGGATGAGCATCTGCCGCGCGCCGCAGGCGACATGGAAGAGGCGTGGTTCAGGACCGCGCCGCAGTACGAGCGGACCCCTGGCGGAGTACGGCTACTGGGTTCCGCTGCGGAGGTGCGGAGTCACCGCCGCCGGATCGAAGAGATCGTGTCGGAGGCGGTGGACCAGTCGATGGTCGCCTCGCTGATCAGGCAAGGCATTCGCACCTACCCAGAGCTGAAACTGTCGGAAGCCTTGGTGATGAGGATCCGCGACCTGGTACGCGAGCGCTATGGCGTCGACCTGATCGTGATCTATTGGAGCCGGGATCCGTCTGGATTCCACGAAGTCCTGACATCGAGGATGCTCACCGGCACCGGCGTGCATCTGTTGCTGGGACCGTCCATCACGCGATCTGCGGGGCTATCCTCCGACGATGCGATCATCGCCGATGACGGCCACCCCAGCGGCCGAGCGAATGCCGCGCTGGCCGCAGCACTGGCAAAGCTCATCGCCCCGAAGTGACGGGGCGCATCGTCTGACCTGACAAAGGCCAAGACGAGCGTGAGGTTTCCTCCAAGAAATCGCGCTGGTTGGTCCCCACAGGTCCCAGCCGCCGCCTCAACGGCTAATCCCTTGGAATCATGGCGCGCCCGGTTGGATTCGAACCAACGACCTACCGCTTAGAAGGCGGTTGCTCTCATCCCCTGAGCTACGGGCGCCCTAGTGGGTCCAGCGGCCGACGCGGGTGAAGGCGAAATTGTCGGCGTAGGCCTTGGGTCTGACGGCCCGCACCTTGGGCTCCTCCAGGGTGTACTGCCAGCCTTCCTTCTCGGCGTAGGCCACCGCCTCCTCCTTGGTGGCGAAGTAGAGCCTCACCTGCCCCATGGTGTCGCGCGAGCTGGTCCAGCCCATCAGCGGATCGATTTCCTTGCGCGCCGGCTCGGACTCGATCACCCACTCCCTGGTGTTGCCAAGGCCCGACTGCATCGCCGTCTTCGCCGGCTTGAAGATCCTGACCAGCATCGAAACCAACCCCTCGCCCATCGGCGCCCAAGGATCCGGGACATGCTGGTCGGGGCGGCCGGATTCGAACCGACGGCCTCTTGCGCCCAAGGCAAGCGCTCTACCAGGCTGAGCTACGCCCCGATGCCCCGGACACTTGGTCTCGGAAACCCTTGAAGGCGCACGGGTTTTATCAGCGACGCGGCGGCCCCGGAAGGGATAAGTTGACCCCAGCCGACTGAGGCATCGAGGCCCGCCATGTTCGATCAGGCCGCAGAACCCGGACGCCGCCCCGCCATCAACGTGCTGGGCGGGCCCTTGCGTCCCTGCTCCGCCGAGCCGCTGACCGGCTTCTACCGCGACGCCTGCTGCAACACCGGCGACGAGGATCGCGGTCTCCACACCGTCTGCGCGATCATGACCACCGAGTTCCTCACCTTCTCCCGCGCCGCCGGCAACGACCTCAGCACGCCGCTGCCAGAGTACGGCTTTCCCGGGCTGAAGCCGGGCGACCGCTGGTGCCTGTGCGCGGCGCGCTGGAAGGAGGCGCTCGACGCCGGCTATGCGCCGCTGGTGGTGCTGGAAGCGACACACGCCGCCACCCTGCAGGTCGTCACCCTGGCCGCCCTGCGTCGCTACGCTTGGCAGCCGAACTAGCGCAGTCCGCGAAGGCGCGATCGAGCTCCTCCGCCGACGGCATGTCGGGCGTGCCCAGCACGACGATGTCGCTGTGGCGGAAGGCGAGCCCCCAGGGCGCGCCGTCCTCGAGGCTCAAGCGCCGGCCGACGCGCTGCACGATCGTCTGCGTCGCCGGCGAGTCGGCGAGATCGACGATCCCCTTCACGCGGATGACGCTGTCGGGCAGGGCGGCAAGCCCCTCGCCCAGGATGCCGCGGTCCAGCGGTGCGCGCGCCGTGAAATGCCAACGGCGCAAGCTGAGATCGTGCGATGGCTGAACGGGTGCCCCTCTTGGTGCGAGGCCGAAGAGCAGGTCGAGCGACACATCGGCGTGACAGGCCCGCAGGATGGGGCATCCCGGCGACGTCTCGCGGAGTCTCGCGAGAGTGTCGTCGAGATGCTCCGCCAGATCGAGCTTGTTGAGCACGATCAGGTCGGCGCCCTCGAGCTGTCGGCGCGCGCTGTCGCCGACGTATCGGTCGGCCAGCTGGATGCGCACGGCGCTCGCGTCGGCGAGCACGATCACGCCGTCCAGCGTGAAATCCGGCTCGATGCGGATGAGGTCGGCGACGCGTGCCGGATCGGCGATGCCGCTGGTCTCGATCAGCATGTGATCGAATTCACCACGACGTTGCGCGATGTCGATCAGGGCAGTGACCAGCGAATCGCCGATCGAGCAGCACAGGCAGCCATTGGCCAGGGTGATGGTGCGCCCGTCGTGCTGCACGATCAGGCGGGAATCGATGTCGATCTCGCCGAAATCGTTGACCAGCACGGCAAAGCGCCGCCCCGCCTTCTCGCGCAGCAGGCGGTTGAGCAGCGTCGTCTTGCCGGCGCCGAGGAAGCCGCCGATCACGCTGACCGGCAGGCGCGCGCCGCTCACTGGTTCGGCGCCTCGAAGACCTTGCCGCCCAGCACCGTGCCCCACACGCCGACGTCCTTCAGCGCCTCGGGCGGCACGGCGAGCGGATCGTCGTTGAGCACCGCGAAGTCGGCGCGCTTGCCGGTCTCGATGCTGCCGATCTCCTCGTCGAGCCTGAGCGTCCACGCCGCGCCCAGGGTGATGGCGCGCAGCGCGTCAGGCACGGAGATGCGCTCGCGTTCGCCCAGCACGCGGCCCGAGGCCGTCAGCCGGTTCACGGCGCACCAGGCGGTGAACAGCGGACCGATCGGCGTCACCGGCGCATCGCAATGGATGGCGAACGGCACGCCCGTCGCCAGCGCCGTGCCGCAGGCGTCCATGCGCTCGGCGCGCTCCGGCCCCATCGTCCTGGCGTAGTGGATGTCGCCCCAGTAGTAGATGTGGTTGGCGAACAGGTTGACGCCCACGCCCAGTGCCTTCATGCGGCGGAACTGCGAGGCCGGCGCCATCTGGCAGTGCTGCAGCACGTGGCGATGATCGGGTCGCGGCATCTGCGTCACGACGGTCTCGATGGCGTTGAGCGCGACCTCCGAGGCCTCGTCGCCGTTGGTGTGGATGTGCACCTGGAAGCCGGCGCGATGATAGGTGCCGAGGATGCGCTCGATGTCGGCCGGCCCGACGTTCCACACGCCGTTGGGCGTGCCGTCGTAGTAGCCCGGCCACAGCATGCGCGCCGACAGGCCCTGGATCGAGCCGTCGGTGACGATCTTGATCAGGCCGAAGCGCAGCTTCTCGTTGTTGCGCGGCATCAGGCCCTTGATGCGCGCGACACCCTGGTCCGGCGGCACGGATGCCGCACCGAAGGCCGGCAGCAGGCGAATCGGGAAATCGGGGCTGGCCGAGGCGCGCAGGTATCCATCCACGGTGCTGTCCGGCAGCTCGTTGTGCAGGTCGGTGGCCGTGGTGACGCCCGAGAGCTGCGCCACCCGGGCGAAGCGCCAGACCGCGGCCTCGTCCGACAGCACGGCGGCGATGTTGATGCCGCTGGCGCGATAGGCCATGTACTTCGCGGTCATCTCCTGCAGCTCGCCCGTGGGCTCGCCGCCCCAGTCCTTCACCACGCCGTGCACGTTGCTGTGACGGTTGATGTTGGCCGCGCGCAGCACCGGCGAGTTGACGTTCAGCACGTGGAAGTTGGAGTGGATCACCAGCACCGCGCGCTCGGTGGTGACCTGGTCGAGATCGTCGAGCTCCATGCGCCGTCCGCCGAAGTAGATCGGGTCGAAGCCCCAGGCCAGCATCGGCCTGCCATCCTTCGGCAATGTCGACTCGATCTCGCGCAGCCGGGCGCTGACCTCCTCGATGCTCTTCAGCCCGGCATGACGCGTGCCGTCGGGCGCGAGGCGGTCGAAGAAGCCGACATAGGGATAGGCCCAGACGCCGCCCTCATAGGCGTGGCTGTGGCCCTCGACGAAGCCCGGCATCAGCACCTTGTCGGCGAAGCGCTCGTCCAGTGTGTACTCGCCCCAGCCCTTCAGGTCCTCCAGCGGCCCGGCGCCGAGGATGCGCCCGTCGCGCACCGCGACATGCGTCGCCTCGGGATTCGCCGGATTCATCGTCAGGATGCGCCGCGCGCGGTAGATGACGGTGTCGGACATGGGAACTCACACTAGGGGCGAAGTAGTTTACCGAGATCGGAGCAGCTATCTGGTTGCCAAATTTAATGTGCTAACGTTTCTCCTCTGCCGTCGGAGCTCGCAATGTCCATTCGCGACCTTCTCACAAAGCCGCTTACCACCATCACACTAAGTAGTATCAACTCTGTCATCGGATCTTGTGAAACCGATGAGGTCGAGTTTAAGGGCCCTCTGCCCTGGAAAGAAAAAGGCAACCCGGAGCCATGGGAATCTGGGCTCCGACGGCTTGGCGACTATACAAAAAATGAGATCACAGCGGAGATTATTGGTCTAGCCAATGCAGGCGGTGGCGTTCTGTTGTTAGGAATGAATGACGATAAAGATGGAAATGCTTCTAGCCTGCATCCTTTGCCCGACCCTCAGGAACTCGCCGAGCGTTTGTATCGAGTTTTGGAGAGCAACATTGAACCGTACATACCAAACCTCGAGATTCACCATCTAATAACAGAAGCTGGAAAAGGCGTCGTGATTTGCAGGGTGCCGCAGTCTTGGTTAAGGCCGCATAAACATCAGCAGTATGGCCATTGCTTCGTTCGTCGCGGAACAAGCACTGTCCAAATGTCAATGCGCGAGGTCCGCGACATGATCAATCTTGGAGACAGTGGAAGAATCGCCATTGAGCGCACCCTAGAGCGTAGTCGCCTGACTCATCCCTCTATCCTTGCTGCACGCCTCCAATTCGAATTTCGAGTGCATGCGTTGCCAACAATCCCTCTGGCGACTGGTCCGATTCCGCGCACCTTCGTGGAGAGAGTTCCCGTCAATCCCGTCTATCTCGAAGCAGAGAACGACAGATTGCGACTATCGAGTCCGTTGCAGCTCGATATATTCCGTCCGGCGGTGCGCGCATGGCAATGCTCAGGCCGAGGAACAGTCGGCAGGAGCACCGTAGTCATCGAAGAAAGTGGCGCAGTTCAATACAATTGGATCGTACGAGATTCGCAACCAAGCACATCGCATCTCATCTCCTATCAGCAAATCCTCTGCGTGCTTTGCAACGCGCTCTTGTGTCTATCGCGACTGCGGAGTCTCGCCGCCCGCCCCTATGTGCAGTACGTGTTGGAGTCTCAGATCTTAAAGCTGGGCGACTACACTCTTGTCGACCAATCAACCAACAAGCCAATCGGCGCTTTAGCTGACGAGATATTCCCACAGTATCTGGTTGGCCCCGAGAGCGAACTAGATGAAGCGTGGCGCCAATTCTTCGTCGACCTCCACAATAGTGTAGGAATAGAAGCGATTGCGCCTGTTGCAGCGCTAACACCACTGAGCTAACCCGCGCAGCCACATGGCAAACACGCTATCGTTCCTCTCGCTGCGCGCAGCCTTCAAAAGATCCCGTCGATCTCGCCGTCGGCGAGCAGATGGATGCGCTCGGCTGCCGGCACGCGCGGCAGGCCGGGCATGCTCATGATCTCGCCGGCCATGGCGACGACGAAGCCGGCGCCGGCGCTCAGGCGCAGCTCGCGGATCGGCAACGCGTGGCCCGAGGGCGCGCCCTTCATTTCAGGGTCGGCCGAGAAGCTGTACTGCGTCTTGGCGATGCAGACCGGCAGCGTGCCGTAACCCGCGTCCTCCAGCGCCTTGGCGCGGCGGCGCACCGCGGCGGTCGGCACGATCGAGCCGGCGCGGTAAATCTCCATCGCGACGGTCTCGATCTTCGATAGCAACGGCTTGTCGTCCTCGTAGATCGGCTTGAACTTCGCGCCGCCGCTCTCGATCACCGCCACGGCCTCGCGCGCCAGCGCCTCGGCGCCAGCCCCGCCGTGCGCCCAGTGCTCGCACAGGATCGCCCGCGCGCCCGCCTTGGCGCAGGCGCTTTCGACCAGCGCCAGCTCGGCCGGCGTATCCGAGGTGAAGCGGTTGATCGCCACCAGCACCGGCAGGCCGAACTTGCCGAGGTTCTCGACATGGCGCAGCAGGTTGGCGATGCCGCGCTCGACCGCGCCGACATCTTCGGTGCCCAGCGTCTTGGCGTCGGCGCCGCCGTGCAGCTTCAGCGCGCGCACGGTGGCCACGACCACCGCAAGATCGGGACTGAGGCCGGCGGCCCGGCATTTGATGTCGAGGAATTTCTCGGCCCCGAGATCGGCTCCGAAGCCGGCTTCGGTGACCGTGTAGTCGGCCAGCCGCAGGGCGGCGTTGGTGGCGATCACCGAGTTGCAGCCATGCGCGATGTTGGCGAAGGGCCCGCCATGCACCAGCACAGGATTGCCCTCGAGCGTCTGCACCAGGTTGGGCTTCACCGCCTCCTTGAGGATCGCCGCCATCGCCGGCGCCGCCTTGAGGTCCGCCGCGGTGATGGGCTTGCCCTCGCGCGTCTCGGCCACGACGATGCGCGCCAGCCGCGCCTCGAGGTCCGACAGGTCGCGCGCCATGCACAGGATCGCCATCACCTCCGACGCCGTGGTGATGTCGAAGCGGCCCTGGCGCGGGAAGCCGTTGGCGACGCCGCCGAGGCTAACCACCATGTCGCGCAGCGCACGGTCGTTCATATCCATCACACGCGGCCAGTAGACGCGGCGCGCGTCGATGCCCAGGGCATTGCCCCAGTAGATGTGGTTGTCGAGCATCGCGGCGAGCAGGTTGTGCGCCGTGGTGATGGCGTGGAAGTCGCCGGTGAAGTGGAGGTTGATCTCGGCCATCGGGATCACCTGGGCATAGCCGCCGCCGGTGGCCCCGCCCTTCTGGCCGAAGCACGGCCCCAGCGACGGCTCGCGCAGCGCGATCGCGGTCTTCTTGCCGATGCGGTTGAGCGCATCGCCCAGGCCGATGGTCGTGGTCGTCTTGCCCTCGCCCGCCGCCGTCGGGTTGATCGCGGTGACCAGGATCAGATGCCCGCGCCGGCGCTGGGCGAGATCGGGCATCGCCGCAAGGTCGAGCTTGGCCTTGGTGCGGCCATAAGGTTCCAGCGCGGCTTCGGGAATGGCGAGCTTCGCGGCGACTTCGGGTATCGGCCGCGGCGAGGCCCGGCGGGCGATCTCGATGTCGGTCAGCGTCTCGGCCATACGTCTCCCCCGTGTCGTTCGCGCGCGGATGCTAGCGGCCGTCACGCTCGCATGCCAGTTTCCTCGCGACAGGACGAGGATCTGCATGGCCAAACGCACCCTGCTCACCGGCGCGCTCGACGACTACGCCACCGCGAACTGGCTGCGCGACAGCGACCTGAAAAGGCGGCTGCGCGAGGAAACCATGCGCCTGCCCTGGGGCATGATGCAGGTCGCCGCCGACCAGGGGCAGTTCATGGCGCTGATGACGCGCGCCATCGGCGCCCGGCGCGCGCTGGAGGTCGGCGTGTTCACGGGCTACTCCGCCCTGTGCGTTGCCGAGGCGCTGCCGCCGGACGGCAAGCTGATCGCCTGCGATGTCAGCGAGGAATGGACGGCGATCGGCCGGCGCTACTGGCGCGAAGCCGAGCTCGATCACAAGATCGACCTGCGCATCGGCCCGGCGATCGACACGCTCGACCAACTGCTGCGCGACGGCCATGCCGGCACTTTCGACATGGCCTTCGTCGACGCCGACAAGACCAGCTACGACGGCTACTACGAATGCTGCCTGAAGCTGCTGCGCACCGGCGGGCTGATGATGTTCGACAACGTGCTGTGGGGCGGCAGCGTGGCCGATGCGACGAAAGGCTCGGAGGACACCGAGGCCCTGCGCGCGCTGAACGCCAAGCTGCACGACGATCCGCGCATCGACCTCGCGCTGGTGCCCCTGGGCGACGGCATCACCATGGCACTGAAGCGCTGAGGTCCCTACCTCCCTCCCGTCTCCAGGGCAACGGCACGAGCCAACCGGAGCCACCGATGATGGCCAACGACGTCGCCGTCCACGCTGGTGAAGGCTGCGGCCCGGGGTTCTACACGCTGCGGTTGATATCTGTTTCTCGATCTTCTCTATATTGTAGTAAACATGACCTCAGCCGCAAACCCGTCATCTGACGAACCGCCGCGCGTGACACAAAGCGTTTCCGTCGTGTTGAGGCGCCAGGTCCCTCCCCGCGCCGAGGCGCCGCGATCGTGGCTCGGCGGGCTGCCGATGATGCCTGCGCATGTCGCATGGCCACGATCGATTTCTGCCGAGTATCCGGAGCGGGGCGAACGGCCCCTGCATTTCGTCGCCCAAGTCGCGTGCGCCGACCTGCCGCCGCAACTCTGGGGCGGGCTCGGCCCCCGTCATGGCTGGCTGCTGCTGTTCATCGATCCGAATCAGTACCAGCCCGATGGGCCCGATGCGCTGCGCGTGATGCACATCGAGACGCTCGGGGCCGAGCGCGCAGCGCCGGTCGATCTCGGCCCCGTGGACGATGGCCAGCATCGCGGATCGGACGGCTACCAATATTGCCGCTCACCGGCCGACATACCGTCGACCTGGCGGCGTTGGCCGGTAGATCTGATTGCTGTCGCCGACGAGGCGCTGGAAGAAGAAGACGATCCGGCGCGCGACACCCCATCGGAGCTGGAGATGCTCCTGCACGAAGGACTGCTCGTCTCAGTCGCAGCGCCACGGGACCCTGAGCCTTTCACGTGGCGGGGCGCTCTCTATGTGCTGAACGTCATCGAACGCCCCCTCGCCGCGCCCCTATCCAGCCTGAAGCTCGACAATGGCTTCGTCACGCAGTTGCGCAAGCCCGGCTATGTCAAAGCCATCCTGGCCGGGTTCGATGAACAGCATGCCAAGGTCGCCGCCAGGCCGAATATCATAGCGGAACGTGCGGCACTGGCCGCATTTCTCGAGCGCCATCCCACACCCGACGCGATCATCGAGCATCTGCATGAGGCCGATCAGCGGTATCGCGCCTGGCGCGTATCGGCCTGCGAGCGCCTCGCCCGCGAACGCGCCGCCGTATCGACTCATGATCTCGACACCCCCATGCCGGATGCGGCATGGCAGGCGATCAAGGAGCGTCTGAAGCGCGATACCTTCCGCTCCTTCACCACGAAACGTAACTGGAGTGCCGACGAGCCGCACGACGTGCTTGTCGAGGAACATGTCGGAGTCTACTCCGAATGGTATGTGGCAAATTTCGAGCTCGTCGCCGACTACTATGTGGACGCTCGTCTCAGGGAGCTGATCCCACCATCGGTGCTGTCGAAGTTCGAGCCCTATTGGCGCTGCCTCATCGACAATGTACCCCACCGCATGGGCGGATATCATGACATCAACGTCCAGTGGGGCATCCCCAAAGGCCCGACGCAGGACCTACGATTGTTCCAGATCGGAAGCGACGGGGCGATGAACTGGTTGTGGGCCGACGTTGGGGCCTACTATGTCGTCATCGACATGAAGAGCCTGCAGAAGGGTGACTTCTCGAAGGCGCGGCTATACCTCGACAGCCATTGACGGGAGCGGTCAGGCAGCCGAGGAAACGCGGATCAGTGCCAGGCCGGATTCCGGATCGTGCCGCTTGCGCAGATGCGCCGGCTGTTCGCTCAGCACCAGCTCAAGCGTGGGTCGCACATGCGCCTCGACGAGATGGCCGGCCAGCGCGCTCAGGTCGCATCGTCCGAGCACGGCGTGGATGTGGATCGCCGGGCCGCCATCCGGCGCTTCGGCCACGTCGCCGGTCAGCGAGGCGACCTCGACCTGCTCCGGGAACTTCCGCTTCTGGTATTCCTTCGACTCCCAGTCGAAATAGGCCAGCACCACGTCGCTGAAGGCGCCGATGGCCGAGAACTGCGCCGCCGTCAGACGTTCTCGCTTGGCGAAGTCCTTGATCTCCGCCAGCAGCTCGTCGCCGGTCTCGAAGATCAGGGCGAAGGTCCGCTGGCCGTCCGCCTCGTGAAGCAGCTTGGACTGCATGACGATCCTCCCGCGGCTGTCACCGGTGCGCCTGGGAGACAACTTCCCGCCGTCGGATTGGTTGCGCCGTTCACTCCGCCTTGCGCTGGTTGTGACGGCCGATGGTCTTGAGCATCTCGACCGGGGCGAAATCGTCGGTCAGCACCTGGCCCTTGCCGGCGTCGACGGTGGTCTGGCGCTTTTCCAGCAAGGTGCCCATGTCGTAGCGGAATTTGTATTTCGCCTGCAGCGCCTTGGCGCGCTCGGCGAGCTGATCCCTGGTGAGCGCCGGGCCGTCGTAGCCGATCAGCACCACGTTGCCGTCGGCCGGATAGGCCTCGACGTTGGCGAAGGCCGCCTTCATCGTGGCGTAGGCGCTGTCGAAGAACAGCGTCGTCGGCTCGACGTTCTGCGCCAGCACCCCGCCCGGGCGCAGCCGCTTCTTGGCGGCCTGGTAGAATTCGACCGTCGTAAGATGGAACGGCACGAAGGGGCCGCGATAGGCGTCGACCAGGATGACGTCGAAGTCCGACTTGGTCTGCGCCAGGAAGACGCGGCCGTCGCGCTCGTGCACCTTCAGCCGGTCGCCCTCCTCGATACGGAAATAGGTGCGCGCCAGGCGGATCACCTCGCCGTCGAGCTCGGCCACCTCGGCGACGACGTCGGGCATCGACTTCACCAGGTAGGAGATCGTGCGCCCGCCGCCCAGGCCGACCAGCGCGATGCTCTTGACGCCCTGCGGCGGATACATCATCGCCGCGGTCATGTAGCGCGTGTAGACGACGGCGAGCGCGTCGGGATCCTTCAGGTCGAGCACGGACTCGATGTAGCGGTTCCGCCGGTAGCCGAACGCCATGGAGAGCTGGTCGCCGTTCTTCTCGATGAAGATGGTGTTGTATTCCGACTCGGCTCGCTCGATCTGGCCCTCTTTCAGCACGCGCAGCTGCTGCGCCGAGGCCGGCGCGGCTGGCTCCAGCGCCAGCGCCAAGGTCGCGCCGATCAGCGCCAGCACCAGGACACGTCCGGCCGCGCGCGCCGGCCGGTCGAACAGAACGACACCCATCACGATCACCGCCATGATCACCGCCACGATCGCCAATCCGTAGTAGATGCTCTGCGTCCCCATCGAGGGGATCAGGAAGAAGCTCGTCGCCAGCGTGCCGGCGATGCTGCCCAAGGTCGCCAGGCCGGAAATGCGGCCCGACTCGGTGCCCGACCGGCCCGCCTCGCGCAGCACCAGCTTGAGGCTGAGCGGCGAGACCGCCGCCAGCACCATCGCCGGCAGGAAGGCGAAGGACAGGCAGGCCAGCAGCGCCGCGGGGCGCATGTCCTCGACATGGTCGAGGATGGTGTTGATGACGCCCTCGCTGAAGGTCGGTACCAGCAGGATGAGTCCGGCCGAGGCGATGAACAGTGCGCCCACGGCATGGACCGTGCCCATGCGGTCGGCCATGCGGCCGCCCATGAAATAGCCCATGGTCATGCCGATCAGGAACACCGAGATCAGCGCACCCCAAGTGTAGATCGTGCCGCCGAGATAGGGCGTCAGCGTGCGGCCGATGAGCATCTCCAGCGCCATGGTCACGGTTCCCGACACCAGGACGCCGAGATAGACCACGAATCGCCGAACAGCGCTGAGCTCGTTCATATCCCTCGTTACCTTCCTCTTTCCCGCACTACTCCAGCGGCCGCGCGACCTCGTAGACCTTGCCCGGCAGATCGCCGCCGGTGATGGTGTCCGCGGCCCCGATATAGAGCACATCGGTGGTGTTGCCGAAGCTGATGGAATTGACGAACGGCGATTGCGGCACGCCGATGACCTTGATGAGCCTGTGGTCCGGGCTGAAGACCAGCACGCGGCCGGCGCCATACTCGCAGATATAGAGATTGCCCCTGCCGTCGAACAGCAGGACATCGGGCCCGACATACCAGGCCGGCTTGTGCGGCGACGGGCCCAGCGCCGCGTCGATGTCGAGAAACGGCTCCGCCTGGCCCAGCTTGCCCGGCGCGATGACCGGGTAGCGCAGGATCTTGCGATCGAGGTGCGCGCCGGCCAGGACGCTCCTGCGGTCCGGCGTCATGGTCAGGCCATTGGCATAGCGGATGCCGTCGGCGACCTTGTGGAAGCTGCCATCGGGCGCGATGTAGAACAGGCGCCCGAGTGGCGGCGCGCCCGGCGCGAACGGCCCCGACGAAGTGAAGTACACGCCGCCCGATCCGTCGAGCACCGCCTCGTTCGGATTGCCGATCGACTCGCCCGAGACGTCGGCCTCGATGGTCCGCGTGGTGCGGCCGATGGCGCTGACCTCGTGCGCGCGATTGCCCATGTGGCAGAAGATGTAGAACGTGCCGTTGGCGTTCCGGACCACGGCGGTCGGGCCGCAGCCGGGACTGCGCCAGAACTGACGATTGGTCGTGCCGTCCCACACCATGACCCGGTCTTTCGTCATCTCCGTGTAGTACAGCAGGCCACCGGCCCAGTGCAGCCCTTCGGGGTAAAACGAGTGTCCATTGATGATACGGATCGACTCGGCCTGAGCCGGCACGGCGACCATCAGGGCCGCCGCCGTCAGCCACCGCAGTATCCTTGACATCGCTACTTCCGATCTTCCGTCAGCAGCGGTCGTAACGCGAACATCCCGAACTGCGCAACCCAGTGGCCGACGCGCATATAGTCGCCGTCCCAGTTGGAATGCGGCTCGAATCCGGCCTTGAAATGGCGGGCATAGCTGAGCCGATAGGCCGGCTCGCCAGTGGCTGTGGCGATGTCCCACAGCGACCAGGCGCGGCTGAAGTTCATGCCGTAGGAATGGGGACTGCGCGGTTTCACCGGGACCGGCGGCCGGCCGCGCGGCATGAAGCTGGCGAACCACCGCCGGAAGGCGTCGTGCGGCGCGACCTTGGACACCAGGCGCGCCCAGTTCAGGCAGGTCGACATGAACCCCTGCCCGTCATGGTCGCAACGCGCTTCCGGCGTCTGGAAGCGGCGACGGACCATATCCGTCACCGCCGCTTCGATATCGCTTCGCTTCCGGAAACGCGCGTAGTCCAGCAGATTCGCCAAGGCCCACGATGCGCTGTCGTAGTCCGTCAGGAACGGATCGGGCGGCGAGAGCCGGTAGTACGCCAGCAGGCTCTCGGCCGCGAGGTCGCCGAGCGCCAGGGTCGTTCCGTCGCGGTAGAGTTCCTCGTGCTCGATCGCCAGCCGCAGGAACCAGGCACGGCCATAGGGCATCTCGAACGACGGCCGGCTGGCCAGCAGCTTCGCCTCAGCCGCGAGCTTCGCCGGCTGCAGCGTGTCGCGGATCAGCGCCTCATGGCGCCGATCGCCGGTGAAGCGCGTGAAGGCAACCAGCGCCCACACGCCGTGCGTCGCGGAGTGCCAATCGACGCAGCCATGGAACGCCACATGATCGGTGTCCCGTCGCGCGACGCAATAGGCGGCCTGGCCCGCCAGCAGTCCGGCGATCTTCGCTCGATCGGCGCGAATCGCGTCGAGCGGCTCCTGCGCGGCGGCCGGCGACGCCAGCAGCGCGCTAACGACGCAGATCGAAGCGACCCGTCGTGTCATTGATCCGCCAGGTGCCGACCATGGTCGTCCAGCTCGCGTTGAAGGTACCGCTATAGGCGACGCTGTGCGTCTGTCCGCCGGTACCGTCGTATGTCTTGATGAAGCGCAGGTGGTTGTCGACGATCTCGCCGCGGACATGGGCGTAGAGGAAGGGTACGCCCGGCTTGCCGAAGGTGTTGGGCTCGCTCATGCGGCCCGTCACCTGGCCTGCCGCCGGTACTTCCAGGGTGAGCTCGAACTCGACCGGCGGTCTGTCCGCCTGCTGACCCGAATAGTAGTAGCGCCCGAGCCAGCGCCCGCCGATACGCTCGGCCTGCGACTCCCGCTCGTTGAGCATCTGCGCCTGCACCGGCGCGAGCAGCGCCATCAGGGTCAGGATTGCCGGCAATAGACGCACGATGGCCTCCCCATTCGCGGCGACTGTAGCAAATCCCGCCGCGCGGCACTGCGCCCTTGCCCGCTCGGGGCACGGTCACCATAGTGTCATCGTTTTCGAATCACCGGGGGGAGCCGCTCGCGGCTGAGAGGTCCCACAAGGGACGACCCCTGGAACCTGATCCGGTTCGCACCGGCGTAGGGACGGGTGAACGATGTCTGCCTTCGTGCCGCCAGAAGCGGCACCCGCCATCCAGATCGAGCGCGCGTGTTTCGCCTTCGCCGGGCGACGGCTGTTCGACCAGCTCTCGCTGCAGCTGCCGGCCGGGCAGACCACCTGCCTGCTCGGCCCCAGCGGCGTGGGCAAGACCTCGCTGTTGCGCCTGATCGCCGGCCTGCTGCCGCCCGAACCGCCGACGCAGATTCGCGCGGGAGACGGCCGGCCGCTCGCCGGCCGCGTCGCCTGGATGGCACAGACCGACCTGCTGATGCCGTGGCTCGACGTGCTGGGCAACGTCCTGGTCGGCTTTCGCCTGCGCGGCGATGCGGCGGCGTTCGAGGCCGCGCGCGGCCGCGCGCTCGATCTGCTGGCGCGGACCGGGCTGGCCGGACGCCAGGGCGACATGCCGGCGACGCTGTCGGGCGGCATGCGCCAGCGCGTGGCGCTCGCCCGCACGCTGGTCGAGGAGCGGCCGGTGGTGCTGATGGACGAGCCCTTCGGCCAGCTCGACGCCATCACCCGGCTGTCGCTGCAGGATCTTGCCGCGCGCATGCTGGCGGGCCGCACAGTGCTCCTGGTGACGCACGATCCGCTCGAGGCCGCTCGCCTGGGCCACCGCATCCACGTCATGGCAGGGGCACCGGCGACGCTGGGCATGCCGCTCGAGCCCGCCGGCTCGCCGCCGCGCGACGCCACGGCGGGCGAAACGCTGGCGATCCAGGCCGAGCTGATGCGCCGCCTCGCCGATGCCCACGCCTTCGCAAGCGACAACCACCTTCCCCCGCTGGCGGGAGACGGTGGCGCGCAGCGCCGGATGGGGGTGGTTGGTGCGACAACGCCGGCGTCGGTCGCTGACCGCAATGCCGCCACCCCCATCCGCCCTTCGGGCACCTTCCCCTCCGAGCGGGGGAAGGTATGAAAGTGGTGCGTCCCCTCCTCATCGCCGCCGTGCTGCTGCTGGCGTGGGAGGGGCTCGTGCGTCTTGCCGGGCTGCCGCACTACATCCTGCCGGCGCCCTCGCGCGTCGCCGTCGAGTTCGTGGAGCGCGGCGACACGCTGCTCATCCACGGCCTGTCCACCGCGGCGGAGATCCTGCTCGGGTTGGTTGCCGGGCTGGCGCTGGGCGCGGCGGTGGCGCTGCTGCTGGTGCGCTTCGCAGGCCTGAGGCCCTGGGGCCTGCCGATCATCGTGCTGAGCCAGGCCATGCCGGTCTTCGCCATCGCACCGCTGCTGGTGCTGTGGCTGGGATTCGGCATGGCCTCGAAGGTGGCGATGGCGAGCCTGGTGATCTTCTTCCCGGTCGCCAGCAGCCTCTACGACGGGCTGCGCCGCGTCGATCCCGGCTGGCTCGATCTCGCGCAGGTGATGAACGCCCCGCCGCGCGCGACCCTGCTGCGCATCCGCCTGCCCGCCGCGCTTCCAGCCTTCGCCTCGGGCGCGCGCGTCGCGGCCTCGGTGGCGCCGATCGGCGCGGTGATCGGTGAATGGGTCGGTGCCAGCTCGGGGCTGGGCTACCTGATGATGCAGCAGCTCGGACGCGGCCAGACGACCCTGGCGTTTGCCGCGCTGATCGTGCTGGGAGTCCTGGGCGTGGCACTGTATTTCGCCGTCGATACGGCGATGGCCCGCCTCACCCGGTGGATGCCGCTCGACGGCCCGCAGAACGGCGAGGCGCGCCCATGACGGCGCGCCTCGTTTCGACGTCAGCCGCCGAAGACGTCGCGGAAGGCGGCGTATTGCGAGCCCCAGACCATCGGCAGGACGACCAGCAGGCCGAGACCGAAGGGCAGCGAGGCGATGAACATCAGCACGGCGTAGATCACGCCCATCACGATCAGCGGCACCAGGTTGGCGAGCGAGGCCTTGAAGCTGCTCTTCATCGCCGTGATCGCATCGACGCCGCGGATCGCCACCAGCGGGATGGCGAACCAGGTCGCCATGGCCAGCGGGATCAGCAGCACCAGCGACAGGATGAAGCCGAGGAACATCCCGCCCATCGCCACGCCGCCCGAACCGGCCGCCATGCCGCCCATCATGGCGCCGCCGACGACCACGGCCATCAGGATGCCGATCAGGATGCCGACGCCCAGAGTCACGGCGCCGATGATGATGAGCTGCGCCACCGGGCCCTGGAAGGCGCCCCACATGTGCTCGATCTGCACCTTGCCGCCCGAGGCGCGGGCGCGGCAGCCGATCATGAGTCCGCCGCTGATCACCGGCGAGAGCAGCGCGACGGCCAGCCCGCCGACGATCGGGATGAGGTTCAGCACGAAGACCCCGATGCCGAAGATCAGGGCGATCGCGACCCAGATGCCGGGATTGGCCATGAACTCAGCCCAGCCGCTCTTGAGCCACTCGACTCCCCGTCCGGAATCGACGGTGTTGAACGGCACGTCCCCCGGTCCGGGGGCGGTCGGTGGCAGTTGATTCATCGACATCAGCGCTCTCCGGCGTTTCAGGGCCGCCGCAGGCCGGCCACCCATGCCCTCACCGTACCTGCGAATCGCTGCGTCTTCAACGCGTTGGCGGCGGACGTCGCCCGTCCGGAACATCCAGGAGGCTTTTGATGACCATCATTCGAACGATCGCCGCGGCCTTGCTCGCGACGGCGCTCGCCCTGCCCTTCGGCGCCCGCGCGCAGGACAAGATCACCATCCTGCTCGACTGGTTCCTCAATCCCGACCACGCCGCCCTGGTGGTCGCCAAGACCCAGGGCATTTTCGCGAAGCACGGGCTCGACGTCGACCTGGTGGTGCCGTCCGATCCCAGCGCGCCGCCGCGCCTGGTTGCCGCCGGCAAGGGCGACTATGCCGTCTCCTACCAGCCGCAGCTGCAGATGATGGTGGCCGACAAGGTGCCGCTGGTGCGCGTGGGTGTGCTGGTGGCGCAGCCGCTGAACGCACTGGTGGTGCTGGCCGACGGGCCGGTCAAGAAGATCGCCGACCTGAAGGGCAGGAAGATCGGCTTCTCGGTCGCCGGCTTCGAGGAAGTCACGCTCGCGGCGATGCTCGAGACCAACGGGCTCAAGATGCAGGACGTCACGCTGATCAACGTGAACTTCGCGCTGACCGCGGCGCTGAAGAGCAAGCAGGTCGATGCGGTGATCGGCGCCTTCCGCAACTTCGAGCTCAACGACCTGGAGATCGAGGGCATGAAGGGCACGGCTTTCCTGGTCGAGCAGCACGGCGTGCCGCTCTACGACGAGCTCGTGCTGGTGGCGAGCAAGGACAAGATGGATCCCGCCCGGACCGAGCGCGTGCTGGCGGCGCTGCGCGAGGCGACGGCGTGGCTGCGCGCCAATCCGGACGCGGCGTGGAAGGCGTTCGAAACCTACGGCGGCAAGGAAGTCGCCAACGAGCTCAACAAACGCGCCTGGAAGGACACGCTGCCGCTGCTGGCGGCGGACCCCGCCACGCTCGACCGCGCCCGGTACGAGCGCTTCGCGGCGTTCCTGAAGACGCGCGGGCTGATCAAGGAAGTGCCCGCGATCGACAGCTACGTACGGGAGATCAAGTGACCTTGTCGTCCTGAGCGCGAGCGAAGGATCCAGCGGTGGTGCGATTGATCACCAGCGCTGGATCCTTCGCTTCACTCAGGATGACATCAGGTGCGCAGCGTCAGCCCGCCATCGACCACCAGGCCGTGGCCGGTGATGAAATCGGCATCGTCACAGGCCAGCAAGAGCGCGCCGCGGGCGAGGTCGATGGGCTGGCCGAGCCGGCGCAGCGCGGCCTTCTTGGCCCAGATCGCGGCGATCTCGGGATTGTCGAAATTGCCCTTGGTCATGCCGGTGTAGACCGCGCCGGGCAGGATGTAGTTGGCGGTGATGCGGAACTTGCCCAGCTCCAGCGCCAGGGTATGCGTCAGCCCGGCCACGCCGGCTTTCGAGGCGCAATAGGCCGAGAGGCCGTAGTCGGTGTCGAAGGCCATCACCGAGGCGGTGTTGATAATGCGCGCCCGGCCCTTCTCGTCGGCGCGCTGGCGCAGGTGCGGGATGGCCGCGCGGCAGATGCGGAACATGGCACGGACGTTGACGTCCATCACCCGATCCCACTGCTCGTCGGTCATCTCCTCGGCGAAGTGGCGGCCGCTGACGCCGGCATTGTTGAACAGGATGTCGATGCCGCCGAAGCGAGCGAGCGCCGCCTCGACGATGCGCCCGGGCGCGTCGTCGTCGGTGACGTCGCAGGCCAGCGGCACGATCGAGGCATCGCCGGCATGGACCGAGTCGATCGCGCTGCCGGGACGATCGACGGCGAGAACCTGCGCGCCCTCCTCGGCGAACAATTTGGCGCTGGCCGCCCCGATTCCCGAGGCCGCACCGGTGATGATCGCGACCTTGCCCTTGAGGCGACTGAACGACATCAGCGCACCTTGATCACGACCTTGCCGGTGGCCTTGCGCGAGAGCAGCGCGTTCATCGCGTCGGCCGCCTTCTCCAGCGGGAAAGTCATGGAGATGTGCGGCTTCAGCTTGTTGTGGCGAACCCACTCGAACATCTCGGTGAAGTTCTGCCGCGCCGCCTCCGGCTCGCGCGTACGCCATGCGCCGTAGAAAACGCCGCGCACGTCGCAGCTCTTCAGCAGCGCGAGGTTGGCCGGCAGCGACGGGATGCGGCCCGATGCGAATCCGATCACCAGCAGGCGGCCCAGCCAGTTGATGCAGCGGATCGCCTCGTCGAAGGCATCGCCGCCGACGGCGTCGTAGATCACGTCGGCGCCCTTGCCGTCGGTCAGCTCCTTCACCTTGTCGCGCAGCTTCTCCTTCGAGTAGTTCACGAACATGGTGGCGCCGTACTTGCGGCAGATCTCCATCTTCTCGTCGGAACCGACGGCGGCGATCACCTTGGCGCCCATCAGCGCGCCCAGCTCGACCGCGGTCAGGCCGACGCCGCCCGCCGCGCCCAGCACCAGAAGCGTCTCGCCCGGCATCAGGTTGCCGCGCTGCTTGAGCGCGTAATAGCTGGTGCCGTATGTCATGGTGAAGGCCGCACCTTCCTCGAACGACATGTTCGCCGGCATGGGCAGCAGGTTGGCGGTCGGGATCACCGCCTCCTCGGCATAGCCGCCATGGCCGATCATGCCGATCACGCGATCGCCGACGGCGTAGTCGATGACGCCTTCGCCTACTTCGGTGACGACGCCGCCGACCTCATGGCCGGGGGAGAACGGACGCGGCGGCTTGAACTGGTACTTGTCGGCGATGATCAGGGTGTCGGGAAAGTTCACGCCGGCGGCATGCACGGCGACGCGGACCTCGCCCTTGCCCACGGGCTTCGACGGCACGTCGCGCAGCTCGAGGCTCTCCGGCGCGCCCGGCTTGTCGCTGATCATCGCCCGCATGGATTCCGCTCCCGTAGATCGATCGATGGCCGATTGATACGCCAGCCCGGCCGGCCGGCAAACCCGCCAATTCCGCATGCCATGCCTTCTCCCCGCGAAGGCGGGGAGAAGGTGCTGGGCGTAGCGAGGCGGATGAGGGGCTTCGCCGAGTCTATACAACGACGATCTCTGTTGTTGCTCGCTCTGTTGTTGCTCGAGGAAGCCCCTCATCCGCCCTTCGGCCACCTTCTCCCCGCCTTCGCGGGGAGAAGGAGTCAGGCATCGACGTTCAGCACCACCTTACCCGTGGCCTGCCGGCCATCGAGGATGCCCAGCGCCTCCGGTGCCTTCTCCAGCGGCAGGATCGTGGACACGTAGGGCTTGAGCTTGCCCGCCGTGTAGAGCGCCAGCACGCCCTGCATCGCCACATCGGCCTCGTGCGGAAACTGCTCGCGCCAGCCGGCGGTGCGGATACCGCGCAGCTCGGCGCCCTTGAGCAGCAGCAGGTTGGCCGGCGCCGAGGGGATGCGACCGCTGGCGAAGCCGACGACCAGCAGGCGTCCACCCCAGGCGATGCAGCGCAGGCACTCGTCGAAGGCGTCGCCGCCGACCGGGTCGTAGATCACGTCGGCGCCCTTGCCCAACGTGAGCTCGTTGACGCTGTCGCGCAGCCGGGCCGGGCCGTAGTCGATCTGCCGCCGCGCGCCATGTTGCGCCGCCAGCGCCCGCTTGTCGGCGGTGCTGGCGACGGCGATCACGTCGGCGCCCATGGCCGCGCCGATCTCGCAGGCGGTCAGGCCCACGCCGCCGGCCGCGCCCAGCACCAGCAGGGTTTCGCCGGGCTTCAGCCGCGCGCGGTTGTTCAGCGCGTAGTACGAGGTGAGATAGACCACCGGGAACGCCGCGCCCTCGATCCACGACATCGCGTCGGGCATCTTCCACACCATGTCGGCGCGCATGACGATCTCTGTCGCGAAGCCACCCACGCCGCACATGCCGAAGACGCGATCGCCGGTCTTCAGATGCGTGACGCCCGAGGCAACCTCGACCACCTCGCCCGCCATCTCCAGACCGGGAACGAACGGGAACGGCGGCTTGCGCTGATACTTGCCGTAGATCATCAGCACGTCGGGGAAGTTCACGCCCGCCGCCCGGATGCGGATGCGGACCTCTCCCGCACCCAGCGGCGGCGGCGGCAGCTCTTTCAGCGTCAGCGATTCCGGCGGACCCCAGGCATCGCAGACGATCGCGCGCATACTCCCATCCTCCCGCTTGCCGCTGTAACAGGCTTGCCTCTACCGTAGCCGCGTGACCCCGGATTCGCCCACCGACGCGCAGCCACGCGAACCGCTTGCCGAAACCATGGACAGGCTGTTCGCCGGGCCATCGGAAGACTCGGTGAGGATCCAGGCCCTGCTCGACGGCATGCAGGGACGGTCCTATCCCCTGGTGATTGCCGTGTTCGACGTGCCCAACTGCGTCCCCACGGGCATCCCCTGGCTGTCGACCATCACCGGCATCCCGATCTGCATCGTACTGGTGCAGATGCTGATGGACCGGCGCTCGGCGCAC
Source organism: Reyranellaceae bacterium (assembly GCA_050183765.1). Lineage (GTDB taxonomy): Bacteria > Pseudomonadota > Alphaproteobacteria > Reyranellales > Reyranellaceae > JAFAZJ01. Next base: position 85,464 of record JBFXAZ010000003.1, on the reverse strand, counting down.
CTGCCCCGCCTCATCGGCGACAAGCGCCTGCCTCGTTCGCGCCTGCAGCGCTTCATGGTCAAGGCGCGGCCGCGCCTCAACTGGCTGGAGCGCCGCGTGCGCCCGCGGCTGGGCGGCTGGGTTCGCGACACGCCGCGTCTGGCCCTGTCGATCGCCGCGCTGGCCAACGCCATCGTGCTGGCGCTGCCGATCCCCTTCGACAATTTCTTCCCGGCCTGGGCGATCATGTTCTTCGCCCTGGCGCTGCTGGAGCGCGACGGGGTGATGGCGATCCTCGGCTGGATCTTCAGCGCCTTCACCACGGCGTGGACCATCCTGCTGCTGACGGTCTACCGCGAAGCGCCGGCAACGGTCGGCGCCTGGCTCGGCCAGGCGTGGGCGTGGTTCAAGGCCCTCCTGTCATCCTGAGTGAAGCGAAGGATCCAGTGGTATCGTGGCCCTGCACCACCGCGAGGTCCTTCGCTGCGCTCAGGACGACAACGTGCGTCAGTACGAGCGCGGCAATCCCAGCACGTGCTCGGCGACGAAGTTCAGCACCATGTTGGTCGAGATCGGCGCCACGGTGTACAGCCGTGCCTCGCGGAACTTGCGCTCGATGTCGTACTCCTCGGCGAAGCCGAAGCCGCCATGGGTCTGCACGCACATCTCGGCCGCCGCCCAGGCCGCCTCCGAGGCCAGCATCTTGGCCATGTTGGCGTCGGCGCCGGCGTTGATGCCGGCCTCGAACAGGGTCGCGGCCTTGCGCACCATCAGGTCGGCGGCCTCGATCTGCGTATAGGCGCGCGCGATGGGATACTGCACGCCCTGGTTCTGGCCGATCGGCCGGCCGAACAGCTTGCGCTCCTTGGCGTAGTTCACCGCCCGCTCGATGAACCAGCGGCCGTCGCCGATGCACTCCGAGGCGATCAGCACGCGCTCCGCGTTCATGCCCGAGAGGATGTAGCGGAAGCCCTGCCCTTCCTCGCCGATCAGGTTCTCCGCCGGCACCTCCATGTTGTCGAAGAACACCTCGGTGCTGTTGTGGTTCATCATGGTGCGGATCGGGCGGATGGTCAGGCCCTTGCCCAGGGTCTCGCGCATGTCGACGAGGAACACCGACAGGCCTTCGGTGCGCTTGGCCTGCTGGTCCTTGGGCGTCGTGCGCGCCAGCAGCAGCATCAGGTCGGAATGCTCGGCGCGGCTGGTCCACACCTTCTGGCCGTTGACGATGTAGGTGCTGTTGTTCTTCTTCACCGCCGTGGTGCGCAGGCTGAGCGTGTCTGTGCCGCTGCTGGGCTCGGTGACGCCGAAGGCCTGCAGTCGCATCTCGCCCGAGGCGATCTTGGGCAGGTAGCGCTCTTTCTGCTCCTTGCTGCCGTGCCGGAGCACCGTGCCCATGATGTACATCTGCGCATGGCAGGCCGCGGCGTTGCAGCCGGCGCGGTGGATCTCCTCCAGCACGGCGCTGGCCGCCGAGATGCCGAGACCCGCGCCGCCGTACTCCTCGGGGATCAGGATGGAGAGCCAGCCGGCATCGGTCAGCGCGCGCACGAACTCGGTGGGGTAGCCGCGCTCGCGGTCGAGCTTGCGCCAGTAGGCGCCGTCGAACTTCAGGCAGAGCGCGCGCACCGCGTCACGGATCTCGGGGTGCGTCGGCGCGTAGGGCGTTTCGGCGATGGTCGCGGTGGCCATGGGTCTTCTCTGGGTTGGTCGGCGACGGTACTAGCCGCCGCCCGCCGGCAGGGCAACCGTCAGCCGCGCCTTGCCACCCAGACCAGACCGCGCCAGCCCTTCTGACGCGGGTAGTCCGCGGTGAAATCGCGCGCCGGATCGCGCCGCAGACCCAGACGCTCCATCACCGCCCTGGAGCGCAGATTGTCGGCGGCGGTATAGGCGAGCACCTCCGGTAGCCCCGCGCGCCCCAGCGCATCGTCGAGCGCCGCCCTGGCAGCCTCGGTGGCGTAGCCGCGACCCCAGGCCGTGCGCAGCAATCGCCAGCCGCTCTCGACATGCTCGCCCAGTGGATGGCTAGGCGGCGACGGCATCACGCCAGCATAGCCGAGAAAGCCGCCGTCCCTGTCCTCGACCAGCCAGCGACCGATACCATGGCGCTCGAACGCAGCCGCGTAGCGGACGAGCTTCGCGTCGCTGCTCGCGCGATCGATCGGCCCGCCTTCGTCGGCCATCACCTCGGGGTCGCTGTTCAGCGCGGCGAAGGCGTCGCCGTCGGTCGGGCGCCAGACACGCAGGCGCAGGCGAGAGGTCTCGAGCTGCATCGCGGCGATCTTTACCCTGACTTGCAGCCTCACGCCCGCCCTGCGATAGAGGCGCCCGCCAGTCGGAGGTTCCCCGCGTGCGCCTGTCCCTCATCGCTTCGCCGATCGTGGCGGTACTGGTCGGCTTCGGCGGGACGCTGGCGGTGATCGTCGAGGCGGCGCGCGCCGTGGGCGCCTCGCCCGGGCAGATCACGTCGTGGGTCACCGGGCTGTGCCTGGCGATGGCGGCGACAACCGCGTGGCTGACCTGGCGCCATCGCCAGCCGATCGTCACCGCCTGGTCGACGCCGGGCGCGGCGCTGATCGCGGCGATGCCCGGTGTCTACGATCCACATCAGGCGGTGGGCGCGTTCCTCTTCAGCGCCGTCCTGATTCTGCTCAGCGCCGCGCTCAAGCCGCTGACGAACCTGATCGAGCGCATCCCGGCGGCGGTCGCGGCGGCGATGCTGGCGGGCGTGCTGCTGCGCTTCGTGATCGGCGCGATCGGCGGCATCGGCAGCGATCCGCTGTTCGTGCTGGTGCTGATCGGCCTCTTCCTCGTGCTGCGGCTGGCGTTGCCCTTCGCCGCCGTGCCGATCGTCGTGGCGGTCGGCCTGGTCTGGGCCTGGCTCGGCGGCAGGCTGGGCGGCATCGCCGGCGTCGGCCTCTCGCATGTCGAGCTCGTCGCGCCGGCCTTCGATCCTGCCGCGCTGATCGGCCTGGGCGTGCCGCTGTTCCTCGTCACCATGGCGTCGCAGAATCTGCCCGGCTTCGCCGTGCTGCGCGCCGCCGGCTACAACCCGCCGGTACGGCCGATCCTGGCCGTCACGGGGCTGGCCTCGCTGCTGACCGCGCCGCTGGGTGCGCACACCAGCAACCTCGCGGCGATCACCGCCTCGATCTGCACCGGCCCCGACACGCACCCCGATCCCACCCGGCGCTGGCAGGTCGGCCCATTCTACGCCGCAGGCTATCTGCTCTGCGCGATCTTTGGTGCGTCGCTGGTCGCGATCTTCGCCGCCTTGCCGCCCGCGCTGATGGCGACCATCGCCGGCCTGGCCCTGCTCGCGCCCTTCGTCGGCGCGCTCGGCGTGGCGCTCGAACGACCCGCGCATCGCTACGCCGCGGGCGTCACCTTCGCCGTCAGCGCATCGGGCGCGACCTTCCTCGGCCTTGGCGCCGCCTTCTGGGGACTTGCCGCCGGCATCCTCGTGCTGGCGCTCGATCGCCTCCGCGCCGCCTTCAGCCGATAGCGGCGGCGCGGACCGCGGCGATCACTTCCGCATGCACCGCAAGCGGCATGCCGTCGACCGTTGCCTCGGCCTTGCGGGTGACGCCATCGACCGTGTCGCCCTCGCGCACCAGACGTTCCAGCAGGCGCCGATCCTGCTCGACATCGAGCGATTCCAGCAGAACGGGCGCCAACGCCGGCATGACCGCGGCCAGCGCGCCGACGAGGCCATAGCCGCCCCAGTTCGAGACGCCGGCGACGATGAGATCGTCGGCCGCCGTCGCGCAGGCGATACGTTCGCCATTGGGCACGGTGCGCGCGATCAGGTCGGGCGGCAGGCTGCCCATGCCGATCTCGTTGCCGCCGTCGCCGATGCCGATGCGGCGCCACTTGGCGGCCAGGAACAGATCGTCGAGAGCGGGCGTGAAGGCCGAGACATCCTCGCCGCGCATGTTGCGCGGCTTGCCGTCGCGCGACCGCCCGCAGCGCTCGATCGAGATCACGTGGGTGATGCCCTCGTCGATCCAGCGTTTCGCCAGCGCCGCGGCATCGCCGATGTCGATCGGCGTATCGGCGGCACGCGGCAGCGACGCCAGCGCGACCTGGCAGGCCGGTGCGCAGAGCGCATCCGTCGCCAGGCGCACGCCCCAGCCGGCGGATCGGAAGGCGGCCGCCATGTGGGCCATGCCACCGGGGCCATCCGTCTCGGGTCGCGGGCCCCGCTCGGTCGGCACGGCGAAGCCGGTGATCAGGCCAATGCGCGGCGCATGGACCTCGGCGATCGACTCGACGGCGCGCAGGAGGTTGCCGGCGGTGGCATCCATCAACGACCTCACGCCGCGACCGACCTCGCGGCAGATCACCGCCTCGATGGCGGCAACGCGATCCTGGGGACGCCTCATTTCTGGGTCGCCACGAAGACGCCGTCCCAGATCGGCGGCGGCGCGGCGATCAGCTTCTTGGTGCGCTTGCGCATCACGTCGTGATAGCCGCTCTTCCAGCCCGCCGCCTCGGCCGTGACCTTGGCCACGCGCACGCGCTTGAGCGCCTCCTCGAAATCCCCTGCCCTGTACGCCACCAGAAACGCCTCCTGCTTCTCGAGGAACGCCGCGAACTCCGGCGTCCGCGCCATCGCGTCATCGCCCACCAATGCGAAAATGCGCTCCGGCTCGGTCTTGCCCTTGACCTGGATCAGATCGAGCTCGACCAGGGCAAGCTCGCCGACGGATTCCGCCGTGGCTTCGCCGAGGATCGCGCCGACCGCGTAGGTCTTGCACTGGCCCTCCAGCCGCGAGGCGAGGTTCACCGAATCGCCCAGCAGCGTATAGGCGAAGCGCTGCGTGCTGCCGAAATTGCCCACCGAGGCCACGCCGGTGTTGATGCCGATGCCGATCATGACAGGGATGTGGTTGCGGCCCTGCTCGTGCGCCTCGCGGCGCCATTCGACGTTCAGCTCGGCCAGGCGGCGAGTCATGGTCAGCGCCGCCTCGCAGGCGTGGCGCGGGTGCTCCGCCAACGCAAGCGGGGCGTTCCAGAACGCCATGATGTTGTCGCCCATGTACTTGTCGACCGTGCCCCTGGCCTCGAGGATGATGTCGGTCATCGGCGTCAGGAAGCGGTTCATGAACACCGCCAGGCCCTGCGGGTCGAACTGCTCGGCGATGGTGGTGAAGCCGCGCACGTCGGTGAACATCACCGTGATCTCGCGCTGCTCGCCGCCCAGCTTGAGCTGGTCGGGATTGCGCGCGAGCTGGGCCACGAGATCGGGCGAGAGGTACATGCCGAAGGCGCCGCGCACGCGCGCGCGCTCGGCCTCGGTCTGCATGAAACCGAAGGCCGAGCCGACGGCATAGACCATCGCCAGCGTCGCCGCCGGATAGACCGGATCGAGCAGCAGGTGCCCCCAGACGAAGGCCATCCACGGACCGAGCACGGCGATGGCGACGGCGAGCAGCGCGACCAGGGCCATCGCGCCGCCGCGCAGGCGCGGCACGAGGACGACGAAGAGCGCGCCGAGCAGAAGCGTGAAGACCAATTCCAGCCCCGTGGCGTAGTCGGGTCGCAGCAGGTAGACGCGCGACAGCACCTGCTCGACGATCTGCGCGTGCACCTCGACGCCGGGCACATTGGCGTCGATCGGCGTGTTGCGCAGATCCTTCAGGCCCAGCGCCGAGGTGCCGATGAAGACGATATGGCCATCGAGCTTCTCGGCCGGCGCGCTGCCGTCGAGCACCGCCTTGGCCGATATGTAGCGATCCTTGCGGTGGCCCGAATCGTAGAGCGTGATGCGGCCCTGCGAGTCGGTCGGGATCTCCAGCGCGCCGACCTTGATCGAGACCAGGCCGGTGCGCGTGCCGAAGGAGGACTCGCCGCTGGCATTGGAGCTCCTGGCGATGTAGGTGGTGGCACCGTCCTGCGCCACGCGCAGGCTCTCGATCGCCAGCGCCGCGTAGGGCTCGGTCTGGCCGGCGAGGCGGAACAGCATCGGCACGCGGCGCACCACGCCGGCGTCGCTCGACGGATCGGGATCGGTGTTGACGCTGCCCAGGCCGTGCGCCGCCCGCTCCAGCACGTCGATCGGCTTCACCGAGCCGGGCCAGACCGACAGGAAGGTGCGCGGATCGTCGCCGGCGGCGGCGAAGCCGTGCTTGTGCATTGGCGGCGCGCCGCGCGCGTTGGGGTCGAAGCCGAAGCCGAGCACGCTGCGCGAGCCCGCCAGCGCCGCGGCGAACACGATGTCGTTGTCGGGAAACGTCGTGATGATGCGCTGCAGGGTCTCGGGATCGGTGAAGCTCGCGAGGTCGCGCGCCAGGCGCGGGATCGATGAACGGTCGGGCTCGGCGAAGATCACGTCGAAGGCGATCACCAACGCGCCCTTCTCGACCAGCTTCTCAACCAGCCGCGCGACGATGGTGCGCGGCCAGGGCCATTGTCCGTGCGCCGCCAGCGCCGCCTCGTCGATATCGACGATGCGCACCGGCATGTCGGCCGGCACCTCGCGTGGCTTGATCTGCTGGAAGGTATCGAAGGCGATGTCGCGCAGCCGCGTGACGAAGGATGGATCGGCCGCCCGCAGCATCAGCGCCCCCACCAGCACCACCAGCGACGACAGCACCGGCAGGCGCGCGGCGAGGAAGCGGCGCAGCGTCTTCATGAAGCGATTGTGCGTGGCAACATCAGCCTGACATTAGCTGCACCGCAGCATGACCGAAGCGAAAAAGTGACGAAAGCCGGCCCCGCGTGCTAAGCCGCGCGCCATGTTCGGTCAAGCCGCGTTGGGTGCCACCGACAGGCACATCGTCTACGGCATCTACGCCAAGTTCGGCGCCATCGTGGTCTTCGCCTCGATGGACTCCCTGGTGAAATGGCTGGGCGGCGGCTATCCGGTGGCGCAGGTCCTGCTGTTCCGCAGCGCCCTCGCCTTCATCCCGCTGATGATCATGATGTCGATGAGCGTCGGCGTGGCCGGCCTGCGCACGCGTCAGCCCGGCTGGCAGACGATACGTACCGTGTGCGGCCTGCTGGCGACCTTCGGCTTCTTCTGGGCCTTCCCGCGCGCACCGCTGGTCGACGTCTATGCCATCTCCTTCGCCGCGCCCTTCTTCATGGCGGCGCTGTCGATTCCGATCCTCGGCGAGCAGGTCGGCTGGCGCCGCTGGAGCGCCATCGGCGTCGGCTTCCTGGGCGTCATGGTCATCCTGAACCCCGGCGCCGGCATCGACACCGTTTCGTTCATCACCCTGGGCGCCACGCTGCTCTACGCCTTCAACATCGTCGTTCTGCGCCGCATAGCACGCACCGACCGCGACGAGTCCTCGATGTTCTACTACGGCACCGCCTGCATGCTGGTGTTCGGCGGCCTGTGCCTGGTCGATCCGGCGACGCATTGGCGCGACCCGGTGGGCTGGGATTGGCTATGGCTCGCGGCGGTCGGTCTGATGGGTGGCGTCGGCCAGATCTTCTCGACCCGCGCCCTGCGCCTGGCGCCGCCCTCGGTGCTGGCGCCGTTCGAGTACACCGCGATCCTTTTCGCCTTCGCCTATGGCTGGATCTTCTTCCACGAGCTGCCGGCCAGCAGCGTGTGGTACGGCCTGCCGCTGGTGGTCGGCTCCGGGCTCTATATCCTCTACCGTGAAAGCGTGCGCGCGCGGCAGCGCGGCTAGCGTCCCTTCGCCGCGACTTCGACCGCCGGAGGGCGCTTGCTGGCGATCGCCGCCAGGCCGTTCCAGCCGCTGAGCGAGAAGAAATGCGCGTAGACCCAGGCCAGCCAGCCCTGGTCACGCCAGGCCTTGAGCACGGCCTCGGGCAGCTTCTTGAACCGCTCCTCGTCGATCACCTTGAAGCCGCCGAGGGTCAGCCGCTCGCCGCCGGCCAGCACCGCATCGGCGCGGTTGTCGACCAGGAGATCTTGCTGCACCAGCGCGTCGACGAACTCCAGGGTCTGCTTGAAGTTGGCCTGATAGGCGCCGCAGAACTGCAGCGCGCCGTTGACCAGCGGCGTGGGCTTGCCGGCATCGTCGAACAGCTTGTGCGGCCCCTCGTCGACCAGCAGGCCGCTGCCCTCGTCGATCGCCAGGATCAGCTTGTCCTCGGGCGCCTCGATGAAGACGAAGGGGTAGCGCCGGACATAGGCCGGCACGTAGATGCCTTCGATCCAGCGGCCGTCGGCGCCGACGAACAGGTTCTGGTCCACCCGCAGCCCGAGAACGGCCGCCGGGTACGGCTTGCCCGTCCCGGTGAAGACGATCGGGTAATGACGCTGGGCGATCACGAACTCGATGCCGTTGACCGGGACCGAATTGGCGTTGCGCGCGAAATCGAAATTCGCGTTGTCCTTCAAGCGGATATTGCCGTGTGTCTTGGCGTCCAGCGGCCGGGGCTGCTTGTAGAACAGCGGCAGGAGCGGTGGAGCGGCCGGGGCCGAAGGCGCGTCGACCATAGGATTCCTTGAGCTGAGAGGGCGGCGCACCCTACCACACGAGCCCCGACCCGCCCAAACCCTTACGCCGCATACGGTTGACAGGAAGTGCCAAGCCCCCACATTTAGAGGCAACCGTCCTGTCTGCGGCCCGTGGCCGTTGGAGACCGTGAGATGAGCGAACCCCTCGGCGTGTCCGTGACCGACAGCGCCGCCCGTCGCATCGCCTACCTGGCCTCGCGCGAGCAGCTTCCTTCGATGCTGCGCGTCGCCGTGCTGGGCGGCGGCTGCTCGGGCTTCCAGTACAATTTCGATTTCGACGCCAAGCGCAACGACGACGATCTGGTGATCGAGAAGAACGGCGCCACCGTGTTGATCGACAGCACCTCGCTGGAGTTCATCAAGGGCAGCGAGATCGACTATGTCGAGGAGATGGTCGGCGCCTCGTTCCAGGTGCGCAATCCCAACGCCACCTCGTCCTGCGGCTGCGGCTCCTCGTTCGCGGTCTAGCCCGCGCACTTCGGTCGGCTAGAATGCCGGCATGAAGATCGCGACCTGGAACATCAACTCGATCCGCAGGCGGGTCGGGAACCTTACCGACTGGCTGCAGCGCGCGAAGCCCGACATCGTCGTGCTGCAGGAGATCAAGTGCCAGGAACCGCAATTCCCCCGGCTCGAGGTCGAGGGCGCCGGCTACAAGTGCGAGATCGTCGGCCAGAAGACGTTCAACGGCGTCGCGCTGCTTTCGCGCGTGGCGCCGGTCGAGGTCACCGCGCGCGCCCTGCCCGGCGACGATGCCGACGTGCAGTCGCGCTACGTCGAGGCGAAGTTCAGGACCTCGGCCGGTCCGCTGCGGGTCGCCGGCATCTACCTGCCCAACGGTAATCCGGCCAACACCGACAAGTTTCCCTACAAGCTCGGCTTCATGCGCCGCCTGCGCGAGCGCGCGCGGATGCTGCTGGCCGAGGAGGAAATGCTGGCGATGGGCGGCGACTACAACGTCTGTCCCACCGACCGGGACGTCTACGACCCGGTGGGCTGGGCCGACGATGCCCTGTGCCGCCCGGAGTCGCGCAACGCCTTCCGCGCCATGCTGAATCTCGGCATGACCGACGCCTACCGCTGCCTGCATCCCACCGAGCACGCCTACAGCTTCTGGGATTACCAGGCCGGCGCATGGAACAAGGACAATGGCCTGCGCATCGATCACTGGCTGCTCTCGCCGCAGGCCACCGACCGACTGCGCGCCTGCGACATCGACAAGGCCGAGCGCGGCCGCGCCGAACCGTCGGATCACGTGCCGGTGTGGTGCGAACTGGACGCCGAGCTGCTGAGTGGTTGAGCGGCGGCTACTCGCCCCCGGAATCGCCACCGCCGGAATCGCTCGAGGAGCTGTCGCCGGATCCCGAATCCGACGAACCGCCGTCACTCCACAGCGACGACGAGCTGTCCGCGCCGTCGCCGCTGCCCGACCCGAAGTGGCGAAACAGGCCCCATCCGAGGCCGCCCAGCGCCAGCGCGCCGATCGCCCAGAGCATCGCTGCCTCCTATGCCGCGGTGGCATCCTCCAGATACTGCCCGGACTCGAAGCGCACATAGGCATCGGCCTCGGTGAAGGCCGTGCCCGCCGGATTCTCGCCGCGCGCCACGGCCTCGAGCTGGCGGCGCAGCAGGATGCGCAGCATCGAGATGCCCTGGTCGCTCGACATCAGGTGCTCCTCGGAATGGAAGGTGATGGCGCCCTGGCCGACCTGCGCCTCGGTGTCGCCGGGGAATTGCTGGTGCTCCGCCTCGCTGAGCTGATCCCAGGTCTTGCCGTTGTATTTCGAGCGGAACTTCTGCAGCTCGCCTTTCTCGCGCACGCGGCCGGCGACGTAGATGCGGTAGTGCGTGTCGTCGATCGGCAGGGTCCAGCCGATCGACTCGACCATGCCGAAGCGGTCGCCGACTTGCGGGTTGGCGACCACGCGCAATGTCGGCAGCGCCGCCTCGGTGACGCGCCGGAAGCTGCGCCCGTCGGGCAGGCGGCGTACCGAGGTCGCCTTGACGCTGATCGGGCCGTACTCGAACTTCACCTTGGGGAAGCCCATCATCATCTGCGCGAACTGCGGGCCGCTGAAGCTGCCGTGCAGGATCGGCACATGGTACGGATCGGCGACGTTCTCGTAATGCTGCAGCCAGTTGCAGGGCGCGATCTGGATGCCGCCGGAGCCGATACTGGAATCGTCCGTCTCGACGAACTCGCCGGGCCCCATCACCTCCAGCGCCTCGTAGCGCGGCAGGACCGGCTTGCGCTCGGGCGGGCCCATATAGGCGAAGACCAGGCCGTAGCGTTCCTCGACCGGATACCAAGGCTGGCGCACGCGCTGGCATTGCGCGCCGGTCGGGTTGGGCTCGCACGGCATCTCCAGGCAACGGCCCTGCACGTCGAACAGCCAGCCGTGATAGCAGCAGCGGATTCCGTGCTCCTCGACCTTGCCGTAATAGAGCGTCGTGCCGCGATGGCAGCAACGCGGGTAGACGAGGCCGGCGCGTCCCTGCCCGTCGCGGAACAGGATCAGGTCCTCGCCCAGCACCCGCACCGCGCGGGGCACGCTGCCGGCATCCCCGGCCAGTCCCACCGGATGCCAATAGCGCCGCAGCAGCTCGCCCATCGGCGTGCCGCGACCGACCTCCGCCAGGCGTGCCTCGTAGGTCGGCGCCTTCAGGCCATAGGCGGTTCCCTGGTCGACCGTCATCGCTCGCTCCACCCTCGCGCCTCAGGCCCCGACGCTGGCGCCGCACGCACGTTCCCCCGAGCGAAATGACGCGTCAACTGGGCAGGCCGAGGCGGCGAAGGCGCTCTATGATCCCCTCGATCATCGAAACGGATTGCAAGGGAGCGAACGATGAAATCGGCGCTGTGCAAGGATCTCGGCATCGAGTTCCCGCTGTTCGCCTTCAGCCATTGCCGCGACGTCGTGGCGGCGGTCACCAATGCCGGCGGCATGGGCGTGCTGGGCGCCGTCGGTCACACGCCGCAGTCGCTCGACATCGAGCTGCGCTGGATCGACGAGAAGGTGAAGGGCAAGCCCTACGGCGTCGACCTGCTGGTGCCCAACAAGATGGAGGCGAAGGAAGGCGGCGTCAGCGCGGCCGAGCTGGAGGCGCGCATCCCGCAGGAACATCGGCACCATATCAGCGGCCTGCTGGAACGCCACGGCATCGACACGACGGGCCTGTGGGAGGCGGCACCGCCGGGCTCCTATGGCGAGAACCTCCGGGAAGCGGGCGCGGCGGCGCTGCTCGAGGTCGCCTTCGCGCATCCCATCGGACTCGTGGTCAACGCACTGGGCGTGCCGCCGCCGACCATGTTCGAGATGGCACGGGCCAAGGGTGTGCCGGTCGGCGCGCTGACCGGGTCCAAGGAGCACGCGCTGCGCCACGCCCAGGCGGGCGTCGACATCCTCGTCGTCGCCGGCACCGAAGCCGGCGGCCATTGCGGCGAGATCTCGACGATGGTCCTGATCCCCGAGGTGCTGCAGGCGATGGAGCCTTATCCGAACATCCGGGTGCTGGCCGCCGGCGGTATCGCCACGGGCCGTCAGATGGCCGCCTGCATGGCGATGGGCGCGCATGGCGCGTGGACCGCCTCGGTGTGGCTGACGACGGCGGAAGCCGAGACCAGCGCGACCGTGAAGCAGAAGATGCTGATGGCCACCTCGCGCGACACCGTGCGCTCGCGCAGCCGCACCGGCAAGTACACCCGACAGCTGCGCTCGCCGTGGACCGATGCCTGGCAGGCCGAGGGCGCGCCCGATCCGCTGCCCATGCCGCTGCAGGGCCTCGCCGTGCGGCGCGCCTTCACCCGCATCGACCAGCTGGCGGAGAGCGGACATGCGGGCGCGAAGATGCTGGCCACCTACTACGTCGGCCAGGCCGTCGGCCTGATGAACACCGAGCAATCGGCGCGCAGCGTCGTCTACGACTTCATGCGCGACTACGCCGAGGCGGTGGAGCGGCTGTCGGATACGCTGGCGGACTAGATATCGGCGAAGACGTGGCCTTCCTTCTTCGCGCCGGGATGGGTCAGCGCGCCGTCGACCGCCGGGCCGACGAGCTGGGCGTACTTCCATAGCGCGCCTGACGTGTAGCCGTTCTTCCTCGGCTTCCACCTCCTCGACCGCTTGCGCAGCTCCTTGGCCGAGAGCTCGACGTCGAGGCGGCCCTTGATCGCGTCGATGACGATCATGTCGCCGTTCCTGAGCAGGCCGATCGGGCCGCCGACCTGCGCTTCCGGCCCGACATGGCCGACGCAGAAGCCGCGCGTGCCGCCGGAGAACCGGCCATCGGTGATCAGCGCCACCTTCTCGCCCACGCCCAGACCGTAGAGCGCCGCCGTCGTCGACAGCATCTCGCGCATGCCCGGGCCGCCCTTCGGTCCCTCGTAGCGGATGACGATGACCTCGCCCTCCTTGAACTTGCCCTTCACCACCGCCTCGAACGCATCCTCCTCGCTGTCGAAGCAGCGCGCCGGACCGCGGAAGACGAGGCGCTGCATGCCCGCCACCTTCACGATCGCGCCGTCGGGGGCCAGCGTGCCCTTGAGTCCGACCACGCCGCCGGTGGGCGTGATGCAGTTCTTCACGCGATAGACGACATCCTGGTCTTCCGGGAATGTCACGCCCTTGTGGTTCTCGGCCAGCGTCTTGCCGGTGACGGTCAGGCAATCGCCGTGCAGCAACCCGTTGTCGAGTAGTTCCTTGATCACGACCGGAATGCCGCCGATGCGGAACATGTCGAGCGCGACGTACTTGCCGCCCGGCTTGAGGTCGGCGATGTACGGCGTCTTCCTGAAGATCTTGGCCACGTCGTGCAGGTCGAACTTGATGCCGCATTCGTGCGCCATCGCCGGCAGATGCAGGCCGGCATTGGTCGACCCGCCGGTGGCGGCGACCACGGTGGCCGCGTTCTCGAACGCCTCGCGGGTGCAGATGTCGCGCGGCCGGATGCCGAGCTTCAGGAGGTTCATGACCGCTTCGCCCGAGGCCGTGGCGTACTCGTCGCGCGACTCGTAGGGCGCGGGCGAGCCGGCCGAACCGGGCAGCGCCAGGCCGATCGCCTCAGAAACGCAGGCCATGGTGTTGGCGGTGAACTGGCCGCCGCACGAGCCGGCCGACGGGCAGGCGACACACTCGAGTTCATGCAGGTCGGCATCGGTGAACTTGCCGGCGGCATGCATGCCGACGCCCTCGAAGACGTCGACGGCGGTGACGTCCCTGCCGCGGAAATTGCCGGGCAGGATCGAGCCGCCGTACATGAACACCGACGGCACGTTCAGCCTGAGCATCGCCATCATCATGCCCGGCAGCGACTTGTCGCAGCCCGCGAGGGTGACCATCGCGTCGTAGCAATGGCCGCGCATGGTCAGCTCGACGGAGTCGGCGATCAGGTCGCGGCTGGCGAGCGAGGACTTCATGCCCTGGTGGCCCATCGCGATGCCGTCGGTCACCGTGATGGTGGTGAACTCGCGCGGCGTGCCGCCGGTGCGATCGACACCGACCTTGACCGCCTGCGCCTGGCGATTGAGCGCGATGTTGCAGGGTGCCGCCTCGTTCCAGCAGGTCGCCACGCCGACCAGCGGCTGGCCGATCTGCTTCTCGGTCAGCCCCATGGCGTAGAGATACGAACGATGCGGTGCGCGCTCCGGCCCGACCGTGGTGTGGCGGCTGGGCATCTTCGACTTGTCGAGCGTGGGATTGGGATGCAGCGCGGGCTTCCTGGCGCCCTTCCTGGCCTTGGCCGGCTTTTTCATCGCGAACCGCTCCCGGGGCAGATATGGGCTGGAACTGGCGGACACCATAGCGACGTCACCCGACGCGAACCAGTCGGCGGGCACGGCGCGCGGACGACAATCGTAGGGGCGGAAATGGACTTGCCGCCGCAGGCGACTATCCTCCTGTACCGACTGGCTTTGCACCGCCCACCCGAATCGCGAAAACCACAGCAAAGCACAGCAAACGAGCAGTCCTGGAGAGCGAAATGGCCGAACGGACCCGACTGGAGCATGACTGCCGCCCGACCGCGCCGCTCGCCCGGTCCGTCGTGCGCCGCTAGAGTGCGGGACCAAGGGGAGCGAAAGAACCAACGCGTGGAACTCTGGATACCGATCACCATCGGCGCGGCGCTGTTTCAAACCATCCGCACCGCGCTGCAACAAAAGATGAGGGCCCAGCTCAGCACCAACGGCGCGAACTTCGTGCGCTATGCCTATGGCGCGCCGCTCTCGATCCTGATGCTCGTGCTGCTGCTCACGGTCGGCCAGCGCGTGCTGCCGGCCTGGGACTGGCGCTTCGTCGCCTGGGCGGCGGCCGGCGGCATGGCGCAGATCGTCGCCACCTCGCTGCTGATCTATACCTTCGAGCTGCGCAACTACACCGTCGGCACCGCCTACTCCAAGACGGAGACCATCCAGATCGCGCTGTTCGGCTCGCTTTTTCTCGATGCGCATTTCGGCTGGCTGGCCTGGGTCGGGATCGTCACCTGCCTGGCGGGCGTGCTGATCCTGTCGGTGAAGGGCGATGCCAAGGGCCTTCGCTCGATCGTCACCGGCTGGACGCAGAAGGCGGCGCTGGTCGGCATCGCCGCCGGCGCCCTGTTCGGTTGCGCCGCATTGTCCATCCGCCAGGGCGTGCAGGTGCTGCCCTCCGGCGACTTCATGATCCGCGCGATCTTCACGCTTGCGGTGATGAACACCATCCAGACGGTCGTGATGGGCACCTGGCTGCTGGCGCGCGAGCCCGGCGAGGTTGGCCGCGTGATCTCGACCTGGCGGGCCTCGAGCATCGTGGGCTTCACCAGCGTGATGGGCTCGGCCGGCTGGGCGCTGGGCTTCGCCCTGCAGAACCCGGCGCTGGTGCGCGCGCTGGGGCAGATCGAGCTGGTCTTCACCTTTCTCGCCAGCCGCTACATGCTGCACGAGCGCCCAAGCCTGGGCGAGTTCACCGGCGCGACCTTCGTCGTCGGCGGCGTGGTGATGGTTCTGCTGGGACGATAGACCGATGAAGACCGACGCGCTCGCGGGCATCCGCGTACTGGATTTCACCACCACGATCGCTGGCCCGCATTGCACGCGGCTGCTGGCCGACCTCGGCGCCGACGTGATCAAGATCGAGTCGCCCGAGGGCGACATGATGCGCACGCGCCCGCCGCTCAGGAACGGCGCGTCGGGCGTCTTCGCCTATCTCAACGCCGGCAAGCGCTCGGTCGTGCTCGACCTGAAGAAGAAATCGGTGATCGCGGCGGTCAAACGCATGGTCGCCGGCGCCGACATCCTCGTGGAGAACTTCCGACCCGGCGTGATGAAGCGTCTGGGCCTCGATTACGAGTCGCTGAAGGCGATCAAGCCCGACCTGATCTACGCCGCGATCTCCGGCTACGGCCAGACCGGCCCTTCGGCGGAGCTGCCGGCCTACGCGCCGATGATCCATGCCGCCTCGGGCTACGAGATCGCGCACATGAGCTACCAGCAAGGACGCGAGCGACCGGACAATTGCGGCGTGTTCTTCGCCGATTTCAACAGCGGCTCCTACTGCTTCGGCGCCATCATGACCGCGCTCTACCAGCGCAAATCGACCGGCGTCGGCCAGCTGATCGACGTGTCGATGGTCGAGACCATGATGGGCGTGCTGATGGGCGAGATCATGCGCACGCAGTCGCCCTACGAGATGCCCAGCCGCCCGATGTTCGGCCCGGTGCGGACCAAGACCGGCTACGTCATGCCCGCGGTGGCCAGCGAGAAGACCTTCCAGGGGCTGTGCCTCGCAGCCGGTCGGCCCGACTGGATCACCGACCCGCGCTTCGCCAAGTACGGCGATCGGCGCAACAACTGGGGCATCTACGTCGACGAGCTCGAGAAGTGGTCGACCCAGTTGCCCGTCGAGGACGTGATGGCCGCCTTCGAGGCCAATGGCGTGCCGGCGTCGCGCTACCGGCCGATCGCCGAGGTCATGCAGGATCCGCAGACGGCGCACCGCCAGGCCTTGCAGCCGGTGGCCGATGCCGGCGGAACGCTGAACGTGATGGCGGCCCCGTTCCGCATGTCCGCGGCGAACACGGATGTGCGCGGCTTTTGTTCGGACCTTGGCCAGCACACCGACGAGGTGCTGCGCTCCTTTGGTCTGGCCGACAGCGAGATCGGCGCGCTGGCCGACTGATCGCCGCCTATACGAGTCGTCATCCGCGATCATCCCCGGGCTTTATTTTGGGGATTGCCGGGGAACTGCGCCCGTAACCCGTTCAGGCCCGCCGATTGCCGGCGGGTTACGACGGAGCAGACACGATGCGTTCGATTTCCATCGGCATTCTCGTCGCCCTCCTCTCGGCGGCCCCCGCCATGGCGCGCGACTGGGACACCAACCCGCCGGGGCCGCGCGGCGGCCCGGGCACCAACTGGGAGAACCCGCCCGGCCTGCGCGGCGGCCCGGGTGCCTCGCCCGACCGGCGCTGGGGCTACTTCCGCGATCGCGACGGCAACCCGCCCGGCTGGCGCGGCGGCCCCGGCACCAACTGGGAGAATCCGCCCGGCCCGCGCGGCGGCCCGGGTGCCTCGCCCGACCGGCGCTACGGCTACTGGCGTGACCGCGACAACAATCCGCCCGGCCTGCGCGGCGGTCGCGGCACCAACTGGGAAAACCCGCGCGGCCCGCGTGGCGGCCCGGGCGCCTCGCCCGACCGGCGCGGCTGGTTCCACCACGGCTGGCGTCGCTAGCTCGGGGTTCGGGCGGAGCCGCAAGGCTCCGCCCGTTCAAGTCTAGTCGGTGAGCGTGCCGCTCGCCGTGACCACGCCCGACTTGCCGGTGCGAAAGCCATCGACCAGGCGGCCCAGCAGGCGATCGTTGTCGAGCTGCCGGGCATTGGCGACCGTGATCGCCCGCTCCGGATCGGACGCGGCGATCACCGGCTCGAACGACGCCCGATCCGGATCGAAGGCCGAGAGTTCGCCGTTGCGCAGGTCGAAGTACCAGCCGTGCAGCGCGATGCCGCCCGTCTCGACCTTCTCGCGCACCCACGGGAAGGAGAGCACGTTGGCCATGGACACGACCACCGCTGCCTGCTCGACGGCCTTGTGCATGGCCACGGAATCCAGCTCGGGGACGCCCAGCCGCACGGCATCGGCGGCGCGCCGCATGATGTCGGTCCACGGCTTGAGGAACTCGAACTGACTCAGGAGGGCGTCGTCCTCGGCCAGCAGCGCGCGCATGCCGCCGCACAGGGCATGGCCCAGCACCACGATGTGCTCGACACCCAGGGCGCGCACGCCGAACTCCAGCGCCGCGCTGGTGCCGTGATAGCGGCCGTCCGGCCCATAGGGCGGCACGATCGCGCCGACGTTGCGGATGGTGAAGATGTCGCCCGGCTGGGTGCTGGTGAGGATGCCGGGATCGACGCGGCTGTCGACGCAGGCGACGATCAGGACCTTGGGCTGCTGGCCCTCGCGCGCCAGCTTGTCGAACAGCGGCCGGTTCTCGCGCCAGTAGCCGGCGCGAAAGTCGACGAAACCTTCGATCAGGTGCTTGAGGACGCTCATGCGTCGCGGCCTAAAGGATGCGGAGCAGTTCGTCAATCACGTGGCCGGACGACTCCTCGGGCAGGTAGTGGCCGCCGGGCAGCACCTTGCCGGTGATCGGACCCGCCGCCCAGGGCGCGAAATCGACGATCGGATTGAACATCTTTGCGATCATGCCGTTCTGCGCCCACAGCGCATGGAGCGGGCAGCGCGTGCGCCGGCCGTCGGGCGCGCGGTCGGCGCGGTCATGCTCCAGATCGATGCTGTCGGCGGCGCGGTAGTCCTCGCACATGGCGTGGATCGTGCCGGGCAGCTTGGCGCAGCGGATGTATTCGGCGATGGCCTCCGGGGCGTGCACGATGGGCGCGCGCCAGCGCTGGCCGAGCATCCAGGGCATGTAGAAGTCGATATCGTGCTCGATCAGCTTCTCCGGAAACGGATAGGGCTGGATCAGGAAGAACCAGTGGAAGTAGCGCGTCGCCAGCTCGCGGTTGGTCGATTCGTAGATCGTCAGGGTCGGCGAGATGTCGATCGGCACGAACAGCCGCACGGCATCGGGATGGTCGAGGCACAGCCGATGCCCCACCCGTCCGCCGCGATCATGACCCACCAGCGCGAAGCGCTCGAAGCCCAGGCCACGCATCAGCGTCACCATGTCCGCCGCCATTGCACGCTTGGAGTAGGTCTCGTGCCTTTCGTCGCCCTTGGGCTTGTCGCTGTCGCCATAGCCGCGTAGATCAGCGCAGACGACCGTGAAGCGCTCCGCGAGCGCCGGCGCCACCTTGTGCCACATGAACAACGTCTGCGGATGGCCGTGCAGCAGCAGCACCGGCGGACCCTTGCCGCCGATCACACAGTGGATATCGCCCTGCCCGCCCGCCATCGGCACGCGTGCCCGACGGCTCTCGAATCCTGCGAACATCGTCAGAGCCAATCCGCGAGCATCGGATCGCTACCGCCTTCGACGACGGCGCGCATGCGCTCGAGCGCCCGCGCGCGCAGCTGCGCCTTCACGGGCGCGTAGCCGGGAGCCTTCGCCAGCGTTGCGGCCATCATGCCGGCCGACCCGAGAAGGCCCGCGGCATCGACGACGTGATCGGCAATGCGCATCGCGGCGGCGCCATTGGCGTCGAGGATGCGGCCGGTCAGCATGAGGTCGCGGCGCACCGACGGGTCGAGCGCGTCCTCCAGCACGATCAGCGGAACGGCTGGATAGGGAATGTTGGCCGTCACCTCGCCCAGCGCGAACCGGGCGGTCTCGCGCGCGGCGACGCGGAAGTCGCAGGCGAGCGCCAGCACCATGCCACCGCCGATCGCTGGACCGTTGACGGCGGCGACCACCGGGAACGGCAGCGCGTAGAGCATCGAGGCCATGCGGTTGATGTTGTTCACCATGGTCTGCTTGGCCCCGGCGTCGTAGCCCGGCACGACCTTGACGTTCACGCCGGCGCAGAAGGTGCGACCGGCGCCGGTGACGATCGCCGCCCGCACGCCGCCTATCGCCTTCAACGTGTCGAGCCGCGCGATCATCGCCTCGGTGAATTCGAGATCGACGGCGTTGGCCGGCGGCGAATCGAAGGTGAGCGTCGCCAGGCCTTCGGTGATGTCGAGATCGACGGACATCCTCAGGCGGACTTCACGGCCTCGACCAGCGCGCGCGTCAGGTCCTTCGTGCCGCCATTGCCGCCGAGATCCGGCGTCTTCGGACCGCCACCGGCCAGCACGATCTCGATCGCGCGCACGATGGCATCGGCGGCGTCCTTGTGGCCGAGATGCTCCAGCATCATCGCGCCCGACCAGACCTGGCCGATGGGATTGCAGACGCCCTTGCCGGCGATGTCGGGCGCCGAGCCGTGCACCGGCTCGAACATCGAGGGGAACAGCCGCTCTGGGTTGATGTTGCCGCTGGGTGCGATGCCGATCGAGCCGACCACGGCAGGCCCGAGATCCGACAGGATGTCGCCGAACAGGTTGCTGCCGACCACGACGTCGAACCAGTGCGGGTTGCGCACGAAGTGAGCCGTGAGGATGTCGATATGGAACACGTCGGTCGTGACGCCGGGATAGCTCTTGGCCATCGCCGCGAAGCGCTCGTCCCAGTAGGGCATCGAGAAGATGATGCCGTTGGACTTGGTGGCCGAGGTGACATGCTTGCGCTTTCGCCCGCTGGCCATCTCGAAGGCGTACTTCATGATGCGGTCGGTGCCGGTGCGAGTGAAGATCGCTTCCTGCACCACGAACTCGCGATCGGTGCCTTCGAGCATGCGGCCGCCGATCGAGGAGTATTCGCCTTCGGTGTTCTCGCGCACGACATAGAAGTCGATCTCGCCCGGCTTGCGCCCCGCCAGCGGGCAGGACACGCCTTCGAACAGGCGCACCGGCCGCACGTTGGCGTACTGGTCGAAGCCGCGGCGGATCGGAATCAGGAGCCCCCAAAGCGAAACATGGTCGGGCACGCCGGGCCAGCCCACCGCGCCGAGAAAGATCGACTCGTAGGGCTTGAGTTGGTCGAGCCCGTCCTTGGGCATCATCTCGCCGGTCTTGGCGTAGCGTTCGCAGCTCCAGTCGAACTCCGTCCACTGGAACTCGACGCCGAAGCGCCGCCCCGCGGCCTCGACCACCTCGATGCCTGCCGGCACGACTTCCTTGCCGATGCCGTCACCGGCGATGACTGCGATCCTGTGCTTCGACGCCATTGTGCGCTCCCCCGCTGGACAGATGTCCTTGTACGGCGGGACAACGGCATGATCACTCCTGATTTTTCCAGTTGTCGCGCCGAGCGTGCGAACCGATAGTCGCCGGCGCCTGCCGGCTGCGGCGGCATTGGGGGAGCTTGAATGATCGGACGTATCGCCGCCGCGTTGCTGGCGGCCACCCTCGGCTGCGCCGGTGCGACCAGCTCTTGGGCTCAGGAGGCCTGTCCCCGCAATCCCGGTGCACTCGCGGTCGGTGCTTCGGTGACTTGCTCCTGTTCGCCGGACGCCTTGAAGTCCGGCGCGGTCTTCGGCTCGGCCCGCTATACGTCCGACTCCTCGCTGTGTCGCGCTGCGCAGCACGCTGGCGCCATCAAGGATACCGGCGGCACCGTGACCGTCCACGTCGCCGAAGGTTGTCCGAAATACCTGGGTTCATCCGCCAACGGCATCAACACCAGCAACTGGGGATCGGCGACGGCGAAAACCTTTGCGTTCGCGAAGCCGGTCCCCGCCTGTGGCCTCGCCAATGTCGCCGAAGCGCTCAAGCCGGGCTCGGCCACCGCCCCGGTGGCCCCCCCGGCGGCCGCCGGTCCGGCGCCGAAGCCCGCGGGCAACGTCGCCGACGTTTGTCCGGCCAACATCGCCGCGATCAACCCCGGCGCCGCGCGGACCTGCACCTGCACCGCCGACAAGATCTCCGGCATGGGCTGGGTCTACGGCACGGCGCGCTACACGCCGGATTCGTCGATCTGCCGCGCGGCGGCGCACGCCGGTGCCGTACCGGCAAGCGGTGGGCCCATCGTCTTTTATGTCGCGGAAGGCTGCCCCAGTTCGACTGGCTCGGAATCCAACAACATCAAGTCGGCGAGCTGGAGCGGCCCCGCGGCCAAGACCTTGGTGTTCGCCCATCCGGCACCTGCGTGCGGCCTTGCCAGCGTGGCCGCCGGACCCAAGCCGACGACCGTTGCGGCCACTCCTGGCGCGGCCCCCACCGCGCCGCTGCCCAAGGATTGTCCGCGCTCCATCAACGTCGCCGGCATGTCGCCGGGCCAATCGATGACGTGCGGCTGCACGCCGGACGCGATGAAGTTCGGCGGCTCGGTCTACGGCACCGATCGCTACACGAGCGATTCGCTGACGTGCGTCGCCGCGCGCCACGCTGGAAAGGTCACGGACAAGGGCGGCGCCGTGACGGTGCATGTCGCGGCGAGCTGCGCGAAGTTCGAAGGCACCGAGCGCAATGGGGTCAGCACGCGCTCCTGGAACAGCGCCGTGCCGCAGACCTTCGCCTTTGCCGCGCCCGTACCGCCCTGTGTCGTCGCGCCCGTCACCGCACCGCCGAAGCCTGTCGCGGCCCCGGCCCCGTCCGCGCCGCCGCCCGGATCGCCGATGGCGGGCTGGATGGCTCGGGCCGAAAGCTACGCCGCGGCACTGCCCGAACCCCTGCCCGGCTGGACCGCGCTCAAGGCGGTGGCCGACGCCTCGAACTCGGCGATGGCTGGTCGCTACGTTTCAGGCTTCCGGCAGTACAGGCTCGGAAAGCACCCGGCGCATCTCGACTCGTTGTCGATCGGCATCGCCAACAACCCGGACGGCTCGGCGCGCTATCCGATCGAGTTCTGGAACGATCCCGCCAAGGCGACGGCCGAAGGCTACAAGAAGGTCAGGGTCGCGGGCCGCGACGCGATGGAGTTCACGAAGAAGGGTGGCGACACCACCGACCTGTTCTTCCTGATGCCCAACAATCTGTTCGTCACAGTCTCATGGCAGGAGGCCCATCTGCCGCGGGCCCGTATGGAGGAGTATCTGAAGGTTCTCGACTTCGCGAAGATCGAGAAGCTGGCTTCGAAGTGAAGAGCCCGCCGGTCGCGGAAGGCGGCCAAATGCCACCTCACCTCGCCGACGGATGGCGATAGCGTAGCCTGCTCGATGGCCGGGCCGCCGTGTGCACCGATCATCACGTGGGATTTGCGGTTGCAACCGCAACGATTGGCATCAAAGATGATCCTGCCGGTCCGTGTCGCGCCGGCGATCCTGTTGGGGGATGCCATGTTCGGACGAATGATCGCCGCCGCGATGGCGGCAATGGTCTGTGGCCTGCTGTCTGTTTCCGCGTGGTCGCAGGCTGCGAAGCCAGCCGACTCGCCAATCGTGGCGTGGAAGGCGCGGGCCGCCACCTATGCCGCGGCACTGCCCGAGCCGCTGCCGGGCTGGACCGCGACCAAACCGGGGATCGAGGCGTCCAACTCCCCCATGAACAAGGTCGTCGGCGCCTACCGCCACTATCGCCTGGGTCAGCACACCGCGAACCTCGACTCGGTGATGATCGCGATCCACAACAACCCCGACGGCTCGGCCCGCTATCCGATCGCCCTGTGGAAGGACGAGGCCAAGCGCAAGGCCAAGGGCTGGACCATGACGAAGGCCGCGGGACGCGACGCCCTCGAAGGCAAGAACAGCAAGAGCACTGAGCTGTACTTCCTGATGTCGAACAACCTGTTCGTGAAGCTGTCGTGGCAGGAAGGGAATCTGCCGCGCGCGAAGGTGGACGAATACCTGAAGGTGATCGACTTCGCGAAGATCGAGAAGCTGGCGCCGAAGTGATCAGCCCGCCGACGGCAGATTGAGGCGGAACACCGCGCCGCCCTGCAGGCGGTTGGTGACGGCGATCGTGCCGTTCATCTCGCGCACGATCTCGGAGCTGATCGACAGGCCGAGCCCGGTCCCCTTGCCGCTGGGCTTGGTGGTGAAGAACGGCTCGAACAGCCGCGGGACCACGTCGGCCGGGATGCCGTCGCCGTTGTCCGCGACCTCGATCGCCACGCCGTCGCCGCCCGGCCTGCGATAGGCGCGAATGCCGATCCACCGGCCGGCCTTCAGGTCCGGCCGGTGCGTGCGCGCCTCCTGGATGGCGTCGCGCGCGTTGGCGATCAGGTTGATCAGCACCTGCTGCAGGCGGTTGGGATGGCCGATCACCGCCGGAAGGTCGGGAGCGATGTCGAGCTCGACGTCGAAGCGCGCCAGGCGCAGCTGTTCGCTCATCAGCCCGACACCGTCGCGGATCGCCTGGGCGACATCGAAGGGTGTCGGCGTCTCGCTCGGCTTGCGTGAGAAGACACGCAGTTGACGCACGATGTTGGCGGCACGATGCGTCTGATCCTCGATGGTCTTGAGCCGGCCGGCGAGGACTTCGCGGAACGCCTTCGGGTCGCTGTCGAGGCCCTCCGCCAGGTCGTCCAGCAGCGATTCGGCGGAGAAGCCGATCACCGTCAACGGCTGGTTGATCTCGTGCGCGATGCCGGTGGCCATCTGGCCGACCGTGGCCAGGCGCGCCGCGTCGATCAGCTGGACCTCGGCGGCGCGCCGCGCCGTCTCGTCGACGCCCAGGAACAGGATGTAGTTGACGCGGCCGACCTCGTCCTGCACCGGGCTCGCCGTGACGCGCACGATGCGGCGAGCGCCATCGGGCGTGGGAATGATATTGTCGAACTCCACCGGTTCCAGCGGCGAAGATCCCTCGTGCCCGATCCAGCGCGACAGCACCGCCTTGTCGATACCGCAGGAAACGACCTCGTCCAACATCAGGCCGGACACGTCACGAGTCTCGTCGCCGGTCGCGGCGAGGAAGGTGCGGTTGGCCAGGACGACCTTCAGGTCACGGTCGACGAGCAGGATCAGCGCGCCCGCCGACTCGACGATCGAGCGCAGCTTCATCGTGTCGTCGCGCTGGCGACGTTCCATCAGCACCTGCTCGTGAACGTCGCGCAGGATGCCGGTGAAACCGACGTGGCCGTTGGCGCCGACCTCGGACGTCGGCCGGAACCGTACCTCGGCGTAGCGCACGCTGTCCGGCGTCGGACCGACGCGGATGATCATCGCCTGGGTCTGCTGCGGCGACAGCCGCGCCGCCCGCAGCGCGGCACCGAAGCGCCGATGGTCGTCGGGATGGACCACCGAGGCCGCCGTACGGCCGACGAACTCGTGCGGCGGGATACCCAGCCAATGCTCGACCGCGGCACTGACGTAGCTGAAGCGCCCCTCCGGATTCGACGTGAAGACCACGTCGACCAGAGAATCGACGAGCTCGCGGTAGCGGCGCTCGCTGGCCTCGAGCTGCTGCTGGTAGCGTTTGTGCGCGGTCACGTCGTGCCGGATCGAGGCGGTCAGCCCGCTGGGCGTGCGGATCTCGAAGAACTCGAACCAGTGACCGTCGCCGCGATCCTGCAGGTCGCCGCGCTTGCCGTCGCGGAAGCGCTCGAGCTGGCGCTCCATCCAGGCCTGGCGCGCCTCCACCGTGCTCCAGCGCCACGACTGCGAGGCGGCGGCCGCCTCGACCACCTCGCGATGCGTCTTGCCGATGAGGTCGGGGGTGTAGATGCTCCGGTTCATGCCGGCCAGGCGGTCGTTGAACATCATCAGCCGCGCGTCGCGGTCGTACAGACCAAAGCCGACAGGGATGGCCTCGATCGCCTCCATGAGCTGGGCGCGCGTCTCGGTCACCGCCCGCTCGGCCTCGCTCGCCGCCAGCCAGCGCCGTCGATGGGCGGCGGCCGCGCCTGTCACGACGTAGGCCAACGCCAGGCCGGACAGCAGGCCGCCGGCGGTGGCGCCGCTCAGGATGACCAGGAGCTGCTTCTGCTCGGCCAGCCGCCGGCTCTGATCGGCCGAAAGCTTGTTGCGATCCTTGTCGAACGAACGCACGGAGTCGATCAGCTCCGCCAACCGCTCGGCGGCCTCGCGCTGGTTCTGCGGCAAGAGCACGGCGTCGTGCGACAGCAGGGCATCGACAACCGGAACCGCCGCCTCGAAGCGCGCACAGACGGGCAGAAGATAGCGACGATCGTCGTATGCCGGCCTGCCCTCGGATTTGCAAAGGGCGGCGATGTCGGCGGCGATGCGACGCCAGGAAGCGCGCGCCGCGGGCAACCGGACCTCGGCGCTATCCGCCGTCACGACGACGAGAAGGTCGGTCGTCAGATCCTGCAGCCGGTCGTAGACGCTGACCAGCCGCATAGACGCCTCGTGATCGAGATTCAGCGTTGTAAGCCGCAGCGACAGCACGATCGCCATTGCCGCGGAACCCAGGCCGATCAGCAACAGCGCGAAGGCGACCGCGCCCCAGACCACGGCCCGGACTCCCAGCACGGCAACGACCGCGCCGATGCGGTTGCGCAATCCCACCCCGCGCATTTGTCGGCGTCCGGGCACGGCCCGCCGATTGGGGCTATGGGTCAGATCTGACATGGGCGCGGGTCAATTCGCGCCGGCCGCGGCGGACGTGTCGGCTTTGGCGACGATCCTTTCGAACAGTGTCTTGAGGGCGAAAGGCTTGAGCAACACTGCCTCGGCGCCGTTGTCGCGCGCGATGGTCACGGATTGCTGGTCGAGGTGGCCGGTGATCACGATGACCCGCGGACGCGGTCCGGACGACGCGCCGATCTGTTGCACGAGGTCGAGCCCGTCGCCGTCGGGCAGCCGGACGTCGGTGACCAGCACATCGAGATCGCTGCCGGCCTCGGCGAGCGCGCGTTGGGCGCTCTCGAAGCTGGCGGACGTCGCCACGTCGAGCCGGCGCCGCCGGAGATACTCCGCGATTTCCTGCAGAATGGCCTCCTCGTCCTCGACGAGCAGGATCTTGAGCGGTGTGGCAGTCATCGATAGCCGGGTACGGGTCCAGGGGGATCAGGCGTTGTCGCGCACTATCTATGTGCAGAACCGCCGCGCCAACCGACGAAGCGTCCAGACTGGTTGTTTGCAACCCTGACGCGGTCGCCCAGCGATGCGGCGCATAGGTCGGTTGACCTCGACGCGGCGCTGCAAGGTTGCCCCTATCCCCTTGCCCGGCCATTATGAACGGGCATTTACCGGTCGCCGGCCGGGCGGGAGGAAGCGATGGAATACGACCTCAAGATCGTCGGCGGCGAGATCGTCGACGGCAGCGGCAAAACCGCCTTCAAAGGCGATGTCGGGATCAAGGACGGCAAGATCGTGGCCCTGGGCCAGGCCGACGGACAGGCCGCCCGCACGGTCGACGCCAAGGGCCGGGTTGTGGCGCCCGGCTTTGTCGATGTGCACACGCACTACGACGCCCAGATCCTGTGGGATCGCGGCGCCAGCATCTCGCCATGGCATGGCGTGACCAGCGCGGTGATGGGCAATTGCGGCTTCGGCGTCGCGCCAACCCGGCCGGCCGACCGCAAGCGCATCATGCAGACCCTGGAGAATGTCGAGGGCATGAGCCTCGCGGCGCTTGAAGCCGGCCTGGGTGAGGATTGGGGCTTCGAGAGCTTCCCGCAATACCTCGACGCGCTGGAGACGCGCGGCAGCGCCATCAATCTGGGCGTCTTCGTCGGCCATACGCCCTTGCGTCTCCACACCATGGGCGAGGCCTCGACCGAGCGCGCCGCGACGGCCGAGGAGATCGACACCATGCGCCGCACGGTGCTGGAGGCGGTGCGGGCCGGCGCGCTGGGCTTCGCCACCTCCAAGGCCATCACCCACAACGGCTACGCCGGCCGGCCGGTGCCCAGCCGTCAGGCGAGCTACGAGGAGATCGAGACGCTGGCGAGCGCGGCCAAGGAAGGCGGCGCGCCGCTGATGCAGGTCACGTTCGGCAAGGAGTTCTTCATCGAGGAAATGTCCCGGCTGTCGCGCGAGCATGGCATCCGCGTCACCTGGACGGCGCTGCTCGCCGGCCTCGCCGGACCGGGCTCACATCGCAAGTACCTGGACCGCACCGAGGAGAACAAGCTGAAGGGCGCCGACGTCATCCCGCAGGTCAGCTGCCGGCCGCTGTTCTTCGAGTTCAACTGGGCGAGCCCCTTCCCCTTCGAGTCGATGAAGCTGTTCAACCAGCTTGCCGCCGAGGAAGCCGCCAACCCGGGCGCACGGGTGCGCGCCTATCGCGATCCGGCTTTCCGCAACACGGTCAACGAGCAGCTGCTGCCCTTCCTGCGCACCTGGGCGGAGCGCACCACCGTCACCTGGTCGCCCAAGGATCGCAGCCTCGAGGAGCAGCCACTGGTCGCCGCCGCACAGAAGGCGGGCAAGAGCCCGCTCGACTTCGCCCTCGACCTGGCGCTCGATGCAAACCTCGAGCCGCGTTTCCGCATCGCGCTCATCAACCACGACGAGGCCGAGGTCGAGGAGTTGCTCAAGGACGGCAACACCGTGGTCGCCCTGTCGGACGCCGGTGCCCATGCCAGCCAGCTCTGCGACGCCTGTTATGCGACCTACTTCCTCGCCAAGTGGGTGCGCGAGAAGGGTGTCTTCGGCCTCGAGCAGGGCGTGCATATGCTGACCCAGCGGCCGGCCGAGCTGTTCGGCATCAAGGACCGCGGCCTGCTGGCCCTGGGCCGGCCCGCCGACATCGTCGTCTTCGATCCCGCGACGGTGGCGCCCACGCCGCTGCGCCGGGTATATGACCTGCCGGGCGGTGCCGATCGTCTCGTCGCCGACGCCGTCGGTATCGACGCCGTGATCGTCAACGGCACCTTGATCCGCCAGCACGACAAGGACGTGCTCGGTGCCGATGACCGCCTGCCCGGCCGCGTCCTGCGGCATGGCCGCGCCAACTAAAGGGGAAACGCATCATGATCCACGTGCTCGCCATCATCACCACCAAGCCCGGCATGCGCGAAACCATCCTCGGCCACTTCCGCGCCAACATGCCGGCGGTGCACGCCGAGAAGGGCTGCATCGAATACGGCCCGGTGATCGACGCCGAGGGCTTCGCCGCCGGCAAGCCGCTGGGCCCCGACACCTTCGTGGTGGTCGAGAAGTGGGAGAGCCTCGACGCGCTCAAGGCCCACTCGCAGGCGCCGCACATGAAGGCCTACGCCGAGAAGACCCGCGAGCACATCGCCAACCGCACCATCCACGTGCTGTCGCCGGCGGCGTGAACGCCCGGCCGCCGTCGTCCGTCGCCGACGCCGAGATCGCGGCCTATGACCGCGACGGCGTCGTCTGCCTGCGCCGCATGTTCGATGCGGCGTGGGTGGAGCGGCTGCGCGGCGCGGTCCAGCGCGACATCGAGAAGCCGGGGCCGATGGCGATCAACTTCGCCGGCGACGGTTCGGACGGTACGTTCTTCGGCGACATGTTCATGTGGACGCGCGACGCCGATTTTCGCGCCGCCGTCTTCGACTCGCCCGCCCCGGCCATCGCCGCGCGCATGATGCGCACGGGGGCGGCCGATTTCTTCTACGATCAGCTGTTCGTGAAGGAGCCGGGCACCGCGCATCCCACGCCCTGGCATCAGGACCAGCCGTATTGGGCGGTCAGCGGCTGGCAGATCGCCACCGTCTGGATCGCCCTCGATCCTGTCGACCGCTCCAACGGCGCGGTCGAGTTCATCGCCGGCTCACACACCTGGGGCACGCGCTTCCGGCCCGCCGCCTTCATCAAGGGCGGCGAAAACGACGCGCGCTTTCGCGACAGCCCCCTCCCCGCGATTCCCGATATCGAGGCCGAACGGGCAAGTCACGATATCCGTTGGTGGGAGATGGAGCCCGGCGACTGCCTGGTCTTCCACGCCATGATCGTGCACGGCGCGCCGGGCAACCTGACGCCGGGTACGCGCCGCCGCGGTCTGGCGTTGCGCTATACCGGTGACGATGCGCGCTACGACCCGCGGCCCGGCACCTTCAAGATGCTGCGCGAACCCGATCTCGCCCCCGGCGCGCCGATGACCTGCGACCTCTTCCCCCGCGTCTGGCCGCGCGCTGCCGCATGACAAAGACCTTCTGGGAACGCACCCGCGACGACACGACCTACTACGTCGGCATCGAGGCCGCGCAGGTCGTCGTCGGCGAGCATCGCGGCTCGGGTCATACCGACAATGCGGGTACCTGCTCGCACGCCGAGTTTCTCGCCGGTCGCTGGCATGATCATATCAAGGCCAACATGGGCGCGGACGTCCTGTCCGAGGTCCTCGCCGCCCTGGCCGCCCGTTAGGAGCCCGCCATGCCCCGCCGCTTCATCGATCTGTCGGTGTCCTTCGAGGACCGGCCGATGTCTCCGCCGCATCATCAGCCGAAGATCGAGTACACCGACCACGAGGCCTCGTTCGATGCCTTCAGCCGCGCCTTCGGCGGCGTGCGCAAGGAGGACCTGCCCGAGGGCAAGGCGTGGGCGGTCGAGCGCGTGACGCTCAGCACCCATGCGGGCACGCACATGGACGCGCCCTGGCACTACCATCCGACCACCAATCACCGGAACAATCCCGCCGGCGAGCCCGCGGCGACGATCGACCAGGTGCCGCTCGACTACTGCTTCCGGCCGGGCGTGAAGCTCGATTTCCGCGCCTTCGACGCTGGGTACGTCGCCACGCCCGGCGATATCGACCGCGAGCTCGAGCGCGTCGGCTACGCGCTGAAGCCCTACGACATCGTGCTGGTCAACACGCGCGCCGGCATGCGGCACAAGGACATGGACTATGCCGACACCGCCTGCGGTCTGGGCCGCGCCGCGACGCTGCATCTGCTCGAGCAGGGCGTGAAGGTGGTCGGCACCGACTCCTACTCGTGGGACCCGGCCTTCAAGTCGGTGGCGCAGCGCTACAAGGAGACCGGCGACGCCTCCTTGCTGTGGGAAGGCCACAAGGCGGGCCGCGAGCTGCCGTACTGGCAGATGGAGAAGCTGTGCAACCTCGAGCAGCTGCCGCCGTTCGGCTTCACGGTCGCCTGCTTCCCGGTGAAGATCCATCGCGCGTCGGCAGGCTGGACCCGCGCAGTGGCCATCCTCGAGGACTGACGATCGCGACTGCGCTTCCCACGATGGAGGCAGGCATGCCACGCGGCGACAAGTCGAAGTACACCGGCAAGCAGGAGCGCAAAGCCGACCACATCGCCGAAGGCTATGAGAAGCGCGGTGTCGCCAAGAAGGAAGCCGAGCGGCGCGCCTGGGCCACGGTCAACAAGGACGATGGCGGCGGCAAGAAGCCCGGCGGTTCCGGCCGCGGCAAGCAAACCGGCCGTCCTGCCACGCACAAGGGCGGTCGCAAGGGCGGTGCCGCTGCCGCGCGGCGCCCCGCTGCAGCCCGCCGGGCCTCGGCCCGCAAGGCGGCGACGACCCGAAAGCGTCGGGCGGCGTAGCGCCGATCCTACAGCACCGAGCGCCAAGCGGAATCATCTGTCATCCCTCGCTACGCCGGGATGAAAGAGTGATTGCGAGCTTCCGCACGGCGCTCTACGCGCCCTCGACCGCGTCGAGGACGACGCCCGCGATGGTCAGCAGGTCGCCGAACGCGGCGTCCTCGTACATCCGCTTGTACTCGTCCCGGATCTTGGCGACCGACGTGAGCTTGCCGCGGGCCGATGCGATCTCGGGCGTGTACTTGCGCGAATGCGGCTGCTTGGATGATCCCACGCAGGGCGCGGCGAGGATCGTCAGGTCGCCGGCCAACGCGCCCATATCGAGGATCAGGCTCTTCTCCACGATATGATGGCTTTCGAGGCTGGCGTCGCCGTGGAACAGCGACGCCACCGGATGCGCTTCATCGATGCGGCGCGGCTGGGCGTAGACATAGGCGTCGCGTTGGTCCGGCGGCAGAGCCCAGCCCCTGCCGCCGTCGCGCGTCAGGATACCATCGTACTCCGCCTGCCCCATCGGCGCCTCGATGCCCATCTGCGAGACGAAGCTCTTGTGGGTTCTCACCGCGTTGCTGGGCATCCCCTCGCCTTCCCGGCGGCCGAACTCCACGTCCAGGGCCTTCAGCTGGGTGCCGAAGTTCGAAACGCCCCTGAGCATCGGCAGCAATACCTTCAGGACGCGGTGCTGGCCGATCAGCCACTTCTTCGAGCCGCCGGCGCCCTTGGTGATGTAGACCTGCTTGCCAAACGGGGTCGTCAGAGTCTTGGAGATATGGTGTGTCGTGATGGTCGACCAGACGACAGGAGCGGCGCACATGAGCTTCTCCGTGCTTCGGCCTCGGCGTTGTCGCGTTAGACAAACCGATCCCGTCGCCGCGCGCAAGTTGTACTAGTTGCAGGCCGGCGGACACGCGCGCGATCGGCGACCGCCGGTGGCCAATCCCTCGGCGGCCCGACGCCGTTCGATGACATCGGCGCCGAACGATAGCCTGGCGGTCGTCGGCGTTCCGGCATCGAGCACCCTCCAGAAAGGCGTGATGCGCGATAGCGGGGTGCCGCGCTGATGCGCCTCCCAGGCCGCCTCCGCGACCGTGCGCAGATGAAAGCCCGTGGTGATCGGACACGTCACCTGTGCCCCGTATCGACGCGCGAGCTTGGCCCGCAGAGTCGGCACATCCATTGACCGACCCCTGCGGATCGAGCGGATGAATTCATCGACGATCCTTGCCGTCGGCACCAGCATGATCTCGCCTTTCTTCATGCCGGCGATGTCCATCGGCGCCGGCTTCACCTGGTGCGGGCGTGGATCGTTCAGCCGTTCGCTCCAGCTCTTCATGGCGAGGGCTCCCGCAGCTTGAGATGGATGTCGGTGCGCAGCTCGGTGGGCGGCGTGTCGCGTGGGTTGTTGAGGTACTCCTCGAATACCGGCGCATCGTCCGCCTCGTGACCGGCACGCACCAGCCATTCGCCGAACAGCCAGTCATAGGCTGCGCGCATGTCGGCATACGGTCCCGTATGGCGCAGCACGGCATAGGTGCCGCCAGGCACGGCGACCGGCTCCAGCGGCGGCTCCATCGCAACGTGCTCATCGACCACGGCCCCGGCCTGGGCGCGCAGGCGTTCCTCGGGCACGGCGCCGGGATCATCGAGGTAGATGCCGATCAGGCGCATGCCGGGTGCGATCCGCCCACGTGACGCCAGCATGCCGAAGAGCTGATCGAAGGCGTGGCCAATCTGCATGTAGGAACCGACATGGCCGACCGCAGCCAGCCGAAGCGCCGGCAGTCGCACGATCTCGATCGGGTACGACGCGGCCTCCGCGTCGTCTCGGCGCCCGTCAAAGCGCGCGTGGCCGCCCTGCTCGCGATACCGGGCCGGCGGCAGGCCATAGGCCGCGCGAAAGGCGCGGCTGAAGGACGGCACCGCCTCGTAGCCGGCGCGCCGGGCGATCTCCTCGATGCCCAGCGTCGTGTTGGCGAGATCGGCGGCGGCCCGCTGCAGGCGCACCCGGCGCACGGTCGCGGCGACGGTCTCGCCATGGAGCGCATGGTAGATGCGGTGCCAATGCCACGGCGAGAGGCAGGCGACCTCGGCCAGCACCGCAAGATCGATCTCCTCGTCGAGATGCTCGTAGATGTAGGCCGTCACACGCGCCAGCCGTTTGGCGTAGTTGGTGCGGCCGCCGAAATTCTCCAGCACAACCCTCTCCGTCGCGGGACTGCCGCCACCCTAGCGCGCTGGCGATTGACAAATCTTGCGGTAGTCTCGACCCGGCGCAATGCGAGGAGAGGATTCGATGTCGGAAATCGCCGAGATGACGCTGGTCGAGTTGGCCGCCGGGCTCGAGGGCAGGCGCTTCTCCAGCCGCGAGATCGCCGACACCTTTCTCGCCCGCATCGCCAAGGCCGACGGCAAGCTGCACAGCTTCGTCGAGGTCTACGCCAAGGAAGCACGCGCGCTCGCCGATGCCGCCGACGCCGCGCGCGCCGCCGGCCTGCCGCTGCCCGCGCTGCACGGCCTGCCGATCGCCATCAAGGATCTCTGCGACATCAAGGGCCGCGTCGGCACCGGCGGCTCGCAGATGCTGGCGCAGCGCGTCGCCACCGAGACCTCGGCCACGGTCGAGCGGCTGCTGGCGGCGGGCATGGTGCCGCTCGGCAAGACGCACATGGTCGAGTTCGCCTTCGGCGGCTGGGGCACCAACCCGCTGATGGGCGCGCCGTGGAACCCGTGGGACCTCAAGACCCAACGCACGCCCGGCGGCTCCTCGAGCGGCACCGGCGTGGCGGTCGCGGCACGGCTGGCGCCGGCCGGCATCGGCAGCGACACCGGTGGCTCGGTGCGCATCCCCTCGGCCTTCAACGGGCTGGTCGGGCTCAAGGTCACGTTCGGCCGGATCTCGCTGCACGGCACGATGCTGCTGAGCTGGACCCTCGATTCGATCGGTCCGATGGCGCGCTCGGTCGAGGATTGCGCGCTCATCACCCAGGCGCTGGTCGGTCCCGATCCGCGCGATGCGAGCACGCTCGGCCAGCCGCTCGAGGACTTCGTCGCCGCCGCCAGCTCGACGGCTGGCATCGCGGGCATGCGCATCGCCCTGCCCGATGCCGCGCAGTTGCCGGATTTCATGCACGCCGACGTCGTCGCCAACTGGCAGAAGAGTGCGCGGACATTCGAGTCGCTGGGCGCGCGGATCGAGACGGTGAAGCTGCCGGGCGGGTTCTTCGACCTGTCGATGGCGGCGGGCTCGATCGTTAGCGCGGAAGCCTACTCGCTGCACCGCGCCTATATCGAGGACGAGACCACCGCGATCGGCCCGCATGTGCGCGCCCGCGTGCGCACCGCCAAGGGCTATCCGACCGGGCAGTACGCCGAGGAGTTGCGCCGGCTGGCAAAGCAGCGGGCCGAATTCACCCGCTGGTTCGCGCCCTACGACGCGCTGCTGCTGCCGACCGTGGCCGTGCCGGCGCTCGACATCACGACGCATGACGAGATGGGGCCGATCCCCGGCTACCTCACGCGCCCGGGCAACTATCTCGGCCTGTGCGGCTTGGCCATGCCCTCGGGGTTCTCCGACGGCCTGCCCACCGGAGTGCAAATCCTCGGCAAGCCCTACGCCGAGACGACCGTGCTGCGCGCCGGCAAGGCGTTCCAGGACGCCACGAGCTTCCACAAGGCGAAGCCCGATCTGTCGGCGGTTGGCCTCTAGGCCTTTCGCCTGGACTGGGTCCAGCCGATGTAGAGACCGGAGGCGACGATGATCGCGGCACCCAGCCACGTCATCACGTCCGGCATCTCGTCGAACACGAGGTAGCCGACGGCGACCGAGCCCAGCAGCTGGAAATACTGGAACGGCGAGACGATGTTCGCCGGCGCGTAGTTCAGCGCGCGCGCCACGCAGTAGTGGCCCAGCCCGCCCAGCACGCCGAGGCTGCAGAACAGCACGATGTCGAGCCAGGCGTGCGGCGTGATCCAGACGAAGGGGATGACGAAGAGCATGCCGATGGCGCCGACCGCCGAGCTGTAGAGCGCCGACGTCTCCGGCGAATCGATGCTGGCGATCCGTCGGGTGTAGACCTGGTACAGCGCATAGGAGCTGGCGCTCAGCATCACCAGCAGCGACGCCCAGTGAAAGACCGCCGTGCCGGGCCGGATCACGATCAGCACGCCGGCGAAGCCGATGCCCAGCGCCACCAGCCGGCCCAGCGTCGTGCGCTCGCCGAGCATCGGCCAGGCGAGCAGCGCCACGACCAGCGGGGCCATCATGCTGATCGAGGCCGCCTTGCCGATCGGGATGAAGGTGATGGCGAAGAAGAAGGCGACGTTCGAGGTGAACAGCATCGCCGATCGCGCCACCTGCACGCCGGGCCGCTGCGTGCGCAGCACGCCGAGCCCGAAGCGCGGCAGGAAGAACATCAGCATGAAGATGATGTGGCCGAAGGCGCGCGCCCACGAGATCTGGATGCTGTTGTAGTCGACGCCCAGTGTCTTCGCCATGCCGTTCATGACCGGGAAGATCATGCCGGAGAGGACGATGAACAGGATGCCCAGCAGCAGGCGACGATCGAAGCGTGCAGGCCACGCCGGCGTCGGCGTTGCGCTGACCGAGGCGACGGGCACCGGGACGACGGGCTCGCTCGCGGTGTCCTTCATCGCGAAATCGGAGCGCGGCGGCGGATCATCGCGGCAAAATGGCGGCGTGCCGGTGGGGGCGCAACCGCCGATTCCTCAAGCGAGCGTTGCGCCCACTCCTGCGGCGTTCAGTCGCCAAGCAGGCGCATGACCGCGCCGAACAGCAGGAAGCCGCTGGTTCCGACCACCAGCAGCGCGGCCAGCAGGGTCGTGATGCGGCCGACCGCGTTCGACGTGCGCTCGCCGACAAGCAAGCGGTGAGCCATCATTGAACCGATGCCGATCGCCGCCAAGGTCAGCGCCATGCCGACGGCGATCGCCACCACGCCCAGCAGCCCGGCCCACAGCACGCCGATCGCGGCGCTGACCAGCACCATCACCACGGCGCCGGCGCAGGGCGCGACACCCGCGGCCGTCAGCAGGCCCAGTCCGGAATCCAGCCGCAGGAACCTGCGCCGACGCGGTGCTTCGGCGTGATGATGATGGTGGTCGTGATCGTGGTGGTGATGGGCGTGACCATGGTCGTGGTGGTCGTGCCCATGATCGCCGTGGTCGTGCTCGTGCAGGCGTCCCGTCAGTCCGGCGTGCAGGCGCCACAGGCCGATGGCGAAGATCAGGCCGTACGAAACCAGCTCGACCAGCTTCACCCGCCCCTGTGCCGCCAGCGGGCTCAGCAGGCCGATCAGCGCCAGCACGCCGGCGAGCACCAGCGCCGCCATCGTGTGGGTGATCGACACCCAGGTACCGGCGACGATGCCGTCGATCCATCCCCGCTTCTTGCCGTCGAGGAAATACGCCACCACCACCGCCTTGCCGTGGCCGGGCCCCAGCGTGTGCGCGATGCCGTAGACGAAGCCGACGACCAGCAGCGCCCACATCGCACCAATGCCCGCACCGTCACCAAGGTCGCTCAGCCGCATCGTGACCTCGCGGCTCAGGCGGAATTGCACCTCGGCGGCGATGCGACCGAAGCCCCCGGCGAAATCGGAGAACAGCACGAATACCAATGCCGCGAGCAGCAGCAGGCCGCCGATCGCCAGCCAGGCAGCGCGGGAGGACAGGCGACGTTCAAGGATGCTCAGCGACAAGGATATGTCCTCACGGCAGGGTACAGGTTACTCGATCGGCGAAGAACGGGTGGCCTGGCCAGTACTCGCTCTTCACCGTCGGATGCTTGTCGACCTTGCACTTGGCGCCCTCCGCCTTGCCGACGACCTCGTGCGGCATCTTGCGATCCACCTCGATGCGGATGAAATCCTCGGGATCGATCGACGCCACCGAGAGCGTCTTGCTCGGATGGGCCAGCGGAAAGCGGAAGACGTAGACAAGGTTGCGGAACCGCCGCGCCTTGGTCTCGACCGCCGGCTTGGCGGGCGCGCCCGGCTTGGTCATCCGTCCGCCCGGCGGATCCGCCGTCGGCGCCCAATCCTCGGGCACGAAGACGGCGGGATCGGCGATGCGCGCGTGGAAGGTCGGCGCCTTGGGCGGACGGAAATCCTTCTCGCCCGTCGACAGCCAGGTGAGGTAGCCGAAGCCCTTCAATTCGGAGAGCGCGACGTCGCCCAGGGCCTTCGACTCCTTGGGCGACAGCTTGCCGTCGCGATCGCCGTCGGCGGCCATGATCTCGATCGAGCTGGCCATGGGATCGAAGCGCCACTCGATCTCGACATGGGTGAACTGGCCGTCCGTCTCGATGAAACGGACGATCGAGCTGATCAGGATGTGCGGATGCGCCAGCGCCGGCGAGACTGACGCCAGCAAGGCGAACAGGGCGAGCGTGATGCGCTTCACTTCGGCACCGGCCGCGGCTTGCCATGATCGTCGATGGCGACGAAGACGAAGGTACCCTCGGTGACGCGGATCGGCGTCGGATCGAGCCGGCGCTCGACCACGGTCTCCAGCCACACCGTCACCGACGTGTTGCCGATCTTGCGCACCTCGCCGTAGATGCTCACCAGGTCTCCCACCTTGATCGGCTGCACGAAGGTCATGGCGGTGATCGCCACCGTGGCCACCCGGCCCTGCGCGGCGCGCGAGGCCACGGTGCCGCCGGCGATGTCCATCTGCGCCAGCACCCAGCCGCCGAAGATGTCGCCGTTGCCGTTCATGTCGGCCGGCTGCGGCACCATGCGCAGGATGGGCTCGCGCGTGAAATCCACAACGCGTCCGGGAGTCGCGGTTTCAGTCATCCCTGTGACTCCCTGCCCGACGGTTGCCCTCGCGCGCTTTTCGT
Organism: Reyranellaceae bacterium; assembly: GCA_050183765.1. Lineage (GTDB taxonomy): Bacteria > Pseudomonadota > Alphaproteobacteria > Reyranellales > Reyranellaceae > JAFAZJ01. The sequence continues at coordinate 47,882 of JBFXAZ010000003.1, read as the reverse complement.
ACCATACCGATGCCACGGCGGCCAAACCGGAACCCCTCCCGACCCCGCCGACAATGGATACCAAAGACAATGGCCAAGAACGGCGACCTGTTCGACGGAGCCGGCCCGCGCAACGGCAAGGGCGGCGGCTCGGAATACTCGGCGAAGGACATCGAGGTCCTCGAGGGCCTCGAGCCGGTGCGCAAGCGGCCCGGCATGTACATCGGCGGCACCGACGAGCGCGCCATGCACCACCTCGTCGCCGAGGTCCTCGACAACTCCATGGACGAGGCCGTCGCCGGCCACGCCGACACGATCACGGTCGAGCTGCTGGCCGGCAACAGGGTCTCGATTCGCGACAACGGCCGCGGCATGCCGGTCGATCCGCACCCGAAATTTCCCAGGCAGTCGGCGGTCGAGGTGATCCTCACCACGCTCCACTCCGGCGGCAAGTTCAATGGCAAGTCGTACACCACCTCGGGCGGCCTGCACGGCGTTGGCGTGTCGGTGGTCAATGCGCTCAGCGACGAGCTGCACATCGAGGTGTCGCGCGATCGCCAGTCCTGGGAGCAGACCTATTCGCGCGGCAAGCCGACCAGCAAGCTGAAGAATGTCGGCGCGGCACCGAACCGCCGCGGGACCACCGTCACGTTCCACCCCGATCCGCAGATTTTCGGCGGCCACAGATTCGTGCCCGAGCGCCTCTACCGGATGGCGCGCTCGAAATCGTACCTGTTCCGCGGCGTCGAGATCCGCTGGCGCTGCGATCCGTCGCTGCTGCCCAAGGACGGCAGCGTGCCGGCCGAGGACACGTTCCACTTCGCCGGCGGCCTGCGCGACTATCTCGAGTCGGAGATCGGCCAGCGCCCGACCATCATCCCCGCTCCCTTCGCCGGCCTGGCCCAGACCGAGCTGAACGGCGTGCAGGCAAAGGTCGAATGGGCGGTGTGGTGGCCGCAGGACGAGGAAGGCTTCCTCCGCTCCTACTGCAATACCGTGCCGACACCGGAAGGCGGCACGCACGAGGCGGGCTTTCGCAATGCGCTCACCCGCGGCCTGCGCCGCTATGGCGAGCTGGTGAACAACCGCAAGGCCGGCCAGATCACCGCCGACGACGTGATGGACGGCGCCGCCGGCCTGGTCTCGATCTTCATTCCCGAGCCGCAGTTCCAGGGGCAGACCAAGGAGAAGCTGGTCTCCGTCGAGGCACAGCGCCTGGTCGAGGGCCTGGTCGGCGACAATTTCGACCACTTCCTCACGGGCGACAAGGAAGCCGCCGGCGTGCTGCTGGAGGCGATCGTCGCGCGCGCCGAGGAGCGGCTGCGGCGCCGGCAGGATCGCGAACAGCAGCGCAAGACGGCGACACGCAAGCTGCGCCTGCCCGGCAAGCTGGCCGACTGCGCGTCCTCGAAGCGCGAGGACACCGAGATCTTCCTGGTCGAGGGCGATTCGGCCGGCGGCTCGGCCAAGTCGGCGCGTGATCGCGACACCCAGGCGATCCTGCCGCTACGCGGCAAGATCCTGAACGTCGCCAGCGCCTCCAATGCGCAGATGCGCGAGAACCAGGAAATCACCGACCTGATCCAGGCGCTGGGTTGCGGCACCGGCGCCAACTACGACGAGGACCGGCTGCGCTACGAGCGGGTCATCATCATGACCGACGCCGATGTCGACGGCGCGCACATTGCCTCGCTGCTGATGACCTTCTTCTTCCGCGAGATGCCCAAGCTGATCGAGAACGGCCACCTCTATCTGTCGCAGCCGCCGCTCTACCGGCTGTCGCGCGGCGGACGCATCGAGTACGCCCGCGACGACGCGCATCGCGACGAGCTGCTGGCCACGGTGTTCACCGGCAACGGCAAGGTCGAGATCAGCCGCTTCAAGGGGCTGGGCGAGATGCCCGCCTCGCAGCTGCGCGAGACCACCATGGATCCCAGGCGTCGCACGCTTCTGCGCGTCGACGTGCCACGCACCGCCAGCGAGGAGGATCGCCGCGAGGCGATGCGCACCTCGTCGCTGGTCGAGGATCTGATGGGTCGCAAGCCGGAGAAGCGCTTCGCCTTCATCCAGCAGAACGCGCAGTTCGCCCACGATCTCGACGTCTGACGCCTACTGCAGCAGGAGCCGGGCGCGGATGGTGTCGCGCACCGCCTCGCCGCGCACGACCACGTCGTTGCTCCAGAAGCGCAGCACGGCGAATCCCTGGCGCTCGAGGAAGCGGGTGCGCACGGACTCGTAGTCGCGCCCGGCGCCATGCAGGCCGCGATCGATCTCGACGACGAGACGTGCCTCGACGCAGGCGAAGTCCACGACATAGGGGCCGATGGCGACGTGGCGGCGGAAATGCCTGACGCCGTCCTGACACGGCTCGAGCAGATCCCACATCGTCGACTCGGCATCTGTGACATCGACGTGACGGACTCGGCAAGTCAGCGACGACTGGTCGTGGGGCGCGGGTCTCATCGGATCACCTGTTGCTGCGAGACGCGCGAATCTTCTTCAAGCGATACGGCGAGATGATGGCGCAGTCGTTCACACCGGCATAACAACATGTGTCATTCTGTTTCACGCCGCTGACGCAGACGCCGGCCCGGTCGCAACGCGCGCGGCGGCGACACACCGGTCGCGCTGAGCTCCTGCCGATACTCGTCACGGCGCTCGTGGATCGAGGCGATGACGAGTCCCATCGGCACGCCGATGTCGACGAGCAGCGCCTCGGAGAGCTGCAGGCTCGCCTCCACGGTCTCCGGCACCGCGTCGGTGACACCCAGCGCGTACAGCTTGCCGGCGTGGCGCGCGTCGCGCGCGCGCGCGACCACGGTCAGATCGGGGCGTTCCTTGCGCACCGCGCGCACGATGTGCTCGGCCGCTTCGGAGTCGTCGGTCGTCACCACGATCGCGCGGGCGTAGGCCAAGCCGCAGCGCCGCAGGAAAGCGATGCGCGACGCATCGCCGTAATAGATCGGCTTCTTGCCGTCGCGCGCCCTGGCGACGACGTCGGGATCCGTATCGATGGCGATGTACGGAATCTCGTGGCGTGTCAGCATGTCGCCGATCAGCGCGCCGACCCGGCCATAGCCGACGACGATCACGCGCGCTTGCGCATCTTCGGGCGGCATCTCGATCGTGCCGACGGCGGCGATGCGAGTGACGGTCCGTCGCGCCAGGATGACGCCGGCGATCAGCGGCAAGGCCATCATGCTGAGCATGGCGCCGGCGATCACGTGCTGCGCGACCGTGCCAGGCAACAGTTCCGCCGTGACCGCGGCCGGCAGCAGCACGAAGGCGAACTCGCCCGCCGGCCCGAGCAGCAGCGAGACGTCGCGCGACACGGCGCCGGGCAGGCCGAGCGCGCGGCCGATCGGATAGAGTAGCGCCACCTTGAGCATGATCAATCCGACGGCGATGGCGCCGACCACCAGCGGCCGTTCCACGATCAGCGGCACGTTGAGCCCCGCCCCCATGGTGACGAAGAACAATCCGAGCAGCAGGCCCTTGAACGGATCGATCATCACCTCGACTTCGCGGCGGAACTCCGTCTCGGCCAGCAGCAGGCCGGCGACGAAGGCGCCCAGCGCCATGGACAGTCCGGCGAGGGAGGCCATCAGACCGGTGCCGACGACCACCAGCAGGCAGACCGCCATGAACAGCTCGGGACTGCGTGTGCCGGCGACGTACCGCATCACCGGCCGCAGCAGCAGACGCCCGCCGGCGACGAGCACCAGCAGCACTACGGCGGCGCGGCCCAGCGCGTAGAGGATCGTCCACAGGCCGCCGCCCGCCCGATCGTCGAGCGCGGCGACCATCAGCAACAGCGGCGCCACCGCGAGATCCTGGAACAGCAGGACGGCGAAGCTCGCGCGCCCGACGGGCGACGCCAATCGCCGCCGCGCCGCCAGCGTCGGCATGACGATGGCCGTGGACGACATCGCCAACGCTCCACCGATGACCACCGCTGAAACCGTGGTCTGGCCCAGGGCATAGGCCACGACGGCGATGGTCGCCATCGCGCTCAGCAACTGCAGCGAGCCCAGGCCGAAAATGCGCTGGCGCATCAGCTTCAGGCGTTGCCAGGACAGCTCCAGGCCGATCATGAACAGCAGGAAGACGACGCCGAGCTCGGCCAGCGGCGCCACGCGCTCGGCATCGGAAAGCGTGAACGCGCTCACCCAAGAGTCAGCTGGAAACAGTCGATGCAGGCCGTATGGTCCGACCGCGATGCCGGCGATAAGGAAGCCGATCACCGGACTGATGCGCAGGCGATGGAACACGGGCACCACCAGACCGGCGGTGCCAAGGAATACCAACGCCTCCTTGTAGCTTTCTGGTGAAATCGTGCCAGCCATGGGACGATAGTGCAGGTCGCGTCGCCCCCACGACAAGGAGAACCGCGTGCAGGACCTGCTGGAACTGATCGAAAAGCGATTCGGCGAACAACTGGAGGCGCCCGCAGACCTCACGCGCGGCGTCGAGACCATCCGCGGCCTGCTCGACCATCGCGTGATCCGTCGCTTCAGCGACAAGCCGGTCGACATGGCCATGCTGCGTCTCCTGTGCGCGGCCGCGCTCTCCTCGCCGACCAAGAGCGATCTGCAGCAGGGCGACATCCTGATCGTCGCCGATGCCGGGAAGCGCGCGAGGATCGCCGGGCTGCTGCCCGACCAGCCGTGGATGGCCAAGGCGCCCATGCTGCTGCTGTTCCTCGGCAACAATCGTCGCCAGCGCCAGATCGCCGAATGGCGCGGCAAGCCCTGGCCCAACGACCACCTCGACTCGTTCTTCAACGCCGCCGTCGACGGCGCCATCGTGATGACCACGTTCGTGATAGCCGCCGAGGCGGCCGGACTGGGCTGCTGCCCGATCAGCACCATCCGCAACCACGCGCGCGCGGTGTCCGATCTCTGCGACCTGCCGGCCTACGTCTTCCCGGTCGCCGGCCTGGGCGTCGGCTGGCCGGCCGACCCCGGCTACATGAGCGCGCGCCTGCCGATGGCCGCGCGGGTGCATGTCGATCGCTTCGACGAGAGCGCGATCCGCGACAAGGTCGACGCCTACGATCGCCGCCGGCACGGCATCTTCCCCTATCGCCAGCAGCGCGACGAAGCGCGCTTCGGTCGCGCCGAGTTCTACGGCTGGTCGGAAGACAAGGCGCGCCAGTACGCCTCGCCCGACCGCGCGGATTTCGGCGCGTATGTGCGCAGCCAGGGCTTCCGGTTGGATTGACTCATGTCCCCCTCTCCCCTTGCGGGAGAGGGGTTAGGGGTGAGGGGAATGACCGTCCAACGCGCTCGCTCCCTACGCAAGAACTTGACGGACGCCGAGCGCAGGGTCTGGTTCGCCCTGCGCGACCGCCGTTTCGCCGGTTGGAAGTTCCGACGCCAGGTTCCGTTTGATCGGTACATCCTCGATTTCGTCTGCTTCGACGCGAGGCTGGTGGTCGAAATCGACGGCGGCCAGCATGACGAGCGTACCGAGTATGATGCGCGACGAAGCGCGCATCTAAAGCAGAACGGCTTCCGCGTACTGCCGTTCTGGAATAACGAGGTTCTCCAGAATCTCGACGGCGTGTTGACGATGATCGATCTGAATCTCCGAACGGATAGCAACACCCCCTCACCCTCAACCCCTCTCCCGCGCGGGGAGAGGGGAGGATGAGCCTCTATCGTTCCGTCGTCGGGCCGATGCTCGGCCTGCTCGGCGGTGAGACCGCGCATCGCCTCACGATTCAGCTCCTGAAGACGGGACTGGCACCGAAGGACGTGCTGCCGGAGGACCCGGCGCTGGCGATCACGGTATGGGGCCATCGCTTCCGCAATCCGATCGGTCTCGCCGCCGGCTTCGACAAGAACGCGGAGGTGGCGACGGCCGCGCTCGGGCTGGGCTTCGGCTTCGTCGAGGTCGGCACGATCACGCCCAGGCCGCAGGCGGGCAATCCGAAGCCGCGGCTGTTTCGCCTGGCCGAGGATCGGGCCCTGATCAACCGGATGGGGTTCCCCGGCGATGGCCTCGAAGCGGCACGCGAGCGGCTCAAGACGCGCGATCGCGTGCGCATCGTCGGCATCAATGTCGGCGCCAACAAGGACAGCGCCGATCGCGCCGCCGACTACGTGACCTGCACCAAGGCCCTGATGCCCTATGCCGACTACATCGTCTGCAACGTGTCCTCGCCCAACACGCCGGGCCTGCGCGACCTGCAGGCGCGCGACGCGCTGGCCGGGCTGCTCAAGGGCGTGAAGGGCGTGCTGGGTGCGCGCAAGATCCCCGTCGTGGTGAAGGTCGCGCCGGATCTCACGGCCGCCGATTTCGAGGATATCGTCGGCGCCGCGATCGAGGCGTCGATCGACGGCATGATCGTCGGCAACACCACGATCTCGCGGCCCTCGGGGCTCAAGAGCGCGCGGCGAAGCGAAACCGGCGGACTGTCGGGCGCGCCCTTGTCCGCGTTGTCGACCGGCGTGCTGCGCATCGCGGCAAGGCACGTCGCGGGCCGGTTCCCTCTGGTCGGATGCGGCGGCGTCGCCTCCGGCCGGGACGCCTACGCGAAGATCCGCGCCGGCGCCTCGCTCGTGCAGCTCTACAGCGCCCTGGTCTACGAAGGACCCGGCCTGGTGCGGCGGACCAAGGACGAGTTGGCGGCGCTGTTGAAGGCCGACGGCTTCACCTCGGTCGAGCAGGCGGTCGGCGCCGACCTTTAGGCGGCTTGCCGATCATCTTTTGCATGAAATAGCGGCTGTAGCCCGGCGGATTGTCCTTCAGCTCGCCGAAGACGCTGAAGCCGCGCCTTTCATAGAACGGCCGCGCCTGGAACTCGAAGGTGTCGAGCCAGATTCCATAGTAGCCGCACTTGCGGGCGTAGGCTTCGGCGCGATCCATCAGCTCGCTGCCGACGCGATGCTCGCCCCGGCGATAGCGGCTGTCGACCCAGAGGTAGCGCACGAAGAGCCAGCCGTAGAAACCATAGGCATCCAGCGCGCCGATCAGCTGGCCCTTCTGATTGTGCGCCGAGATCGTGAAGTAGTTGAAGTTCGATGGCCCGCTGAACGGCTTGTTGTGAGCAGAGAGCCCCCGGTCCGCCGCGCGCGCGATCTTGGCGTCGCCACGTCGGTTCAGCTTGTAGGTGACCGGCGCCTTCGCCATCAGATCATGGCCATGCCACCGTTGATGTGCAGCGTCTGGCCGGTGACGTAGGCCGCCTCGTCGCTGGCCAGATAGACCACACCGGCGGCGATGTCGTCGGGCGTACCCAGGCGGTCCGCCGGCACGCGCGCCAGGATCATCGCCTTCTGCTCGTCGGTGAGCTTGTCGGTCATCGGCGTGGCGATGAAGCCCGGCGCCAGGCAGTTCACTGTGATGCCGCGCGAGGCGACCTCGGCCGCCAGCGACTTCGACATGCCGATCAGGCCCGCCTTGGACGCGGCGTAGTTCGACTGACCGGGATTGCCGGTGACGCCGACCACCGATGTGATGGTGATGATGCGGCCGAAGCGGCGCCGCATCATGCCGCGCATGCAGGCGCGCGACAGGCGGAAGGCGCCGGTGAGGTTGATCTCCAGCACCTTCAACCAGTCCTCGTCCTTCAGGCGCAACGCCAGCATGTCGCGCGTGATGCCGGCGTTGTTGACCAGGATGTCGACCTTGCCCATCGCCGCCTCGGATTCCTTGACCAGGCGCTCGAGGTCGGCGGCGTCGTCCATCCTGGCGGTGATGACATGGGCGCCCTCGCCGAGCTCGGCCTTCAGCGCCTCCAGCGCCTCCGCGCGCGTGCCCGACAGCACCACGGCGGCGCCCTGGCGGTGCAATCCCCTGGCGATGGCGCCGCCGATGCCACCCGAGGCGCCGGTCACCAGCGCCGCTTTGCCGGTCAGGTCGAACATGGAACTCTCCTGGGACGTGGCCTCACCCTGAGGAGCGCCCGCAGGGCGCGTCTCGAAGGGTGGCCAAGGGCACGGAGTCCGTCGCCCATGCTTCGAGACGGCCGCTGCGCGGCCTCCTCGGCATGAGGTCAGGACGGGGCTGCATCACGTGGTCTTGAGGAAGGCTTCGGCGTCGGCCGGCGAGTTCACCGCCACGCCCGTCATCTCGCGATCGATGCGCTTGACCAGACCGGTCAGCACCTTGCCGGTGCCGATCTCGACCAGCGTGTCGACGCCCTTGCCCTTCATCGCCAGCACGCATTCGCGCCAGCGCACGCGGCCGGTGACCTGCTCGATCAGCAGCTTCTTGATCGTCGCCGGATCGCTGGTCTCATCGGCCGAGACGTTGGTCACGACAGGCACGCGCGGCGGCGCGATGGCCACCATCTCCAGCGCTTCGGCCATCTCGTCGGCCGCCGGCTTCATCAGCGGGCAATGGAAGGGCGCGCTTACCGGCAGCAGCATGCCGCGCTTGCAGCCCTTTGCCTTGGCGGCCTCGACCGCGCGCTCGACGGCGGCCTTGTGGCCGGATACCACGATCTGGCCACCGCCGTTGTCGTTGGCCACGGCGACGACCTCGCCCTGGGCGGCCTCCTCGCACGCCTCGAGCGCCGGCTCCAGTTCGATGCCCAGCAGCGCCGCCATGGCGCCGACACCCACCGGCACCGCCTTCTGCATGGCCAGCCCGCGACGCTTCAGCAGTCGCGCGGCGTCGTCCAGGCGCAGCGCGCCGGCGGCCGCCAGTGCCGAGTATTCGCCCAGCGAGTGGCCGGCGACGAAGGCCGCCATGTCAGGCAGGCTCTTGCCGCCCTCCTTCTCCAGGACGCGTACGGCGGCGACGCTCACCGCCATCAGCGCGGGCTGCGCGTTCTCGGTCAGGATGAGATCGCTCTCGGGGCCTTCGCGCATCAGCTTCGAGAGGCTCTGCTTCAGCGCCTCGTCGACTTCCTGGAAGACCTCGCGGGCGGCGGGGAATGCCGCGGCCAGGTCGACGCCCATGCCGACGGCCTGGGACCCCTGGCCCGGAAACACGAAAGCCCTGCTCATACCCGGCGTTCCTCTCCCGCATCGCGTTGCGGGCAGTCATAGCCAGTCGCCGGGAGCGACGCTACTGGAACAGCAGCCGGGCGGTGTAGCCGTCGAAGGTCGGGCCCTTGTAGCCGTAGATGGTCACGGTCTGGCGCACACGCCCGCCCTCGAAGGCCTGGTCGATGCGCAGCTTGGCCTTGACGTTGCCGGCGAAGCCCAGGCCTGACCCGCTGAGCGGCGGGCAGCAGCCGCCCGGACCGCTCGCCCGGCCGATGCCGAGGTTGATCGCGGTGCAACGCTGCAGCAGCATCCGCATCGTCTCGTAGACATCCCGCTCGGCGCCCGGTGCGACCGGATCCGACAGGTTGACGACCGTGAGCTCGCGGCTGCTGCCGGCCCAGACGATCGTGGTCATCTGGCTGCGGCCATCGATGGTCCGGATGTTCAGGCCCACGGGACCGCCGGCGGTGACCTGCCCGCCTCGCGAACCCGTCCAATCGCTCGATGCCGTCGCCGCGGACGCGATCATCGCGCCCACGAACACAATCAGCGCGAAACGCGCAAAAATCCCGCCACGTGTCATGGAAATGCACTGCGCCCTTGGGCGCACCCCGGAAATCAATTGCGAAAAATCAATTCATCAATATGGGGGATAGTTTATACACGATTCCTGACACTTTGGTAGAGTCTGAATTCGGATGGGGTTGCGCGGCCGGCACCATCGTGTATAAGCCCGCGCTTCCGCCGGGACCAAAGCCCGGCGGCTCCTTGCCGATCGGCATCAACCCCCAAGGCCTTTGCGTCGGGGGCGCGCTGCTCGGCTAGACCCGGCCGGTCGCACGACTCCGGGTCATGAACAGCCGTAAGGAGCTCCATGCCTCTGTATGAGAACGTGTTCGTCGCACGTCAGGACGTCGCGACGACCCAGGTCGAAACCCTGACCACCCAGTTTTCCGACCTCGTCGCCGGCCTCGGCGGCCAGGTGACCAAGAAGGAATACTGGGGCCTGCGCCAGCTGACCTTCCGCATGAAGAAGAACCGGAAGGGCCACTACACCCTGATGAACATCGACGCGCCCGCCGCTGCCGTGAAGGAGCTGGAGCGCACGATGTCGATCAACGAGGACATCATCCGCTACCTCACGGTGCGCGTCGACGAGCTCGAGGAAGGTCCCTCGGCGATGATGCGCAAGAGCGAGGGTGGCGAGCGCCGCGGCCGCGGCGACCGCTTCGGCGATCGGGGCGATCGCGGTGACCGTGGCGAGCGGCCGCGGTTTGTGCGCGAAGGTGGGCCCGCCGAAGGCGAAGGAGAAACGCCATGAGCATGGGTGGTGGTGGCGGCGGAGCCCGTCGTCCGTTCGTGCGCCGGCGCAAGTCCTGCCCGTTCTCCGGCGCCAACGCGCCGAAGATCGACTACAAGGACGTGCGCTTGCTCAGCCGGTTCATCTCCGAGCGCGGCAAGATCGTGCCCAGCCGCATCACGGCAGTCTCGACCAAGAAGCAGCGTGAGCTCGCCAACGCGATCAAGCGCGCTCGCTTCCTGGGCTTGCTGCCCTACGTGATCACGCGCTAGGCGGGAGGACACCATGGCAAACGTGGAAGTGATCCTTCTGGAGCGCGTGCCGAAGCTCGGCCAGATGGGCGACGTCGTGAAGGTGAAGCCCGGCTTCGCCCGCAATTTCCTGCTGCCGCAGAAGAAGGCGCTGCGCGCCACCGCCGACAACAGGAAGTACTTCGACAGCCGCCGCAAGGAGCTCGAGGCCACCAACCTCAAGCGCCGGCAGGAAGCCGAGGCCGTCGCGGCGCAGATGGCGGGGTTCCAGGTCGTGCTGATCCGCCAGGCGTCGGAGAGCCTGCAGCTCTATGGCTCGGTCACGGCGCGCGACATCGCCGACGCCGCGGCCAGCGGCGGCAGCAAGGCGGTGAAGATCGAGCGCGCGCAGGTCGAGCTGCCCAAGCCGATCAAGTCGCTGGGCATGCACAAGGTGCAGGTCCACCTGCATCCCGAGGTGGTCGTCGAGATCAACGCCAACGTCGCCCGCTCGGCCGACGAGGCGGAGTTCCAGGCCAAGGGCGGCGTGATCATGGCCGAAACCGATCGCGCGGCGCAGGAAGCGGCGATGGCCCAGGCGGCTGCCGAGGCCGCGGCCCAGGCGCTGTTCGAGAAGCCGGAAGACCAGTCGGAGGCCGAGCAGCCGGCCACCGAGGAGGCCGAAGCGAAATAGCCAGCCCGCTTCCGCAGGCGGCGTATCGAGGCCCCGGTCGAAAGACCGGGGCTTTTCGCTTCAGGCGGCGATCGAGCCGTCGACCACGGTCACGCAGCGGCCACCCAGCTTCACGGCGCCATCGGCGGCGATTTCCACGGCGATGCGGCCGTCCCGGCCGACGCAGAAGCCCTGCGAGGCGGTGTACGAGCGGCCGATCGAATCGCTCAAACCGGCGTCGCGGATGAACACGGCGACGCACCCGTTGCCGCTGCCGCACACCGGATCCTCGGCGATGCCGTCCGACGGTGCGAAGGCGCGCACCTCGATGGCCGCCGGCCCGCCGTCGGGATGCCGGCCGAAGATGACCACACCGGTACCGCCGACCTGCTTCTCGAAGGCGGGCATCCGCACGAGGTCGGGCTTCACCGCGCGCACCGCGGCGGCGTCCTTCATCAGCGCCGTGACCCACTTGGGGCCGACATCGATCACGCGCGGCGGCGCGGCGCGATCGACCGCGGCGCCAAGCACGGCTTCCATCTCGGCGATCTCGGCGTCGTCGAGCACCCGCGTCCTGGTTTGCGGCAGATCGAGCGTGATGGTGCGCTGGGCGCCCTCGCCCGCCACGGTCAGGCCGACCAAGCCCATCTTGCATTCCTGCACCAGCTTGCCGCCCTTCGGCGTCACCACGCCGCCCTCGATCGCGGCGTGCGCGGTGCCGAGCGTCGGATGGCCGGCGAATGGCAACTCCGATTGCGGCGTGAAGATGCGCACGCGATGCGTGGCGCCTTCCTGCGTCGGCTTCAGCAGGAACGTCGTCTCGGAGAGGTTGGTCCAGTGCGCGATGCGCTGCATCTGCGCCGTGTCGAGGCCGTCGGCACCGAAGACCACGGCGACCGGATTGCCCTGGAAGGGCGTCGCGGTGAACACGTCGACCTGCTTGAACTTCAGCGCCATCATCTCGCCTCCTGTAGGGCGAGACGACTAGGCCCGGCGCCCGGCGCGGGCAACGGCGATCTTGTCGGCAGACAAGTCGCGCCAAGCATAGTTGACGCTGATCGAGACGCGTTCGCCGTCGATCTCGCCCGGCGGCACCTCGTGGCGCAGCCAGCTCTCGAACAGGATCAGGCTGCCCGCCTCGGCGGGGTATTCGACGAAGGATCGCATCGCCCTGGCCAGCTTCGCCTGGCGCGGCGGCGCCGCCATCATCTTCGACAGCCGCGGATCCTCGAACTTCAACGCCGGGCTGCCGGGCGGCGTCTGGACATAGTAGGTGCCGCTGATGAACGACAGCGGATGCAGGTGCAGGCTGTGCACCGTGCGCGCCGGCATGATGTTGACCCAGCAATCCGTCATGTCGATCGCCCGGCCGCGCATGTCGTAGCCGAGCTCGCGGGCGAAGCGCTTCGCATGCGGCGCCATCGCGCGCTCCAGCGCGGCAAAGGTCGAGGAGATGCGATGCATCTGGGCCAGCGAGCCGTAGCTGGTGTAGCCGCCGAGATAGTGCTTCGCCGACCAGCGCCGCCCGGCCTGGTCGTCCAGCGCCATCGCCTGCGCCTCGTCGAGCAGGCCCTGGTTGAAACGCTCGAGCGATCCCGACCTCAGCGGCGAACGATAGATCAGGGTCGGGAACAGGCGGTGGGTGGTCATCGCGCGGCCGACCCTACACCAGCGCCGCGATGAGCGTCGCCACGGAGATCGCGCCGATCAGCGAGAAGGCGATGAAGCGGAAGGCCCGTTCGGGCAACAGCCGGAAGGCGCGGCTGCCGAGAAAGAGGCCCAGGCCGTAGACCGGCATCACGATCACCGCCAATCCGATCACCCGCCAGGTGAGCAGGCCGTTGACGACGTACATCGTCATCGTCGCCAGTGCCGAGACGCCGAAGAAGGCCAGCGTGTTGGTACGCGCCTGGCCGGCGTCCGACTGGCCGCCGAGCCAGAACAGCACCACCGGCGGGCCGCTCATGCCGATCGCGCCGCCCAGGACGCCGGCGAACAGGCCGACCAGGACAGTCACCGCCATCGACGGCGTGCCCCGGTAGCGCCAGCCGGATGCCAGGGCGCCGACGGCCAGCAGGACAAAGATCGAGATGCCGATCCGCAGGGCGTAGGGGTTGGCGGTCGCCAAGACGTAACTGCCGAAAGGCACGGCAACGACAGCGGATAGGCCCAATGGCAGAACCTCTCTCCAAGCACAGCGTCGCAAAGCCTTGATAACCATTGGTGAACTCATCACCCAATCAGCGAAACCCAAGGTCGGAACAGCGACCGCAGGCGTGTAGAAGGATGAGAAAACTGGCGTAAGTATCAGTGCTGCACCAAATCCTGCCATTCCGCGCACGAAGCCGGCGACCAAGGCCGTGGCCAGCACGAGGTACAGGGCGGATTGGGCGAGTTCGGCGGCAAACCACGCAAGCATTGCCGGTTGATAGCCGATTTCCGGCGAAATGTTTGCTGTCGATACAATCGGCCCCTTGCCCCGCTCATCGCTCCTCGTATGTTAACGTGATGCATACTGACCAGTCAGTCATTAACTCGTCACAGAACCGGGTCCGACGCCCCCAGGACCGGTCGCGCGAGGTGGTGCAGGCGGCGCTGAAGCTGTTCGTCGAGCGTGGCTTCGCGGCCACCAAGCTCGAGGACGTCGCCCGCGCCGCCGGGGTCAGCAAGGGCCTGCCCTACCTCTATTTCCGCAGCAAGGAGGACCTGTTCAAGGCAGTGATCGCCGAGGCGATCCTCGAGCCCCTGGCCATGGGCGAGCAGTTCGTCGCCGCGTATGATGGCCACAGCGCCGACCTGCTGCGCATCCTGTTCGAGCGCTATCGCGACTTCAACGAGAGCCCCTCCGGCGGCGTGACCAAGCTGGTGATCGGCGAGGCCGGGAACTTCCCCGACGTGGCGCGGTATTTCATCGAGGAGATCGACCAGCGCGGCCGGCGCCTGTTCGAGACCGTCCTGCGCCGCGGCGTGGAGCGCGGCGAGTTCCGGCCGATCGCCGACATCGCGGCCACGGTGCTCACGATCGCCAGCCCGCTGTCGATGTTCGCGATCTGGCGCCGCTCGCTGGCCCCCTACGACGCCACCTGTCCCACCTCGGATGCGTTCCACGACGCCCATCTCGAATTCGTCCTCGCGGGGTTGCGCCCATGAAGACACTTCGCCTGATCGCCATCATCGTCGCCGGCGTCCTGGTCGCCGGCGCCGGCGCCTTCATGGTCGCCCGCCCGCCCAGCGCCAGCTCGCAGGCCGCCAAGCCGCAGCCGACGACACGGCCGATCGAGCTGGCCGCCGCCGAGGTCGCCGTCCTGAAACCACAGCGCCTGCGCGAGACCCTGCGCTTCACCGGCTCGACCCAGCCGGTCGACCAGACGACGGTCAAGTCGCGCATCTCCGCGCGCCTGGCCGAGGTCCTGGTGCGCGAAGGCGACCGCGTCAAGCAGGGCCAGGTGCTCGCAAAATTCGAGACCGTCGAGCTGGAGGCGCGCGTGCGCGAGCGCGTCGCGGCGCTGGAAGCCGCGAAGGCCGACGCAGAATGGGCCGAGCAGGACCGCGCCAACAAGGCGGCGCTGGCGCAGCAGCGCGTCGTATCGCGCTCGGCCCTCGACCAGGCCAACGCCGTGGCCGACGCCAAGAAGGCCCAGATTGCCGTGGCCCAGGCCCAGGTCGAAGTTGCGCGCAAGGCGCTGGCGGACGCCGTGGTCGTGGCGCCCTTCGCCGGCGTGATCGGCGAGCGCTTCGCGAACCCCGGCGAATCGCTGCCGGTCGACGGCAAGATCCTCACCCTGCTCGACACCTCGCACATGGAGGTGGCGGCCCAGGTGCCGGCGTCCGACGTCGTGCGCATGCAGGTCGACATGCCGGCGCGCGTACAGGTCGAGGGTTTCGGCGACCACGACTTCAAGGCACGCATCGCGCGCATCAGCCCGACGACGCAGAGCGGCTCGCGCTCGGTCCCGGTCTTCGTCGAGATCCTCGAGCGCGACGAGGCGCTGCGCGGCGGCCTGTTCACCATCGGCCGCGTCGTCGTCGCCGAATCGGCGCAGGCGCTGGCTGTGCCGCCCTCGGCCCTGCGCAAGGACGCGACCGGCGATTTCGTGCTCGTCGTGCGCGACGGCGCGCTCGTGCGCCAGGCAGTGACGCCGGGCCGCGTCTGGCCGAAGGCGGACCTCGTCGAGATCGGCGGCGTGGTCGCCGGCATGCAGGTCGTCGTCGCTCCCCTGCCCGGCCTGAAGCCCGGCCAGGCGGTGAAAGTGCAGGCACCGTGAGGATCGCACAGCGCCAACCTGCCTTCCCCCGGAGGGGGAAGGTGCCCGAAGGGCGGATGGGGGATGTCGAGGACGGTCTCCCGCGTTCGTCCTCAACATCCCCCATCCGTCGCGCTGACGCGCGCCACCTTCCCCCTCCGGGGGAAGGTAGATCGGAGGCGCCATGCGCCTGACGCGGATCGCCGTCGACAACCCTGTCTTCGCCACCATGATGATGGTGGCGCTGATGGTGCTCGGCCTGTTCTCGTACCGCCAGCTCGGCATCGACCAGTTCCCCAACGTCGAGTTCCCGATCGTCGTCGTCAGCATCGACTATCCCGGCGCCGCGCCGGAGACGGTCGAGAGCGAGATCACGCGCAAGATCGAGGAGGCGGTGAACTCGATCGCCGGCCTGAAGACCCTGACATCGCGCTCCTTCGAGGGCCGCTCGCTGGTGATCGCCGAGTTCGAGCTGTCGGTGTCGGCCGTCCAGGCGACCCAGGACGTCCGCGAGAAGGTGCAGCAGGTGCGCGCCGGCTTCCGCGAGGAGGTCAAGGAGCCGCTGATCCAGCGCTTCAATCCCGACGACCAGCCGATCGTCTCGATCGCCGTGCGCTCGGACGTGCGCAGCCTGCGCGACCTGACGACCATCACCGACCGCATCATCCTCAAGCGCATCGAGAACGTGCGCGGCGTGGGCCGCGCCACGATCGTCGGCGGGGTGAAGCGCCAGATCAACATCTTCCTCGATCCCGAGCGCATGCACGCGCTGCGCATCGGCGTGAACGAGGTCCAGGCAGCGATCCGCAACGAGAACCAGAACTTCCCCGCCGGCAACGTCACCCGCGGCAACAACGACCGGGTGATCCAGATCGACGGCCGCGTCGTCGACCCGCAGCGCTTCGCCGAGATCATCGTCGCGCGCCGCGGCGGCGCGCCGGTCTATCTCGGCCAGGTCGCCAGGATCGTCGACGGCGAGCAGGAGCTGGAGACCACGGCGCTGCTCAATGGCCAGCGCGCCATGGCGATCGACGTGGTCAAGGTGCAGGGCTCCAACACCATCGACGTCGCCGACGGCGTGCGCAAGGCCATCGACGAATTGCGCAAGAGCGGCATCCCTCCCGACATCACGCTGGATATCGTGCGCGACACCTCGCGCGGCATCCGCAACTCGGTCGACAATGTGCAGAGCACGCTGATCGAGGGCGGCGCGCTGACCATCCTGATCGTCTTCCTGTTCCTGCATTCGTGGCGCAGCACGGTGATCACCGGCCTCGCGCTGCCCGTCTCGGTGCTGGGCGCCTTCATGGCGCTGGCCGCCTTCGGCTTCACCCTGAACGTGCTGACCCTGATGGCGCTCAGCCTCGCCATCGGCATCCTGATCGACGACGCTATCGTCGTGCGCGAGAACATCACCCGCCATCTCGCGGGCGGTGCCTCGCACCGCGACGCGGCGATCAAGGGCACCGACGAGATCGGCCTGGCGGTGCTGGCGACGACCTTCACCATCATCGCCGTGTTCCTGCCGGTGGCCTTCATGGGCGGCATCATCGGCCGCTTCTTCTTCCAGTTCGGCATCACCGTGGCCGCCGCGGTGCTGATCTCGCTGTTCGTCTCCTTCACCCTCGACCCCATGCTGTCGAGCGTCTGGTACGACCCGCAGGCGCATGGCGGCGGCGGCCGCTTCGCACGCTGGATGGAAAAGGCGCAGGACCGGCTGACGGCCGGCTACCGCCGCGTGGTCGGCTGGGCGGTCGACCATCGCAAGACCGTGCTGGGCGTCGTCTTCGTGATTTTCTTCGGCAGCTTCGGCCTGGTGAAGTTCATCGGCGTGGAGTTCGTGCCCGAGGCCGATCTCGGCGAGCATTCCGTGAGCTTCGAGACGCCGGTTGGCTCGTCCCTGGAATACACCACGGCCAAGCTGCGCCAGATCGATGCGGCGATCCGCGAGTTCCCGGAGGTCGACTACACCTACGGCACCGTCAACACTGGCGGCTCGCCGGGCAAGAACATCGGCTTCGTCTACATCCGCTACAAGCCGCTCAGCCAGCGCAAGCGATCGCCGACGCAGATGGCGCAGCCGCTGCGCGAGCGGCTGGCGACGATCCCCGGCGTCACCTACTCGATCAACGTGCCCGGCGGTCCCGGCGGCGGCGCGCAGAAGCAGCTGCAGATCTCGCTGCAGGGGCCGGACACGGCCGTCCTCGATCGCATCTCCGCCGACGTGATGGCGAAGATCGCGCGGATCCCGGGCGCGGTCGATATCGACCGCAACCTCAAGGCCGCCAAGCCGATGCTCAACGTGCGCGTCAAGCGCGACGTCGCCTCGGATCTCGGCGTCGGCACCCTGCTGATCGCCAACACGCTGCGTCCGCTGTTCGCCGGCGACGAGACCAGCCTGTGGAAGGCGCCTGACGACGAGAACTACACCGTGATGGTGCGTCTGCCACCGGCCGATCGCACCGGCAAGCAGGACCTCGACCGCGTATGGCTGGCGACCTCGCAGATGGCCGCCGACGGCTCGCCGCGCATGATCCAGCTCAGCCAGGTCGCCGACATCGAGGAGACCATCGGCGCCTCGCAGATCAACCGCCGCGATCTCCAGCGCGAGGTGCAGATCACCGCCAACGCCTCGGGCCGTTCCTCCGGCGACGTCGGCAACGAGATCAACAAGATGCTGGCGACGATCAAGCTGCCGTCCGGCTATCGCTTCGTCATCGGCGGTTCGAGCAAGGACATCGCCGAGAGCGGCGGCTACGCGATACAGGCGCTGCTGCTGGCGGTCATCCTGATCTACCTGATCCTCGCCTCGCAGTTCGGCTCCTTCCTGCAGCCGATCGCCATCATGATGTCGCTGCCGCTGTCGCTGGTCGGTGTCTTCCTCGGCCTGCTGATCGCCGGCACGACGCTCAACATCTTCAGCATCATCGGCTTCATCATGCTGATGGGCCTGGTGACCAAGAACGCCATCCTGCTGGTCGACTTCACCAACCAGGCGCGCGGCCGCGGATTGGCCATCCGCGAGGCGCTGATCGAGGCCGGCACGATCCGGCTGCGGCCGATCCTGATGACCACCATCGCCATGATCTTCGGCATGGTGCCGCTGGCGCTGGGCCTGGGCGAAGGCGGCAAGCAGCGCTCGCCCATGGCCCATGCGGTGATCGGCGGCCTGATCAGCTCGACCATCCTCACCCTGGTCGTGGTGCCCGTCGTGCTCGTCTATCTCGACCGCATCGGCAACTGGAGCAGACGGCGCTTCGGCGGCCGCAGCGCCGACGAACGCGCCAAGGCGCAAGGCAACCCGCACCCCAAGCCCGCCGAATGAGAAAGGCCCGCGTCGGTCGCACCGGCGCGGGCCTCTCGCGAAGGCTTGGAAGCCAATATGCGCTTCCGATGTGGAAATCAGTGGGTGTGAATACAGAGACTTGAAAATCGTCTGGCTATAGACCGGACGCCCTGGTCAAAATGCCCCGCGTCCATGGGTAGGAAGATAGCGCCGGACGGTCGCGTTCGCGATGCGCGGACGGTCCGATCCGGTCGCGACCGGCACGCCGACCGGTCCGGCGTGGAGCGACCGACCGCCGCGACCGCCGGAATCAAAAGGCCCGCACCGGTGTGTCCGGCACGGGCCCTCTTGAGAACATGGAAGCGAGAATGCGCTTCCGGCGGTCAATATCGGTGGGGATGAAATACCGGGACTGCTGAAAATGGCTTGGCTTCAAGACCGGGCGCCTTGGGGTGAATATGTCCCCGCGTCCATGGTTGGAAGATAGCCTGCGGCGTGCCTCTCGCCCATTCGCAGACGGTCCGATCCGGCGCCCGAACGGGCCCCGACCGATCCGCAACGGAGCGGTCCTGCCGCCTTGACATCGTGGCGTCGGCGGCTATTTTCCCGGTCCTACAAAGATTTGGGCCCCGAGGGGCCCCTCAGGGGTATGCCATGGCCAAATCCAACATCACGCTGGTGAAGATGGTCTCGACCGCCGACACCGGCTACTTCTACGTCGCCAAGAAGAACGCCAAGACCAAGACCGAGAAGATGGAGCTCAAGAAGTACGATCCGGTCGCGCGCAAGCACGTCGCGTTCAAGGAATCGAAGATGAAATAAGCGGGCTCCGCCCGTCTTCACCGCACGGCCGCCCTCGGGGCGGCCGTCGTCGTTTCAGGGCCGCTGCCGCAGGGCCGCCAGCACCACCCTGCCGCGCGGCGAGATGCGATAGCCGACTTCCAGGCTCTCGGTCAGCCCCAGCGCCTTCAGCCGGCGCATATTGGCCTTGAATTGCTGGGTCTCGCGCCCGAGTTCCTCAGCCAGATCGGGCGCCCGACGGCCGGGATGGCGCTCGATCAGCTCCAGCGTCGCCTGCACCCAGGCGCGATGGCGATCCATCGATTCCAGGCGCTCGACCACGCCCTGAAGATCGGCCTCGTCCAGGTCGGTGCTGTCGCGCAGGCTGATGCGCGGATCGGGCCCGGCGGGGTGCAGCCGGATGCGGTAGAGATCGCCGTCGGCGCGCAGCAGGCCCTTGAGCTCGGCGAGCGACCCGAAGCCGGCCTGGCGCGCCGCCTCCTCGGTCAGCGCGTCGTCATCGACCTGCTCGACCGCGTCGATCGCCAGCACGCCCAGCTCCGTCGTCAGCCGGCTGCCGGCCCGCACGGTGGGCTTGCGCCAGCGGCGGAACGCCAGGGTCGCCGAACCATCGATAAGTCGCTGGAGGATCGCGCGTTTGAACAGCATGCGCGAGCATAGCGCAGGCGCATCGGGCGCGGCCATGCTAGGTGACATGCATGGCGACGGAGGGTGGCGTGGCGACAGTGACTCTCGACAGCGACAGCGGCCTTGCCCAGCATCTGCACGCCCGCGGCCACGAGCTCACCGCCGACGAGCCGCGCGAGGCCGGCGGGACCGACACCGGCCCGGCGCCCTACGAGCTGCTGCTCGCCGCCCTGATCGCCTGCACGTCGCTCACCGCGCGCATGTACGCCGACCGCAAGGGCTGGGATCTCGGACGCATCGAGGTGAAGGGCCATTTCGGCCGCGACCCGGACGGCACCGAGCGGATCGAACGGCAGATCCGGTTCGGCGCGACGCTGTCGGCCGAGCAGGCTGCACGGATCGCCGAGATCATGGAGAAGACCCCGGTGACCAAGACGCTCAAGCGCAGCATGCCGATCGCGACGACCTATGGCTGAGACCAAGCGCATCAACCTGGCCCTGCAGGGCGGCGGCTCGCACGGCGCCTTCACCTGGGGCGTGCTCGACAGGCTGCTCGAGGATGGCCGGCTGGAGTTCGAGGGAATCAGCGGCACCAGCGCCGGGGCGATGAACGCGGCGGTGCTGGCGCAGGGCCTGCACGAGGGCGGCCGCGAGGCGGCACGCCAGGGACTGGCGGCCTTCTGGGAGGAGATCGGCACCTACGCGCCCTTCTCGCCGGTACGCACCACGCCGCTCGACCGGTTGGCGGGCAACTGGAACCTCGATCGCTCTCCCGGGGCGGCCATCATCGAGATGGCACAGCGTCTGGCGCCACCGGCGCTGCGCAATCCGCTGCGGCTGAACTCGCTGGCCACCGTTCTGCGCAACCAGCTGCGCACGGACGCGGTGCAGGCCTGCAAGCACGTGAAGCTGTTCGTCGCCGCGACCAACGTCGAGACCGGCGAGTCGCGGATCTTCCGCAACGCCGAGATCAACCACGACGCCCTGCTCGCCTCGGCCTGCCTGCCCAGCCTGTTCGAGGCGGTGATGATCGACGGCCAGCCCTACTGGGACGGCGGCTACATGGGCAACCCGGCGATCTGGCCGTTCATCTACGAGTGCGAAAGCCACGACGTGGTGCTGGTGCAGATCAACCCGCTGATCCGCACCGGTGTCCCCAAGACGCTGGCCGAGATCGACAACCGCCTCAACGAGATCACCTTCAACGGCGCGCTGATCGGCGAGATGCGCGCCATCGCCTTCGCCCAGAAGCTGATCGAGGACGACGGCGCCTCCGGCCCCGCCATCGACCGGCTCAAGCGCATGCTGATCCATATCATTGCCGACGAGGCGGCGATGCTGCCGCTGGGCGCGGTCAGCAAGTTCAACGTCGAGCCGCAGTTCCTGCGCTTCCTGCACGACGCCGGTCGCGACGCGGCGGAGCGCTGGTTGACGGCGACCTTCGACGATCTCGGCAACAAGTCGAGCGTCGATATCCGCGCCGCGTTCCTGTAACGCGCTATGCCGTCATCCTGAGCGCAGCGAAGGATCTTGCGGTATCGCGACAACTCTCCCGCATCGCGACCGACCGCACCACTGCGAGGTCCTTCGCCGCGCTCAGGACGACAGGAACTATTCCGCCGCCTGCTGCATCGCCTGGCGCAGGCCGGGCATGGTGAAGCCCAGCGCCTCGAGCTTCTCGATCGCCTGGCGCCCCTGCTCGGCGGTGACCTCGACCAGCGGCGGACGCACCACCGTCCAGCCCGGGTCCTGTCCGTAATGCGCGATCAGGTGCTTCATCGCCGGGATCATAACGTAGCCCTGCATCACGCCGCGCACGTCGTTGATCTTCTTCTGCAGGGCATCGCCCTCGGGCGTGCCGACCTTGGCGTAGGTCTCGGCGATCGCGCCGGGATTGATGTTCGCGGTGGCGCTGATGCAGCCGGCGCCGCCCGACTTCACGTTGTCGACCAGCGGCTTCTCGTTGCCCGAGAACACGTCGAAGCCGTACTTGCCGAAGGCGTCGATCATGCTCTTGGTGTGCGGCCAGTCGTCGGAACTGTCCTTCATGCCCGCGACCTGTTGCGGATAGGCCTTCAGCAGGCGCTCGACCAGCGCATGGGTGATCGGCACCTGGGCCACCGGCGGGATGTGATAGAGATAGATGCGCAGCCGCGAATCGCCGACCCGCTGCACCACCTCCGAGAAGTGCCGGAAGAGACCCTCGTCGCTCACGCCCTTGTAGTAGAACGGCGGCAGCATCAGGACGCCCGACACGCCATGCTTCGTCGCATGCGCCGTGACCTTCACCGTCTCGGTCAGCGAGCAGGCGCCGGTGCCGGGCATCATGCGCAGCGGATCGACCCCCGACGCGACCAGCGCATCGAGCAGCTCCATGCGCTCCTCGGCCGCCATCGAGTTGGCCTCGCTGTTGGTGCCGAACACCGCCAGGCCGCAATTCTGGCTGACCAGCCACTTGCAATGGGCGATGAAGCGCCGCGTGTCGGGGCTGTAGTCGGGCTTGAACGGCGTGACGACGGGCGACAGCACGCCCTTGATGCGGGCCTGGGCCATGGTGGCAGCTCCTGAGCAGGGTCCCGGCTGGATTGCCACGCCTGATGCGCGCCGTCCAGAGTAGAGCGGTGATATGGTCCTGTGCCTGAAGGGGAGAAATAGCCCGTGACCCAGAAGCTCAGCCTCGCCGGCCAACCCATCCTGCCCGACGACGGCACCGCGGGGACCCTGGTGGGCCGCGCCTGGCGACCGGCGCATGGCGCCTGGCCGGCCGGGCCCAGCGTGGTGGCGATCCGCGCGCGCGGCGTGCTCGATATCTCGCGTACCGTGCCGACCATCGCCGATCTGCTGGTGCACGAAAATCCGGCGGACGTCGTGACCTATGCCACCGGCGATCTCATCGGCTCGCTGGAGGAGATCGTCGCCAACACCGTGGCGGAGCAGCCCTCGCCCGAGTTCCCGACCCTGCTGGCCCCGGTCGATCTGCAGGCGGTCAAGGCCGCCGGCGTCACCTTCGCGGTCAGCCTGCTGGAACGGCTGATCGAGGAGCAGGCCAAGGGCGATCCCTCGCGTGCCGCCGCCGTGCGCGCCGATCTCGGCACGGCGATCGGCGGCGACATCGCGCGCGTGAAACCGGGCTCGGCCGACGCCGAGAAGCTGAAGCAGGCGCTGGTCGCCAAGGGCATGTGGTCGCAATACCTCGAGGTCGGTATCGGCCCGCATGCCGAGATCTTCACCAAGGCGCCGCCCATGGCCTCGGTCGGCTACGGTGCGGAGGTCGGGCTGCGCGACGATGCGGAGTGGACCAACCCCGAGCCGGAGGTCGTGCTCGTGGTGGCGCCCGATGGCCGCATCGTCGGCGCCACCCTGGGCAACGACGTGAACCTGCGCGACATCGAGGGGCGCAGCGCCCTGCTGCTGGGCAAGGCCAAGGACAACAACGCCTCTTCCGCCATCGGCCCGTTCATCCGCCTGTTCGACGCCACCTACTCGCTCGACGACGTGCGCAAGGCCGAGGTGTCGCTGGAGATCACCGGGACCGACCAGTTCCGCCTGACCGGCCGCAGCGATCTGACCCAGATCAGCCGCGATCCCACCGAGCTGGTGGCGCAGACCATCGGCGCCAACCACCAGTACCCCGACGGCGTGGTGCTCTACACCGGCACGCTGTTCGCGCCGACGCAGCAGCGCGGCTCGGGCGGCAAGGGCTTCACCCACGCGATCGGCGACATCGTGGTGATCCGCTCGCCCAAGCTGGGCGCGCTGGTCAACCGCGTGAACCTGTGCAAGGCGGTGCCGCCGTGGACCTTCGGCGCGCGCGATCTGATGCGCAATCTCGCGGCGCGTGGCCTGCTGTGACATGCATCGCGTCGTCGAAGCGCTCGAGCGCGAACCGCTGCGCAACATCGTGCTACTGAAGCACCTGGAGGCGTTTCCCGATCACACGACGGTGCACCGCGTCGAGCGCGACCGCGAAGCCGCCACCATGGTGCTGCTTGAGGTCGCGGCCAGCGCCTACGACCGACGCACCTACCCGAGCGCCCGCTATGCCGCGCTGATCTCCAGCGACGGCACCGAGCTGACCCGCGAACTGGTCGGCGCGGTGCCACGCCAGGAAGGTGTGGTGTTCAAGCTTTCCACCGACGCCGACCACGACGTGGTGTCGGCTGACTTCCCGCAGCTGCAGCGTACGACCGCCGTCCTGTCCTTCACCGGCGGGCCGGACTTCGCGCGCGACGCCTCCGTGCGCACGACGACCGCGCCATCGGAGGCGGTATTCGACTATTTCGAGTCGCAGAAGCATGGCCGCGACTGGCTCGAGCCCCTGCTCCAATCCCATCGGGCGTTCGTCTGCATGACCGGGCCCGATGCGCAGCCGCACGCCGTGTGCTTCGCCTTCGAGAACTATCGCAAGGTCTGGGAGATCGGTGGCCTGTACACGCCGCCCGAATCACGCGGACGAGGCCACGCCGCCCGTGTCGTGCGCACGGCGCTGGCCGAGCTGGGCGCGCGCGGGCTGTTGCCGCGCTATCAGGTGCACGACGACAACATCGCCTCGATTCGCCTGGCCGAGTCGATCGGGCTGACGCGCTTCCTCGAGATCACGCATTTCCTCTACACGCCGGGAGCGGCCCGACCATGACTTCCGAACTGTGGCAACTCTGCGCCGACACGCTGCGCGGCATGATCGCGGCCCGGCAGGTTTCGCCGGTCGAAGTGACCCAGGCCGTGCTGGACCGCATCGATGCGCTGCAGCCGAAACTCAACTGCTTCATCACCGTCTGCCACGAGCACGCCCTCGCGCAGGCGCGCTGGGCCGAGGAATCGGTGATGCGCGGCGGCGCGCTCGGCCTGCTGCACGGCGTGCCCTATCACGTGAAGGATCTCGTCAACACGGCCGGCGTGCGCACGACCTTCGGCTCGCTGCTGCAGGAGAGCAACGTGCCCAAGACCGATGCCGTCGCGGCGGCGCGGATGAAGGCTGCCGGCGGCATCCTGGTCGGCAAGACGACGACGCCGGAGTTCGGCCACAAGGCGCTGAGCGACGGCCCGTTGTTCGGCAAGTGCCACAACGCCTGGGACCAGAGCCGGACCTCGGGCGGCTCCAGCGGCGGCGCGGCGGTCGCCGTCGCCGCCGGCCTGGCGCCGATCGGCATCGCCACCGATGGCGGCGGCTCGACGCGCATCCCGGCGGCGTGCAACGGCATGGTCGGCCTGAAGCAGAGCAACGGCGTGATCCCGCACAGCCAAGCGGCCGACGCCTTCGGCAACTACACCTACGTCACACCGATGACGCGTACGGTGATGGACACGGCGCTGATGCTGCAGGCCATGGCCGGCGCGGATGCCAGCGATCCCTGGTCGATCGGCGTGCCGGTGCAGGATTACGTCGCCGCCGCGCGGCCGGAGGGCGATCTCAGGGGAAAGCGGATTCTCTTCGCCGCGCGGCTGGGCAACACGGTCGTGGCGCGCGATGTCGAGGCGGCGTTTCACGCCGCCGTGCGACAGCTGGAAGCGCTGGGCGCGATCGTCGAGGAGCTGAAGGACATGCCGCCGGCCAACTACGAGGTCTGGCAGGTGATCAACCACAGCACATGGCGCGCGCGTTTCGCCGACATGGTGGCGCGCGACGGCAATCGCATGACGCCATCGCTGGTGCGGCAGGTGCAGATGGCCGCCGACTGGAGCGCGGCCGACTACCAGAAGGCGATGTTCGCGCGCGGCGAACTGTTCCGCCACATCCAGGGCTGGTTCGAGCGCTACGACTTTTTCGTCACGCCGACGCTGTCGCGCACCGCGCTGCCGGTCGACCACGACCTGTTCGATCCGATCGAGATCGACGGCCAGGTCGTGGGCGAGCTGCGCCAGAGCCTGTTCCCCTACACCATGCCGTTCAACATCACCGGCCACCCGGCGATGAGCGTCTGCTGCGGCTTCGCGTCGGACGGGTTGCCGATCGGCCTGCAGCTGGTCGGCCGCTTTCGTGACGAAGCCTCGGTGCTGCGGCTGGGCGCGTTGTACGAAGCCGGCACCGACTGGCACCGGCGCTGGCCGAAGCTTTAGTTGGCAAGCCT
This sequence comes from Reyranellaceae bacterium, assembly GCA_050183765.1. GTDB lineage: Bacteria > Pseudomonadota > Alphaproteobacteria > Reyranellales > Reyranellaceae > JAFAZJ01. Next base: position 21,732 of record JBFXAZ010000003.1, on the reverse strand, counting down.
GCAAGCATCGGATGTGCCCGACGCTCCATGTTCACTGACATGAAGATGATGGCGGGCCGGACAGACGAGGCAGTTTCGGCGTATTGTGCTGTCCGTCAGCAACGGAGCGCCGCATGCACTTTCCGATCGCCGCCGGCTACGACTACACCAAGAAGTGGCGCACGGCCGGCACGAGCGCGGGCTTCGGTGCCGACCGCAAGGGGCGGTTACATGCCGGCTGCGACCTCGGCGCCGCGCACGGCACGCCGGTGGTCGCGATCGAGGATGGCAAGGTCATCGAGCGCGGCACCAAGCCCTTCATACCCGGCACGCCGCTCTACGCCATCGCCATCAAGCACAATTCAGGATTTGTCGGACGCTACACCGAGATCAACGGCATCCCTGATGACCTGCAGAAGGGCAGCGAGGTCAGCGGCGGCCAGGAGCTCGGCTACACCCAGCAGGCTGGTCAGAAATGCATGCTGCACTTCGAGCTCTATCGTGGCGACGGCAAGGGCTCGTTGAGCTGCCCGACAGCAAAGCTGCCGAAGGGCAAGAAGCCCGACCAGTACACCGAGGCCGAGGCCCAGGCGATTCGCGCGGCTGGCTACCTGCCGATGTACCAACGGCGCGATGACATCCTGGATCCGCGCGAGTTTCTGCTCGCGCTCGAGAAGAAGTCGGAAGGCAGCGCCCAGGACTACCTCAAGGGCTCGCTCAATGGGCTTGGCGCCGCCACCGTGATCGACACCGCGAAGAGTCTCGCCGACGCGATCGCCAAAGGCCTGACTTCACCCTTCGATCACCTGCTTGCGCTCGACTTCTTCGGTGCCGGCGATCATCACGACACGGCGGAGAACTGACGGGACGCAGGCGCATCACACCGGCCGGTCGCCGGCCAGCGTGATGCGGTGCAGGATGCGGCGATGGCCGTGGTAGTCGTTGATCGCGTTGTGCATCGCGCAGCGATTGTCCCACAGCGCCAGCGATCCGGGTTGCCAGCGGAAGCGGCAGGTGAATTCCGGGCGGATCTGGTGCTCGAACAGGAAGGCCAGCAGGCCGGCGCTTTCCTTCTCGGTCCAGCCCTTGATCCGGGCGGTATGGCCGATGTTCAGGAACAGCGCCTTGCGTCCGGTCTCCGGGTGCGTGCGCACGATGGGATGCTCGGCCTCGAGCGGCTTGACCTCCTGGCCGGCCGCCTTCAGCCGGTCCTCGCGCGTCTTCGACGCTTCGGCCTTCATTGACGAGCTGACGCCGACCAGGCCCTGCAGCATCGCCTGCATGCCAGGCGACAGCGTCTCGTAGGCCAGGTACTGGTTGGCGAACTCGGTGTCGCCGCCCACCGGCGGCAGCTCGATGGCGTAGAGCATGCTGGCCATCGGCGGCACCTGCAGATAGGTCGTGTCGGAGTGCCAGACACCACCGAAATTGTTGCGGTCGTTCTCGAGCTTCACCACGGGCGTGATCATCGGATAGGCGTCGAGCCCCTTGAGCTGCGGATACTCGACCGGCTCGCCGATGCGCCGCGCGAAGGCGAGCTGCTGCGCCGGCGTGATCCTCTGGTCGCGGAAGAACACCACGAGGTTGTCCAGCCAGGCCTGGCGGATCTCCGCGATCGCGTCGTCGGCAAGGTCCTGTGCCAGGTCGATGCCGTGCAGTTCCGCGCCCAGCGCGCCGGCGATCCGCCGGACCTCGAAATGCCTGAAGTTACGCCGTTCCATCGCTGCCTCCCGCCGCCGCCCAGGGCGGCCGCCGCTTCTCCAGGAAAGCCTTCATCCCGGCTTGCGCCGGCGCGCCGCGCAGCAGGCGGATCAGATCGAGCGCGGCGGCATCGAGCACCGCCGCGTCGCTCTCGGTCGCGCACATCAGCACCAGCCGCTTGACCGTTGCGACCGCACCCGGCTCGCCCCGGCGAATGTCGTCGAGGCTGCGCGCCAGCACGGCCTGGACCTCCTCTTCCGTAGTGCACAGGTGGCGTCCGACGCCGACCTGCAGCGCCTCGCGCGCGTCCATCATGCGCGTCGTCACCGCCAGCTCGCGCGTCATGCCTTCGCCGATGCGGCGCGCGATCAGGGGCAGGACCTGCGACGGAATGAACCCGGCGCGCGGCTCCGGGATTCCGAACCGCGCACTCTCGTGCATGATCACCACGTCGGACGCGCAGGCCATGCCGAAGCCGCCACCCGCCGCCGGGCCGTCGACGATGGCGATCACCGGCAGCGGCAGGCGGTTGAGCTCGAGCAGCGTGTCGCCAAAGGCGCGATAGGGCGCCACCAGAGGATCGCGCTGGCCGTCAGGCGGCGGTGGTGGCATCTCCTTCATGAAGCCGATATCGCCGCCGGCGCAGAAGAACCCGCCGGCGCCGCGCAGCACCAGGGCGCGCAGACCGACCGGGTCGCGCTCGACCTCGTCGGTGATGCGGGCGAAGGCATCGGACAGCTCCTGCATCATCTCGTGGGTCAGCGCATTGCGCCGTTCGGGCCGGTTGAAGACCAGGCGCGCCACATCGCCCTCGCGGGCGGCGAGCAGGCAGCGGTAATCGGGAAACGACAGCATCGCGCCGACACTAGACAAGGTGTTTGGCGCGCGGAAGCCCGTGCGGCATGATACGGCCATGCGCGCACGCGTCCTGTTGGCCTGCCTTCCGCTCCTCGCCCTGGCCTCTGCCGCCTTTGCGCAGGCGCCGGCCACCCCTTCTCCCGGGCCGCAGCGAATCTACGGCATCTACATGAACGGCTGCATCGCCGGCGCCAGCGCCCTGCCGCTGCAGGGGCCGGGCTACGAGGTGATCCGCGTCAGCCGCAACCGCTACTGGGGGCACGAGCGCACCGTCCGCTTCGTCCAGGAGTTCGGCCGGCGCATCGAGGCGCTGAAGCTGCAGCACGTCTATATCGGCGACATCTCGCAGCCGCGTGGCGGACGCATGAGCTTCGGCCATGCCAGCCACCAGGTCGGCCTCGATGTCGACATCTGGTTCGAGCAGTCCCGCCGCCCCCACCTGCCCGCCGCGAAGCGGGAGGCTCCGGTACTGCGCTCGCTGGTGCTCAAGGGCGAGGCCGGGATCGACGATTCGGTCTGGCGGCCGGCACACGCGCTTCTGTTGAAGACGGCCGCCAGCTTTCCCGAGGTCGACCGCATCTTCGTCAACAAGCTCATCAAGCAGCGGCTGTGCCAGACCGAGACCGGCGACCGTGCCTGGCTGCGCAAGATCGTGCCGTGGTATTATCACACCGAGCATTTCCACGTACGGCTGTACTGCCCACCGGGCGATCGCGGGTGCCAGGCGCAGGCGCCGGTGCCGCCGGGCGACGGCTGCGGCAAGGCGCTCGACGACTGGCTGGCGATACCAGATCCCGACTCCATCGTGCGCGCCCCGGGACCGCCGCCCCGGCTGCCCAAGCCGCCCGCCGCATGCGCTGCCGTGATGACCGGGCGCTAGCCCAGCGCGAGCAACGCCTTCAGCGCCGGTTCGATGCGGGCACGCTGTTCCGCTGATGCAGGCGGCATCGGCGCGCGCGGCACGCCGGGATCCACGCCCTGCAGCGACTGGGCGAAGCGGGTGCAGGCCGGCAGATTGTCGCCGACCATGGCGTTCCACAACGGCAGCAGCGCCCGGTGCAGGGCGTGCGCACGCGCATGATCGCCCGCCTTCACCGCGTCCCACAGCGCCACCGTCGCTTTGGGGGCGGCGGTCAGGATTGCCGCCACCGAGCCATGCGCGCCCAACGCAAAGGACGGGTAAAGCAGCGCGTCGACGGCGCTCAGGATCAGCCGATCCTGCGGCGCGTCGATCATCAGGTCGGCGAACAGCTTCAGATCGCCCGCGCTCTGCTTGACGCCGATCACGCCCGGGACCTCGCGGAAGATGCGGCAGAGCAAGGCGGGCGACAGATAGGTCCAGGGCACCACGTTGTAGATGATGACGGGCACGCCGGTCTCGCCGGCGACGGCGCGGAAATGCTCGACCATGGCGTCGTCATCGGGCCGGAACAGGTAGTGCACCGGCGTGACCTGCAGCGCCGCCACCTTCATGTCGCGCACAGCCTTGCCGCGCGCGATCGCCTCGCGCGTGCTGTCGACGATGATGCCGGCGATCACCGGCACGCGGCCCTTCGCCGCCTCGACGGTGGCGGCCATCACGTCGCAGTACTCGCCACCGTCCAGAGCATGGCCCTCGCCCGTGCTGCCGCAGGCCGCCAGCCCATGCACGCCGGCGCCGATCAGCCAGTCGACCTGCGCGGCGATCTTCTTCGCTTCGATGTCACCCTTCGCCGAGAACGGTGTCGTCATCGGCGGGATAATGCCCCGTACGACCATGCTTCCCCCCATCGAGCATTACTCGCCCTGTTGCAGCAGCGTCCCTTTGCGCCGCGATGCCTTGAAGAACCACAGGAAGATCTGGAAGCCAAGAGCCAGGTACAGGGCCGCCAGGCCGAAGGCCGGCAGCATCAGGTCCCAGCGCACGACATGCTGCATGAGGATCGAGCGCATGCCCTCGAAGACGTAGGCGGCGGGCAGGCACCAGGCGATGATCTGCAGCCAGTGCGGCAACGCGGCGATCGGGTAGTAGACGCCGCTGACCGGCAGCAGGATGAAGATACCGGCCCAGGCGAAGGTCTCGGCGCTCAGCCCCATGCGCATGATCATGCCCGACATCGACAGGCCGACCGCCCAGCCGAACATCTGCAGGATCAGGAAGAACGCCACCAGCGACAGGCCAAGATCGTAGACCGAATATCCGAAGAACGCCCAGGCCATCAACGATACCGGGATCATGCCCAGCAGCGTGCGCAGCAGCGAGACCGTGACGATGCCCGCGGCCATCTCGATCGGCCTGAGCGGGCTGACGAAGAGATGGCCGAGGTTGCGCGACCACATTTCCTCGAGGAAGGAAATCGACAGCGAGAGATTGCCGCGGATCAGGACCTCCCACAGCAGCAGGCCGGAGAGCAGCACGCCGAAGGCCTGCGCCACGTAGCTCGTCTGGCTCGCCAGGAACTGCGTGAGGAAGCCCCACATCACCATCTGCACGGCCGGCCAGTAGATCGAATCGAGGATGCGCAGCCACGACGTGCGGAACAGGTACACGTGGCGCAGCACCACCGCGTAGATGCGTCCGATCGAGGCGCCCATCGCCTACTCCGCCACCTTGAGATCGTCGAGTCCGCGCTGGCGGCCGCGCGCCATGTCGAGGAAGACCTCTTCCATGTCCTTGCGGCCGAAGCGCTCGATCAGCGCCTGCGGCGCGCCGCGCTCGAAGACCTTGCCCTGCTGCATCATGATGACGTCGTCGCACAGCCGCTCGACCTCGGTCATGTTGTGCGAGGCCAGCAGGATCGTCGCGCCGGTCTCGCGCTGGTAGCTCTTCAGCAGGTTGCGCACCCAGTCGGCGGTGTCCGGGTCGAGCGACGCGGTCGGCTCGTCGAGCAGCAGCACATCGGGCCGGTTGATCAGCGCCTTGGCCAACGCCACGCGCGTCTTCTGTCCGGCCGACAACGCGCCCGCGGGCCGCGCCAGCATGTCGCCGATCTGCAATGTCTCGGCGATCTCGACGATCCGCTTCCTCACGTCGCGCACGCCGTAGAGCCGGCCGTAGAAGGCGAGGTTCTGCTCCACGGTGAGCCGGTGCGGCAGATCGACATAGGGCGAGGAGAAGTTCATGCGCGGCAGCGCCTTGAACCGCTGGGTCAGCATGTCGATGCCCAGCACCTTCACCGAACCCGAGGTCGGCTCGAGCAGGCCCAGCAGCATCGAGATCGTCGTCGTCTTGCCGGCGCCATTGCCGCCCAGCAGGCCAAGCACCGCCCCGCCGGCGACGGTGAACGTCAGATCGTCGACGGCGACGATCTTGCCGTACTCCTTGCGCAGATGCGCGACCTCGATGGTGGGGGTCATTGCCCTACTCCTACCTTCCCCCGGAGGGGGAAGGTGGCGCGCGCAGCGCGACGGATGGGGGATGTCGAAGACGGACTCCGCCGTTCGTCTTCGACATCCCCCATCCACCCTTCGGGCACCTTCCCCCTCCGGGGGAAGGCAGAATTCGGTTGCCCAGCATCAGTTCGCCCTGATGCCCGCCTCGATGCGGTCCATGGCGCGACTCAGGCGCTCGGCGCCCGAGGCGAAGCAGAGGCGGAAATTGCCCTCGCCGCCGGCGCCGAAGGCCACGCCCGGCGCGATGCCGACCTTGTAGTCGGTCACCAGCTTCGAGGCGAAGGCCAGGCTGTCGTCGATGCCGTCGACCGAGAAGAAGGCGTAGAACGCCGCCTCCGGTCGCGCCACGCGCACGCGCGGCAGGGCCTTGAGGCGCTGGTAGACCAATTCGCCGCCGGCACGGCAGCGCTCGACCATCTCCTTCACGAAGGGCTCGCCCTGCTCGATCGCCGCCACCCCGGCGCACTGGATGAACTCGGGCGTGCCGCTGATGTTGAACTGCACCAGCTTGGCGAGTTCTTCGCCGAAGCCGTGCGGCGAGGTCATCCAACCCAGCCGCCAGCCGGTCATCGCCCAGGGCTTGGAGAAGCTCTGCAGCGAGATCACCGGGTCGTCCGGTGCGGCATGCTCGAGGAACGACGGCGCGTAGGGTCGGTTGTAGACCAGCCGCGTGTAGACCTCGTCGGCCATGATCCAAATGCCGCGCTTGCGGGCAAAGTCGAGCAGCGCCTTCTGCTGCTCGGAGGGCATCATCCAGCCGGTGGGATTGCCCGGCGAGTTCACGAAGATCGCGCGGGTGCGATCGTCGACGGCGTCGAACACCTTCTGCAGGTCGAGCGAGAAGCGGCCATCCTCGGAGCGATCGAGCGTCACCGGCTTGGCCACGGCGCGCGTGATGTTCACCGCCGCGGTGATGTTGGGCCACACCGGCGAGACGACGACGATGTTGTCTCCGGCGTCGAAGATCAGCTGGGCGGCGAGCGCGATGGTCTGCATGCCCGAGCTGGTGACGGTGATGCGATCCGCCGCGCAGGAGATTCCGTACAGGCGACTCTGGTAGTCGGCGATCGCCTGGCGCAGCTCGGGGATGCCGCGCTGCCAGGTGTAGAACGTGCGGCCCGCGCGCATCGCCTTGTGGGCGGCGTCCATGATGAAGGATGGCGTCACCAGGTCGCCCTCGCCGAACCACAGTGGGATCACGTCGGGATCGCCGCGGCCCAGGCTGGCGACATCGCCGATGCGCGAGGTCGGCATGGCCGCGACGTAGCCGCTCACCGAGGCTTTGGTGCCGGGCAGGATGGTACGCGCGGGGAGCATCACAAATCCTGATTGTTCAATGAGTTACGGCCGCACGTGGCGGCCGCGAAGGGGCGCACTATGGCAAGGTCGGGCGCGAACCTCAATGACCCTAGGGAAAGGGCACCAGTGGCGGCACGGGATAGCCGTCGAGGAAGCCGCGCAGGTACAGCTTGCCCGCGGCGTGCAGCATCGCTGGTCCCATGTAGGGTCGTTGCTCCACAGCAAGGTCCGTGTCCGGCTCCGCACGCCAACCCGACGCTGCCGAGCTGCTGAGAAAGAAGCCGGCGAAATAGAGCCGCGTGAGCGCACGTGCCGTTTGAAGGCGCTGGCGGTCATCCGCGTCGGGATCGCGGCCCAGGCAGGCGCGCAGCACCACCGCCTCAAGTTCCGGCGTCGATGCGACGTTGTCGAGCAGGATCGCCACGTCGACGAATGGATCGTTGCGATAGGCCGATTCCCAATCGACCAGCCACAGCCGCTCGCCGTCGAACAGGAAGTTGCCGGGATGGCAGTCGTTGTGACTTGAAACCAAACGCGCCGGGTCGCGATCCCAGGCCGTGCGAATCTGCTCCAGTCGATCCCAATGCGGATCGAGGACGCCCGCGGCGAACAGGCCGGTGCGACGCACATGGGCGAAGAGTCGCGCCACCATATCGGGATAGTCGACGAAGGCCGGGATTGCCGGCGATGCCTGCAACCGCGCGATCATCGAGCCCATCGCCTCGACCAGCGCGCTGACGCCGCCGGGGTAGTCTTCCAGCGCACGCTCCTCAATGAAGTCCATCACGGCGACGCCGGCGATCGCATCCACATAGTGGACGCGGGGCGCCAGGCCGGCGTCGGCCACCATGCGCATGGCCTCGTACTGGGTCGGAACGCGAAGCGGGCTGCGCTCCCCCTCGATACGCAGCAGATAGCGACCCTTGGTGAGATCCACGCGAAACAGCGACGCCGGCGACGCACCACCGCTGATCATCGTCACCTTGGTCGTGGCCCCGCCGAACGCCCCGGCCAGAGCCTTGCGCGCCACCTCGCGCCGCTCCTCAGGCAGGTTGGTGAACGGATCGCTAATGGGCACGGAAGGCGTCGACGATCTCGCTGCCGGTGGCTTGCCAGACACCCCTGAACCTCGCGAGGCGTGCCAGCGCGTCGTCGAGATAGCGGATGCGCTGCGCCATGCCCATCAGCCAGGGATGCACCGCCAGGCAGAACGTACGGCCCTGCTCCGCGTGCAGCGTCTCGAACGCCTCGGCGACAATGTCGGGATAGCGCCAGGTCGGCACGCGCCGCAGCCACAGCTGCTGCACGTCGTCCCATTCGGGCTGAGTCGGCAGCGACACAAGCGGCGGTGTGCCGACCTTCATCGCATAGGGTTCGTCGTCGTTCGGCCAGTCCGCGACATAGTCGAACCCCGCCTCGGCCAGAAGGACAGGCGTGCGTGCTGACTCGCCATAGTCCTGGCCATGCCAGCCGCGCGGCCGCTTCCCGGTGGCCCCCTCGACGGCGCGGATGGCGCTGGCGATCTCCGCGCGCTCCTCCTCCTCGCCCATCTTCGAGGTGATCATGCGCGTGGCATGACTGCCATGGGCGATGAACTCGTAGCCCCGCCGGACGCACTGCTCGACGAGATAGGGATTGGTCGTCGCGACATGGGCGTTGATCGCCACCGTCGCGCGGATGCCGTAGCGATCCAGGCACTCCAGCACGCGGAAGATGCCGACACGGTTGCCATACTCGCGCTGCGTCCAGGTTCGATAATCCGGCGCGTAGGACCCGAATTCGCCGACATAGCGTGGGTCGCGCCTCGCATCGCCGGGCGGCGACAGCTCCCAATGCTCCAGATGCAGCATCACCCAGTACGCGATGCGCTTGCCGTCGGGCCAGCGGATCGGCTTGCGGCGATCGATCGGCGAATAGTCGTAGTGCGGATTGTCCATGCCGGCGGGAATCGGATCGGGCATGGTCAGGCCTCCGCGCCGATGTGCTGCCGATAGGCCGCCATGCCGTGGCCGATGTACCAGTCGGCGATCTCCTCGCCCGTGGTGATCCAGGCGTCGCTGTGCGAGCGGATATAGGCCAGCGCCCGGTCGAGATGCTTCACGCGATGCGGCGCGCCCATCATGTAGGGATGCAGCGCGATGCACATCACGCGCGGCTGCGTCGCGCCCTCGCGGTAGAGCGTGTCGAACTGATCGACGATCATGCGCGCGAACTCCGCCGCCTCGAAGGGCTGGCGATAGATCATCGCGTCGTTGATATCCATCGAGTACGGGATCGAGACCAGGTTGCCCTTGCGCACCTTCAGCGGCGTCGGCTGGTCGTCGTGGTAGAAGTCGCAGTAGTAGGTGATGCCCGCCTCGGCGATCAGGTCGGGGGTGTTGTGCGTGAACGACACCGCGGGCGAGAACCAGCCACGCAGCTTGCGCCCGGTGCAGCGCTCGTGGATCTCCTGGCAATGGGCGATCGCCGCGCGCTCCTCCTCCTCGCTGTAGCCCCAGTGGTAGCGCGTGTTGAGCAGGCCGTGGCTCATGTACTCCCAGCGCCTGGCCTCCATCGCCTCGAGGATCTGCGGGTACATCTCGATCACCGACAGCGACAGCGAGACGGTGCAGCGTATGTCGTAGCGGTCGGTGACCTCGAACATGCGCCACAGCCCGACGCGGTTGCCGTAGTCGCGCCCGCCATAGCCCAGGATGTCCGGATGCGGGCTGCGCGGCCACGGATCGCGCACCCGCACCTCGGCCGGCAGATATTCGTAGTGCTCGATGTTCGGCACCACCCAGACGGCGATCCGCGCGTCGTTGGGCAGCGACCATTTCGGGCGCTCGATGATCGGCGAATAGCGGAAGCGGTCGGGATCGGTCACGGGCGCGGCTCCGGTACGGCAGACCAGGTATCGTCGCCGCTCGCAGGACAAAACGCCAGCCTCGGGTGCCTGTCTGACCGCCAGCCGCCGCTCTGGCACGTTATGATATGCACTTCACCTTGCGGGGCCGCATCAGGAATGCCGAGACGATCGCCGCTGGATCAGGCATCCGGGAGATCGCGCGGTTGCGCTAACGGTACGGACCCGGACGGTGGCGCAAGCGAAAGGGCACCGCCGAAGTGGAGCTTGCCGACGGCAGCCTCGTCACAGCCGAAATTCACTGGTACGAAGCGGGAAGCGTCGGCAAGAGGGAATTCAAGATCAAGCCGCTCCTTTGAGGCGAACCACTGATGGCAAGACAGAAGACAAAGCTCCTCGTATGTCTCGACAACGAAGGTCATGAGGCGTCGTTGGAGCGGCGGAAGATCTACCTCTCTATCCCCGATACATCAGCCGAAAAGCACGGTCTGGTCCGGGTGATCGATGAGTCGGGAGAGGACTACCTGCACGCAAAGAGCGCATTCCGAGAGATCGCGTTACCGCAGTCTCTGCGTCGCGCCGTGATGCTCGCCGCCTGATCCCTCAGCGTCTTGCCGCCAGTGCCCGGTTCTCCAAGCGGCTAAGCAGGCGCACCAGCGGCCACAGGATCAGGAAGTAGATCACCGCGGCCATGACGATCGGCGTCGGGTTGTAGGTCACGCTCTGCGCCTGGCGGGCCTGGAACAGCAATTCGGGCACGGCCACGACGCTGCCCAGCGAGGTGAGCTTCACGACCTCCAGCGTGTTCGACATCAGGTCGGGCAGCACATTGCGCACCGCCTGCGGCAGCACGACGTAAGTCATGGCCTGTAGGCGTGAGAGCCCGGTAGAACGGGCGGCCTCGATCTGGCCCGACGGCACCGAATCGATGCCGGCGCGCAGGATCTCGCCGTAGTAGGCGCCGGTGTTGAGGAAGAAGGCGATGGCAACGCAGGCGAAGCCACCCAGCTCCAGCCCGGCGAAAGGCAGGCCGGCGAAGAGCAGCACCAGCAGCACCAGCGGCGGGAAGGCGCGGAAGAAATCGACCCAGGCCATCAGCGGCCAGCGCACCAGGGGATGACGCACGCTCGCCAGCAACGCCAGGATCAGGCCGCCCAGCAGGCCCAGCGGCACGACCAGCAATGACAGCAGGATGGTGTTGAGCAGGCCGGCCAGCACGATCGGCATGGCGGCGGCGGCGATCTCGGCGTTGAAGAAGCTCTCGATCATCGCTTCCACGCGAACCGGGTCTCGATCCAGCGCCCGACGACCACCACCGGCAGGAAGAGCACGATGTAGGCGGCGGCGCCCATCATCAGCGGCGAGGGGTTGTAGCTGTTGGACACCGCGGAGGACGCCTGGCCGAGGATCTCGGTCACCGCCACCACCGTGCCCAACGCCGTACCCTTGGTGATGGCGATGGTGCGGTTGGTGAGCGGCGGGATGGTCAGGCGCAGCGCCTGCGGCAGTATCACGTTCATCAGGGTCTGGCCGTAGGACAGGCCGGTCGAGCGCGCGGCCTCCCACTGTCCCCTGGGAATCGAGGTGATGCCGGCCCAGAAGATCTCCTCCGAGAAGGCCATCAGCACGAACGCCAGCGACAGCCATGTCGAGACGAAGCCGGAGGGTGAGATGTCGGCCGCCGGCAGGCCGAAATACATCAGGACGATGATCACCAGCGGCGGCAGGGAGCGGAACACATCGACGACGAAGATGATCAGCCAGTTCAGCGGCCGGATGGCCAGGCTGCGCAGCAGCGCGAGCGCGAGGCCGGCTGCCAGACCGGAGATCACGATCAGCACCGCCAGCTCGATGGTGACCAGTACCCCGGAAAGGATATCCGGCAGGTACTTTTCCATCACCTTGGCGTTGAAGAACGTCTCGAGGAAGAGCTCCCACTTCGACATCGTCAGTGCCGCTGGATCTGACTGATGAAGGCGCGGGTGCGCTCGTGGCTGGGGTTCTCGAAGATCGACGCCGGCGGCCCCTGCTCGACCACGCTGCCTTCGTCCATGAACAGGACGCGGTCCGCGGCGTTGCGCGCGAAGCCCATCTCGTGGCTCACCACCACCATGGTCATGCCGTCGTCGCGCAGGTCGCGCATCACGCCCAGCACCGATCCCACCAGCTCCGGGTCGAGCGCGCTGGTCGGCTCGTCGAACAGCATCACCCGCGGCTCCAGCGCGATCGAGCGCGCGATCGCCACGCGCTGCTGCTGGCCGCCCGAAAGCTGGCCCGGCGTGTGGCCGGCGCGGTCGGCCAGCCCCACCCGCTCCAGCGCCTTGCGCCCGATTGCGTCGGCCTCGGCGCGCGACTTGCCGGCGACCTTGCGCAGCGCCAGGGTCACGTTGCCCAGCGCCGTCATGTGCGGATAGAGGTTGAACGACTGGAACACCATGCCGATGCGCTGGCGCGCATGGTTGATGTCGGTCTTCGGATCGAGCAGGTCGATGCCGTCGACGACGACGCTGCCCGAGCTGGGTTCCTCCAGCCGGTTCAGGCAGCGCAGCAGCGTGGACTTGCCCGAGCCCGAGGGGCCGATCACGAACACAAGCTCGCGCTCGGCCACCGTCAGGTCGACGCCCTTCAGCACGTGAAGGGCGCCGAAATGCTTATGCAGGCCGCGTGCTTCGATGATCCCTTTGGCCATCAGGGCCGGTCAGCCGCACTTCAGCTCGTGCGGCGTGGGGTCGTAGCCCGGCATGCCCGGCACGCCGTAGCCCGGGGTGATCACGCGCTCCAGACCGTCGGCCGGCGGCTCCTGCCCGAACCACTTCTTCGACAGCTTGGCCAGGCTGCCATCCTTCTTCATGCAGTCGATGGCGTCCTGCAGCTGCGCACGCAGGGTCGGATTGTTCTTGGGCACCGGCGCCGCCCAGTGCGCGCGCGTCTCCTTGAGCTCGAGGTCGGCGACGAACTGCGGATTCTTGCTGGCGGCGTAGACGATGGTGGTATTGCCGCCCAGCGTCGCATAGGCGCGGCCCGACAGGACGGCCTGCGTGGCGTCGGGCTGGGTGTCGTAGACCTGCACGGTGAAGCCGTGCTTCTCGCCCATCGCCTTGCTGAGCTTCTCGTAGGGCGTGCCCTTGTTCACCGATACCGCCTTACCCTTGAGGTCGGCCCAGTCCTTGATCGGGGCGGAGCCCTTCTTGATGCCGAAGCGGAAGGCGGTCCACAGATAGCCGGCGGTGAACAGCATGTTCTCCGCGCGCTCCTTGGTCACGGTGGTCGGCGCGGCGATGAAGTCGTAGCGGCCGGCGGCCATGCCGGGGATCAGGGTCGAGAAGCTCACCGAGTCGATGGTGATGTCGCGCTTCATGCGGCGCGCCACCTCGGTGAACAGGTCGATCTGGAAGCCTTCGGTGCCGCCACCCAGCTTGGGCATGGCGTGCGGCGCGAATGTGCCGTCCACGCCGGTACGCAGCGGCGGCAGCTTCTGCTGGGCAAAGGCCGGCGCCGCCAGGATCAGCGCGGCGGCAGCGGCCGCGGCAATTCGATGGAACATCATGTTTCCCCTGTCTAGACACACCCGGCAGACGTTGCCGTGCCCGCACCAGCGGCGCAAGCCGGCAATCGGCCGGCGCCCGCAATTGATTGCAATTCAGGGGCCAAGCCCCGACAATCCTCCTGCGGCAGAAAGAGGCGCGCGATGTCCGAGCGTATCCTGGTCATCAACCCGAACTCCACCGAGGCCGTGACCCGCGGCATCGACGACGCCATGGCGCCGCTGCGCATGGCGGGAGGTCCCTCGATCGAGTGCATGACCTTGAAGGAAGGCCCGCCCGGCATCCAGAGCCAGGCCGATGTCGAAAGCGTGGTGCAGCCGATCAGCCGCACCGTCTCGGCGCGCGACAACGACTGCGCCGCCTTCGTCATCGCCTGCTTCAGCGATCCCGGCCTGCATGCCGCGCGCGAGGCCACGGCCAGGCCGGTTTTGGGCATCGCCGAGTGCGGCGTGCTCACCGCCATGACCTTGGGCCAGCGCTTCGGCGTGATCGCCATCCTCGACCGTTCGATCCCGCGCCACCTGCGCTACGTCAGGCAGATGGGCGTGCAGGACCGCTTCGCCGGCGACCGCGCCATCGGCCTTGGCGTGGTCGAGCTGACCGATGAGGACCGCACCTTCAGCCGCATGGCGGAGATCGGCACCGAGCTGCGGCGGCGCGACGGCGCAGACGTGCTGGTGATGGGCTGCGCCGGCATGGCGCGCTATCGCGACCGGCTGCAGCGCGAGGTCGGCGTGCCCGTGGTCGAGCCGACGCAGGCCGCCGTCGCCATGGCCATCGGCCAGGCGCGGCTGGGCTGGGCGGGCTGACCATGCGCCTGGGCCGACGTTCGGCGCTCGCCGGCGCGGCGGCGCTTGCCGCCGGCGGCGGTCGGCGCGTCTGGGCACAGACCCGCGGCCAGGTGGGCGAGCGGCTCTACGCGCTGGTCCAGGCTTACAGCCAGTGGCCACATCATCGCAGCGCCACATCGGAAGGCCGCAATACCGCCGCCTGGATCGACGCCCAGCTGAAAAGGCTGGCCGCGCCCACGAAACGTATCCCCTACGAGTTCGAGCGCTACGACTACTTCGCCGATGTCAGGGCCAAGGGACGGATGATCGAGTCGCTGCCGCTGTTTTACGAGGCGGTCGCCCAGGTCACCTCGAACACGCCGATCATCCGCCCGGTCACGCTGGTGAACAACATCGATCGCAAGGAGATCATCGAATCGATCACGTCGCCGCCCAACGCGAAGTCGCCGATCGTTCTGCTGCCGACCTTCGGCAGGTTCGGCAACGAGGCGCCCAGGGGCATGCTGATCGGCGTGGATTCCGGTCCCGCACGCAAGGGCAGCGGCATCCCGACAATGCTGATATCCGGCGAGCATCTCGAGACGCTGAAGGCCGGCGGCGTGTCGGTCGAGTTCCGCGCGCGCCGTGTCACCGACCGCGACGAGACGATCATCGCCGAGCTGGGCATCAGCGGCATCCGTCCGCTGGTGATCACCACCCCGATCGGCGGCTGGTTCAGCGCCGCGGGCGAACGCGGCACGGGCATCGCCATCGCGCTGGAGCTCGTCGCCCACTATACGCGCGAGATGCCGGTCGTCTTCATCGCAACAACCGGCAACGAGCTGGAATTCAACGGCCTGAAGAGCCTGATCAAATGGGGCTATCGGGTCGAGCCTTATGGCGTGATCCATATCGGGGCGGCCGCGGGTGCCGGCGTGAAGAAGCCCGGCGAGCGGTCCCTGACGCTGGCCCCGACACGCGTGGCGATGTCGAGCAAGCCGGCCGGCCCCAACACCGGCATGGGCGCGGCGCTGAAGCCCGGCAACTTCACCGGCACCGAAATCTTCACCAACGAGGGCGCGATCTGGCGCGAGTTCCTCGGCAAGGACGTGCCGCTGCTGTCCTTCGACGGCACCTTCCCGCTGATGCGCACACCCGACGACGTGCCCGAGCTCGTCACGTCGCCCGCCTTGCTGGAGACCGCCTACAACTCGATCCTCGAGGCCACCCGCGCGCTGCTGGCGGCGTGAGGATCAGCCGTCGCGGCGCGGTCCCTCGGCGGCGGGAAACAGCATGCGATCGTTGGTTCGGCAGTAGCGGTCGGCGAACATGCGGCCGACGGGCTGGTACTTGTCCATCAGCACGCGCATCGCCTTGGGATCCCACAGCTCGTCGCGCACATGGAACTGCACGCCCTCGCCGATGATCAGCTGGCGATCATCTTTGACGTTGATCACCTGCCAGATCTTGCATTCCAGCGCCCACGGCGCCGCCGCCAGGCGCGGCGGCTTGACCACCGTCGACGGCGCGAGGCCGAGCTTGAGATAGTCGGGCTCGCCGATATCGGGCGGGAAGTCGCCGCTCGATTCGTGCATCGCCTGCGCCAGCGGCTCGTCGGTGAGGTTGACGACGAATTCGCCGGTGCGCTGGATGTTGCTCCAGGTGTCCTTGATCCGGCCGTCCGGCCGCTTGTTGATGGCGAACATGCACAGCGGCGGATCTTCAGCGAAGACGTTGAAGAAGCTGAACGGCGCGGCGTTGACCACGCCGGTGGGGCCGATCGTGGTCACCCAGGCGATCGGCCGCGGCAGGACGAACGAGATCAGGAGCTTGTAGCGCTCGTGCGGCGTGAGGTCGGAAGCGGCGTACTGCATGGGCCCCTGCTCTGACTACTTGCGGGTCGGCGGCGGCGGCTCGGCGCCGACGCGTTCGGTGATCAGCTTATAGTGCTCGGGCCGGCGGTGCCTGGCGAAGTTGAAGACGTTCTGGCGGATCGACTCGCCGAGCGAAAGATCGGCGTCGAACATGATCAGCTCGTCGTCCTCGCTCATCGCCTGCGCCGCGATCTCGCCGGTCGGCGCCACGATCACCGAGGCGCCGTACATGCCGAAGCCGTCCTCCTTGCCCGCCTTGGCGGTGGCGACGATCCAGGTGCCGTTCTGGTAGGCGTTGGCCTGCACCGACAGCAGGTGATGGAACACCCGGCGATAGGGCGGCTCGTGGAAATAGATGTTGTCGGTGGGCGTGTTGTAGCCCAGCGCCACCATCTCGACGCCCTGCAGGCCCATGACGCGGAACGTCTCGGGCCAGCGCCGGTCGTTGCAGATGCACTGGCCCATGACGACGTCCTCGTCGAACATGCGCCAGACATTGAAGCCGAGATTGCCGACGTCGAAGTAGCGCTTCTCCAGATGCTGGAACGGGGCCTTGGGCAGATGGTCGGAGTGCCCCGGCAGATGCACCTTGCGGTACTTGCCGACGATCCGGCCGTCGGGGCCGACCAGGATCGAGGTATTGAACCTTCGGATCTTGCCCTCCTCCTCGGTCAGCTCGGCATAGCCGAGGTAGAAGCCGACCTTCTTCTCCCGCGCCAGCTCGAACAGCGGCAGCGTCTCGGGGCTCGGCATCTGCGCCTCGAAGAACCGGTCGATCTCCGCCTGATCCGTCATCCACCAGCGCGGAAAGAACGTGGTCAGCGCCAGCTCGGGAAACACCACAAACCGGCAGCCCGAGTCGGCGGCCTCGCGCAGCATGGCCACCATGCGCTTCACCGCGGACGCCTTGCTGTCGGCAAGATGGATCGGCCCAAGCTGGGCGGCGGCAACTTTCAGATGGCGAGCCACACGCAATCTCCCTCAACACATGCCCGCGGATAGTAGAGGACGCGCGCAGTATTGGGAAAGTCGACTTAGGCGGAGAGTTCCTGCGTGTCCGAAATCGGCGAGGGGATGCGCGACAGCGTGGCGGGCTGGAAGTGGGCGAGCAGCTCCAATGCGCTGGAGTCGACGAACTCCACGCGGCGCTCGGCCATCCTGATCACGCCGTCGCCGCGCAGCTTGGTCAGCATGCGATTGACATGGGGCACGCTGAGCCCCAGCACGTCGCTCATGATCTCCTGCGAGACGGGCAGATCGAAGCCGAGTGACGTCGCGCGCCCCACCAGCAGCAGCCGTGCGTGGATCTCGAGAAGAAAGTGCGCCACGCGCTCAAGGGGCGTGCGACGGCCGATGTCGACCACACGCTCGGCATAGGTGTTGGCCTCCTGCACCGCCAGCCAGCTCAGTGCCAGCGCCAGCTTCGGCCGGCGGTACGAGGCGGCGACAAAGTCCTCGAACGAACACAGCTCGAGGCGCATGTCGGTGAGCGCGAACACCGAGAAGGTGGCCCGGTCGACAAAGCTGCCGGGCAGGCCGACGACGTCGCCCGGCACCAGGACGTTGACGATCTGCCTCTTGCCGTTGCGCAACAGCCTGCAACGCGCCGCGAACCCCTCCTTCACGAAGCTGAGCTTGCTGTATGCGTACCCGTCGACCACGAGGTCGTGACGCCTGTCGACCTTGCTTTCGGTCTTGATCAGGGCGCGCAACGCATCGGAGTCGGCGGGCGCCAGATCGACGAACGACTTCAGCCGCGTCATGAACGGGCTGTCCCACCGCCCCGCGACGACCTTGGCCACACTTCCCATCCCAACTCCTGACGCGGGCAACATCGCAATTCACTTTCATAATCTGCATCAATAACCCGCAACAAAGCGACCCCTACCAAAGGCGAAGACAATGCCGGGATGCGATCGTCCATGGGAGGAAAACGTGACCGCAAAGAAACTCGCTACGCCGTTGAAAACGCGCCGGGATTTCCTGCAGCAAGCGACTCTTGCCGGAATCGGCCTGACGGCTGGCGCCAGCTTCGCCCCGGCCTGGGGCAAGGACGAGCCGGCCATGGGCACCTGGCCGGCGGGCTCCCAGGGCGACTCGGTTTTCGTCGGCATCACGGTGCCGCGCACGGGCCCCTATGCCGTGCAGGGCGAGGACGAGCTGAAGGGCTACGAGCTCGCCATCGAGCACATCAACAGCGGCCATCCGCTGATCAAGGCGATCTCGCCCAAGACCACCAAGGGCGTGCTGGGCAAGCAGGTCAAGTTCGGCGTGGCCGATGACGGCGCCAAGCCGAACAACGCGGTGCAGAACATCTCGCGCTTCATCAGCGAGAACAAGGCGGTGCTGATGACCGGCGGCACGTCGAGCGCCGTAGCCGTCGCCCTCAACAAGCTCGCCCAGCGCGAGAAGGTGCTCTACGTCGTCGGCATCTCCGGTTCCAACGACACCACCGGCAAGGATTGCGCGCGCTACAGCTTCCGCGAATGCTTCTACGGCGAGACGGCCGCCAACGGCCTCGGCCCGGTGCTGTTGAAGACCTTCGGCAAGGGCAAGAAAGCCGCCTACCTGACGCCCGACTACACCTACGGTCACACCGTGCAGAAGTCGATGTCGGAGTTCCTGAACAAGAACGGCGGCTGGAGCACGGTCACCAACCAGGTGTCGCCGCTGGGCGCGCCGGACTTCAGCTCGTTCCTGCTCAACATCGCCAACTCGGGCGCCGACATCTTCCTGAACATCAACTGGGGCCGCGACGCCGTGCTGTCGATCCAGCAGGCCAAGCAGTTCGGCGTGCTCGACAAGCAGAAGCTGGTGGTCCCCTACCAGGTCCCGTTCCTCGCCCGCGAGGTCGGCGGCGACCTGATGTCCGGCGTCTACGCGGCCACCGATTTCTGGTGGACGCTGGAGGACAAGTACCCGTTGGCCAAGACCTTCGTGGCCGAGTTCGAGAAGAAGTTCGGCTACAAGCCGGAATGGGGCGCCAACGCCTGCTACCTGCAGTTCGCCTTCTGGGCGGCCATGGTGGAGAAGGCCGGCACCTTCCATCCGCCGGCCGTCATCAAGGCCTACGAATCCGGCGACAAGCTGCAGTCCACGGTCGGCGAGGTGCATTTCCGGCCAGAGGACCATCAGCTGGTGCGCCCGGTCGTGATCGTGCGCGGCAAGGCCAAGTCGGCCATGAAGGGCAAGGAAGACTACTGGGATGTCGTCGAGGTGCTGCCCGGCGAGCCCCTGATGCAGAAGCCGGACGCGTTCGGCTGCAAGCTGGGCGACTACACCTGATCCCGGGATCGGGTCCTGGGCCGCGGCGCGAGGTCGGCGATGTTCACGTGGGCTAACCTCGTCTCGCAGATGTTCAACGGCCTGGTGCTGGGGGCGCTGCTGGCGCTCATCAGCTCCGGGCTGACGATCATCTACGGCACGCTGGGCGTACTCAACCTGGCGCACGGCGCCATGTTCATGATCGGCGGGTACGCGGGCTACGTCGCGTTCGACGCGACGGGCTCGTTCCCCCTGGCGATCGCCACCGGCGCGGTGTTCGTGATGGTGCTCGGCATCGCCATGGAGCGCATCATCATCCGCCACTTCTACGGCAGGCCGAGCGAGGACCAGCTTCTCGTCACGTTCGGTCTGGGCATCGTCTTCGTAGAGGTAGTCCGTGCGATCTTCGGCAGCCTGTCGCTATCGGTGCCGCCTCCCTCGTGGGGAACCGGCGTGACCCAGCTCGGCTTCGCGCTCTATCCCACCTACCGCCTGGTGCTCGTCGGCATCGTCGCCGTGGCGCTGCTGGCGCTCTACCTGGTTCTCTATCGAACGCGGCTGGGCATGATCGTGCGCGCGGGGATCGAGGACCCGGTGATGGTCGATTCACTGGGCATCAACATCTACCGGATTTTCATGATCGTCTTCGGCATCGGCGCCATGGCTGCCGGCTTCGCCGGCATCGTCAACGCGCCGGTCGTGTCGCTGACGCCCGATATAGGCGAGGCGTTTCTGATCCAGACATTCGTCGTCGTCGTGATCGGCGGCGTCGGCTCGTTCGCGGGCGCCATCCTCGGCGGCCTGATCGCCGGCCAGATCCTCAGCCTGACCTCGATGGTCGATCCGGGCTACTCCTACGTCATGCTGTTCGCCGCCATGACCATCGTCCTGGTCGTGCGGCCACGCGGCCTTCTTGGATCGCGGAGCCGGGATTGACTGACTATTCCCGGCATCAGCGGCGGCTACCGCTGACCGAGCTGTTGACCGCGCTCGGCCTGATCGCGGCACCCCTCGTGCTGCCGCATCTCGGCTTCGCCCCCAACACGGTCAACCAGATCCTGGTATGGGGCTTGTTCGGCATCGGCTTCGACATCCTGTTCGGCTACGCCGGCCTGCTGTCGTTCGGCCAGTCGGCGTTCTACGGCACCGGCGGCTTCCTCGCCGCCTATCTGTTGACCAACGATTTCTTGTCCAGCGTGCCGCTGGCGCTGCTGCTCGGCACCCTGGGTGCCTCCCTCGTCGGCCTGCTGGTCGGTCTCATCGCCCTGCGTCGCACCGGCATCTACTTCGCCATGATCACCGTGGCCATCGCCGAGATGTTTTTCTTCCTCGAGAACTCGCCGCTGGCGCCCTGGACCGGCGGCGAAAACGGCCTGCCGGGCGTACCGACGCCCCGATTCGCGTTGTTCGGCCTGGAATGGAAGGTAGGCAGCGGCTGGTCGATGTATGGCTTCATCGCCGCCTGCTACTTCGTCGGCATCGTCCTCGCACTGCGCATCGTGCGCTCGCCGGTCGGCGCGATCTTCTCCGCCATTCGCGAGAACCCGGACCGTGTCGCCGCCCTGGGGCACTCCGTACCGCGCTACAAGCTGGCCGCCTTCGTCATCGCCGCGGCCTATGCCGGAATCGCCGGCGGCCTGCTGGGCGTCGTGCAGGGCTTCATGCCGCCCGACGCCTTCATGTTCGAGACCTCCGGCCAGCTCGTCATGCAGACCGCGATCGGCGGCGGCGGCACGCTGTTCGGGCCGTTGGTCGGCGCCACCGTGTGGCTGTTCCTCAGCGACCTGCTGCAGCACGATCTACATCTGGGCAGCACGTGGAAGCTGGTGCTGGGCGTCGTTTTCGTGCTGCTCGTGTGCTTCCTGCGTCGCGGCCTGATCGGCGGCCTGCGCGATCTCTATGCGCTGTCGCGCCGCCGCGCCGCCGCCGAGGAACCGACGTTGTCGGACGAGACGGTTCAGGCGCGCGCCACCGCCGCAGCGGCCTCGCTGCCGCCGCGCCATCGCGCGACCGACCGCACCACCGGCGCCATTCTGGAAGTGCGCGGGCTGAGCAAACGCTATGGCGGCCTGGTCGCCAACAGCGACATCGACTTCACCATCCAGCACGGAGAGCTGCGCGGCGTGATCGGGCCGAACGGTGCGGGCAAGTCGACCTTCTTCAAGATGCTGACCTGCGAGATCCCGCCGAGCTCGGGCACCATCGTCTTCGAGGGCCGGGACATC
>JBFXAZ010000002.1:0-134932 GCA_050183765.1 Reyranellaceae bacterium | reverse complement strand
CATGACGCTCTCGGGATCGTCGCCCGTGCCGACATAGTTGGGATGGATGAAGCTCTCGCCGAAGCGGCGGGCGAAGGCCTTGTGCTGGGCGACGTCGAGCGCCTGGTCGCGGAAGACCACCACGCAGTGCTCGTTCAACGCGTCGCGGATCTCGCCGATGGTGTCGTCGTCGAGATCCTGCGCCACATCGACGCCGGAAATTTCCGCGCCGCCGGCGCCGGAGAGAAGACGAACCTCGAGACGCCTGTTGCGCATGGGATCGCTCCGTCGTGTTGCCGCAACGTTACGACCAGTCGCGCCGAAATGCCATCCGTCGGCCTTGTGCCCATGATCGCTGCCCGTGACGGGGCTGAGAGAGTGCAGCGGTCACTGCTGCGTCGGTCAAACCGCCAGACGATCGAGTTCGCGTCCACCGCTGTCGAGCAAGAGCGCCAGCAATGGACCGCCGAAGCCGCAGCCGCCGTCGATGGTGAGACCGACCGGGCCGTCGAAAACGCCGGGATGCGCGCGATCGAAGCCGCGCACCGCGCGCTCGATACCGGCGAAGGGCCGGGCGATCTGCTCGAACGGCTGTGCCGCGCCCCACCAGAATGAATCGCCCTGGCGCTCGAGCGGCCGGGTCGGGTCGACGCCGTGGTTGACGAACAGCAGGCGCCCATCGTCGGACAGCGCCGCGCGCTTGATCGCGGTGTACAGCGCCTCGTGGCCGGGATGCGCCCGCACCGCCTGGCGCAGCGCACCGGTCCAGCGCGCCGTCATCATCGGGCCGGCGCCGACGGCGCGCAGGCCCTCGGCGATCGAGTCGCGGCCGCCATAGGCCTCGATGGTGGCGCCGACCCCGTGGTGCAGCATCCAGCGCAGCACGTCGCGCGCGTTGACCGCGAAGTGCAGCTGGTCGAGCTTGCTCCACATCTCCTCCTGCGCGCCGCGCAGGAAGACCACGTCGCAGGCCCGCGCACCCGGCCGCGCCAGCACGATGCGGCGCAGGCGCAGCGCGATGTCGAGCGTGGCGGTGACGTCGGCGGGCTCGCCGCCGGGCGGGCCGCCGATAAGGTTGCCCATGAAAACCATCACGTCGCGCGGCTGCAGCTTCGGCACGATTTGCTGGGCCAAGCCGGCCAGGCGCGTCGCCGCGCCGTGCACCGAGGCGACCGCCCAGATCCGCCCGCCCGGCCTCAGTCGCGCGATCGTGTCGGTCGCCGGTGTGTCGGCCGAGGGTGCGTTCATCGGGCCCCAGACGCAGGAGGGGCGGCGCGGCGGGATTCCGCCGGCCGCCCCTCGGGCTTAGTCTGACTGAACGGCGCCGTCTAGGCAGCCTGCTTCAGCACGCTCTGCAGCTTCAGCGTCGCGGCATCCTTGTCGATGCGCTCGACGGCGGCCAGCTCGCGCGCCAGCCGGTCCAGCGCCGCCTCGTAGATCTGGCGCTCGCTGTAGGACTGGTCGGGCTGCCCGGCATTGCGGTGCAGGTCGCGCACGACCTCGGCGATCGACACCGGGTCGCCGGAGTTGATCTTGGCCTCGTACTCCTGGGCGCGGCGGTTCCACATCGCGCGGCTGACGCGGCTGCGGCCCTTCAGGGTCACCAGGGCGGTGTCCATGATCTTGCGCGAGCTCAGCTTGCGCAGGCCCGAGGTACGGGCCTTGGCGACCGGCACGCGCAGCGTCATGCGATCCTGCTCGAAGGAGATCACGAACAGGTCCAGCGTCTGGCCCGCGATTTGCTTGGCCTCGATATCGACGACGCGGCCTACGCCGTGCGTCGGATAGACCACGAAATCACCCTTCTCGAACACGAATTCAACCATCTTCGGCTTGGCCTCGATCTTCGGCTTGACGTCGACCTTGGGTGCCTCAACGACCTTCGGCTTGACGGCCTCCGGCTTGGGCTTGGACTGGGGCTTCGACGCAACGAGTTTCACAACGGTCCTGGCAGCGGGCTTGGCCCGGGTTTCCACCCTCGTCGCCTTGGCGACGACAGTTTTACGGGCGCCGGCCTTTGGCTTGGCCGCCGCCTTCTTGCTCTTGGTCGGCATCTTCCGGTTCCTCGTACGAAATTCGTACGCCTCTGGTCGGCCCCCTCAGAACACCCGCCCCGCGTCCCCTTATACGCAGTGCCGGGTCGGCGGTTGCGGCTTCGACCTGGTCCCGGTCGCCTCGCGCAGAGGCAAAACGCCCCTACCCGCGAAAAGCGGCATTCGGGGCACCAGGATTTGGCAAAAACCGGCCTGACGAACCGGGCGGCGGGGTCCAGACAGGACCACCATCAGCAAGAGAAGTTTTACCACGAAATGGAGTTAGAGTCCCGTGAATGTTGCAGAAAAGCAACGCATGGCGTGCGTCCCGATATGCACGGGACGCAGACCAGACCTAAAAGTGAGGGCTTGCTAGCGACTCAGCGCTTGGCCGGCTCGGGGCTGAAGAACTTGTCGAACTTGCCGTCCATGTCCTTGAATTCGTCGGCGTCGTCCGGCTGGGTGCCCTTGCGGGTAATATTCGGCCACTTCGCGGCGTACTCGCGGTTGAGTTCCAGCCAGCGCTCGAGCTCGCCGTCGGTATCGGGCTTGATGGCGTCGACCGGGCATTCCGGCTCGCACACCCCGCAGTCGATGCACTCCTCGGGGCTGATCACCAGCATGTTGTCGCCTTCGTAGAAGCAGTCCACTGGACAGACTTCCACGCAGTCCATGTACTTGCACTTTATGCAGGCTTCGGTGACCACATAGGCCATCGGGCGCTCCCGAAAATCCGCGACGTCGAAAAAAGTGGGCCGTTACTAACCGTTAGGCCGCACGCGCGCAAGGCGCGGACCGCCGCGGAATTGTCTCGATCGCGCGATCAGGCGCCGTCGACCGTCTCGTAGAGCGTGCGCGCCTCGGTCGCCGGGCCGCGCCGCTCGCCCAGGGTCAGCACGCGCACGACCTTGACGCCGCCGCCGTGCGCGAAGGTCAGCACCATGCCCGGCGCCACTGTGGCGTGCGGCTTGTCGGTGGGGCGGCCGTCGATGCGGAACGGCGTGGTCTCGATGGCTCGCGTGGCCATGGCCCGGCTGCGATAGAACCGCGCCTGCCACAGCCACTTGTCGAGCCGCATCGCGCCAACGCTACTTCTTGCCGAGCTTCAGCTCGAGCAGCTTGGCGAAGGGCGAATCCGATTCCGGCGTGTCGCTCTTCTTCTCGGTGGTGGCGACCAGGCGGAACTCCGGCCCGCCAGGATCGCGCCGGTCGCGACCGCCCTCGCGGCGCGGTCCATCGCGGCGGGGACCGTCGCGGCGCGGTCCGTCGTGCCGTGCGCCCTCATGACGTGCGCCCTCATGGCGGGGGCCATCCTGGCGCGGTCCCTCGCGGCGCGGCTGGTCGGCACGCGGTGCCTGGGCCGCCTCGCCGTCGCGCGGGCGCGGCGGGCGTTGCTCGCGCCGCGGGGGTCGTTGCTCGCCTTCGCCGCGCGGCGCGCCGTCCTCGGGTCGCGGTCCGCGCTCGCGATCGCGGCGCCGGGGCGGGCGGCCTTCGCGATTGTCGGGACCGCGCCGCTCCTCGCGCTCGCGCACGAAGCGCGGCTTCATCGAGAAGCTCGGCTGCGGGCCGGTCTGCTCGGAAGGCTGGTGCACGCGATAGCCGAGGTCGCGCAGGATCTCGGTCATCTCCTTCTCGGTGCAGCCGACCAGGGACAGCATCTCGGCGCTGGCGCGGAAATGGCCCGGCGGCAGCGCCGGCGCCTTGGGCTTGGCATTCTCGTCGAACTCGATCCAGCGCCGCTCCGCAGACGACCACGCCAGCGGCACCGGGATCGAGCCGTCGGTCTCGCGCGAGGCCAGCGCCGATCCGTCGTCGACCGGCTCCGGCGCGGGTTCGGATTCCGGCTCGGCCTGCTGCGGCGCCGGCGCGGCGATGCCGGGATCCTCGCCCAGCGCCGCGGCGGCGATCATCCATTCGGTGACGACGGGCGCGTCGCCCGCGCTCTCGCGCCGGCCCTTCTGCGGCTGCTTCCTGCCCTGCTGCGGCTCGCGCTCCTTGCGGCCGCCATCGCGCGAGGCACGCACCGCCTGGCGCGCCGCCCAGGCGAGGCGCTCGACGATGTCGGCGCGGATCGCGCGCTCGCCCAGCGGCATGTAGCCGACGGCGACGAGAAAGCCGCGATCCATCTCGGGCGTCATGACGATCGAGGTGCGACCCTCGCCGGGCATCGACGGCGTTTCGTCGCGGCCGTTGGCGATCGCCCACAACATGCCGCGCATGCGGATCGCCGCCGGCTTCAGCATGGTCGGGATGTAGACGGTATAGACGCCGACGCGCACGCCGACGCGCGCCAGCGCCTTGCGATCCTCGTCGCTGACCGCCGCGATCTGTTCCTCGGCCGGCTCGCGTGGCATGGCGCCGAGCTTCTCGCTGAGCTGGAAGACCAGGCCGCGCGCCGGACCGGAGAGCTCCGCGTCGCGCGCCGCCATCAGGTCGGGGAGGGTGGCGCGGATGCGCGCCTCGATCCAGCTCGCGCAACGCAGGCGCACCGCCTCGCGCTGCGGCCCGTCGAGCAGGTCGCTGGCGACCGGCTCGACCTTGGGCGACAGTGGATCCGGCCCGGCAAGCAGGCGCGCCACCGGCCCGCCGCCCCACACGAGGCGCAGCTGCGGATCGATCGAGAGCTCCGTATCGGGTGCCGCCGAGAATGTCTCGACGCGCGCCGGGATCACGTCGCGCAGCGCGCGCATCGCCGTGGTCAGCACCGCGCGCTGCTCGGCTTCATCCTTGGCCGCCTGGGGCGCGAAGCGGAATCCCTCGAGGCGGCCGAGCGATTCGCCCTCGACCGTGACCTCGCCGTTCTCCGACACCCCCGTCATCAACTCCTCCGAAACGTTCAATCTCTTTACCAGCAAAGCGGTACGGCGGTCGACAAAGCGTTGCGTCAGCCGTTGATGCAGCGCGTCGGACAATCTTTCCTCGACCGCCGCGGCGCGCTCCTGCCAGTGCTGCGCGCGATCGAGCCAGCCGGCGCGATGCGAGATGTAGGTCCAGGTACGCGTGTGCGCGATGCGCGCCATCAGCGTGTCGATGTCGCCGTCGTAGCGCTCCAGCCGCTTGACGTGACTTTCGACCCAGTCCTCCGGCAGGCGTTCGCCCGGCGACGTCAGATGGGCGAAGACCTGCGCCAGCAGCGTCGCGTGCTCCTCGCTCATCGTCTTGCGGAAGTCGGGGATCTGGCAGACTTCCCACAGCAGGCGCACGCGCTGCACCGAGCGCGCGGCGTCGGCGATATCGCGTTTGTCCGCAAGGTTCTGCAGCGCGATGTGATCCTCGCCTTCGCGCGCCTGCTGCAGCACGACATGCGCCGGCCGCGCGTTGAGCGACGACAGCAGGGCGGACAGCGAGCGGAAGTCGAGGTCGCTGTTGCGCCAGTTGATCGCGCGGACCGGATCGAACCGATGATTCTCGATCGCCTCGACGATCTCCTGGTCGAGCGGGCCGACTTCGGCGGTCGTGCCGAAGCCGCCATCGCTCATGTGCCGGCCGGCGCGGCCGGCGATCTGCGCCAGCTCGTCGGTGCGCAGCTGGCGCAGGTTGCGGCCGTCGAACTTGCGCAGCCCTGCGAACCAGACATGGCCGACATCCAGATTCAGGCCCATGCCGATGGCATCGGTGGCGACGAGGTAGTCGACCTCGCCGGCCTCGAACATGCCGACCTGCGCATTGCGCGTGCGCGGGCTGAGCGCGCCCATCACCACGGCGGTGCCGCCGCGCTGCCGGCGCACCGTCTCGGCGATGGCGTAGACCTCGCTGATCGAGAAGCCGACCACGGCCGAGCGGCGCGGAATGCGGCTGAGCTTCTTGGTGCCGGCGTATGACAGCTTGGAGAAGCGTGGCCGGGCGATGACCTCGACCGACGGGATCAGCCGCTGCAGCAGCGGCCGCATGGTGTCCGATCCCAGCACCATGGTCTCCGACAGGCCGCGCGCGTGCAATAGGCGGTCGGTGAAGACGTGGCCGCGGTCGGGATCGGCGGCCATCTGGATCTCGTCGATGGCCATGAACTGCACCGGCCGCTCGACCGGCATCGATTCGACGGTGCTGATGAAATAGCGGGCATTGGGCGGCTGGATCTTTTCCTCGCCGGTGATCAGCGCCACCTTGCCGGCGCCGACGCGCTTGATGGCCCGGTCGTAGTTCTCGCGCGCCAGCAGGCGCAACGGAAAGCCGATCATGCCCGACTCGTGGCCGAGCAGGCGTTCCATGGCGAGATGGGTCTTGCCGGTATTCGTGGGGCCCAGCACCGCCGTCAGGCGGCCCTGCGCGGGCGTCGCGTTCATGGCTCAGGATTCCAAGCGCTGTGGCGAAGCGCAAGCGCCACTGTGTATGGTCGCCACGGCAAGAATGAGGGTGTGAGGATGAAGGTTTCCGAAGCGGTTCTGTCGCGCCGGTCGATGCGCGTGTTCAAGCCTGATAGCGTACCACGCGCCACCGTCGAATGGATCATCGAGACCGCCAACCACGCGGCATCCAACGGCAACCTGCAGCCCTGGAAGCTCTACGTGACCTCGGGCGCGGCGCGCAAGCGGCTGTCGGCGGCGATCCAGAAGGCGATCGACGCCCAGGAACCCGACACCCGCGAGTACGACGTCTATCCCAAGGTTTTCCGTCCGGTGTACGACCAGCGGCGCAAGACAGTGGGGAAGCAGCTCTACACCCTGCTCAACGTGGCGCGCGGCGACACCGCGGGCATGGAGAAGCAGTTCCGCAAGAACTACGACTTCTTCGACGCGCCCGTCGGCATGATCCTGTGCATCGAGCGCGACATGGGCGACGGCCAGTGGATCGACTGCGGCATCTTCCTCGACCAGCTGATGCTGCTGGCGCGCGAGAAGGGATTGCACACCTGCCCGCAGGCCGCCTTCGGCCGCTACCAGGCCGTCGTGCGCCGCGAGCTCGGCATTCCCGACGACCAGATCGTGCTGTGCGGCCTGGCGCTGGGCTACGCCGACGAGAATGAGCCGCCCAACAACCTGATCGCCGACCGCGCGCCGATCGGCGACTTCACGAAGTGGTTCGAGAGCTAGGCCTTGGGGCCGCGTCGCTCCAGCGACGCTCATGAGGGCGTCGCTGGAGCGACGCGGCCCTACCTGCGGATTCGGTCAAACCAGCTTCACCCAGTCCTTCACCCAGACGACGGCATCCTCGTCGGGCAGCGGCTGCGTCGAGGCGTCGACCTCGAGCCGCTCGCCGATGCGCTGCGCGCCGAGCTCGGCCAGGCGCTTGTCCATCTGCTTGCCGCCGCCGCAGAACGTGTCCTGGTAGGTCATGTCGCCCAGCGCGATCACGCCGTAGCGCAGCGCCGACAGGTCGGGCTTGTCGCGGCCCAACGCCTCGTGCAGCGGGAACATGTTGCTGGGGATGTCGCCCGAGCCATGCGTGGCGCAGACGAACAGCAGCGTGTCGTGCCCGGCGAAATCCGCCGCGGTGACCGCCTTGTCGGTGATCTTCACGTCGTGGCCGGCGCCGGCCAGCTCGGGCTCGATCGCCTCCGCCACCATCTGCGCGTTGCCCGATTCGGTGCCGATCAGGATCAGGATGCTCGACATGCTCGCTCAATTCGGTATCGCAGTACCGAATTAACCAACGCCCGCGACCGGCGCAAGGGGCAAAGCGGTCGCAGCGCGGAACCCGGTGTTTCACCCGCTGCATCGGCCATGCCACTCTGCGCCGCGCGGAGGAAAAATCCATGGCCTATGAAACGCTGATCTACGCGCTCGCCGACGGCGTCGCGACCATCACCCTGAACCGCCCGGAGCGGCTCAACGCGCTGAACCCGAAGCTGGTCGAGGAGCTGATCGCCGCGCTGGGCGCGGCCGGCGCCGACCCCGCGGTGCGCGCGGTGATCCTGACCGGTGCCGGGCGCGGCTTCTGCGCCGGCGCCGATATCGCGCCCAGCAAGGACGGCGTGCTGTCGGGCAGCGCGCAGCAGCGGCCGGACCCGGGGCCGGGCATGGACCGGCTGTTCAACCCGCTGATCCGTTCCGTGCGCCGTCTGCAAAAGCCGGTGGTGGGGGCGATCAACGGCGTGGCCGCCGGCGGCGGCGCCGGGCTGGCGATGGCCTGCGATATCATCCTGGCCGCGCGCTCGGCGCGCTTCGACCAGGCTTTCGTGCGCATCGCGCTGGTGCCCGACATGGGCTGCACCTGGTTCCTGCCGCGCCTGGTGGGCGAGGGCAAGGCCAAGGCGCTGGCGATGCTGGGCGAGCCCGTGATGGCCGAGGACGCCGAGCGCATGGGCATGGTGTGGAAGGTCCATGACGATGCGCTGCTGATGGAGGAGGCGCGCAAGCTGGCGCTGAAGCTCGCGTCGGGCCCGACCGGTACCTATGCCGCGATCAAGCGCGCCTATGAGCAGTCGGCCGCCAACTCGCTCGACCAGCAGCTCGACGCCGAGCGCGACCTGCAGCGCCGCTGTGCCGCCAGCGAGGATCACATCGAAGGCGTCACCGCCTTCCGCGAGAAGCGCGCGCCGAAATTTGCCGGCCGCTGATCAGCGTAGCAGCAGGGGAGAGAACGCCATGCAAACCAACACCATCGAGCCGAAGTTCAAGGAGATCACGTCGGGCCTGAAGTTCCCGGAGGGTCCGGTGGCGATGGCCGATGGTTCGGTGATCCTGGTCGAGATCGCGCGCCAGACGCTCACGCGCATCACGCCCGACGGCAAGAACCATGTCATCGCCAATCTCGGCGGCGGGCCCAACGGCGCGGCGATGGGACCCGGTGGCAAGATCTACGTGACCAACAACGGCGGCTTCAACTGGATCGAGCGGCCCGATGGCCGGCTGTTCCCGGGCACGCAACCCGCCGACTACAAGACCGGCTCGATCCAGGTGGTCGATCCCGAGACCGGCAAGTTCGAGACGCTCTACGATTCCTGCGATGGGCGCCGCCTCAACGGCCCCAACGACCTGGTCTTCGACAGCTCGGGCGGCTTCTGGTTCACCGACCTCGGCAAGACGCGCGAGCACGACAGCGACCGTGGCGCGGTCTACTACGCCAGGGCCGACGGCTCGAGGATCGAGCAGAAGATCTTCCCGCTCGAGCGCCCGAACGGTTGCGGCCTGTCGCCCGACGACAAGACGCTCTACGTCGTCGAGACGCCGACGGCGCGCTGCTGGTCGTTCAAGCTCTCCGGCCCCGGCGAGATCGAATCGGCCAATGGCCCCTATCGCGGCGAGAAGGGCCGCGTGGTCGTGGGCCTGGGCGGCTACCAGATGTTCGACTCGCTGGCGGTCGACGGCGACGGCCATATCTGCGTCGCCACGCTGATCACCGGCGCCGTCTCCGACATCTGGCCCGACGGCAGCCGCGTCGATCAGTTCAAGCTGCCCGACCCGATGGTCACCAACGTCTGCTTCGGCGGCAAGGACCTGCGCACCGCCTACGCCACCTTGTCGATGACCGGCAAGCTGGTGTCGTTCGAATGGCCGCGCCCCGGCCATCCGCTGAAGCATCTCAACCGGCCGTGATTTCCGCACTTCATAAGCGCAGTTAGGGGCATTGCGCGCTAGTCCGGCGTGTCACTGATGCTGAGAACGACAGTAGGGTGCTTTGAAACCTCAGCATCGTATGGACGGAAGGTAGCAACTCTCGATCAAGTGAAGTGTATGCTATCGAACCTGCCCCAATAGGTTGTTTATTCTCTCCGCAAGGGCATTGGCCTCTTGTACCAACTGCTCCAGTTCGGGTCGGGCCACCTCGTACTTTATTGCGAGCTCAATGGACTGACAAATCGCTTGAGCCTTGAACTCTTCACTATGGAGTTTCTCGTAGGCATCCTGAATAGTTCCTAGCTTTGGGCTTATTCTTTTCTCTAACGCGTCCGCAAACAACGTCAACAACGAGCCAAGGGAGCCGATAGCGCCAACTATGATGCTCAGTGTCTTTTGGTCTCCCACAACCGTTCCTACTGTTGCCGTGCTTCCCACGACAGCGACTACCTGGACTGAGAGTCTCCATCTTGAACTACGATTAGCTAGTTGTAGAAGTTCGGACTTCGTACGTCCGAGAGGCTCATTCAACGAACCCAACGCCGTCACAGCTAGTCGAGCTTTTGCAACTATCAGCGGGTCGGGGCCTGTGCTCGGTGCGTCACCGGCCTTAATGCCCAGATCAAGCACAGGTGCAAGCTCGGGACTCTCCTTCCTTGCGGATGCTAGCTTAGCAGCCGCGTTTGAATGCAATAGATGCACAAGCTCGTTGATTGCTACTCCTTGAGCACTTCCCATCCTGAATTCTCCGAGAGCGCGCCTTCTAGTGTGGAGACCGATTGGGCATCTTCAGCTAGTTCGACGACAGCCACACTCGAAAATCCGCTACGCGAGCAAACCAGTTCTGCTGAGTTCGGGACCAGAATCCTCCCAAAAGTGTCCGACCACTCCCTTCAAGGAAGCTCTCTTCAATCACAAGCTTGATATTCTCTGATGCCAAACCGCTAAGCAAATCGCTCATGTTCTTCGAGCGGCCAGCAGCGGCGTTAATTGCGTTGATGGCATCCACGGTATTGAATTCAGTGATAACGGCTACGCCAAGATTATCGGCGGAAATCTGCTCAGCAGTCTTGCATCCAATGTCGATGAGGCGTACGCGCTCTTTGAGCGCAATTTCTCTCAGTCGCTCTATCCGAATCTTGTAAACCTCCACCTGCTTCGCATCGCGGATCACATAGTGACCGTCCTCTACATGGCCGACAAAAATCATTGTCTTGCCGCGAGAAGCGCGCAGCGCATCGACAATGACAGCGTCCGTAGTCACGTCGGCCGCCGTCTTTCCGGGAAGTGCGCGCTGGAGAGAACTTTGACTAATGGCAGACTCCGTTGCGGAATCTCTCGCAACATTCAAAACTCGGATATCGCGAATGCTAACAGTTTCCTTTGCGAGCGCTGTGCCGATGTCTTTGGCCTTGTGCGGAGGACGCCCAAACAAGCAACATCCGACGATTCTTGAGATGAATGACGGTGGTGGGCGTTGCGTGGTTAGTGCTTCGGAATCAAGTGACCGTCCGCCTCGCGCATCGACGATCCTAACATTCCTTGCCTTGCCTATATCGACCAAGGGGCGACCGTCGCTTCCTAAGGCGCTGACATCGATGATTACTTGAACATTCTCTTCGAATATCCGCTCTGTTTGCCTCCATTCTGAGGTAGAAGGTCGTTTGTCAAAAACAATATTCACAAATGCGACCTTCGCATCGGAAAGGTCAGGTGTTCCAACCTTGGTTGGATAGTCATGGCCGGGAGTCTTGAAATTCGAGTGATAATAGTAACCGGCCTCTGACTTTTCGATGTAGACCGTGGCCCGCCTTGGGTCATCGGTAATGTCAGTCGGCAAAACGCTCTTCGCACGCTTCCACGCATCCTCAAAGCCGCCCAGCTGATTGAGGCGACATACCTGCGGGACTGCCAAAGCACCACCGGCGACGCAGATCAACCACGCTGCGATAAGAAGACGGATGAACCAATGACGAGACATGAGAGCCTCCCCCTGCTCTTATAGTTGTATATAATTATAGTTTAGCATTGGCTGGGCAAGTGCAATTTTGGATATTTGGCGGCCCAATGCGCTATCTGCAAATGGACGTCCGAATCTTGAATCTCACGCCTTCGCCAGCCTCTTCACCTCGCCCGACGCGACGATGGTGCCGTCGGCGTAGGCTTCGTGGTTGGCGTCGACGTCTTCGAGGCGATAGCGGTAGTTCACCATCAGGCCGCAGCTCTGGCGCAGGCCGTTGGGCGAGGCATCGCCGAGCCAGTTCAGGCGCTCGACGCGCGCGCCGTTGCTGAGATGGAAATGCGCGACGCGATCGAGCGCGCGGCCGTCCTTGCTGCCCAGCAGGAAGCGGGCGCAGAGCCGGATCAGCACCGGCTTCAACGCGATCTCGGCGGCGGGCTGCTTGGTCCAGTCGCCGCCGCTCACCAGGCGCGCGATGGCGCCGGCGCCGCGCGGCACTTCAGGGGCGTCGGCGGGCGGCGGCGACACCGAGGCGAGGTGATCGATCTCCTCGTCCGACAGCAGCTTGTCGCCCTCGGCTTCCAAAGTCTTGAGCAGCCAGGAGCGGAAGCCGGGGATTGGCGAGAGCGTGGCGAAATTCCTGATGTTGGGCAGGTCGCGCTTGAGCTCGGCGGCGACGCGCTTGATCAGGAAGTTGCCGAAGCTGACGCCGGCCAGGCCGGCCTGGCAGTTGGAGATCGAGTAGAAGATCGCGGTGTTGGCGTCCTCGGGATCGCGCGTCGGCGCCGCCTCGTCGAGCAGGCGATGCACGTCGCCCGCCATGCCGTCGACCAGCGCCACCTCGACGAAGATCAGCGGCTCGTCCGGCATGCGGGGATGGAAGAAGGCGAAACAGCGCCGGTCGGAATCCAGGCGGTTCTTCAGGTCGCTCCAGGAATGGATGGT
This sequence comes from Reyranellaceae bacterium, assembly GCA_050183765.1. Classification (GTDB taxonomy): domain Bacteria; phylum Pseudomonadota; class Alphaproteobacteria; order Reyranellales; family Reyranellaceae; genus JAFAZJ01. The sequence goes on along the minus strand of JBFXAZ010000002.1, from coordinate 122,519 downwards.
GTGCACCGCCTCGTAGGTGATCAGCTTCTCGAGCAGCGCCGCCGGCGTGTGCCAGTCGATGCTGCGCAGGTCGAGGAAGCCGACGTCGAACCAGATCGCCAGCAGGCGGCGTAGGTCGTCGGCCAGGCGCGCCACGGCGGGATCGCCGCGGCCCAGCTTCAGGAGTTCGGCGCGCAGGTCGACGATGAACTTCACACCCTCGGGCAGGCCGTTGAACAGCGCCAGCAACTGCGTCGCCGGCGTCTCCAGCGCCTCGCGCAGCTCGGCCTCGGCCTTCGCCCGCGCCTTGTCGTCGGTGGCTTCCTGCCAGCGCGCCACCGTGGCCGCCAGCGCCGCGCGGTCGAGCGCGTAGTCGCGCGCCAGGATCAGCAGGAAGCGGCGACGGCCTTCCGGCGACAATGTCAGGTAGGCGCTGCCCAGTTCGGCGGCGCGTACGCGGGCGGCCGTCTCGCCGCCCGGACCGGACAGGCAGGCCTCGATGCGCGCCTTCAGGCGCGGTATGTCGTCCTCGGGCAGGTCGGGCCGCAGCGGCGCGCCCACCACCTCGCGCGCGCCGGTCGCGACACCCCTGAACGTGCGCGAGACCCGATCCAGGGCACGATCGACGAGACCGGTGAAAGCCATGGGTTCGATCCCTTCTGCGCGGGCCGGACAGACGTTGCCATCCTGACGTGGCCGCAGCATGACGACGACACGATGTGGGCGATAAACGCGGGCTTCGCAAGGCGCGAGCAAGGAGCGCGCCACCCCGCGCATGGCCGCCCCCGCGAATCCGCCGCAAATTCGCCTTCGACTCCGGCGAGGGCGAATGATATCGGGGCAGGAACGCGATTCTGTCGGACCATCGGGAGGAAGACCATGACAGACGCCTTCATCTGCGATGCCGTGCGCACCCCTATCGGCCGCTACAACGGCGCCTTGTCCGCGGTGCGGGTCGACGATCTGGCGGCGCTGCCGATCAAGGCGCTGATGGAGCGCAACACCGATGTCGACTGGGGCGCGGTCGACGATGTGATCTACGGCTGCGTGAACCAGGCCGGCGAGGACAACCGCAACGTGGCACGCATGGCCGGGCTGTTGGCCGGCCTGCCGGTCGAGGTGGCCGGCGCGACGGTGAACCGCCTGTGCGGCTCGGGCATGGAAGCCACCGGCATGGCGGCGCGCGCCATCAGGCTGGGCGAGGCGCAGGTGATGGTGGCCGGCGGCGTCGAGGGCATGACCCGCTCGCCCTACGTGATGGGCAAGCCGCAATCGGCCTTCGACCGCGGCATGAAGATGGAAGACACCGTGCTGGGCTGGCGCTTCGTCAACCCGGCGATGGTCAAGCGCTACGGCGTCGACGCCATGGGCCAGACGGCCGAGAACGTGGCCCAGGAGCACCAGGTCAGCCGCGTCGACCAGGACGCCTTCGCCTATCGCAGCCAGCAGCGCTGCAAGAAGGCGACCGAGAAGGGCTTCTTCAAGAAAGAGCTGATCCCGGTCACGGTGAAGGTCGGCAAGACCGAGAAGATCGTCGATGCCGACGAGCATCCGCGCTTCGACACCACCATGGAGGGGCTGAGCAAGCTGCCGGCCGCCTTCCGCGACGGCGGTTCGGTCACCGCCGGCAATTCCTCGGGCATCAACGATGCCGCCGCCGCCATGATCGTCGCGTCGGAGAAGGCGGCGAAGGAATACGGACTGAAGCCGCGCGCGCGCATCCTCGCCACGGCGTCGGCCGGCGTGCCGCCGCGCGTCATGGGCATCGGCCCGGTGCCGGCCAGCCGCAAGGCGCTGCAGATCGCCGGCCTGAAGATCGCCGACATGGACGTCGTCGAGCTCAACGAGGCGTTCGCGGCGCAGGGCCTGGCGGTGCTGCGCCAGCTCGGCTTGCCCGACGACGCCTGTCACGTGAACCCGAATGGCGGTGCGATCGCCATCGGCCATCCACTGGGCGCCAGCGGCGCGCGCCTGATCATGACCGCGGTCAACCAGCTCGAGGAAACCGGCGGCCGCTATGCGCTGTGCACCATGTGCATCGGCGTCGGCCAGGGCATCGCCATGGTGATCGAGCGCGTCTGAGCGCAACGAGCTCCCTCTCCCGTCTCGCGGGAGAGTGCCGGGTTGTAGCCGGCCAACTCAGGGGCGCCGAAAGGCGCCCCTTTTCATGTCATGCCCGCTTGATCATCGCCGTCATCACGCCGGCGCCGATCAGCACGCCGCCGCCGACGCGGTTCACGGCGCGGCGCACCGCGGGCCTGCGGATCACGAAGCGGGCGCGGCCGGCGAGCAGGGCGTAGAGTCCGGCGTTGATCGTTGCCAGGGTCACGAAGGTGACGACCAGCAGCGCCGCCTGCGGCGTAACCGGCGTCGCGGCGTCCATGAACTGCGGCACGAAGGCGACGAAGAACAGGATGCTCTTGGGATTGAGCGCGGTGACGGCATAGGCGTGCGCCATCATGGTCCAGGCCGGCCGGCGCTCGATCGCCGCCTCGGCCTCGGCGCCGACCGGCGCGCGCCACAGCTTGATGCCGAGATAGACCAGATAGGCCGCGCCGACCCATTTCAGCACGGCGAAGAGCTCGGCCGAGGCGGCAAGCAGCGCACCGACGCCCAGCAGCGACAGCGTCATCGCCGTCAGGTCGCCCAGCGCCACCCCGGCGACGATCGCCAGCGCCGCCCGCCTGCCCTCGCCGAGGGCATAGCCGATCACCAGCGCCACCGTCGGGCCCGGGATGATCAGCACCAGGCTCGCCGCCGCGCAGAAGGCCAGCCACAACTCGAACGACATTGTCCGCTCCCCTCGATGATGGCGGCACTCAAGACAGCGACATCGCTTGCCGTCAACCGGCGCCTCGGCCAAGGTCGCGGCGAACGCCATGAGCAGCACGGAGCCCGCCATCGCCCCCTCGATCGTCGTCGTCGGCGCCGGCCCGTCGGCCTTCTACGCCGTCGATGCGCTGACCCGCGCGCGGCCGGACGCGCGCATCGACATCATCGATCGCCTGCCCGCGCCGTTCGGCCTGGCGCGCTACGGCGTGGCGCCGGACCATCAGGGCACCAAGGGCGTGACGCGCCAGTTCGACCGGCTGCTGGCCAAGCCGGGCGTGCGCTTCCTCGGCGGTGTCGAGCTGGGCCGCGACGTGGCGCTCGAGGATCTACGCGCGACCTACGACGCGGTGATCGTCGCCACGGGCTGCGGCCGCGACCGCAGGCTGGGCATTCCCGGCGAGGATCTCGACGGCGTGATGGGCTCGCTGCGCTTCGTCGACTGGTTCAACGCGCATCCCGACGCCGTCGATCTCGCCGCGACGATCGCCGAGGCGCGGCACGTCGCGGTGATCGGCAACGGCAACGTCGCCATCGACGTCGCGCGCGTCTTCGCCAAGACCGCCGAGGAGATGGCGAAGTCCGACATCGATCCGCGCGCCCAGGCGGCGATCGCCGCGATGGAGCTGGAGACGGTGACGCTCTATGGCCGGCGCGGGCCGGCCGAGGCCAGCTTCACCATCAACGAGCTCAACGAGATGGGGCGCCTGGCGCGCGCCGTGGCGCTGGTCGATGCGGCCGATGTCGCCGGCGTCGCCGCGCCCGACAGCGATCCGACGCCCGAGCGCCTGCGCAAGCAGAAGAACATCGAGGCGTTGCGCGGCTTCTCGGCCAATGCGCCGGGCAGCAAGCCGGTCGCGCTCGGCTTCCGCTTCCATCGCGCGCCGCTGGCGTTGAGCGGCGAGAATGGCCGCGTGGTCGGCATCAACTTCGCCGACGGCTCCTACGCGCCCGCCGACCTGGTGACCACCTGCATCGGCTACGACGCGACGCTGGCTGAAGGCCTGCCGCTGGAGCGCGGCCGCGTCGCCAACGACGAGGGGCGGGTGAGCGGACTGCCCGGCGTCTACGTCGTCGGCTGGGCGCGCCGCGGACCGAGCGGCACGATCCCGACCAATCGCGCCGATTCCTTCGCCGTCGCCGAGCGCCTGCTCGCCGATCTCGCGTCCTCGTCCAGGCCGGGCCCGGAGGGTCTCGACGCGCTGCTCGCTTCGCGCGGCGTCGTGCCTATCGACACCGCCGGCTGGCAGCGCATCGACAAGGCCGAGAGCGAAGCCGGCCAGCGCGAGGGCCGGCCGCGGGTGAAGCGGGCGAGCTGGGCGGCGCTGCGCGCGGCGGCTAATCCAGCCTGACCGCCCAGCCCTTCAGCGCCTCGCTGGAGGGCGGATAGCGTTCCATCACCCGCGCGTCGTGGCCGGGCACCACCATCTCGACGCGGCCGTCGGCGAGCTTCTTCAGCTTGTCGTAGCCCGCCAGCATGTCGGCGACGTTGAAGACGATGGCGAACAGCTTGTCGTCCTCGATGCCCCAGTAGTAGTGCGCCGCGTCGGAGGCGAGCACGAGCCAGCCGTTGCGCGTCCACACGCGAACCGACTGGATGCCCATGGTGTGGCCGCCGACGTGGTGCACGCTCAGCCCGGGCGCGATCTCGCCGTCGCCATCGTGGAACACGACGCGATCGCCATAGAGGTGGCGCACCATCGCCACCACCTCCTCGACCTCGTAGGCGTGGCGGAACGCCTTCCTGGTCATGTGCCGGCCGGTGGCGAACTGCATCTCGCTGTCCTGCACGTGGTAGCGCGCGCTGGGAAACATCGCCCAGCCGCCGACATGGTCGTAGTGCAGATGGGTGACGATGACGTCCTGCACGTCGTTGGGCTCGACGCCGAGATCGCGCAGGGTGAGCACCGGCGAGCGCAGCATCTGGCGGCCGCGCTGTGTGCCCACCGCCTCGCTGAAGCCGGTGTCGATCACGATCGGCTGGCCGCCGACCAGCCGCTTGCCGTCCTCGCCCAGCGGTATCGCCACCCAGACGAAATAATCCATCGGATGATCGCCATCGTGCGGATCGGCCATGATCTGCACCTCGTGCGCCTTGCGCGGCAGATGGGCGTACTTGCAGGCGTGCACTTCGTAGGTCGGCAGGTTGGCCATTCTCATCCTCGGGCGTTTCCTCGCGCCGCAGCCTCCCGCGCCGCGAGGGGGTGGGTCAACACCTCAACGGGACGCGAATGGACGGCGTCCTGGAGCAACGAGCGCAAAATCAGAGTCTGCCTGTCATCCCCAGCGTAGCGAGGGATATAGGGAAGCCGCCTGGATCCCTCGCTACGCTCGGGACGACAGGGTGCGCCCGATAAGCCGCACGCCGCTCTAGCCGACGACGCCCCTGGCCTTCATCGCGGCGATCTCGGCTTCGGCGTAGCCGGCTTCCTTCAGGATTTCCTCGCTGTGCTCGCCGACGGCCGGCGGCTTGCCGGCGCGGCGCGGCTGGGCGAAGCCCAGCCGGATCGGGTTGTTGAGCGTACGCGCGATGCCCTCGCCGTCGCAGGGCACGACGATGCCGGCATGTATCGCCTGCTCGTCGTCGGGAATGTCGATCACCCGGCCGATCTCGCCGAACGGCACGCCGATGCGGCTCAGCACCGCGCTCCAGTGCGACCAGTCCTTCTGCGAGATCTCCGCGTCCATCAGCGCCAGCAGCTCGACGGCATGGGTGCGCCGCGTGGTGCGGTCGGCGAAGCGGGGATCCTGCAGCCACTCCTCGTGGCCCAGCGCGCGCGCGATGTTGGGCCAGTGCTTCTCCTCGGGATTGGCGATCAGCAGGAACCAGCGGCCGTCTTTGGTGACGTATTGCTGGCCCAGCGCCGAGCGCGCGCGTTCGCGCGGCGGGCGCGGCGGCAGGGTGGCGCCCAGCATCGCCGCCTGGGTGAGCGTGCCGTTCGACCAGGCGCCGTTGGCGTAGAGCGATGTGCCGACCCAGCCGCCCTTGCCGGTGCGCTCGCGGCGGAACAGGCCGATCATGATCGCCGAGACGATGGTCATGGCGGTGCTGCGGTCGCCCTGCGCCGGCAGGGAGAAATGCGGCGGCTGGCCCTCGTAGCGCGCCGCGTCGAGGATGCCGGAACGGGCGAAGAAGGCGGTGACGTCGAAGCCCGGCCGGTCGCGGTCGGGGCCGCTCTCGCCATAGCCGGTGAGCGAGAAATAGATCAGCCGCGGGTTGACCGGCTCGATGTCCTCCCAGGCGAGCTTCAGCCGCTCGCGCACCGGCGGCGGGAAGTTGATGATCATCACGTCGGCCTGGGCGATCAGGCGCAACAGCGCGGCGCGGCCCTCGGGCGCCTTCAGGTCGAGCGCCAGCGAACGCTTGTTGCGCGCATCGAGCTGCCAGGTGAAGTTGACGCCGGCCTGCGGGTAGCTGGCGTTGCGCCAGCTCTGGCGGTGCGGGTCGCCCACGCCCGGCGGCTCGATCTTGATGACGTCGGCGCCCCAGTCGCCCAGCACGACGGCCGCCGCCGGCGCGGCGATGAAGGAGCTGACATCGAGCACCCGGATGCCCTGCAGCGGGAGCGCTTCTTCTGTCACTGCGTTGAATCCTCAGGAACCGTTTCCTCGGGCCCCGACTTTATCGAAGCCGGCGGCCGGCGTGCATGGCGATCCTGTCACGGAAGCGATGCACGGCACGCGGATGATAGGATGGATGGTCGGCGGACCCGACCGGAGGACGTCATGGATCTCGGCGCGCTACTGATCACGATCGTCATCGGCTTCTTCGTCGGCCTGTTGGCGCGCTTCCTGACGCCCGGGCGCGACGTCGGCGGCTTCATCGCCACGACGGTGGTGGGCATCGTCGGCTCGATCATCGCCACCTATGGCGGCCAGGCGCTGCACATCTACCGGCCCGGCCAGACCGCGGGCTTCTTCGGCGCCGTGCTGGGCGCCATCGTGCTGCTGGTGCTGCTGCGGCTGATCCGCCGTTAGCCGGCGCGGTAGAGGTAATAGCGATCGCGCGGCACGCCGGGGGGCTCGGGCAACCGCTCCCAGCGCGGCACCTCGAGCGGCTGGTTGGCCACGACATAGCCGCCGGGCGCCAGCAGCCGGTCGAGCGCCGGTCCCAGCCAGCGTCCCATCGCGGCGTTGGCGGCCTGGTCGCCGGTGCCGAGATCGGAATGGATCAGCGCCGCGGCGCCTTCGAGCGAGCGGCAGGCGGTGGCCGTGGTCTCGCGCGCCTCGCCCAGAAACAGCAGCGAGTCGGGCGGGATGCAGTCGGGATGGGCGCGCACCTCGCGCTCGAAGACGTGGATGGCGCGGCCCGGGAAGAGCTCGCGCAGGTGGTCGTAGGTGCGGCCGTTGCCCAGGCCGACCTCGAGGATCGGGCCCGGCATGTCGCGCACCATCGGCGCCACGTAATTGAGGCAGTCGCGCTGCGCCTGCATGCGACGGATGAAGGAGTCGAGACGGCTCATGGCGTGAAGATCAGGCGGCCCTGGTCCTCATGGCGCTGAGCTGTCGGTTGGTGTCGTCGAGGCGGTGGGCCAGCTCGCGCATGATCTCGACCGCCATGGTCGGGAACTCGGTGACCATGCGGAAGAACAGCTCCTTGGTTATCTTCAGCGCCGTGAGCGTTTCGCGCACGGTGACGGTGGCGGTGCGCGGCACGTCGCACAGGATGGCGATCTCGCCGACGAAGCCGTTCTTCCTCAGCTCGGCCACCTTGTGCGGCCCCGAGGGCGTCTCGATGATGATGTCGGCGGTGCCGCCGAGCACGACGTACATCGCATCGCCCATGTCGCCCTGCCGGCAGAGATCCTGGCCGGGCGAGAAGGTCAGGCGCTCGCTGGTGAAGGCCAGCAGCTTCAGCTTGTTGGGCTCCAGCTTGGAGAACAGCGGTACGCCCTTCAGCAGCTCGACTTCCTCGTGGATGCTCATGGTCCGTCCCCTGTGCAATCACCCGGCCGCCAGCAGGTCCGTGTAGCTCTTGTCGTCCGACAGCGCCGATGGCGCGCCGCGCGCCGTCATCCGTCCGCCCTGCATGACGATCACCTCGTCGAAATGTTCCGCCTGGGCCGTGCGGCTCAGCGTCCACAGCACACCCAGATCGCCGCGCGCCGCGAGAATCCGGTCGAGCAGGCGCTGCTGCGTCGCGGCATCGAGCGTCGCGGTGGGCTCGTTGAGCACCAGCAGGTCGGGCCGCTTGATCAGGGCGCGCGCGATGCCGACCTTCTGGCGCTGACTTGCCGACAGGCGCTTGCCGGCCACGCCGACATTGTAGTCGAGCCCGACCTGGACCACGGCGGCGCGCATCTGCAGCCCGTCGAGCACCTCGGTGATCAGATCGCCGATACGCTCGGCGCCCTGCGCCTGACCGTAGACCAGGCGTCCGAACAGGATGTTGTCCTGCAGGGTGCCGGCGCCGTTGTAGCGTTCGGCATCGTAAAACTCGATGGCGCTGGCGTATTCCGGCGGCAGGCCGTCGGCGAAGGCGTGCCGCGCCGCGAGCAGGCGCTGCTCCATGGCCTCGTCGATCAGGCCGAGGCGGTGGCGCGCCTCGATGTAGCGGAAGGGCAGGGCCCGCAGCCGCGCGCGCTCCTCGGACGAGAGGTCGCCGACGGTTCGGCCGCTGAGCCGCGTGATCAGGGCGCGGAAGTCGGGCAGGTCCTCGGCGGCGATGAAGCTGAACTGCTCGAAGAACGGATGGCCGGCCGGCAGGTCGGCGAACAGCTCGACCATGGTGCGGGCGATCTCGACGCCCATCTCGGCCAGCGGCGTGGCCAGTTCCAGCTCGTTGAGCACGCGCCGCATGTAGGGATTGGCGGTGATGTTCTCCGGATCGAAGGTGCGGCCAACCGGCGTGCCGAACAGCACATTCTCGGCCACCGACATGTTGCGGTTATAGCGGCCGCGGTCGAACGGCTCGACCAGCCCGGCGAAGGCCGCATCGGTCAGCCGCTTGTGCAGCTCGCGGCGCGCCTCGAGGATCGCCGACACCACCGCGGGCCGCGCTTCCGGATCGATCGTGCCGCGCAGGCCATAGCGGTAGACATCGGCCTCGAGCTCGACCACGGCCAGCGCCTCGATGATGCGATGATCGATGTCGTCCGGCCCGGTGGCGCCGGCGGCCTGGTAGTCGACCCAATCGGCGGTGACGTCGAGTGGCGGATTGCCGGCGCGCAGGGCTTCGCGCTCCTCGATCTCACGGTGTCGTGCCGCCGCGCCTTCGTACCGGGCCGCCACGAGCGGCCGGAACTTCAGGCCGTAGAGGATGTTGTCGCGGATCGTCACCGGCAGCAGGTAGACGTCCTGGCCGACATAGGACAGCCGGGCGCCGGCGGTGGCCTCGGGCAGCATCGCCAGATCCCGCTCGCCGATCGCCACGCCGCCGCCGTTGGGCGACACGACGCGGGCGACGACCTGCGCCAGCATCTCCTTGCCGCCGCCGGGACCGCCGACCACGGCGACCTTTTGGCCGAGCGGGAAGCTCAGGGATACGCCGTCGAGCGCGCGCACGCCGCTTTCCTCGGTCACGACCACGCCGCTCAACCGGACGTCGCCGGTGAGCGACGGCGCCGCGGCGTCGGGAATCGCCTGCAGCTCGGGCGGCAGCATGCCCTCGGGCTCGAACTGCTCGATCACCTGCTCGTAGCGCTGCTGCATGTCCTGGCGCTGCTGGTCCCAGTCGATCAGCTCCTTCACCGGTCCCGGCAGGTCCTTGTAGGCCAGCAGCACGCCGACCACGGCACCGACCTGCATGTCGCCGAACAGCACGAAGTAGCCGCCGATCAGATAGATCAGGAACGGCGTCATCTGCGCCAGCAGGTTGTTGAGGAACTTGGCGGTGAACTTGCGCTGGAACAGCTCGAAGCGGATGTGGAAGATCCGGCCCAGCCGGCCGACGATGTCGGCGCGCTCGTAGTTCGACGCGGCGTGCACGTGCACTTCCTGCTGCCCGTCGACCGTCTCCGCGACGCGGCCGGAGAACTGCCGGGCGGTGATCTGGCGCTGCTTGCCCAGCGCGATGATCTTGCGCCGCAGGCGGGGAATGACGAAGGCCTGCACGGCCAGCACGGAAATGACGACCAGGCCGAGCCAGAAATTCTGCAGCACGATGAACAGCAGGGCGGTGATCGCCTGGCCGCCGAGGAAGGCGGGCTGGATATAGGCGTCGCCGATGAAGCCGCCGAGCGGCTCGATCTCGTTGTTGATCATGCCCGCCAGCTCGGCCTGCTTGACCTTGCGGAAATGCGCCGGCGGGAAGAGCAGGATGCGGTCGTAGAGCTGGTAGCGCAGGCGGCGCAGCATGCGCTCGCCCATGCGGCCCTTCTGGGTGTTGATGGTCTTCTTGAACAGACCGTTGATCGTCACCATCACCAGGAACAGGCAACTCATGCCCACCAGGTAGGGCCATTGCGCCAGGTGGAAGCCGTCGAAGAGGCGGACCGAGCCCGCGTCGGAGATGAAGGACGGAATCGGCAGGTTGATGCGCAGGAACGGCACGGTCTGGGCGGTCTTGAACGCCTTGCCCTCGATGCCGTCGTTGACGATGGTCTTGGGGATGTTCAGCGAGGCGAAATAGAAGACCTGCGCCAGCACGACCAGGCCCAGGATGATGAGCTGCTCGCGCCGGCTGTTGCGCCAGACGTACTTGAAGAGATTGCTGTCCATGCCCTGGCCGCTGTGACCCTCTATCCCCCTGCGGGGTCAGCTTACCCCGAATCCCCCTTGGCCGCGAAAGGGGATCGCGTCTGGACGGGACGCGGCACCGGCGCTATTGCGGGGGCGCGCCAGCGGAGTGTTCGCGATGTCCCAAGTCCCTGTCACCGTGCTGACCGGCTATCTCGGCGCCGGCAAGACCACCCTGCTCAACCGGATCCTCACGGAAAATCACGGCCGCAAGTACGCCGTGGTGATCAACGAGTTCGGCGAGCTGGGCATCGACAACGATATCGTCGTCGATACCGACGAAGAGATCTTCGAGATGAACAACGGCTGCATCTGCTGCACCGTGCGCGGCGATCTGATCCGCGTCATCGGCGGGCTGATGAAGCGTCCGGGCACGCTCGACGGCATCATCGTCGAGACGACCGGCCTGGCCGATCCCGGACCGGTGGCCCAGACCTTCTTCCAGGACGACGAGGTGCGCAGCCGCACGCGGCTGGACGCGATCGTCACCGTGGTCGATGCGCGCCATTTCCTGCTGCATGTCGACGACGGCGTCGAGGCGCGCGAGCAAGCGGCTTTCGCCGACGTGATCCTGCTCAACAAGACCGACCTGGTGAGCCCGGAGGAATTGGCCACGGTCGAGTCGCGGCTGCGCCAGATCAATCCCTACGCCAGGCTGCACCGCACGCAGAAGAGCGCCGTGGCGTTGGCCGAGATCCTCGACCGCCATGCCTTCGACCTCAAGCGCATCCTCGAGATCGAGCCCGACTTCCTCGACGAAGGTCATCATCACCTGCACGACCACGATCACGAACACTGCGACGACCCGACCCACGATCATCATCACGACCATCTCGAGAACATCGGCAGCGTCTCGCTGACCAGCGACAAGCCGATCGACGACCAGAAGTTCCAGCGCTGGATCTCGACCATCCTGCGCGAGTTCGGCACCGAGATCTTCCGCAGCAAGGGCATCCTCGACATCTCAGGCGCGTCGAAAAAATACGTCTTCCAGGGCGTCCACATGATGATGGACGGCGACTGGGGCAATCCCTGGAAGGACGGCGAGAAGCGTTCGAGCAAGCTGGTCTTCATCGGCCGCAAGCTCGACGGCGAGCAGCTGCGGCGCGGCTTCGCGGCCTGCACCGCGCGATGAGCGTACCGGGCTTCGCGCAGCAGCTGCCGCCGCGCCGGCGCCTCGAGACCGGCGCCTGGGTCAGCGGCCTCGCCTACGATCGCGCCGGCCGGATCCTGGGCGTGGCGGGCGGCGATGGGCGTGTCTGGCGCATCGATCCGACGAGCGAGGCCGCGCCCGCGCCGCCGGAGCCGGCGCACAAGGGCGTGGCGCTCTCGATCGTCGCCGATCCCACCGGCGACGGCTTCATCAGCGGCGGCGACGACGGCCGGTTGTTGCGCCACGCCGATGCGGTGCAGGAGATCGAGACGGTCAGGGGTCGCTGGCTCGAGCGTCTGGTCGCCCATGCCAGGACCGGCACGTTCGCCGCCGTCGCCGGCAAGGAGGTCATCGTGCATGGCCCGGCCGGCCGTCGCCTGCTGGCACCGCATCCCAGCACGGTCGCCGACATCGATTTCAGCCCCGACGGCTCGCGCCTGGTGGCGGCGCATTACGGCGGCGTCACCATCCACGTGCTGAAGCCGGCCGACGCCCAGCCGCGCAAGCTGGAATGGAAGGGCTCGCATGTCGCCGTGCGCTACAGCCCCGACTCGAAGTTCATCGCCACCGGCACGCAGGACAACGCGCTGCATGTCTGGCGCCTGGCCACGGGCAAGGACATGCAGATGTCGGGCTATCCGGTGAAGGTCAAGCAGCTCGCCTGGTCGCATGACGCGCGCTACCTGTTCGGCACCGCGACCAGCCTGTTCACCGGCTGGCCCTTCGCCGGCAAGGGACCCGAGGGCAAGCCGCCGGTGCAGTTCGGCGACGAGGGCGCGGGCATCATGACGGCGATCGCCGGCCATCCCGCCGATTCCTTCATCGCCGCCGGCTTCGACACCGGCGAGGTGCAGCTCGGCGACAGCAAGACAAGGCGCAGCGCGGTGATCAAGCTGGCCGGCGACGGTCAGGTCAGCGCGCTGGCCTGGTCGCCGGGCGGCTGGAGCCTGGCGGTGGGCACGGACCAGGGCGTCGTCGAGATGATCGATCTGAGGCGCTGAGCGGGTGGGCGGCGCGCTCGACCTGCTGCTCGTCCTGGCGGTCGGCCTGTTCGCCGGCACGCTGAGCGGCATCGTCGGCACCGGCGCCTCGATCTTCCTGATCCCAATCCTGGTGGCGCAGTACGGGCCGCAGCAGACCATCCCGATCATGGCCATCGCCGCGACGATGTCGAACGCCAGCAAGATCCTGGCGTGGTGGCGCGAGGTCGACTGGAAGGCCACCGCCGCTTATTCCCTGGCCGCCGCGCCGGCCGCGGCACTGGGCGCGCGCACCCTGCTGGTCCTGCCGGCGCAGGTGGTCGATGCGGCGCTGGGCGTCTTCTTCATCCTGATGATCCCGGGGCGGCGCTGGCTGGCGGCGCGTCAGGTGACGCTCGGCTGGTGGCACCTGGCGCTGATCGGCGCCGCGATCGGCTTCCTCACCGGCATCGTCGCCTCGACCGGGCCGCTCAGCGTGGCGGCGTTCACGGCCTACGGCCTGGTGAAAGGCGCCTTCATCGCCACCGAGGCGGCCACCTCACTCGTGATGTACCTCAGCAAGGCCGCGACCTTCCGCGTCTCGGGCGCGCTGCCGGTGGAGGCGATCGTCCACGGCCTGATCGTCGGCGCCTCGCTGATGGTCGGCCCGTTCATTGCCCGACGCTTCCTGGGCGACATGAAGCCCGAACTCTTCCGCCGCCTTATCGATGGCGTGATGCTGATAGCCGGCATCTCGCTGCTGTGGATGGCGTTCCGATGAGAGCTTATGGCTTCCACTCGTGCCACGGCGGCACACGCGGATCGCGCTGGCGCTGCACGTAGTAGGGGATGTACGGCCGGTAGGCCTCGAAGACGCGCCGTAGCTCGCCCACCGGCTCCTCGTGCTGGTCGACGCGCAGGTCGACGCGCGCGAAGCGGTCCTGGTCGTAGACAAGCAGCGCGGCCGAAACCTGCCCGCCGATCTGGCCGCCGGCGTCGCGGCCGGCCTCCAGCGCCAGCAGCAGCCGGTCCTCGAAGGGCTGGCCGTCCGTGGCGAAAAAGCGAGCCTTCATCGCATCGATGGTCTGGCGGCCGGGCAGCACGTTGCCCAGCACGACCAGGTTGTCGCTGACGTCGTGGCCGGCCCAGGCCACCGCCTCGCTGCCGGTGCGCGCGGCGATCGCGCCGTCGTCGTCGATCACCGCGAGCTGGCGGTACTCCGGCCATGAATCGTTGCGCACCACGGCGTCGAGCGTGGCCTGCGCCTTGTGTCCGGCGGCGAGCTGGCTCATCGCGAAATGACCCAGCCGCGCATCGGCCTTGGCCATGATCGCGACCACGCCGAGCCGCGCGGCGGCAAAGGGCACGCGCGAACCCACGGCGAAGGATCGCGTCGCTGTGGCGATGCCCAGCATGCGCGTGGCGGGGCAGCGGGCGAGGATGGAGAAGGTCATGCGATGCTCCCGGCCGGTCACCGGGAGTATCGGGCCGTCACTCGCGTACGAGCAACCGGTGCGCGGCGAAGCAGAGCAGGCCGCCCATGCCCATGAACAGCGTCATCGGCAGCACGCTGCCGCTCATCAGCAGGCCGACCAGGGCGCCGAAGATCGAGCCGCAGCCGAACTGGACCACGCCCAGCAGCGAGGCGGCGGCGCCGGCCATGTGCGGGTAGCGCTGCAGGGCGCAGGCGGTCGAGTTGGGCGCGATGAACGACATCGAGGTGATCAGGCTCATCGACAGCAACGGAATCGGGATCCAGCCCAGCGCGCCGGTCTGCGATTCGATGACGCCGTAGGCGATCAGCAGCACGCCGGCGACGGCCGGCAGCCAGCAGGCGCGGCGCAGCATCACGTCGGCCCCGACGCGCCGCGTCATGCGGCTGTTGACCGTGGCGCCGATCGTCATCGCCACGACAGAGGCGCCGAACACCAGCGAATAGGTCATCGGGCTGAGCTTGTAGACCCCGATCAGCACGAAGGACGAGGTCGAGATGAACGAGAACATCGCCCCGAACAGGAAGCCGGTCGTGAGCGCGTAGCCCATGAAGGTGCGGGCCGTCAGCAGCTCGCCGAAACGGCGGATGATGCCGCCGAAGGCCAGCGGTCCGCGCAGTTCCGGCCGCAGCGTCTCCTTCAGGATGAAGCTGGCCGCGATCAGCGCGATGGTGCCGAACAGCGCCAGGGTCAGGAAGATGGCGCGCCAGCCGAACAGGTCCATCACCGTGCTGCCGATCAGCGGCGCCAGCATCGGCGCCATGCTGACCGAGGCCATCAGCACCGACATCACCTGCGCGGCGCGGTCGCGCTCGGCGAGGTCGCGGACCATGGTGCGCGCCATGACCGGCGCGGCGCAGGCGCTCAGGCCCTGGATGGCCCGCAGCGCGATCAGGTGCTGGGCGTTGTCGGCGAGCGCGCACAATGCGCTGGAGGCGATGTAGAGCACGACGCCGGTGATCAGCACCGGCTTGCGGCCGAAATGATCGCCCAGCGGGCCGTAGAAGATCTGGCCGAAGCCGAAGGCCAGCATGAAGGCCGACAGGCTGAGCTGGATCTCGGCGGTGCTGGCCTGGAAATCGCCGCGGATGGTCGGGAACGCCGGCAGATACATGTCGATCGACATCGGCGTGAACGCCGTCAGCATCGCCAGCACGGCGATCAGAACAGGCGTCAGGCGCCGGTCCGCGACAGGCGGCGGCGACAGGGGCAGATCGGTGTCTCGCGGCATCCGGTGACTCATACACTGCGGCTGGAGACTACACGCAAGACACGGACCGGCGCGCGGCCCGGGGACCGCGCGCCGGAGAGTGGCGGTTCAGGCGCGCCAGAAGGGCTTGTCCATCTCGTAGCGGACATCGGCTTCGGTCATGCCCATGTCCGAGATGTCGCGCTGGGTCATGTGCGCCAGCATCGACCGCTCGATCGTGCGCTGACGCCACAGGCGCAACGTGCTGCGAAGCCGGGCAAGCGGCGAGACCTCGGCGGGGCGGGCATCCGCGCCGTCGAGAAATGAATCGGTGGTGGTGATAGCCATGGTCGTGTCCTTTGCGATCAGTCGGCGCCGGCGCTGACGGCGGTCGCGCTCGGGGCGACCGACTCGGCGGGGGCCCGGGCCTTGCGGAAGCTGGCCGTCAGGCGCGTGCTCAATGCGTTCGCTGCACGGCTGATCAAGGCACTGATCTCGGCCGCACGGATCGCACGGGCATGCGCGTGGAGCGCAGCTGAGGTTTCAGGGGAGTAGCTGAGGGCGCCGTCGGCAATGCGGGCCTGAAAATTGGCATAAGACTTGTCAGAGTGCATACTAACCTCCAAAAGGGTTAGAGCGCCTCTCCCAATGTTTGGTCCGGCGTCTCTGTCCGGTACAAACAGTATATGGGTCAGCAAACTTGTCTGATCAGCGGAATTGCTGCATCGCATCATTGCAAAACAAACATGGCGACCATTTCAAATGCATGACTGGTCACCAAAACGGCAATAGTTGATCGTCCGACGCATGTCCTTGATCATGCCCGCCTCGATTCGGGGAGGGATGGCATGGACTTGAGGCTGACCGGAAAGTCGGTCCTGATCACCGGCGGCTCGAAGGGCATCGGCTTCGCCTGCGCCGAATCCTTCGCCGCGGAGGGCTGCAACGTGCACCTGGCGGCGCGCAGCCAGCAGAACCTCGACGAGGCCCGCAACCGGCTGCGCCAGCGCTTCAACGTCTCGGTCGATCTGCACGCCGTCGACCTGGCCGACGGCGATGCCGCGCGCGGGCTGGTGAAGGCGTGCGCCGATGTCGACATCCTGGTGAACAACGCCGGCGCGATCCCGCGCGGCGACATCGAGACCATCGACGAGGCGAAATGGCGCGAGGTCTGGAACCTCAAGGTCTTCGGCTACATCAACACGACGCGCGCCATGATCACGGAGATGAAGGCCCGCAAGCGCGGCGTGATCGTCAACATCATCGGCCTGGCCGGCGAGATGCCGAACTACGACTACGCCGCCGGCAGCATGGGCAACGCCTCGCTGATGATGTTCACGCGCACCGTGGGCTCGCGCAGCATCGAGCACGGCGTGCGGGTGGTCGCCATCAACCCGCCGGCGACGCGCACGGACCGGCTGGTGACCCTGTTCCGCTCGCAGGCGCAGAAGGAGCTCGGCAATCCCGATCGCTGGCCGGAACTCACCAAGCACCTGCCGCTGGGCCGTCCCTGCGAGCCGCAGGAGATCGCCGACCTCGCGGTGTTTCTCGCCTCGGATCGTTCAGCCTACACCAGCGGCGTCGTCTTCACCGTCGACGGCGGGCTGGCCGCCCGGCACTGAGCCCTTCAGGTCGAGCACGACGCGCACCACGGTGGGATCGCCCGAGCCGGTGGTCCGGAAGCCCAGCCGGCGGCTGAAATCGAGCATTGTGCTGTTCTCGCGCAGCACCAGGCCCTCGAGCTCGGCCAGTCCCCGGCGGCGCGCGTAGTCGATGATGCGCGCCATCAGCAGGCGGCCCAGGCCGGTGCCCTTGAGGTCGCTGCGCACGATGATCGCGAACTCGGCGCAGACATTGTCGGGATCGGACGACAGGCGCACGACGCCCCAGATCTCGCCGTTGCCGCCGACCGCGACGAAGGCCATCTGCCGGTCGTAGTCGATCTGGGTGAGCCGCGCGGCCATCTCGTGGGTCAGCGTCGCCAGCGGCGCGAAGAAGCGCATGCGCACGTCCTCGCGGTCGAGCCTGGCGCCGAACGCGCGCAGCGCATCCTCATCCTCCGGCCGGATCGGCCGCAGCAGGAAGGCGCGGCCGTCGCGCAGGCCCTCGGTCCGCTCGAGCTCGCGCGGATAGGGGCGGATGGCGAGCGCCCGCGCCGGCTCGTCGGCGGCACGCAGGCGGATGCGCGCGTCCAGCGCCACGACGCGTTGCTGGTCGGCGAGCAGCGGATTGATCTCCAGTTCGGCGATCTCCGGCAGCTCGGCGGCGATCTGCGCCACCTTGATGAGGCTGAGCGCGATGGCGTCGATCGCCGCCGCCGGTTGCCCGCCATAGCCCTGCAGCAGGCGCCAGACCCGGGTGTCCTCGATCATGTCGTGCGCCAGCTTCATGTTCAGCGGCGGCAGGCCCAGCGAACGATCGGCCAGCCGCTCGACCGCGGTGCCGCCATGGCCGAAGACGACCACCGGGCCGAAGGTCGGATCCTCGGCCAGGCCGACGATCAGCTCCCAGGCCTCGCGCCGCTCGACCATGCGCTGCACCGAGAAGCCTTCGATGCGCGCGTCCGGCCGCAGGCGGCCGACCCGCGCCAGCATGTCGGCGGCGGCGCGAAACACCTGATCCTCGTCGCGCAGGTCGAGCATCACGCCGCCGACATCGGATTTGTGCACGATGTCCGGCGACTGGATCTTCAGCGCCACCGGGGCGCCGATGCGGACCGCCGCGCCGACCGCTTCCTCGGCGCTGCGCGCGGCGATGGTCTCGACCACCGGGATGGCGCAGGCGTCGAGCACCTCCTTGGCCTCGGCCTCGCTCAGCACGTCGCGTCCCTGGGCGCGCACCGATGCGATGACGGCGCGCGCCGCAGCGGTGTCGATCGCGAACGCCTCGGGCTGCGAGGGCGGCGTCTCCATCAGCGCCACGCGGTTGCGCCGCCAGGTCACCAGGTCCATGAAACCGCGCACCGCCTGGCGCGGCGTCTCGTAGGTCGGCAGGCTGGCGGCGCGCAGCGCCTTGTGCGCCTCGACCTGAGCCTCGGCGCCCACCCAGCTGGTCAGCACCGGCTTGCGCGAGCGCGAGGCCGCGGCGACGACGGCGCGCGCCGAGTCCTCGCCCGGCGTCACCGCCGTGGGGCAGTTCAGCACCAGCACGGCATCGACGCCGCGATCGGCCAGCAGCGTCTCCAGTGCATGCTCGTAGCGCTCCGCCGGCGCGTCGCCGAGGATGTCGACGGGATTGCCGCGCGACCAGGTCGGCGGCATGCGCACGTCCAGACTGGCCAGCGTCTGCGGCGCGAGCTCGGCCAGCCGTCCCTTGGTCTCGATCAGCGCGTCGGCCGCCAGCACGCCCAGGCCGCCGCCATTGGTGAGGATCGCCAGCCGCTCGCCGAACAGCGGCCGGCTCGAGGCGAGGCTGGCGGTGGCCTCGAACAGCCCGTCGAGATCCTCGACGCGCAGCGTGCCGGCGCGGCGGAAGGCGGCGTCGTAGACGGCATCGGCACCGGCCAGCGCGCCGACATGGACATGCGCGGCGCGTGCCGCCGCCTCGCTGCGGCCGGCCTTGAGCACGATCACCGGCTTCGATCGCGCGGCCGCGCGCGCCGCCGACATGAACTTGCGCGCGCTGGTGACCGATTCGATGTGCAGCAGGATCGCGCTGGTTTCGCTGTCCAGCGCCAGCCAGTCGAGCATGTCGCCGAAATCGACGTCGCTCATCTCACCCAGCGACACGACGTGGCTGAAGCCGATGTTGCGCGCGCAGGCCCAATCGACCGCCGCCGTGATCACCGCGCCGGACTGGCTGACGAACCCCAGCCCACCCTTCAGCGCCGCGCGATGGGCGAACGTCGCGTTGAGCCCGAGCGGCGGCACCATGATGCCCAGGCAGTTCGGGCCGACGATGCGCATCGTCGTCGGTCGCGCGGCTTCCAGCAGCCGGTCGCGTTGCGTCTCGTCGAGGCCGGCGGTGACTACGATGGCGGCCCGCGTCCCACGCCTCGCCAGCTCCGCGATCGAGGGCGCGATCTGGTCGACCGGCACGCACAGGATCGCGAGATCGGGCGCGGCCGGCAGGTCGCGGATGCGCTTCAGCGTCGCGCGATGGGCGCTCGGCCGGCCGTTCCTGTTGACCAGCCAGATCGGTCCCGCGAAGCCATCGCCGTGCAGATTGCGCGCGATCAGAGCGCCGACCGCGGAGGGACGCGAGCTGGCACCGACCAGGGCGACGGATTTCGGGCGGAACAGGGCCTCGAAATTGCGGATGGTCATCCGGCGGGTTCCGGCTTCATCGTGCGGCGCGCCAGCCAGATCGACAGGATCACCGCCGGCAGGCCGACCACGGTCGTGTAGATGAAGAACACGATATAGCCCTCGTGCTTGGTCGACACCGACAGCGCCACCAGCCAGTCGCCGATCACCGGCAGCGAGCGGCCGTTGGCGCGCGCCCAGTCGACGATCGCACCCGACCAGCCGCCGAGGAACTTGCCCGGCAGCAGCATCAGCGAGGTGAACAGGGCATACTGCGTCGCCGTGTAGGCGGTGTTGGTCAGGCTCGAGAGATAGGCGATGAACACCGAGCCGGAGATGCCGGTGACGAAGTTGTCGGCGGAGATCGCGGCTGCCAGCAGCCACAGGTCGGGCGTGCCGCGCGCCGCCAGCAGGGCGAAGAGCAGGTTGGTCAGCGGCAGCAGGAACGCCATCCAGATCAGCGGCGCGCGCACGCCGTAGCGCGCGACGATCACGCCGCCGGAGACCGCGCCCAGCACCGACATCAGCGCGCCGTAGATCTTGGTCACGGTGGCGATGTCGTCGAGCGAGAAGCCCATGTCGAGATAGAACGGGTTGGCCATCACGCCCAGGGTGATATCGCTGATTCGAAACAGGGCGATGAAGGCGAGGATGGCGACGCCAAGCCAGCCCATGCGCCGGAAATAGTCGGCGAAGGGGCCGATCACCGCGATCATCAGCCACGCGCTCAGCCGCGACACGAGATCGGTCGGACGGTCGGCTGCGACCTCGGCCGTCGGCGCGGGCGCCTTCGGCTCGCGGATGATCAGCGTGGTGATCACACCGACAAGGCCCAGCACCGCCATCGCCAGGTAGGCGCTGGTCCAGCCGGCGCGCGCGGCGATCACCAGCGCGCCGGCGCCGGCGGCCAGCACGGCGATGCGATAGCCGAGCTGATAGGCGCCGGCGGTCGGGCCCTGCAGTTCCGCTCCCGTCGCCTCGATGCGCCAGGCATCGACGGCGATGTCCTGCGTAGCCGAGGCGAAGGCCACGGCGACAGCGGCGATGACCAAGGCGCGCAGGTCGGTCTGCGGATCGAACTGCGCCATGGCGATCAGGCCGGCGATGATCACGCCCTGTGCCAGCAGCATCCAGCTACGGCGACGGCCCAGCCGCGCCGTCAACAGCGGGATCGGCAATCGGTCGACGAAGGGTGACCAGGCGAACTTCCAGGCGTAGGTCAGGGCGACCCAGCTGACGAAGCCGATTGTCGTCAGGTCCACGCCGTTCTGGCGCAGGCGCGCCGAGAGCGTGCTGAAGACCAGCAGGATCGGCAGTCCGCTGGAGAAGCCCAGGAACAAGGCCGCCCACACCACGCCGTGGCGATACGACAGGATCGCTTCGATCCACCCCGGCCGGCGCGCTGTCGCGGCTTCATCGGCCATCGGCGGGCGCCGTCAGATCAGGGTTTTCAGCGGAACCAGCGGACGCGCACCGACATGGCTGATCACCTCCCCGGCGGCGATGCCGCCGATGCGCGCGCATTCCGCCAGCGGCTTGCCGCGCGTGTAGCCGTAGAGGAAGCCCGCAGCGTAGAGATCGCCGGCCCCGGTGGTGTCGACCACCTTCGCGACCTTGGCCGCATCGACCACATGGATCTCGTCGTGATGCACGATCACCGAGCCCTTGGCGCTGCGCGTCAGGGCGACGATCTTGCCGGTGGCGCGGGCGCGCTGCAGCGCCTCGTCGAAGGTCTTCACCTGGTAGAGCGAGAGGATCTCGCTTTCGTTGGCGAACAGGATATCGATCTCGTCGTGGATCAGCTGGTTGAACTCGTCGCGCCAGCGATCGACGCAGAAGGCGTCCGACAGCGTGATCGACACCTTGCGGCCGGCGGCATGGGCGGCGGCGAAGGCCTTGCGCACCGCCTCCTTGGCGCGCGGCGGATCCCACAGGTAGCCCTCGACATAGGTCACGCTGGCGCCGGCGACCTGCTGCACGTCGATGTCCTCCGGCCCCAGGGTGATGCAGGCGCCGAGGTAGGTGTTCATGGTGCGCTGCGCGTCGGGCGTGACGAAGATCAGCGAGCGCGCCGTGGGCGGACCCTCGGTCGCGGGCGGCGTGTCGAAGGTGACGCCCATGGCGCGGATGTCGTGCCGGAAGGTCCAGCCCAGGGCGTCGTCGCGCACCTTGCCGATATAGGCCGCCTTGCCGCCCAGCGAGGCGACGCCGGCCACCGTGTTGCCGCAGGAGCCGCCCTGCACCTCGGTCGCGTCCTTCATGGTGCGGTAGAGCGCCTCGGCGCGCGCCGTGTCGATCAGCGACATGCCGCCCTTGGCCATCTTGTTGAGGTTCAGGAACTCGTCGTCGGTCTGCGCGAAGACGTCGACGATGGCATTGCCGATGCCCAGCACGTCGTGGGTGGCGGAAGCGGTCATTGGCTTGTCTTGTTCCGTGAGGCAGAGGGGCTCGGGCCGTTCAGTATTATCTTACCTTCCCCCGGAGGGGGAAGGTGGCGCGCAGCGCCGGAAGGGGGATGTCGAAGACAGACTCCTGCGTTCGTCCTGGACATCCCCTTTCCGCGCTTCGGGCACCTTCCCCCTCCGGGGGAAGGAAATAATTCGCTCAGTCGAGTGGACCGGGCCGGTCGGGCACGGCGATGCGCTCGTCGATGGCGATCAGGCCGGCCTTGGCGAGCAGCGACAGCGTGCGGATCGCGCCGTCGCGCCGGCCGCGCTCGACCACATCCAGCAACTGCGCCACCGTCACCTCAGGTGTTGCCGCAATCGCTGTGCGCAAACGCTCGATCTCCACTGCCTGCAGGAAATGTGCGCCGGCACCCGCCAGCAGCGGCGAGGCAAGGGTGCGACGCCACGTCTCGGCATCGTCCGCCAGCGCGCGGATCCGCGAGCGTGCGCCGAAGACATAGGTCGGGTAGTGGCCGAACAGCCGGAACGGCTCGGGATGCAGCGGATGGGCGACGTGTGCCGGCGCGGGGGCCTTCGCCCGCCGCTCGGCCAGCTCGCCCCACAGCGCGCGATAGAGGCCGTAGATCCTCGACCAGGCGAAGGTCTCGTGCGCGCGCCGACGTCCGTTCTCGCCCATGAGCCGGCGCAGATCGGCGTTGTCGATCAGCGCGACGTACGCCTCTTCGGCCCGGGCGGCATCGACCGCGACATTGAGCGCGGCGGCGCCGACATAGGCGTCGTAGGTGTCGAGGCCGCTGAAGTGGCGATAGGCCATGCTCGCGCCGAATCCCGGCGGCGTCATGGTCGTGGGCACCAGGAAGCCGTCCACGCCGTCGCGCACCGTCTCGCGATAGCCGTCCCAGTCGGCGACCACGACCGGCAGGCCGGCCGCCATCGCCTCGATCGGCGCCAGGCCGAAGGTCTCCTGGATGTTGTCGACCAGCGAGGTGAAGAGATCGCCCGCCGCCCAGACCTCGGCACGGACCGCCGGATCGCGGCCATCGAGGAAATGGCAGTGCACCGAGGGGCAGAACATCGCCGCGCCGTCCCTGAAGCCGCGCTCGATGTGCTCGTTGCCGAACCAGCCGGCCTGCACGAGATGGACACGACTGCCGGTGCGCGTCGCGGCCGCTTCCAGCGCCCGGTACATCGGCAGCGGGTTCGCCTTGGCATGGAAGGCCAGCCGGCCCACGAACAGCGCGACGATGTCGTCGTTGCCGGCTCCGATCTCGCCGCGCCATCGTGCCCGCGCCGAGCGCATCGCCGCGGTCGTGGTGTCGAAGGCATCGGTGTGCACGCCCAGCGGAATCACCGGCAGCTGCAGGCGCGGGTTGGCCGGGACCGTCACGCCCAAGCGTTCCGCCAGATAGGCGGCGTTCTCCTCGATGATGCGATCGACCACGCGGCGCACGGCCTGCGAGGTGCAGATCACCGCGTCCCATTCCTCGTAGGGCGCCGTGAGGTAGGAGGACAGCGCGCGCTGCGCGCCGACCGAGGACAGGGTGTGCGTCACGCCGCTCAGCGAATAGGCGCGCGGATCGCCGAAGCGGCGCGTCCACGCCTCGTCGTGCAGCACCGGATCGGGCCGGAACAGGCAGCCGGCCTGCGCCAGGCCCTGCGCGTCGCCGTGGCGGATCTGGCGATAGACGCGGCCGCTGAAGCCCGGCGCCTCGGCCTCGACCAGCTCGCGGAAGCGCTCGACGTCCTCCTTGCGCGCGGCATAGACGCTGAGCGTCGTCGAGGGATCGTGCCGCGCCAGCGCGCGCAGGAAGGCGTCGCTGGCGACCTGGCGCCCCATCATCCGCTTGTAGGGATCGAACTCGTCTGCGCGGTAGTAGATCGCGGCGGTTGCCGTCATGCCCCTGCGCCGTTTCCGGCCCTGAGCAACAGCGAAGTCGGACCCCGCAGCACGAAATTCGTCTTCCACGCCACCTGATCATCGACCAGCGCGAGGTCGGGATAGCGCCGCAGCAGCGCCGGCAGCGCCACCTCGACCTCAAGCTTGGCCAGCGGCGCGCCAAGGCAGAAATGGATGCCATAGCCGAAGGCGATATGGCGCGACGCGTCCCTGCGACGGATGTCGAAACGGTCGGGCTCCTCGAACACTCGCGGATCGCGGTTGGCCGAGAGGTGATAGAGGAAGACGCGCTGGCCCTTCTCGATCTGCCTTCCATGCCACTCGAACGACTGCAGCGCCACGCGCATGCTCATGAACAGCGCGCCGTCGTGGCGCAGCATCTCCTCGACCGTGTTGCGCACCAGCGCCTGGTCGTCGAGGTTGGCGCGCAGATCCTCGAGCACGCCGGGATTGAGCAACAGCGTGCGCAGGCCGTTGGACAGCAGGTTGGTCGTGGTCTCGTGGCCGGCGAAGAGGAACAGGATCAGGTTGGCCACCAGCTCGTCGGCGCTCAGCCGGTCCTGCCCGTCGCGGGCGTCGATCAGGGCGTCGATGATCGCGTCACCCGGCGTCTCGCGGCGGTGGGCGATGAAATCCTGGAGATAGGCGCCCATCTCGCTGGTCGCGATCGCCGCGCGGCGGAACAGGTCCTCGCCGCTGCCCGCGGTCGAGGTGGCGAAGCCGTCGGACCAGCGCTTGAGATCGTCGAGGATGCTCTCGGGCACGCCGATCAGCTCGGCGATCACGCGGGCCGGCAGGGGATAGGCGAAGGACGGCACGAAATCGAACGTGCCGGGCTTCGGCATCGCCGCCAGCAACTCCTCGACGAAGACGGCGACGCGCGGGCGCAGTGCCTCGATGGCGTTGGGCGTGAAGCCACGATTGACCAGGCCGCGCAGGCGCGTGTGATCGGGCGGGTCGCGGAACAGCATGAAGGGATCGAGCAGGCGGCGATAGTCGGCGAAGACCTCGCGGAAGCCGGGCTCGAACACCTTGGGGTCGGGCATGGCGCGGCCCGGCGTCATGCGCGGATCGTGCAGGCCGGCGCGCACGTCGTCGTAGCGCGTCACCAGCCAGGCCTTGTAGCGCGGCGACCAGTGCACCCGATCGCTCTCCTGCAGCGCGCGCAGCGCCGGCAACGGATCGGGCAGGCGCGACACCGCGCCCGGATCGAAGATCGTGTCCGCCATCATCATCGCGGCGTCCTCCTCGCCGCGATCCTACACCAATGTCAGCTTCCGTCCCCGGCCGCCGAAGCAGCGCCGCGACGATCGACGCTACAGCGTGTTGACCGTGGAAATCCCGTCGATCGGGCTGATGTCGCCCACGAACTGCAGCAGATCGGTCATCAGGAAGCGCCCTGGGGTCTTGGACGGAAGCGTCGGGGTCCAGTTGGTGTTGCGCCAGATGTAGCTCTGGTGATCGCCGTGCACGAGGCCGACGAAAACCTCGGCGACGATCCGCGCGCCCATCGGCCCCAATCGCTCGCCGCCGCTGCGCACCAGGGCTTCCTTCAGAATGTAGTACCACAGCGGCGTGTCGACATGCAGGCCGTGCGCCTTCGCCGCCGCGCCGTCGGGGCCGGAGGCGATCTCCTCGGACGTAAGCGGCTTTGCGACCTTCATGGCACTCGCGACGTCCTGACCCGATGGCAGGCCGAGCATGACGCCGCGCTTCAGATTGCGGAACGCGAGATTGCCGCCGCCTCCCGGCAGCGTGTGCAATGGCGGCGCCAGGAACGGATCGATCTTGCGGGCGCGATTCAGGAAGAAACCAGGCGCAGCCGGCGTCTTGAAATCGTAGTAGCGGCGCCAGTCGATGATCCAGTTGCCCGGCAGCACGGAGATTGGCGTCGGTCCCGTGAGCGGATCCGGCGCAAGATCGCCGAGAATTCCGCCGGACAGGCCGGAGAACTCGAACAGGAGCACCAGAGTTGCGGGAATCTCCGGCGGAGGACTGCCCGGCGTGAAGACGCGGTTGTGGCTGTAGGTTTCACGCACCATGCTGTGGCCCATGCGATAGGCGGCCGCCGAGAATTCCACCGGCATGTACGGGATTCGCTTGAAGCGGTAGAAGCGGCGCCCTTCGTGGAGGATCCGAGCGACGATGCCGTCCTCGGTCAGGCGCTCGACAAAATCGTGCAGAACCATCCATTGGTAGTGCCAAGTGACGAGCTGACGGGCTTCGGCGAACAGGTCGGCCGGCGGATTCGGTCTGGCCGCCAGCGTGTCGACGACCTTGTTGTGAAACTTCAGCATCGCCAGATGGGTCTGGGCGACGACGAGATTCTCGTCGTTGCGGTGGTCGCCGATCAGGGCCACGCCTTCGGGGTTGCGCGGCAGGTCGTTGCGCAGGCCAACCGTCACATTGCCGAGGTCCTGGAAGCCCTGCACCGTCTTGCCGATCAGGAACTTGGGCCCGAGCTTGCCCGGATTGTTCGGATCGCGGGCGTAGAGTTGAGGGCTGCCGTCGGGTCCCAGGCCGTACAGCGAGTCGAGATCCAGACCAGGCGTGCGGAAGTTATCGATCGCCTTCGGATCCTCCTGCTTCTCGTTCAGGGAGGTCAGATCGAGCGTGATGTCGTGGTCGACGAACTGGCCGAGATAGGTAAAGCCAGCGGGTATGCTGGAGTTGTTATCGCCGGGCGGCGAGGTGTCTTTCATCGCGTCGGCAAGAGCCTGCAATGCGGCGTCCGGCGCGAAGTGCGGCGTGAGTGTCGGAAACATCCGACCGAACATGCCGGGATCGTCGTGTCCCGACAGCGTATCGAGTATCTCCCGCGTCGGGTGGCGTCCGGCTCTGCCGTGTCCGGGATTGGTGTTGACGTTCGCCGGCATACAGGCCCCCATTGCTCGGTGGTGTGAATTGGATGTCGCACGCTCGCGCTCAAGCGCTCGGTGGTGTGAACTCAGGCTCCGTGCTTGGTGGTGAGAGTTCAGGCTCGCACACTCGCGTGGCTATTGAGTGGCAGCAATTGATCAGTGAGTGTGGATCGGGAACGGCAAAACGCCGCACGAGATTGATTTTTCACCCGCATGCAAAGGTAGCAGCGGGTTTTTTCAGCGACACTACGGCCGGTGGCTACACGAAACTCAGCAGGCGTCGCGGGTTGCCGACCAGGATCGTGTCGATCTCGGCGTCCGAATAGCCGCGCTTGCGCATCATCGGCACGACGTTGCGGAAGATGTGGCCGTAGCCGTGGCCGCCGAAGGCGGTGAGCCGCGTGCGGTAGCAGATGTCGTGGCTGATCACGACGCGCTCGAGATGGCCGCGCTCGATCAGGGCGCGGATCAGCTTCAGGCGCGTGGCGTCGTTGGGCATGTCGATGTCCGACAGGCCGTAGTAGGAGGCCTCTTGGCCGAACAGATCGAACTCGATGGTGACGCCGGTATCGGCGAGCTTCAGCAGGCGCTCGACGTCGAAGACCGTGCGGTCGATATGGCTGATGACGATGCGCGTCGGATCGCCGCCATTGGCCATCACGAAATCTGCGACCTCCTGCGGCTGGTCCTCGTGGCGCCCAGGATGGACGTTGATCGCCGCGCCGGTCTCCTGCTGCGCGATCAGCGCCGCGCGCATCACGCGCTTCTCCAGATCGGTCCATGGCGACTGGCAGCCGATCTCGCCGATCATGCCGGCGCGCACCTCGGTGCCCCAGGCGCCGACCTGCACCTGGTCGACGATCTCGCGCGCGAAATCGTCGACCGCGCGGCCCTGGTTGCGCGCGTCCTGGTAGTCGTTCACGTAATAACCGCAGCCCATCACGATGGTGACGCCGGTGCCCGCGGCGATGCGCGCGAGGCCCCTGGGATCGGGGCTGAGCCCGCCGCAGGTCAACTCCACGATGGCGTCGCCACCCTCGCGCTTCATCGCCTCGACCTCGCGCACGGCCACGTCCTCGAGATCGAGCATGTACTTCCGCCCGGCGCGCGCGATGCCGTGGCCGTGGTTGATCTGCCAGACGTTTTCCAGGGTGATTTCCGGCCCTAGATCGTTCTCGGTGCGCGTCGAGGGCGGGCGGATGTCACACAGCACGTGCTCGTGCATCAGGGTGCGGCCAAGCGTGTCGGGCTCGATCGGTCCCAGCACGGTCTGCACCTTGCCGCGCAATTCGGAACGGGTCAGGCGGGTCATGAAGTCTCCCTTTCGCCGCCATCATGCCTTCGGCAATTCGCTGCGGCGACCCGGATATCGCGGCGAGCGAAGGCGCCTCATGCTCAGCCCATCGAACGAGAGAGGGCACCATGAGCTTCCGCATCCAGGGCCTGCCGGCCGAGAACTTCACCCACCTGTTTACCATGTCCGACGAAGAGCTGGCGGCCGCGGGCGCCGTGCGGCGCATCGCCGACAATGGCACGCCCTGCCGCGTCAGCCTGACCGACGCGACGCCGGGCGAGGAGGTGGTCCTTGTGAACCACGAGCACCACGCCGTCGACTCGCCCTATCGCATGCGTTTCGCGATTTTCGTGCGCGCGGGAGAGAGCACGTTCGACGCGATCGATACGGTGCCCGAGCAGCTGCGCAAGCGCCTGCTGGCGGTGCGCGCCTTCGACGCCGACGGCATGATGCTGGCCTTCGAGCTGACGAAGGGCACCGAAGTCGAGCCGGTGATCGAGCGCTTGCTGGCCGACGATAGCGCGGCCTACCTGCACGTCCACTTCGCCGCGCCCGGCTGCTACGCGGCGAAGGTCGTGCGGGCCTAACCGCGGTGCCAGGCGACGAACTCCTCGAGCTTCGCGCGCTCAGTGATCAGCGAGTTGGGCACCTCGTTCTCGTCGGCATGGCCAATGGCGAGGCCGCAGATCACGATCTCGTTGTCGGGGATCTTCAGCTCGCGGCGGATCGCCGGATGGTGGTTGGCGAAGGCCGCCTGCGGGCAGGTGTGCAGGCCTTCCTCGCGCGCCATCAGCATCAGGTTGGCGAGGAAGGCGCCGCAGTCGAGCCACTGGCCGTGCCCATGCGCGCGGTCGACGGTCATGATCAGGCCTACGGGCGCGTCGAAGAACACGTAGTTGCGCTTGTGCTGGCGCGCCATGCCCTCGGCGTCGCCCTTGGGGATGTTGAGCATGCCGTAGAGCGCCTTGCCGACGGCGACCTGGCGGCTCCGATAGGGCTCGGGCACCGGCCGCTTGTAGACGCTGTATTCCGGCCCCGGCGATTCGCCGGACTCGACCGAGGCCAGCACCGCCGCGCTCAGCCGCTTGCGCGCCTCGCCCATGGTCACATAGAGCCGCCAGGGCTGCAGGTTGACGTTCGACGCCGCGCGCTTCGATACCTCGATGATGCGGCGGATCTTCTCCTCCGGCACCGGGTCGGGCTTGAAGATGCGCATCGAGCGGCGCGAGAGGATGGCGTCGGAGACTTTCATGGGCGGGGTCCTGAAGGCGGATGGCGATGAATGGGGCGCATCTTGCCTGTCGGCCCCCGGGCGGCAAGCATCCGCGCGCCGTGTCGTTCCGGGATGCGAAGCGCTACCGCCGCACCAGGCTCTGCCGCAGGAACGCGAACAGCCGCTGGCGCGCGATGGTGTTCTCGCGCATCGAGAAGAAGTGAGTGGCGCCCGACACGATCAGCAGCTCGGCTTCCTTGCCCAGGCCGCGTAGCGTCTCGGTCATGCGCAGGCTCTGGTCGAGCGGCACGTTCTCGTCCTTGTCGCCGTGCATCATCAGCACCGGCACGTCGATCTCGTCGGCATGGTTGATCGGCGAGCGTGCCGCGAGGCCGGCGGCATCGGCGAGGTCGTCGAGATAGGGCCGCACGAAGGGATTGGCCTCGTACCAGCCCGGCAGGTCGGTGGGCGGGAAGAGGGCGGCGACGCAGCGGATCGCAGGCCGGCGCGCCGCGGCCAGCAGCGCCACCTGGCCGCCCATCGAGGCGCCGATCAGGCCGATGCGGCCGGGATCGACCGAGGGCAGGCGACGCAGCCAGTCGATGGCGGCGATCACGTCGTCGACCTGGTGGCCGCCCTGGTCGTTGTCGCCTTCGGAGCCCAGCCATCCGCGCAGGGACAGCGACAGCACCTTGTAGCCGGAGTTCGCCGCCAGCTCGGCGAGATGGCGGTCGGTCCAGGCGTTGCGGCCGAAGCCATGCAGCAGCAGCAGCGCCGGATGCGGCGGCTGCCCCGCCTCGGGCTTGTACAGGTAGCCGCCCAGGGTGACGCCGTCGCCAGGCAGGCGCACATGCTCGACGCCTTCGATCTCCGGCAGGTCCTCCCAGCGATGGGCGATCTCGAAGCGGGTGCCGTCGGGGCAGCGGAAGGCGAAGCCGTAATAGCCCGGCGCGACATAGGGCTGCTCGGCCGGCGCTTGGGTGATCTCGGCGCCGATGCCCTGCATATGCGCATGCAGCGCCTCGACCTCGGCACGGTCCCGGGCGGTCAGCGCCAGGATCGCGCCGCCGGTAGCGGCATCGACGGCCGCCTCGCGCAGCATCAGGTGCTGGTCGCGCCGCCCCCACAGCACGCGGTCGGCGTCGACGCCGATGCGCACGAAGCCCAGCAGAGGCAGCCATTGGCGATGGAACGCCGTCGAGGCGGCGAGGTCCGAAACTTCCACGGTCGCGCCGATGAACGACGCCGGCGGCCGCGCTAGAGGAGGTGAAGGCGGATTGGCCATGTCAGCCGTTGGCGGCCGATCGGCCGCGAGCGCAGTGAATCACCACAGAAAGGTGGCGTCAAATCGGCGAACCTCAAGGCCGGGGGAATTTGTCGGCGGCTATGAGGGAGGCCGTGTACTGGTACCTCTCGCCGCACGAGTACTTCACGCTCTGCGGGTTGGCCTCGTGCTGTCGGACTTCCAGCAGGTTGTTGCCGCCCATGTTGGCGACCACGATGTCCTCGGGTCCGAGATGCCGGGACACCAGGCATCTGAGCGTGGCGACGATCCCGGCGTCCGTGAACCGTTCCTGCTCGATGCCGCACTGGAAGATGACCTGGCTGTCCTCGTAGCCGGTGATGAACCAGTAGAGCTGCTCACTCGTCATCGACTACACCCGCACCAGCAGCTTGCCGCGGTTGCGGCCCTGGAACAGCTCGGCCAGCGCCTTCGGTGCGTTCTCCAGGCCGTCGACGATGTCCTCGGCCGCCTTCAACCGGCCGTCCGCGAGCCAGCCCGCAAGCTCGGCGACCGCTTTCTCCTGCTGGTCGGCGAAATCCATCACGATGAAGCCCTCCATGCGCAGGCGCTTGACCACCAGCAGGCCGGGCACCGCCGCCGGACCCGGCTCGGGCTTCTCCGCGTTGTACTGCGAGAGGTTGCCGCAGCACACGACGCGGCCTTTGAGGTTCATCAGGAACAGCGCGACGTTCAGCACCTCGCCGCCGGTGTTGTCGAAGTAGACATCGATGCCGTTGGGGCAGGCCTCGCGCAGCGCGCGCCGGACATTGCCGGCCTTGTAGTCGACCGCCGCGTCGAAGCCGAGTGCGCCCGTCAGCCAGGCGCATTTCTCCGGCCCGCCGGCCGTGCCGACGACGCGGCAGCCCTTGATCCTGGCGATCTGCCCGACGATCGAGCCCACCGCGCCGGCCGCGGCCGAGACCAGCACGGTCTCGCCCGCCTTGGGCCGGCCGACGTCGAGCAGGCCGTGATAGGCGGTGAGCCCGGTGACCCCGAGCACCCCCATCAGCTGCTCCGGCCGGTACCGGCGGTCGCGTTTGGTAAGATCGGCGGCCTTCATCACCGCATGGCTCTGCCAGCCGATCATGCCGTCGACCAGATCGCCTGGGGCGAAGCCGTCGGCCTTCGACTCGACGACCTCGCCCATGGCGAAGCCGTGCATCAGCTCGCCGGGCAGCACCGGCGCCTTGTAGGTCGGATTCGGCGCCATCCAGGCGCGGTTGGCGGGATCGAGCGACAGCAGCGTCGTGCGGACCAGCACCTCGCCCGGGCCGGGCGTCGGCACCGGCGACGTGCGCAGCTCGAAATGCTGCGGGCCGACCATGCCGGTGGGGCGCTCCTTGAGGATCCATTGGCGGTTCATTGTGGTCCCTCCCTTCCGCCTCATGCTGAGGAGGCCGCGCCGCGGCCGTCTCGAAGCATGGGCAACAGACTCCGGGCGTGTTGCCCACCCTTCGAGACGCGCCTGAAGGGCGCTCCTCAGGGTGAGGCCCGAAGGCTTTCCAAACAAGACGGGGCGGCCTCGCGACCGCCCCGCCGTCAGTTCTACCGGAAGAAGCTACGCCGCCTTCTGCGCGCCGTTGCCGGCGAGGTTCCGCAGCACGTACTGCAGCACGCCGCCGTTCTTGAAGTACTCGATCTCCTCCAGGGTATCGATGCGGCAGGTGACGACGATCTGCTCGCTGCTGCCATCACGGCGATGGATGGTGACCGGGATGTCCATGCGCGGCTTCAGCCCGCCCTCGATGCCGCCGACATCGAAGGTCTCGCTGCCGTCGAGGTTCAGCGACTTGCGCGTCATGCCTTCCTTGAACTGCAGCGGCAGCACGCCCATGCCCACGAGGTTGGAGCGGTGGATGCGCTCGAAGGTCTCGGAGATCACCGCCTTCACGCCCAGCAGGTTGACGCCCTTGGCCGCCCAGTCGCGCGACGAGCCGGTGCCGTATTCCTTGCCGGCGACCAGGATCTGCGGCGTGTTCTCCGCCTTGTAGCGCATGGCCACGTCGTAGAGCGGCAGCGCTTCGTCGGACTGGTAGTGCTTGCTGAAACCGCCCTCGACGCCCGGCACCATCTCGTTCTTCAGCCGGATGTTGGCGAAGGTGCCGCGCATCATCACCTCGTGGTTGCCGCGGCGCGTGCCGTACTGGTTGAAGTCCTGCGGCGCCACGCCGTGGTCGAGCAGGTACTGCCCGGCCGGCGTGTCCTTCTTGATCGAGCCGGCCGGCGAGATGTGGTCGGTGGTGATCGAGTCGGCGAACAGGCCCAGCGGCCGCGCGCCCTTGATGTCGCCGAGCTTGCCGGGCGTCTTGCCCATGCCCTCGAAGTAGGGCGGGTTCTGCACGTAGGTCGAGTCCTTGTCCCAACCATAGGTCAGGCTGGGCTTGGTCTTGATCGAGCGCCAGTACTTGTCGCCGGCGAACACGTCGGCGTAGCGCTTCTTGAACGCCTTGGCGGTCACGCACTTGTCGACGGCCTTGGCCACTTCCATGTTCGAGGGCCAGATGTCCTTGAGGTAGACCGGCTTGCCCTTCTTGTCGTGGCCGATCGGATCCCTGGTGATGTCGATC
Source organism: Reyranellaceae bacterium (assembly GCA_050183765.1). GTDB lineage: Bacteria > Pseudomonadota > Alphaproteobacteria > Reyranellales > Reyranellaceae > JAFAZJ01. Next base: position 89,471 of record JBFXAZ010000002.1, on the reverse strand, counting down.
TTCATCGAGCCGGCCAGCGCATAGACCACGACCAGCATCGGCGAGGCGAGGTAGTTGGCCCGCGTCTGCGGGTTGACGCGGCCCTCGAAGTTGCGGTTGCCCGAGAGCACCGAGCAGACCACGAGATCCGAATCGCTGATCGCCTTGGACACCGGCTCGGGCAGCGGGCCGGAATTGCCGATGCAGGTGGTGCAGCCATAGCCCACCAGGTTGAAGCCGATCTTGTTGAGATCCTTCTGCACCCCGGCGGCCTCGAGGTACTCGGTGACGACCTGCGAGCCCGGCGCCAGCGAGGTCTTCACCCACGGCTTGACCTTCAGGCCGTGCTTCACCGCGTTGCGCGCCACCAGGCCGGCGCCCAGCATCACGTAGGGGTTCGAGGTGTTGGTGCACGAGGTGATGGCGGCGATCACCACGTCGCCGTGGCCCAGATCGTAGTCGGTGCCGGCGCAGGGCACGCGCTTGGCGTCGTCGCGCCGGCCGAACTCCTTCTCCATGTTGGCGACGAACTGCGCCGCCGCCTCGGCCAGCGGCACGCGGTCCTGCGGACGCTTCGGCCCGGCGAGGCTGGGCTCGACGGTGGCGAGGTCAAGCTCGAGCGTGTCGGTGAACACTGGATCGGGCGACTTCCTGGAGCGCCACAAGCCCTGCTTCTTGGCGTAGGCTTCGACCAGCTTGGCGGCCTGCCCGCGGTTGGTGATGCGCAGGTAGTTCAGCGTTTCGTCATCGACCGGGAAGAAGCCGCAGGTCGCGCCATACTCCGGCGCCATGTTGGCGATGGTGGCGCGGTTGGCCAGCGGCATCTCGTCGAGGCCAGGGCCGTAGAACTCGACGAACTTGTTGACCACGCCCTTCTTGCGCAGCATCTGCGTCACGGTCAGCACGAGGTCGGTCGCGGTGGCGCCCTCGGGCAGCTTGCCGGTGATCTTGAAGCCGATGACGTCGGGAATGACCATCGGCTGCGGCTGGCCCAGCATGGCCGCCTCGGCCTCGATGCCGCCCACGCCCCAGCCCAGCACGCCCAGGCCGTTGACCATGGTGGTGTGGCTGTCGGTGCCGAACAGCGTGTCGGGATAGGCGATCGTCTCCTTGCCTTCCTTCTTGGTCCACACGACCTGCGCCAGATACTCCAGGTTCACCTGGTGGCAGATGCCGGTGCCCGGCGGCACGACGCGGAAATTGTCGAATGACTGCTGGCCCCAGCGCAGGAAGCGGTAGCGCTCGCCGTTGCGCTCGTACTCGAGCTTGACGTTCTCGCCGAAGGCTTTGGTGTTGCCGAAATTGTCGACGATCACCGAGTGGTCGATGACCAGGTCGACCGGCACCAGCGGATTGATCTTCTTGGGATCGCCGCCGAGCTTCTCCATGCCGTCGCGCATCGCGGCCAGGTCGACGACGGCGGGCACGCCGGTGAAGTCCTGCATCAGCACGCGGGCGGGGCGGAAATTGATCTCGTGGGTGGACTTGCCGTTCTTCAGCCAGCCGGCGAAAGCCTCGATGTCGGCGGCGCGCACCGAGGTGCCGTCCTCGTGCCGCAGCAGGTTTTCCATCAGGACCTTCAGGGAATAGGGCAGTCGGGTGAGGTCGCCCACCTTCTTGGCTGCGGCCGCCAGGCTGAAATGGGTGTAGCTTTTGTTACCGACCTTGAGGGTCTTGCGAGCCTTGAAGCTGTTGGGATGGGCGGCCATGTAGGGATGCTCCGGCGTGCGCGCGGGAGGCGCGGGGAAGATCGGCCGGAACATATTCCGCGACCCGCGCGAAGGCAACGCAAGGGACGTTCCATCGCCTTCCTAATCGAGGTCAGGCCACGATAAGGTGCGCGCGTCGTCCGGTTGGTTCGGCGGATGGAGACGTGCGGATGCGGTCTGTGTTGGCGGCCCTGATGGCGGTACTGGTGCTGTCCGCCTGTTCCGCGGCCGTCCAGCCGACGGCCGACAATGCCGGCCGCGATCCGCTGGAGCACGACGGGCGCAGCCCGGGCGGCACGTTGGCGGCCAGTCGTTCCGGCGCCGGCGCGATGGGCAGCCTCGACAAGCAGCTGGCGCGCGAGGATCTCACGCCGCAGCGGCGGGCCGACCTGCTGATGCTGCGCTCGATGCTGTTCCGCTCGATGGGCCGCGAGTCCGACTCGCGCCGCGACTTCCAGGAGGCGTTGCGCGTCTGGCCCGACACCCGTTTCGACATCCTGGCGGCGGCGGCGGTGGTCAGCGCCAATGCCGGACGGACCCAGCCGGCGCTCGACAGCCTCGACAAGGCGCTGCGCGAGCGGCCGGGCCTGCCGACCCTGCTGACCGCGCGCGGCCAGGTGCGGCTGATGCTGGGCGACAACGACCTGGCGATCGCGGACCTGTCGCCGGTGGTCGACTCCAGCATCTACGCGCGCTGGCTGCGCGTTCAGGCCTATTACAACAAGGGCAGCTTTCGCGAATCGGCCGACGACCTCGACACGCTGCTGCGCGGCTGGAAGGGCGCCGCGCCGGTCCTGCCGATGCTGTGGCGCTATGCCAACAACGTGAAGCTGCGGCGCGACGCGCGCGGCGCGCTGGCGGCCGACTACCGCGCCTATGGCGAGCCGGCGGAGTGGCCGGCGCCGATCGTGCGCCATCTGCTGGGCCGCATGTCGGCGGGCGATCTCGACGTCGCAGCCGAGACCGACGCCAGTGCCAAGCGCAGCAACGGCCACTGCCTGACGGCGCTGTTCCAGGGGTTGGACGCCCTGCGCGGCGGCAACCGTACCCGCGCGCGCGAGCTGTTCCAGCTCAGCCAGGCGCGCTGCAGGCCCAGCAGCGCCGCCAACCTCGCCGCGTCGGCGGAGTTGCGCCGGATGTAGCGCTCAGCCCTCGCCCATCGTCGCGAACGGGCCGATGAAGCGGGCGATCTCCGACAGGGTGCGCTGCGGCTGCTGAAGGTGCGGGGAATGTCCACAGGTGGGGATCAACCGCGTCTCGCTGTAGCCCGATACCTTGCCGGCGATCAGGCCGAGCTGCAGCTCGCTGCCGTATTCGTCGTCCTCGCCCTGGATCGCCTGCACCGGCACCTGCACGCCGGGCAGCCGGTCTTCGATCGACCAGTCCATGAAGGTCGCATCGAGCCAGGCATCGGCCCACAGGTTGAAGGCGCCGTCGACATCGCGGTGATACTTCGCCAGTCGCGCGCGCAGATCGCCGCCGTCGAAGGCCGCGCGCGCCTTGCGGATCGAGGCGACGCCTTCCGCCTCGCAGATGACATGGGCCGCCAATGTCACCACGGCCTGCAGCGGGTCGGGATCGTGACCGGCGCTGATCAACGCGATGCTGCCGCCGTCGCTGTGGCCGATCAGGATGTGCTCGCCGATGCCCGCCGCTTCGAGGACGCGCGGCAGCACCTCTTCGGCCTCGATGTGCATGTAGGCGGTGCCGGGCGGCGTCGGCCAGGGCGAGGACTGGCCATAGCCGGTGCGGTCATAGGCGAAGCCGGCGAAGCCCGTCGCGGCGCAGAGCCTGGCCGGGAAGTCGCGCCACATCTCGACGCAGCCCAGCCCCTCGTGCAGAAAGATCAGCGTCGGCCGCGCATAGCCGTCGTCGCGCGCCGCGCGCGCGACCCAGCGGCCGCGGATGCGGCGGTCCGGCAGGTCGAGGAACAGGTCTTCGGACTCCATGGCGCCGGTGTAGCGTCTCGTGGTCGGTCTTGCCACCATCGCCCTGGCGGCGACATGCTGGGGCGTGAACCGCGAGGGGCCACGCCATGGGACTTGCCGAGCGTCGCAAGATCAAGGAACTGACCGACACCACGATCCCCGAGCGCGAGAAGGAGCTGCTCGAGATCACCGGCAGTCCGATCCGCTACGAGATCGACTGGGACAGCCTGGCGAATGACGCCGAGGGCCTGAACTTCCTGGACAACCTCTCCTGCCACCGACTCAACATGGCGCTGCGCGTGATCTGCAGCGACGAGCTGGGACGCGAGGCGGTGCGCGACGGGCTGAAGCTGGTGAAGCTCGCCAATGTCGCCACGCCGGCCGAGATGGCCATCAGCTTCTCGGGCGGTGTCCTCGACATGCGCTGCGCCTATGCCCGGCGCACCGACGGCATGTTTTCGGATGGCCAGATCCGCGACGTTCTGATGAAGGGCCTGTAGGCGACGGGTCACCGGTGCCGCGTGTCCGGGAACCATGGATTGGGCAGGGAGGAGCGATCGACATGGCGCAGAAGACCTGGGAGCTGAATGGCGAGTACATGGAGAGTTGCAACTGCGACTATCTGTGTCCCTGCATCTTCACCAACCCGCAGGCTGAGGCGACGCACGAGCACTGCACGGCGTTGATGGTCTACCGCATCGACCGCGGGCGTCACGGCGACGTTTCCCTCGACGGCCTGAAGTTCGCCCTGGTGATCCGCTCCAAGCGGATCATGGCGGATGGCGACTGGGTGTTCGGCTGCGTCGTCGACGAGGCGGCGAGCGAGGCCCAGCGCCAGGCGCTGGGCAGCATCGTCAGCGGCAAGGCCGGAGGGCCGCCGCAGATGATCCGCGACAATCTCGTGAGCGACTTCCGCGGCGTCGAGTTTCGGAAGATCGATTTCACCGCCGACGGATTGCGCCGCGCCACCGAGATCCCGGGCATCCTCGCCTTCGCCATCGAAGGCGTGGCCTCGCGCAATCGTTCCGGCGAGCCGTTCTACATCGACAACACCGCCCATCCGGCCAACCGCCGCCTGGCGCTCGCGCGCGCCAGCAAGACCGAGGTGAAGGGCTTCGGGCTCGACCTCAGCCTGGTCCGCAAGGGCAACAATGGACACTACGCGCCCTTTGCCTGGGCGGCCTGATCTGCGCCAACGGATCGTCGTCCTTGCCGCGCTCGGCGGCCTTGTGGCGCTGTCGTGGCTCTATCTGGCCGACGAGGCCGCGACGATGGCGGCGATGGATCCGGGCATGGACATGCCGGCCAAGGATGGCTTCGAGCTGCTCCTGCTGCTCGTGATGTGGTGCGTCATGATGGTCGGCATGATGCTGCCGAGCGCGGCGCCGATGATCCTGACCTTCGCCACCATCAACCGGAACCGGCGCACGCGCGGGCAGTCCTACACGCCGACGGCGCTCTTCACCTCGGGCTACCTGCTGGCCTGGACGGGCTTCAGCATCGTCGCGACGCTTGCCCAGGCCGGCCTCGAGCGGGCCAGCCTGCTGGCGCCGATGGCGATGAAGACGACCAGCCCGGTGCTGGGTGGCCTGCTGTTCATCGCCGCGGGCGTCTACCAGTTCACGCCGCTCAAGCAGGCCTGCCTCGCCCATTGTCGATCGCCCTTCGCCTTCATCGTCAACCACTGGCGCGATGGCCCCGGCGGCGCGGTGCGCATGGGCTTCAGCCATGGTCTCTATTGCCTGGGCTGCTGCTGGATCCTGATGGCGCTGCTCTTCGTCGGCGGCGTGATGAACCTGGTCTGGGTGGCCGTCCTCACGGCGCTGGTGCTCGTCGAGAAGCTGTTTCCGGTCGGCCCGTGGCTGGCGCGCATCGGCGGCCTGCTGCTGATCGGCTATGGGGTGAGGCTCCTGGCGCTTTAGCCTACACCGGCCGCTCGCCCTTCACCGTCACGCGGTTGCCGCTGCGGGTGTGGGGCCAGTAGTCCCACATCGCGCGGTGCTGGACGCAGCGGTTGTCCCAGAAGGCGATGGAGTTGGCGCGCCAGCGGAAGCGGCACTGGAACAGCGGGTTCTCCATGTGCTCGTAGAGATAGCGCAGGATGCCGTCGCCCTCGTCGCGCGGCACGCCGACCAGCGAGCGGGTGAAGCCGCGATTGACGTAGAGCGCCTTCCTGCCGGTCACCGGGTGCGTGCGCACCACGGGATGCTCGGCGCGCGGGTAGGTGTCCTTGTCCTGGACGCCGTAGTTCTTGTAGAGGCCGCGGTAGACCTGCTCGCCGTCGTGGATCGCGGTCAGGCCGTCGAGGTACCGCTTCATGCGGTCCGACAGCGCCTCGTAGGCGGCGTACATGTTGGCGAACAGCGTGTCGCCGCCCTTGGGCGGGCATGTCTTGATGTAGAGGATGCTGCCCATCGGCGGCTCGACGTCGCACGAGACATCGGTGTGCCAGCCCTCGCCATTGGCGCGCGGGCTGTCCTTGTCGGCATGGATGATCATCAGCTCGGGCTTGCCCGGCTCGTGCGGCGCGGCCGGATGCACGTGCAGGTCGCCCCACAGCCGGCCGAAGGCGAGGTGTTGGTCGGGCGTGATCGTCTGGTCGCGGAAGAAGATCACGCAGTTCTCGGCCAGCGCGCGGTGCAGCTCGTCGATGGTCTGGTTGCTGAGCGGCCGGCTGAGATCGACGCCGGCGACCTCCGCGCCGATGATCGGCGTGAGCTTGTCGATCGCGATGCTCTCGTACGGCCGTTCCTCGCCTGCGACGTGCTTGTAGCGGGGCCCGGCGTTGCCGCGCAGCGTGCTTTGCATGGGACTTTCCTCCGTGCGGTCCAGCCTAGGGCCGGGCCGCCCGGCTGCCAAGCCGTCGCCGCCATGACCACCGGGCCACGGCGGGGACGATCACGCTGTGCGCCTGCCGGGAGGAGGGGCGGGATGCCAGGTCAACTTCGGCGCATCAGGCCGAAGAGCAGGCTGATCACGAACAGCACGAGGAAGACCAGGAACAGGATGCGCGCGATGTCGGTCGCGGCCGCGGCGACGCCGCCGAAGCCGAAGACCGCGGCGATCAGCGCGATGACCAGGAAGGCGATGGCCCATCTCAACATGACCAGACTCCTCAGCTCTCAGGGACGCCCCGATCGAATGATGATCAGCGCCATCAGCCCGACCACGAGATAGCAGGCGCCGACGATCGCGGCGGCGTAGACCGCGCCCAGCGCATCCATCAGCGCCAGGAAGACCGCCGCCGTCAGGAACGACGCGCCGACGGCGACCACGGCCGAGACGGCGAGATAGAGCGCCAGCCTCCGCGCGATGCGGCGCGCGACGACGGCCGTGACGGCGAGGCCGTAGAGCGCCAGCGATCTGGGCAGCCCGGCCAAAGAGAAGGCTGAGGACAGCGCGGTCGTGACCAGCGACATGGGCGCGACGCGCCGGTCAGCGACGGCGCAGCAGCAACGCCAGCAGCGCACCCGCGCCCAGCGCGACGGCGACCGAGGTCAGCGGCCGCTCGCGGATGGTTTCCTCGAGCAGTTCCTCGGTGTCGTGGGCGGCCGTCCTGGCACGGTCGTAGGCGACATGTGCCGTCTCGCTGGCGGCGTCGCGCGCGCGGTGCGCGAGATCGTCGACCAGCGTCGTGGCCTGCGACAGCAGGCGGCGGCCGCTGTCGGTGATGGACGATGCCGCCGATCCGCCTTCCTTGGCCGTGTCCTCGATCGAGGCGGCGAGGTTGGCGATCTGCTTCTTCATCGCGGCGACCTCGCGCGAGAAATCGGTCATCGACATCGCGGCGTTGCGGGCCATGGGTCGTCTCCGGTGGTTTGTGACAATCGGCCGGGGCCGGTGTTGTGCGGCCGGCAATTCGTGCGCGGATAACGTCATGGCCCGGCCGACGTTCCCGCCGGCCGTGGATGTGGCGGCTGGCTGCGCTTCCATGCGAGAAACCGCGCCATGGCCGACGCCCTTGCCGCTTCGCTGATCGACTGGCTCACCGCCCAGAGCCTGCGCGGCACGCCGCCCATCGAAATGCTCGACGGCCTGTGTGAGCGCATGCTCGCATCGGGCGTGCGATTGATGCGCGTGTCGCTCACCACCGACGTGCTGCACCCGACAATGGACTCGAGCGGCCACACCTGGCTGCGCGCGACGGGCATGGCCATCACCGGCTTCGAGCGTCGCCGCGACATCGCCAACGACGACGCCTGGCTCAAGAGCCCGTTCCTCTCGGTGATCGAGTCCGGCCGCCCGTCTTTGCGCATTCGGCTGGACGACAGCCTGCCGCCCGGTCGCTACCCGGTGCTCGACGAGTTCGTCGCCCGGGGCGCCACCGACTACGTCGCCTATGTCATCGGGCTGGCCGGCGACGCCACGCTGGGCGCCGTCGACGGCGTGCTCGTCTCGTGGCTCACCGACCGGCCGGAAGGCTTCAGCGAGGCGGAGCTGGCGCTGTTCGACCGCATCACACCGACGCTCGCCCTGGTCAAGAATGCCGCGCTGAGCATCGAGACCACGCGCACCCTCCTCGACGTCTATCTCGGCCGCGATGCGGCGCGGCGCGTGCTCAGCGGCAACATCGTGCGCGGTCGCGCCGAACCGATCACCGCGGTGATCTGGTTCAGCGACCTCGCCGACTTCACCCGGATCGCCGACAGCCTGCCGCGCGAGCAGCTGCTGGTGCTGCTCAACGACTACGCCGAGGTGATCGTCGCCAGCCTGGAGGCGCACGGCGGCAACGTCCTGAAGTTCATGGGCGACGGCATGCTGGCGATCTTTCCCGGCAGCGATGTCGCCGGCGCCGCCGCGCGCGCGTTCGCCGCCGCGCACGACGCGCGCCGCGCCGTGGCCGAGGTCGGTGCGCGCCGCGCCGGCGCCGGGCTCGCCGTCAGCGACCTCTATCTCGCGCTGCATGTCGGCGAGCTGCTCTACGGCAATTTCGGCGGGCCCTCGCGGCTGGACTTCACCGTGCTGGGCCCGGCGGTCAACGAGGCCAGCCGCATCGCCGCGCTGTCGCGCACGCTCGACTGCAAGGTGATCCTGTCCTCGGCCTTTGCGCGGGCGCTGGGCCGGCGCGACGCGCTGGTATCGCTGGGCCGCTACGCGCTGCGCGGCGTCGCCCTGCCGCAGGAGCTGTTCACGCCGGATCCCACCGACGACGAATGACCCCGGCTTCGCGCCCCTGATTCGCGTGCTGCGCCCGACGGCGAAGGCGGTAGTATCGCGACATCCGGAGGAAAGGCCCAGAGGAAGCCATGTCGAAATACTACGACGCCCTGGAAACCCGCGACCCGGCCGAGCGCGAGAAGGCGCAGATGGCGGCGCTGCCGGCGCAGATCGCGCATGCCAGGGCCAATTCGCCGTTCTTCGCCGAGAGCCTCAAGGACATCGACCCGGCCGGGGTCGCCAGCCGCGCGGCGCTGGCCAAGCTGCCGGTGCTGCGCAAGTCGACCCTGGGCGCGCTGCAGAAGGCCAGGCCGCCGATGGGCGGGCTGCTCGGCGTGCCGATGAGTCAGATCCGCCACATCTTCATGTCACCCGGCCCGATCTTCGAGGTCGACACCGACGAGAAGGATTTTTTCCGCGGCGCGCGCGGCATGTACGCCGCCGGCTTCCGCGGCGACGACATCGTGCACAACACCTACTCCTATCACCTGACGCCCGCCGGCATGATGATGGAGTCCTCGATCCGAGCCATCGGCTGCGCCGTGATCCCGGCCGGCATCGGCAACACCGAGCTGCAGCTCGACGCCATCGAGCTGATCAGGCCGACCGCCTATGTCGGCACGCCCTCGTTCCTGCGTATCCTCCTGGAGAAGGCCAGGGAGCTGGGCCGCGATGTGTCGTCGATCAAGAAGGCGGTGGTCGGTGCCGAGGCCTTTCCGCCGGCGCTGCGCAAGGAGTTCAACGAGCGCGGCATCTTCGCGCTGCAGGGATACGGCACCGCCGATCTCGGCAGCATCGCCTACGAGAGCGAGGCGATCGAGGGCATGATCCTGGACGAGGGCGTGATCGTCGAGATCGTGCGCCCCGGCACCGGCGATCCGGTGCCCGAGGGCGAGGTCGGCGAGGTCGTGGTGACCACCTTCAACAAGGCCTATCCGCTGGTGCGCTTCGGCACCGGCGACCTGTCGGCGGTGCTGCCCGGCATCAGTCCCTGCGGGCGCACCAACACCCGCATCAAGGGCTGGATGGGCCGCGCCGACCAGAGGACCAAGGTCAAGGGCATGTTCGTCGATCCCGAGCAGGTGATCGCCGTGCAGAAGCGCCACCCCGAGCTGGCCAAGGTGCGGCTGGTGGTCGACTGGGTCGACAAGCAGGACGTCATGACCCTGCACGCCGAGGTCGCCGGCGGCGGCTCGGCCGAGCTCGCCAAGGCCGTCGAGGCCAGCATCCAGAGCCTGTGCAAGGTGCGCGGCGGCGTGAGCTTCGCCACCCCCGGCAGCCTCGCCAATGACGGCAAGGTGATCGCCGACGTGCGCAAGTACGACTAGGGCTCTCGGTCCCGACCGCCGAAGCCGGAAAATGACGCCAATCCGGGCCGCTCGGCGCCGGCTGCACCGGATTTGTCGTCCGCCACCACCGAACCGCCCCAATTCTGCTGAAGATGACGGATGGTACGCACCAAGGGGGGAATCACTGCGCAGGACGACGGCCTTCGGCGGGACGGGCGAGAACGGCTGCCAATACGGCCCGGCCGCGACCGTTGACGGCATCGATTTCCGGCGTTCACTTCCTGTCCATGCGACCGCAAATCCGCTGGATAAGCGGCCGCGTCTGCCGTACATCGTGGATCGCTGGCGGGCCACGATTCGTGACGGTTTCGCAAGACCGACCCGCCGGTTGCCCCTTCTTCCTCAACAGGAGCCTCCGCCCATGTGGCGCTCCCTCAAGACAATCGCGGTCGCGCTGGTTGCGCTCATCGTCGCGGGCGCGGCGACGGCGCAGCAGATCAAGCCGGTCACGCCCGCGCAGCTTCCCGATCCCACCACGCTGAACCGCGCCAGCTACATCGAGTGGATGAAGACGAACCGCGGCGAGAGCGAAAAGTGGCTCGGCCAGCGCTGGGACCGCTACGTGGCGGCCGTGCGGGTCGGCGACATCAAGACCGACAAGATGCGCCGCGCCTTCCTGCTGACGCCGCGCGAGGTCTTCGCCGCCGGGAACCCGCCCGTGAAGGAGCGCGGCTACGAGCACGCCTTCCTCGACATGGGCTACGGCGTCACCATGTCCGGCCCGCACCTGCAGAGCCGCATGACCGACGTGCTCGACGTCAAGCCGGGCGAGAAGGTGCTGGAGATCGGCACCGGCTCGGGCACCCAGTCGGGCATCCTGTCGTACCTGACCGACAAGGTGTACTCGATCGAGATCATCGCACCGCTGGCCGTCCGCACGCGCGGCGTCTACGACCGGGCGATCGCCAACGGCTACGTCGCGTTCAAGCACATCACCACCAAGCAGTCCGACGGCTACTACGGCTGGGCCGAGCATGCGCCGTTCGACAAGATCATCGTCACCTGCGGCATCGACCACGTGCCGCCGGAGCTGCTCAAGCAGCTCCGGGACGATGGCATCATCGTCATCCCGGTCGGCCCGCCCGGCGCGCAGCGCGTGATCAAGATGGTCAAGAAGAAGGCCGCCGACGGCACCGTGACGATGACCCGCGAGGACATCTACGGCGGCAAGATCGTGCCCTTCGTGCCGTTCACCAAGCTGGTCGACGGCCAGGTCAAGGGCTCGCACAACCGCTGACGCCTGAGTTGATGTCGCGGGCCCCCGTACCGTCCCAGGCGGTGACGGGGGCTTTCGCTTTGTAGTTCGCCCCCTCGAGCCGGCGCACACGCCGGCCAACCAAGAAACCGGATTTGCCTGATATGGCCAGCGCCGCCCGTTCGTATGCCGAGGTCGATTTCGATAATCGACCGACGCTCAGCTTCTACCTGTCGGTCGGCCTGGTGGCCGGCAGCATCATCGCCCTGCAGATCGGCATCATGCGCCTGTTCTCGGTCGGCAGCTGGGCGCATTTCGGCTCGCTGGTGGTCAGCCTGGCGATGTTCGGCTTCGGCCTCACCAGCGCGATCATGTGCGTCGGCAAGACGTGGTTCGAGCGCCACTGGCGCGGCACGGTGAAGGTGGCGCTGCTGCTGTTCGGGCCGATGATGGTGGCCTCGAGCCTGGTGGCGCAGATGGTGCCGTTCAACGCCATCTTCCTGGTTTCCGACCCGATGCAGAAGTGGCGGCTGTTCGCCAACTTCATCCTCTACTTCCTGCCGTTCCTGTGCGGCGCCTTCTATCTCGGCGTGGTGTTCCTGAAGGCGCAGAAGACCTTCAACCGGGTCTACTTCGCCGACCTCGCGGGCTCCGGCGGCTGCGGCCTGCTGTTCCTGCTGGCGATGTACGTCTTCACGCCGGAGGACCTGGTCGTCGCGCCGCTGGCGCTGTGGCTGGTGGGCGCCGTGCTGTGGTTCGTCGCCGTGCGCGACATGCGCGGCGCCGCGTTCGCGGTGGTCGTGGCGGTGCTCTCCGTCGCCGCCCATTTCCTGCTGCCCGCGGCACTGGGCATCCCCAAGCTCTATGTCTCCGACTACAAGGGCGTGTCCTACGCGCGCAACTTCCCCGACGCCAAGCGCGTCTACATGACGACCTCGCCGTTCGGCTTCATGGAGGTCTATTCCTCCTCCTACCTGCACTTCGCGCCGGGACTCAGCGACAACGCCGGCTTCAACCTGCCGAAGATGCCGAGCAACGCCTATCTCGGCCTCTACCTCGACAGCGAAGGCCCGATCGGCGTGATGAAGGACCTGCCGCCCGACGAGATCGGCTATTTCCGCTTCCTGCCGATGTACTACCCCTTCGTCCTGAAGAAGGACCCCGACGTCTTCGTCGTGCAGTTCGGCGGCGGCATCTCGACCAAGGTGGCGCTGCGCTCCGGCGCTAGGAGCGTGACGGTGGCCGAAGGCAACCCGATGCTGCTGAACGCCTTCCTCGACGACACGCCGTTGCGCCGCTTCACCAGCGACATCCTGCGCGAGAAGGGCGTCGAGGTGATCGACTATGACGGCCGCCTCTACGCCGCCGGCACGACCAAGCGCTTCGACGTCGTCGATCTCAGCCTCGCGGACTCCGCCGGCCTCTCCTCTCCCGGCGGCTTCCCGATCGTCGAGAAGTTCGGCTACACGCGCGAGGCGATGCGCAACTACATGCGCGTGCTGAAGCCCGGCGGACTGCTGTCGGTGACGCTCTGGAACAAGGAGGAGCCGCCGAAGTCGGTGCTGAAGCTCTACGCCACGATGGTGGCCGCGGCCCGCGACATCGACGGCGGCGAGGTCAAGGGGCGCTTCTTCGCGACCTCGACCTATCTGTCGACCGCGACCGTGCTCTACAAGCGCGGCGACTTCACGCCCGAGGAGATCGAGGCGCTGCGCAAGCACTCGCGCCTGATGTCGTTCGACGAGATCTACTTTCCCGGCATCGCCTACGACGACGGTCCGCGCGCCGAGACGCTGAAGGGCTATCGCGAGCAGTTCTTCGGCACCGGCCTGCAGGGCGACCCCGAGGGCAAGGATCCGGAGCCGACCCCGGCCGCCGATCCCGACAAGCCGCCCGTCGTGCCGGCGACGATCCTGGGCCGCGTCGCCTGGCAGCACCTGATCTTCGGCGGCTGGGACAAGATCGCCGAGGCCTACGTCTTCGACACGCGCATCCTGACCAACCACCAGCCGTACTTCGCCGCCTACATCAAGGTGAAGGATCTCTGGGCCTTCAGCGACCGGCTCGAGACGGTGCAGGACGAGTGGGGCTACCTGCTGCTGTGGGCGACGCTCGGCATCGCTGCGATCGCGGCGCTGTCGCTGGTGTCGTTCCCGGTGGTGTTCGGCTGGCGCACGATCTTCTGCCGCTATCCCGGCAAGTTCGGCACGATGATCTACTTCCTGTGCCTGGGGCTGGGCTACATCATCGTCGAGGTCGGGATGATCAGCCATTTCATCCTGGCGCTGAGCAACCCGACGGTCTCCGCCTCGGTGCTGATCACCGGCATGCTGGTGTTCTCCGGCCTGGGCAGCTTCGTGTCGGAACGCTTCCTCGATCGGGCGCGATCGGTGATGCCAAAGGTGTTCCTCGCCATCGGCGCGATCCTCGCCGCCTATGCCTTCCTGCTCGACCCGGTGCTCGACATCATCGGCACCTGGCCTTACGTGCTGCGCATCGTCGCCTGCCTGGCGCTGATCTTCCCGCCCGCCTTCCTGATGGGCTTCCCGATGCCGACGGCGATGACCCTGCTGGCGCGGCTGGGCAAGGACCACATGTTCCTGTGGGCCTGGGGCATCAACGGCAGCTTCTCGGTGCTCGGCGCCGCGCTGGTGCCGGTCATCGCCACCTCGTTCGGCCTGCCGGCCGTCGTGCTGGTGGGTGCCGTCGCCTATGTCGTGGCGCTGCCGGCCTTCTTCCGCGTGCTGCTGCCCCTGCCCGGGCGGCCGGCAGCCGCGTAGCGCCATGGCGGCCGGCACCCGACGCGCGCTGATCGCGGCGGCCGCCGGTCTGCTCGTCGGTGGCCTGACCGACGGCGCTTCGGCGAAGCCATCCAAGACGCGGCCGCCCGGCTATCGCGAGGCCAAGCCGCCGGCGATCGACCCGCTGGCGATCGTCAAGACGCCGATGACGCGCCTCGAGGCCTTCAGGTACGGGCCGTTTCCCTACAGCGGCGTGGGCGAGGACGGCCGCCGTCCCTTCTACGACATCGTCGACGGGCTGAAGCGCCGCGGTCACCGCACGCTGTCGGGCGACGTGCTGTGGGAAGGCACGACGTTCGGCGACAATCGCGTGCTGCTGCATGTGCCCGCCGGGTTCGACCCGCGCCGGCCGGCGCTGATGGTGGTGTTCTTCCACGGCCACGGCTCGATCATCGAGCGCACGGTGACGGTCGACGCCGACCTGCCGCGCCAGATTGCGGAATCGGGCGCCAACGCCGTGCTGGTGGCGCCGCAATTCGCCTATGACGCGGCCGATTCGAGCCCGGGCAAGTTCCTGCGACCAGGCGCCTTCGCCCGCTTCATCGACGAGGCGTCGGCGAAGCTCGCGCAGGTCATGACGCCGCGCGGCGCCAGCCTGCGCTGGTTGTCGGGCGTGTTCAACAAGGCGCCTGTGATGCTGGTGGCGTTCAGCGGCGGCTACAAGCCGGCCGCCTTCGTGCTGGCGCGCGGCGGCGCGGCGCATCGCATGCACAGCCTGGTGCTGCTCGACGCGCTCTACGACGAGGAGGACAAGTTCGCCCGCTGGTTCGCCGGCGCGCGCTCGCGCACCTTCCTCGCCAGCCTGTACACCGAGTCGACGGCGTCCAATCAGGCGAAGCTGCGCGGCATGCTGGCGAGACGCCGGATCGCCAGCACGACCGCGCTGCCGGCGCGGTTCTCGCGCGGCAACGCAGTGTTCGTCGATTCGGGCAGCATCGAGCGGCACAAGCGCTTCGTGCTCGAAGGCCCGCCGCACGAACCCGTCAAGACGATCCTGGTGGCGACGCCGGGCTATCGCATGAAGCCCGAGCCGCCGCCGCCGAAACCGCCCCGGAAGGCGCCGTCGGTCAAGCCGACGGCGAAGCGTCAGCGCGGGCGACCAGCGACGCGCTGACGACCTTCGCCGCGCATGAAGGCCATGCCGCTCAGAGCGTGACTGCCCTCGCGGCGGGGCTCGGCGTGAGCCTGGCCGCGAGCCTGCTGCTCGCGCGGCGCGTCCGCGCGTTCGGACCGGCCGTGCTTGTGGCTGTGCTGGTGCGAAGGGCCCTGCTTGCCGTGGCCGCCGTGGCGACGCGGCTGGTTCTGCGGCCGCCTGTGCTGCTTCGGGCGCTGGACCTGCTCGCGCGCGCCCGGCTCCGGCGCGGCCACCGGCGCGCCTGTGCGGTCGGTGCGCGCGATGGTCATGCGGATGGTACGCTCGATGTCGCGCAGATAGGCGCGCTCCTCGTGGTCGCAGAACGAGATGGCGATACCTGCGGCGCCGGCACGCGCCGTGCGGCCGATGCGGTGCACGTAGCTCTCGGGGATATTGGGCAGGTCGAAGTTCACGACATGCGTCACGCCCTCGACGTCGATGCCGCGCGCGGCGATGTCGGTGGCGATCAGGGCACGGCAGGTGCCGTCGCGGAAGCCGCCCAGCGCGCGCTCGCGCTGGCCCTGGCTCTTGTTGCCGTGGATGGCCGCGGACTCGATGCCGGCGGAGGCGAGCACGCGCACGACCTTGTCGGCGCCGTGCTTGGTGCGGGTGAAGACCAGCACGCGCTCCATCGTCGGGTCGCGCAGCAGCTCGACCAGCATCTCGCGCTTCTGCGCGGTCTCCAACAGGATCACGCGCTGGTCGACCTTCTCGACGGTCGTCGCCACGGGCGTGACGGCGACGCGCGCCGGCTCGTGCAGCAGCTCGTCGGCGAGGAGGCCGATTTCCCTCGGCATGGTGGCCGAGAAGAACAGGTTCTGCCGCTTGGCCGGCAGGCAGCGCACCAGCTGGCGGATCGGCTTGATGAAGCCGAGATCGAGCATCTGGTCGGCCTCGTCGAGCACGAAGATCTCGACCTGGTCGAGCCGCGCCGTGCGCTGCTCGAGGTGATCGATCAGGCGGCCCGGCGTGGCGACCAGGATGTCGACGCCGCCCTGCAGGGCGCGGGTCTGCGGCCCGTAGCCGACGCCGCCGAAGATCGTCGCGACCGACAGGCGCAGGAAGCGGCCATAGGTGCGGAAGCTCTCGGCGATCTGGCTGGCGAGCTCGCGCGTCGGGCTGAGGATCAGCGCGCGGCAGCCGCCGCGCGGCGCGCGCTTGGGCGACGCGGCGAGGCGCTGCAGGATCGGCAGGGCGAAGGCGGCGGTCTTGCCGGTGCCGGTCTGGGCGATGCCCAGCAGGTCGCGGCCGGCGGCGACGTCGGGGATGGCCTGCGCCTGGATCGGCGTGGGCGTGGTGTAGCCCTCGGCCGCCAGCGCGCGCAGCAGCGGCTCGGCGAGACCAAGGTCGGTGAAGTTTGTCACGAAGTGTACTTTCTCAAACGCGACCACCGGCCCGCGCGACCGATTCAGTCGGCGCGGCTCGTTCCGGTGGAACTTTCGATAGACGCCCTGCGTGTCAGGCGGCTGGCTTCTTGATTGTTTGTATCCAGCTGGACGGCCGATCAGTGTCGGCGCTCACGCGGCTGAATGCTCAAGGCTGCTGTGGCAGCGGCCTGCTTGTCTCACGTGACCGGCGCCGGGTCAAGCGACGTGCCGTCGCGGACGGAGTATCATGTTCAGGATGAACGCACTGCAGATCTCCGCACCCTGGTGGAAGCCCGACAGTGGCCGCACGTTGCATATCCGCGGTGGCCGGCCGCTGGTCGGCATCTATCCGATCAGCGGCGCCAAGAACGCGGCCCTGCCATTGATGGTGTCCGCGCTGCTGACGCCGCATCTGGTGAGCCTGCACAACCTGCCGGCCAATCTCGACGTCGCGGTGCTGTCGGCCCTGCTGCAGCGACTCGGCGCGAACCTCAGCTGGTCGAGCGGCACTGGCGGGCTGTCGCTCACCATCTGCGCCGATCGCGTGCACGCCGAGAACATCGATCGCGAGCTGGTGTCGCGCATGCGCGCCTCGGTGCTGCTGCTCGGCGCGATGCTGGCGCGCTGCGGCGAGGCGTCCCTGCCGCTGCCCGGCGGTGACGCGATCGGCCTGCGCGGCATCGACTTCCACATCGCCGGCCTGCGCGCGATGGGCGCGACCGTCGAGCTCGAGGGCGGCATGATTCACGCCCGTGCGCCGCGTGGCCTGAAGGGCGCCGAGATCGCGCTGCCGCTGCCCTCGGTGGGCGCGACCGAGAACCTGCTGCTGGCCGCGGTACTGGCTGACGGCCGCACCGTCATCCGCAATGCCGCGCGCGAGCCGGAGATCACCGACCTTGCGACCTGCCTGAACGCCATGGGCGCGCGCATCGATGGCCTCGACACGCATGTGCTGAGCATCGACGGCGGCCGGCCGCTGGCCGGCGCGGTGCACACGGTGATGCCCGATCGCATCGAGACCGGCACGCTTGCCTGTGCCGCGGCGATCACCGGCGGCGCGCTCATGCTGACGAACGCGCGCCTCGACCTGTTGGGCGCGGCCGGTCCCCTGCTGCTTGCGGCGGGCGTGGAGATGGAGGTCGTCGAGAACGGCGTGATCGCGCGTCGGGCGGCGAGCGGCACGCTCGGCGTGGACTTCACCACGCAGCCCTATCCCGGATTCGCCACCGACCTGCAGGCACCCGTGATGGCGATGATGGCGACCGCGCGCGGCGCCAGCGCCATCACCGAAACGATCTTCGATCAGCGTTTCCGGCACGTCGACGAGCTGCGGCGCATGGGCGCCAACATCATCGTGCGCGGGCGAACCGCGCTGGTGCGCGGCGTGCCCGCACTGGGCGCCGCTGCCGTCACCGGCACCGACGTGCGGGCGGCGGCGGCACTGGTGATCGCCGGACTGGGCGCGGCCGGCGAAACGGTGCTCGACGGCCTCGATCACCTCGATCGTGGCTACGACGGCATGACCGCGAAGCTCGCCGGCTGCGGCGCCGACATCGACCGCGTCTGACCCTACCGTTCCGGCAGGCCGAGCGCGCGCAACTCGTCGCGGCGCAACGCGAGCTCGTCGCGCATGAAGAACTCGTCGAGCTGCGGCGGCTTCACCGAGGTGCCCGACAGCATCGCATGCGCTTGGCCGCGATGATGGATCTGGTGGACGAAGAGATGGGTCAGCACGTCCTCGACGCGTTCGACGGGCGCTTCGCGGCCCGGCCGCTTCATCACGACGGGCACCGCGAGCTTCTCCGCGGTCAGCCCGTCGCAGAACGCCAGCAGGCGCCGGTCGCTCGCCCGCTGCGCGGCGTCGAGCGCGGCGAAATCCTCGTGCGGCACGAAGGCCTCGGCGCGTTCGACGGCGGCCTCCCGCAGATCCTCCAGCGAGTCGATATAGAAGCCGTCGACCATCAGGATGTGATTGAGCGTGGCCCGGATCGAGGGGAAGAAGCCGGTGCGCTCGGCGACGTATTCAGCCGGGCTCAGACGCGCGCACGCATTGAGCAGGCGGTGGTTCGACCACGCATTGTTGCGGGCCATGGCGCGCAGGTGCTCGATCACAGCAGCAACGCTCCTTCGAAGGCCAGCAGCTTGCGCTTGGTCTCGGTGCCGCCGCGGCCGCTATAGCCGCCCATCCTGCCGCCGGCGGCCATCACGCGATGGCAGGGGATGATCACCGGGATCGGATTGGCGCTGCACGCCTTGCCGATGTCGCGCGCGTCGCCCTGGCGCGGGTCGCGGCCCACCGCGACCGTCATCTCGCCATAGGTCATGGTCTGGCCGTAGGGGATCTTGCACATGACCTGCCATATCTGCTTCTCGGCCTCGGTCCCCTTGGGTAGCAGGGGCAGGTCGAACATCGTCAGCTTGCGGTCGAAATAGGCCTGCAGCTGGCGCCGCGCCTCCTCGACGACAGGATCGCCGTCGGGCGCCAGGGGATCGCCGACATCGGGCGCGATCCAGCGCACCTTGGTGACGGCGCCGCCGTCGGCGTCCACCGACAGCCGGCCAATGGGGGTGTCGAGATAGGCTGTCACAGGGTCACGCTAGCCCCGGCGGCTGCGATTTGCCAACATGTTGCCATCATGGTTTCGACCTCGCGTCCGATGCTGATCTCCCGCCGTGCCGCTCTTGCAGGCGGCGCGTCGCTGCTGTTCGCGCCGTCGGTCCTCGCCCAGCAGCAGAACACGCGGCAATTGCCGCGCCTGCATCCGAACCGCATCCCGCCGATCGTCTTCGTGCACGGCAACGGCGATACGGCGGCGCTGTGGCACACGACCATCTGGCGCTTCGAATCCAACGGCTACCCCCGTCATATGATGGCGGCGGTCGATCTCAGCTATCCGTCGGCGCGCAGCGATGATTCGAAGCCGCAGCCTTTCCGCTCCTCGACCACCGAGCAGCGCGACGAGCTGGCGGCCTTCGTGCGTGGCTTCATGAGCCGGACCCACCGCCGCAAGGTGGCCCTGGTCGGCTCCTCGCGCGGCTGCAACACCATCCGCAACTTCGTGAAGAACGGTGGCGGTGCCGACATGGTCTCGCATGTCGTGCTGTGCGGCGGCACCAACCATGGCGTGCTCGTCTCGGATACCGCGCTGGTGGGCAGCGAGTTCAACGGCGCCATGCCGTTCCTCAAGCAGCTCAACGCCGGCGAGAGCGAGATCGTGTCCGGTCCCGCCTTCATGACCCTGCGCAGCGACAAGTTCGACAAGTACGCCCAGCCCGACGGGCGGTTTCTCGGCCAGCCCGGCAAGCCTACCGGCGTCAGCTACGACGCGCCGGAGCTGAAGGGCGCGCAAAACGTCGTGCTGCCGGGCCTCGACCACCGCGAGGTGGCGTTCCACAAGCTGGCCTTCGCCCGGATATTCGAGTTCGTCGTCGGCCATCCGCCGGCCAGCACCTTCATCGCCGCCGAACGCGAGGTGGTGCTCAACGGCAAGGTCACCGGCATCGCCGACGGCACCTACACCAACCTGCCGGTCAACGGCGCCACGGTCGAGATCTGGGATCTCGACGCGAAGACCGGGGCACGGCGCACGCGCGTGGTCGCGCATCGCAAGGTCACCGGCGCAGACGGTCAATGGGGCCCGTTCAAGACCACCGCCGCTTCCTTTCTCGAGTTCGTGATCAGGGCGTCCGGCAGTCCCGTAACCCACATCTACCGCTCGCCGTTCACGCGCTCCTGCGACATCGTGCATCTGCGGCCCGGCCAGTTCGGCCGCGACGACGAGAAGGCTGGCGCCGTGGTCTACATGAGCCGGCCGCGCGGCTATTTCGGGCACGGCCGCGACAAGTTCACGCTCGACGGCAAGGTGCCGCCGGGCATCAACGAAGGCGTACCCGGCACCTCGGTCGGCAGGCTGACGTTCGAGGCGGCGCCGGAACGCACGATCATGGCGGTCTTCAACAACGAGGAAATTCCCGCGCGCAACTGGCCGGCGAAGGACGGCCATCTGGTGATCGCGGAGTTCCATAACTGAGCCTACCAGGGAGGCGGACATGGACCAGTACGACGGTCATGGCGTTGCCAGCACGGTGCGCGTGGTGCCGACGGGCGCCGCGCTGGGCGCCGACATCGAGGGGATCGACATCGCCCGGCCGCTCGACGCCGCGACGCTCGCCACCATCCGCCAGGCCTGGGCCGACCACCTCGTGCTGCGCTTCCGCGGCCAGACGCTCGACGACGAGCAGCTGAAATCCTTCAGCGCGCAGTTCGGCACTCTCGATCACGCGCCGCTGCCCGCCGCCAAGGACGGCCATCGCCAGGACCCGACCTACATCTCGGTGATCTCCAACATCGTGCAGGACGGCAAGGCGATCGGCGGGCTGGGCGCCTACGAATCGCTGTGGCACACCGACATGTCCTATGTCGATCGCCCGCCGATGGCGAGCGCGCTCTACGCCCTCGAGGTGCCGCCCTCGGGCGGCGACACCGGCTTCTCCAACCAGTATCTCGCCTATGAGTCGCTGCCGGAGGCGACGAGACGCCGCCTCGACGGGCTGAAGCTGCGCCACGACGCCAGCCTCAACAGCGTCGGCGAGCTGCGCCGCGGCTTCACCGAGGTCACCGATCCGCGCCAGACGCCCGGCGCGCTGCATCCGCTGGTGCGCACGCATCCCGTCACCGGCCGCAAGGCGCTCTTCCTCGGCCGGCGACGCAACGCCTACATCGAAGGTCTCGACCTCGCCGACAGCGAGTCGCTGCTCGACCTGCTGTGGCAGACCGCGTCCGCGCCGCGCTTCACCTGGTACCAGCAATGGCGCGTGGGCGACCTGGTGATGTGGGACAATCGCTGCACCCTGCACCGCCGCGACGCCTTCGACCCGACCACGCGCCGGCTGATGCACCGCACGCAGTTCGCCGGCGAGGCGGTGATCTAGGGCGGCACGCCTCAGCTCGCCGCCGCGGCTGCCTTCGCCGCCTGCGCCTGGTGGGCGGCGGCGGCCGTCGCAGAGTCCGCGCCGGCGCCCTCGGCCAGCATGGCCATCGGGCGGGCGAACTTGATGCCGGCCTCGTCGAACGCCTTCTTGATCATGGCGTAGCCGCGGCGGCGGATGGAAAACTGCTCGCCCGGCTTGGTCATCATCTTCAGGCGGATCTCGATCGCCGAATCACTGAACTTCTCGACGCCCTGCATCTTCAGCGGCTGCAGGATGTGCGGCTTGAAGTCGGGGATCTCGGCCAGCTCCTTGCCGATGCGTTTGACGATCTTCTTGGCCTCGTCGATGTTGCTGTCGTAGGTGATGCCGATCGTCATCTTGTCGATCACCCAGTCGCGGCTGCTGTTCTGCACCGCGCCCAGCACGCCGAACGGCACCGTATAGAGCGCGCCGCGATGGTGGCGCAGCTTGATCGAGCGCAGGCTGAAGGATTCGACCGTGCCCTTGTAGCTGCCAGCCTGGATGTACTCGCCGATGCGGAAGGCGTCGTCGAGCAGGAAGAACATGCCGCTGATGATGTCGCGCACCAGCGTCTGCGCGCCGAAGCCCAGGGCGACGCCGACCACGCCGGCGCCGGCGATCAGCGGGCCGATCTCCACGCCCAGCGCCGAGAGCGCCATCATGATCGCCACGGCGAAGACGACGATGGCGAGGATGTTGCGGAAGATCGGCAGCAGGGTGTTGAGCCGCGCGCGGCGCCGGGCCTCGTCCTCGTCGACCGGGCCGTCGCTATGGGCTTCGGCGAGCTTGCGGTCGATAACCGCGCGCAGGATGCGCCAGATCAGGTCGGCGACCAGGCCGATCACTACGGCGCTGGCCAGGCCGCGCGTCAGGCGCGTCCACACCGAGTCGCCGGCCGTGAGTTCGGCGATGTTGACGTCCCAGGCGCGGATCAGCAGGAACACGGCGCCGACGATGATCAGCGAGCGCAGGCCGCGCTCGAGGACCACGGTGGTCACGCTGGGGATCTCGCCGGCCATGGTCTCGGTGCCGGGCGGGCGCAGCAGGTGGCTCACCGAGCGGCCGGTGACGCCGATCAGCAGCGGCGTGCCGACCAGCACCAGCAGGCTCCAGAACACCGGCATGGCGTCGCCCACCCGCAGGAGCCACATCGCCACGACGAAGGCCGTCAGGGCCCAGGACGCGATGTGCGGCGCATGCTGCGCACGGAGGGCGATCGGCCGGCGCCAGATCGCCTCCAGCGCGATCGCCACCAGGCCCAGCGCGGTCGTGGCGCCGATGAGCCGGCGGGCCTCCGACGTGAGCCCCAGGGTCTTCAGCAGGGTGAGCGTCACGGCGGTGAAGGCGAACCAGGCCACGAAGATCACCAGCCGGCGATGCCAGAAGCGCGCCGCGTCCTCTTCCATCGGCACGATGCGAAAGCGCGGAAATCCGGGCGACAGCAGGAACGTGCCGGCGACGAAGGCGAGGCGCGCGATCAGGAAGGCCATCAGGTAGGCCAGCCCGATCTCGCGCAGTAGCGGCGGCCAGTCCAGCGCCAGGAAGGCGCCGATGCTGCCGGCGGCGAAGGCCGCCAGCCAGGCGAGACCGAAGGCCAGCCGCGCCAGGACGACCAGCAGGCGCTCGCGCACGGTATGCAGCGGCAGTTGCCCGATCCAGTCGCGCACGCGCTCGGTGCGCCACCAGAACAGCCAGGCCGCGCCGTAGCCCAGCGCGGCGAAGGCGGCGATCAGCAGCAGCACGTGAACCGCGCCGCGCTCCTCGAACTCCAGCCGCAGGATGTCGAAGGCGCGGCCGAGCTCGTCCGGCAGTTCGGGGGCGGCGGCGCTCATGCCCCGGATCTGCGCCCGCACGCGGGCCATCTGCTCGGTCACCACGCTCGACAGGCTGGCATCGGAGGTCGGCGGCGGCTTGGGCTTGTCGGCCGCGCGCTTCTCCAGCCAGGCGCGCACCTCGGGATCAGCCAGCAGGTCGATCAGCAAGCGCACGCGCGGCGAGGCGTCGTCTGGTGCCTTGCCGCTTTGCGCCACGGCCGGTGTGCCCAGCGCCAGCAGCAACGCAAGCATCGCGAAAGCGCGCGCGAGGATCGGGCCCATCCATGTCCCCCTGTCCGTCGTCCGCAGCGGACGGACGATTCTTCCCCGGTCGGGGCGCCGACTCAAGGACGCTCGGGCGAGGCGGCACCCCTCCCGATGGCCCTGGCCATGCCGGCAATCGCGCTGCGGATGGCGCGTTCGTCGAACGCCGCCACGCCCAGCACCAGGCCAGGATCGCCGACGCTCAGGCGATAGCGCGACAAGGCGGCGCTTTCGATGCCGGCGTCGACGAGGCGTCGCGCAACGGCGATGTCCGAGGACCTGGGCGGCAGCCAGGCGACGATGTCCAGGCCTGCCGCCGCGTCGTCGATGCGCAGCCGCTCGCCCAGCAGGCGACGGCACTCCGCGCGCATGACCGCGTGGCGCGCCGCGTAGACCTCGCGCAGCCGGCGAATGTGCCGGTTGAAATGGCCGCCCTCGACGAAGCGCGCCAGGATCGCCTGGTCGATGGTTGGCGCGAAACGCAGGCAGAGCGACATCAGTGCGCTCATTGGCTCGATCAGTCGCGGCGGCAGCACGACATAGCCCAGACGCAGGGCGGGCAGCATCGTCTTGCTGAACGAGCCGACATGGATCACCCGGCCGTCGGGGTCGAGGCCCTGCAGCGCCGCAATCGGTCGAGCGCCGTAGCGGAACTCGCCATCGTAGTCGTCCTCGACGATCCAGGCACCCGCGCGCCGCGCCCGCTCCAGCAGGGCACGGCGGCGCGGCAGCGAGAGGGTCATGCCGAGCGGGCTCTGGTGCGCCGGCGTGACGCTGATCAGCCGTGGCGTGGGCGCCCTTGCGCCGGGCAGGCTCGCGCCATCCACGTCGATCGCCATCGGCACGATGTGGGCGCCCGCGGCCTGCCACGCCGCGCGGCTGCCGGGATAGCCGGGGTCCTCGACCCAGACCGCATCGCCCGGCCGCAGTGTCGCACGCGCGATCAGACTGAAGCCGGCCTGCGCCCCCGGCACGATGGCGATGTGGTCGGCATCGCAGCGCACGCCGCGGGTGGTCGCGAGATAGGCCGCGAGCGCCGCGCGCAGCGGCCGATAGCCCAGCGGCTCGCCATCGCCCAGCAGCGCCGCGTCGCCGCCGCGCCACAGGCTGCCGCTCAGCCGCGCCCACGTCCGGCGCGGGAACAGCGAGACATCGGGCAGGTTGGCGCGGAACGGCCGTGGCGCCTGCCGAATGGCCCGTGGGAAGGGCGTGCGGGTTCGCGGCTGAAGCGGCGGCAACCTGCCGCGCGACGGCGCGCGCGGCCGCGTCGTGTCGACGGCCCGGCGCACGAAGGTGCCGGCGCCGTGACGCGCCTCGATGAAGCCATCGACGCGCAGCTGGTCGAAGACCGCGACCACGGTGCCGCGCGAGACGTCGTTGCGCGCCGCCAGCTCGCGCGACGACGGCAGACGGGCGCCGGCAGGCAGCCCGCCGCCGGCGATCGCGGCGCGCAGCATGCCGTAGAGGCGGGCGAACTTGCCGTCGGACTGGTCCAATAAGGTCGCACTAAGTGGTCAGTTGCGTTGGACCATACGACGCTAGGTATCCGGTCGTCGACCCTTTCACGTCGGGAGCGGACCATGGACCAGGCCTTGATCGATCTCACCCAGCGCCACGTGGCGGCCGAGAATGCGCACGACATGGCGGCGACCCTTGCCACGCTGCATCCGGATTGCCTTTTCGAGGATCTCGCCATGGGCCGCGTCTGGCGCGGGCACAAGGGCGCCGAGGAGCACTACCGCGACTGGTGGGGCGGTCTCGACACAGAGGTGATCGCGCGCGGGCGGCGCGCCGTCCTGGGCGACGACGCGATGATCGCCGAGACCGGCTTCCGCTGCCGCCATGTCGGGACCTTCCTCGGCGTGCCGGCCAGCGGCCGCGTCTTCGAGCTGCCCTTCGTCGTGGTTGTGAGCTATCGCGACGGCCTCATGCATGGCGAGCGCTTCTACTACAGCCTCGATCGCCTGCTGGCCGGGCTCGGCGTCCCGACGCGGCCGCACTATGCGGGACAGGCCGCATGAGCCTCGCCATTGGCGTGTTGGGCGCAGGCGGCGTCTACGGGCGTCACCTGGTCCCGCGCCTGCTGGCGCGCGGCCATCGCGTGCGTGCGCTGGTGCGGCGGCCAGCAGCGGCGCCGCCGGGAAGCTCGGTGCGCATCGCCGACATCTTCGATGGCGAGTCGCTGCGCCGGGGGCTCGACGGCTGCGACGTGGTGATCAACCTCGCGACGGCTGTGCCGCGACCGGACCGACCGGCCGATTTCACGATGAACGATCGCATCAGGCGCGAGGGCACGGCGAGACTGATCGCGGCCTGCGGTCGCGGCCAGCGCCTGCTCCAACAGGGCATCGCCATGGTGCATGCCGGCGGCGAGGCCCTGGTCGACGAGCAGGCGGCGCTTCATGCCGGTCCGGCGACCGCCTCGGCGATCGACATGGAGACCCTGGTGCACGACAGCGGGCTCAGCCACCTGATCCTGCGCGGCGGCCTGTTCTATGGGCCGGGTACGGGTCGCGAGGCGCAGTGGCTGGATGCAGCGCGCGAGGGCTCGATGGTGATCCCGGGCGACGGGTCGGCCTTCGTATCGCTGATCCATGTCGCCGACATGGCCGAGGCCACGGCGATGGCGGTCGATGCGCGCTCGGCCGGCGGCATTCTGCTGGTGGTGGACGACCATCCGGTACGCTGGCGCGAGCTTCTTTCCTACGTCGCGAAACGCGCGGGCGCACCCGAGCCGGGGACAGGGGCGCCGATTCGGCTGCCGTCCTTTCGCTGCGGCAATGCCGCGGCGCGCGCGGCCCTCGGCTGGCGGCCGTTCTACGCCGACTATCGCAGCGGGTTGGTCGCCTGACCCCCTACCAAGGTCGCGCGGCGCCGGTCCCGCTTGAACGCACACCTTGGCCGTGTAACGTGCGCCATTGAACGAGCGGAAGGCCCAAGGGAGGGAACCATGTCGGACCAGCTTTTGCCCGTGCCGAAGGAGTGGGCGGCGAAGGCCTATGTCGACGCGGCGAAGTACCAAGCCATGTACCAGGCCTCGATCGACGACCCGGTGAAGTTCTGGGGCGAGCACGGCAAGCGCATCGACTGGATCAAGCCCTACACCCAGGTGAAGGACGTCAGCTACAGCGGCGACGTACACATCCGCTGGTACCACGACGGCGTGCTCAACGTCTCGGCCAACTGCATCGACCGTCATCTGGCGAAGCGCGCGGATCAGACCGCGATCATCTGGGAAGGCGACGATCCGGCCGACAGCAAGCACATCACCTACGCGGAGATGCACGAGCAGGTCTGCCGGCTCGCCAACGTGCTGAAGGCCCGCGGCGTGAAGAAGGGCGACCGCATCACGATCTACATGCCGATGATCCCCGAGGCGGCCTATGCCATGCTGGCCTGCGCGCGCATCGGCGCGATCCATTCGGTGGTGTTCGGCGGCTTCTCGCCCGACTCGCTGGTCAACCGCATCCAGGATTGCGACTCCAACCTGATCATCACCGCGGACGAGGGGCTGCGTGGCGGCCGCAAGGTGCCGCTGAAGGCCAATGCCGACGAGGCGCTGAAGTCCTGCCCCGGCGTGAAGACCATGATCGTGGTGAAGCGCACGGGCGGCGCGGTGACGATGAGCCCCGGCCGCGACATCTGGTACCACGAGGAATGCGCGAAGGTATCCACCGACTGCCCGCCCGAGCCGATGAACGCCGAGGATCCGCTGTTCATCCTCTATACCTCGGGCTCGACCGGCAAGCCCAAGGGCGTGCTGCACACCACGGGCGGCTACATCGTCTACGCCTCGATGACGCACCAGTACGTCTTCGACTACCACGACGGCGACGTCTACTGGTGCACCGCCGACGTCGGCTGGGTCACCGGCCACAGCTACATCGTCTACGGCCCGCTCTCCAACGGCGCCGTCACCCTGATGTTCGAGGGCGTGCCGAACTACCCGGATTCCAGCCGCTTCTGGCAGGTGGTCGACAAGCACAAGGTCAGCATCTTCTACACCGCGCCCACGGCGATCCGCGCGCTGATGCGCGAGGGCGAGGCGCCGGTGAAGAAGACGTCGCGCGCCTCGCTGCGGCTGCTGGGCTCGGTCGGCGAACCGATCAATCCCGAGGCGTGGCTGTGGTATCACCGCGTCGTCGGCGACTCTCGTTGTCCGATCGTCGACACCTGGTGGCAGACCGAGACCGGCGGCATTCTCATCACGCCGCTGCCCGGCGCCACCGACCTGAAGCCCGGCTCGGCGACCAAGCCGTTCTTCGGCATCAAGCCCGCGGTGGTCGACGCTGAGGGCAAGGTCCTGCACGGCGCCACCGAGGGCAACCTGATCCTCACCGATTCGTGGCCGGGCCAGATGCGCACGGTTTACGGGGACCACAAGCGCTTCGTCGAAACCTACTTCTCCACGTACAAAGGCAATTACTTCACCGGCGATGGCTGCCGGCGCGACGCCGACGGCTACTACTGGATCACCGGCCGGGTCGACGACGTCATCAACGTCTCGGGCCATCGCATGGGCACCGCCGAGGTCGAAAGTGCGCTGGTGGCGCACCAGATGGTCGCCGAGTCCGCCGTCGTCGGCTACCCGCACGACCTCAAGGGACAGGGCATCTACGCCTATGTCACCCTGAAGGTCGGCATCGAGCCCACCGAGGACCTGCGCAAGGAGCTGGTCGGCTGGGTGCGCAAGGAGATCGGACCGATCGCCTCGCCCGACCTGATCCAGTGGGCGCCCGGCCTGCCCAAGACCCGCTCGGGCAAGATCATGCGCCGCATCCTGCGCAAGATCGCCGAGGACGAGTACGGCAATCTCGGCGACACCTCGACCCTCGCCGACCCGGCCGTGGTCGACGATCTGGTGAAGAACCGGATGAACCGGAAGTAAGCTCTTTCAGTCGAAGTCGCGTGGCCGAATATCGCGCGGGCCGTAGAGGATGCGCTCGATGCGCACCTCGCCGTCGCCGGCGTGATAGAAGATCAGCCAGTCGCGCACGATCGTCATGCGCAGTCCCGGCGCGAGATCTTCGCGGGCGCGGAAGCGCAATGGAAACGCGGCCGGGGACGCACAGCGACCCTCGATCTCGGCGACCAGTCACTCCGCGGCGCGAGGATTCAGCAAGGCGACGGCGTCCGCCTCGTGCTCGAGATCGATAACGGCGCGCGGCGAGAAGACAACGCGATGGGTCACGCGCCGCGGTTGGGCATGGCGGCGTATTTATTGCGCAGGCGGGCGAAGACTGCGTCGGCGGGGATGCCAGGGCCGCTGTCGATGCCTTCGCGTATCATCGCCTTGAGGCGACCATTGTCGGCCGACGCAAGTTCGGCTTCCAGCAGATTGAGCCCAGCCGCGACGACATCGGCGGGCGAGCGGAACCGCCCCGAGGAGACCAGATCCTCGATCAGCTTCTCGTAGCGTGGATCCAACGCGAGGCCTGACGGCATTGACCGCCTCCAACCCTGTTGTCGGCACTATATACCTACGAACGCGAGAGCGCGCGCCCCAGTGAGCCGGCGGGCGTGACGGCGACGCTGTCGAGGCCGAGCCAGTCGGCCATCAGGCGCAGCTCGGCGCGCAGCGGTGCCGCGACGTCCGCCGCCTTGGCGCCGGCCTCGAGGTGCGCGGCATGGACGCGCAGGCTGCCCGCGGCGCGGTCGGCCTTGAGGTCGACGCGCGCGACCAGGCGGTCGCCGAGCAGGAAGGGCAGTACGTAGTAGCCGAACTGGCGCTTCTCGACCGGCGTGTAGATCTCGATGCGGTAGCGGAAGCCGAACAGCCGCTCGGCGCGGTCACGCTCCCAGACCAGCGGATCGAACGGCACCAGCAGGGCGCGCGCCTCGATCCTGCGCGCGAAATGCGCCTGCGGGTCGAGATAGCCGCCGTGCGACCAGCCCTCGACCCTCACCGGCAGTAGCGCGCCGGCTTCGACCAGCTCGGCCAGCCGCGCCTTGGTGTCGGCCGGCCGCAGCCGGAAGTAGTCGCGCAGGTCGAATTCCGTGGCGACGCCCAGCGCGCGCGCGGCGATCAGCAGCAGGGCGCGCTGGGCCTCTGCGTCGTCGGGCGTGGGCAGCGCCAGCACGTCGGCCGGGATGACGCGTTCGGTCAGGTCGTAGACGCGTTCGAAGGCGCCGCGTCGGCCGGCGGTCGTGACCTGGCCGGCCATGAAGAGCCATTCCAGCGCCTGTTTGCCCTCGCTCCAGCCCCACCACTTGCCGGCGCTCTTGCCGCCGTCGGTGAGATTGGCGGCGGAGAGCGGCCCGCGATCCTCGATTTCGCGTCGCACCGCGTCGATGAAGGGGCGCCGCTCCTTGCCGTAGCGCATCATCCAGGTCTTGAAGCCCGAGCCGCCGACGGCCGCATGCGCCATGCGCCAGCGCATCAGCGGCTGGCTCGCCAGCGGCAGCAGCGAGGCCTCGTGCCCCCAGTACTCGAACAGGGTGCGCCTGCGGCCGCCCCAGGCCAGCCGATCCAGGATCGCCGTGTCGTAGGGCCCCAGGCGCGAGAACAGCGGCAGGTAGTGGGCGCGCGCCAGCACATTGACCGAATCGATCTGCAGCAGACCCAGCCGATCGATCAGCCGGCGGATCTGGCGCATGCCGATCGGGCCGTCCGGGCGCGCCTCGGCGAAGCCCTGCGCCGCCAGGGCGATGCGCCGGGCCGTCGCCGCGGAAAGAGTCTCACGCCTGCGTGACATGGTCGCGGCGCTCCCACGATCCCGGCCACCCTGTCAACTGTGTCGCTGGGCGAGCGTTCGCTTGCCGGATCGACCGGGCTCGGGGCACCATGGCGGCCGGGGTGAGGACGCAAGTGCCGTTGGGGGGAGAATGTTCAGGACCGACCTGTCGCATGCCAACAGTCTCGTCCAATTGGTCGGTCGCGCCCGTCGTGTCACGCCGTGGTTCATCGCCCCGTTCGTCGCCATCCTGATCTTCGGCGGCCTCGCGCAGTTCACCGACCCGCTCGGCTTCGAGCCGTCGCCGGGCATGGCGGGGGCCAAGCTGTGGGGCGGTCTCGTGCAATTCCTGACGCCGATCGCGTCCCAGCCCATCGGAACCTGGCTCAAGGGCATCTCCGATCGCAGCTACGCGGTGTGGATGTCGCCGTTCTTCATGCTGGTGGGCTTCGGCATCGCCTGGCTGCTGCTGTACCTGTGGGTGCGGCTGGTGGAGTGGCGGCCGTTCCATACCATCGGTCTGGGGCTCAGCCGTTCGGGCTTGATGGTGCTGTTCGGCATCGTGCTGGCGCTGCTGATGACCTCGCTGGTGATGGTCGGACTGATGATCGGCGGGCAGCTGCAGCCGCGAGTGGCGGCGCCCGGCACCACCGGCGGCGTGGCGCTGGCCGGCATCCTGTTCATGCTGCTGGCCTTCGCGGTGCAGTCCTCGAGCGAGGAGGCGCTCTATCGCGGCTTCCTGATGAACGTGGTGTCGTATCGCGTCGGGCTGGCCGCCGGCATCGGCGTGAGCACGCTGCTCTTCGCGCTCGCCCATTCGCGCAATCACGGCTTCGACGCGCTGGCGGCGATCAATCTGGTGCTGTTCGCGCTGTTCGTGGCGCTGCTGGCCGTGCGTACCGGCTCGATCTGGGCGAGCTGCGCCTGGCATACGCTGTGGAACTGGTCGATCGCCAATGTCTGGGGCCTGGAGATCAGCGGCGAGCCGCCGGATGGCGGCTCGATCATGGCCTGGCAGTCGCACGGCCTGAAGCTGTGGACCGGCGGGGACTGGGGCCCCGAAGGCGGCCTGGCGGCGACCATCGTGCTGGCGCTCGGCGTGGCCGCGCTGTTCCTCTGGCGCGGCCTCGGCGAGCCTGTGGCGAAAGAGGCCCATGCCTGAGGGAGGGGCTCTGGTATAGTGGCGAACCCTCTTCCAAGAAACGATTCGCCGCGATGCGTTCCCTCCTGCCTTCTCTGGTCGCCGCCATCCTGTTGACCGGCGTCGCCTACGCCCAAACTGCGCCGACCCCGACCACGCCGGCACCTGCCGCGCCGACACCACCGCCGGCGCCGCCCGCTGCGCCTCCGCCGGTCGCATCGGCACCGCCGGCGCCGCCCGCCGGACCGGCCAAGACCGAGATCCTGTGGGACGAGGAGGCCGCGCTGGTGTTGGGCGAGCATCCTTTCATGTGGCGCCAGCTCTACCGGGTGAAGGGCAACAAGCGCGGGGCGCTGACGATTGTCGACGAAGGCGGCGTCTGGAAGATCAGCGGCCGCCATCAGGGCCGCACGCCTGAGACCAAGGAAGACTACGTCACCATCAAGGGTGTGATCACCGCGATCACGGCCGGCACCTTCGTGGTCAATGGCGATATCGAATTCTTCGCCGCGAAGATGAACAAGGGCGCGGCCTGCCGCATCACCGGCGAGTCGCGTTTCATTCGCCGCCCGCACGAGCAGATCTGGCGCCTGCAGAACGGCAGCAATCCCTGCAGCGGACCCAAGGACGCGCTCGACGTCGCCTTCCGCCCCGACCAGGTTGCCGCGCAGCGCAAGCCGAAGCGGCGCCCGCCATCGCAGGTGCCGCCCAAGATCGCGCCGGTATCGCCCACGGTGAAGCAGTAGCACGGCGATGGCCGGCGGCTCCGCACGCGAGTGGCACGACGCGCAGGTCGCCTACTGGAGCGGCACCGGCGGCGAGAGCTGGCTGAAGGGGGCGGCGCGCACCGAGGCGGCCCTGGCGCCTCTGGGCGAGCGCGCGATCGCCGCGGCCAATGTGCGGCCCGGCGAACGGATCATCGATATCGGCTGCGGCACCGGACCGACCACGCTGGCCCTGGCGCGCGCTGCGTCGCCCGCCGGCAGTGTGCTGGGTTGCGATCTCGCGCCCGTGCTGACGGACGAGGCATGGCGGCGCGCGCTGACCACTGGCGCGACCAATGTCCGGTTCGTGGTCGGCGACGCCTCGACCCATGGCTTCGAGCCGGGCGCCGCCGATCTGCTGTTCTCGCGCTTCGGCGTGATGTTCTTCGGCGACCCGGCCGCCGCGTTCCGCCATCTGCGCGGCGCGCTGAAGCCGGGGGGACGGCTGACCTTCCTGGTCTGGCGGCCGTTCAAGGAGAACGGCTGGGCCTTCGTGCCCTTCGCCGCCGCGGGTCCGCTGCTGCCGCAGATGCCGCGGCCGTCGCCCGACGAGCCCGGGCCGTTCGCCTTCGGCGATCCGGCGCGGCCGCGGGCGCTGCTGACGCAGGCCGGCTTCGCCGACATCGCCATCGATCCGCTCGACGACACCGTGAGCCTCTCGCGCGGCGGCCTCGACGAGGCGGTCGAGCAGGCCGTCGAGCTCGGGCCGCTGCGGCGTCTGCTGGCCGATGTCGGCGAGGACGTGCGCGCGCGTGCCGTCGATGCGGTGCGCGCCGCGCTGGCGAAGCATCTGACGCCGGACGGCATCGCGCTGCCCGCGGCCTGCTGGCTGATCACGGCACGCAATCCCGGCGCATAATCCGGTCCGAAGGTTTTCTCGCGTGACGTCCCGCCGCCCGGACGCTACGTGCATATGCACACTTCAAGGGGCGTGCGCGTGACTCAGGTAGCTTCCGTGGCGGCGCGATTGTCCCCGGCGATGTCGCGCGAGCGGGCGATCCTTCACGCGCCGATCGTGTCCACAATCCTGCGGCTGGCCGCGCCCAACGCGCTGATCGTGCTGGTGCAGGCCGCCGTCGTCGTCAGCGAGACGGTGTTCATCGGCACCCTGGGACGCGACGCGCTGGCGGCCAACGCCGTGGTGTTTCCCTTCCTCGTGCTGATGCAGACCATGTCGACCGGCGCCATGGGCGGCGGCGTGTCCTCGGCGGTGGCGCGCGCGCTGGGCGCCGGCGACGCCGAGCGCGCCCGTGCCGTGGCGCTGCACGCCGTCATCATCGGGCTCGCCTTCGGCCTGCTGTTCACCGTGCTGATGCGCACGCTGGGTCCGTCGATCTACCGCACGCTCGGCGCGCAGGGGCGCGTGCTCGAGCTGGCGTTGACCTATTCCGACCTGCTGTTCGCCGGCATCGCGCTGCTATGGATGCAGAACACGCTGGTCAGTCTGGTGCGCGGCACCGGCAACATGAAGCTGCCCACGGCGATCATGCTGACCTCCTCGCTGTTGCAGATCGCGCTGGGCTACGTGCTGACCATCGGGCTCGGTCCGCTGCGGCCGATCGGCATCAGCGGCATCGCCGTCTCGTTGCTGTGCGCTTCCGCCGTCGGCTCGCTGGTGACCCTCGCGCTGCTCATGGCGCCCGGTGCCCGCGTGCGCCTGACGGTGGTTGGTGTGCGGCCCCACCCGGCGCTGTTCGGCGACATCCTGCGCGTCGGTGGCGTGGCGATCTTCTTCTCGCTGCAGAACGCCTTCGCGGTGATGGTGATGTCGGGCCTGGTCGCCGGCTTCGGCGCCGCCACGGTGGCGGGCTACGGCATCGGCGCGCGGCTCGAGATGCTGCAGATCCCGATCGCCTTCGGCTTCGGCGCGGCGCTGGTGCCGATGGTCGGCATGAATGTCGGGGCCGGCCAGATCGAGCGGGCGCGTCGCGTCGCGCTGATCGGCTCCCTGCTGGCCGGCGCCGCGTCCGGCGTCATCGGCCTGGTCTTCGCCATCGCGCCGGCGCTGTGGTCCGGTCTCTACACCGCTGACGTCGCGGTGCAGACCGCGACAGCGACCTACCTGACGCGCGTCGGTCCCACGTTGGGTGCCTTCGCCTTCGGCATCTGCCTCTACTTCGCGACGCAGGGCTCGGGCCGCGTGCTGGGGCCGGTGCTCGCGGCGAGCGGGCGGCTGGCGCTGGTCGGGCTGGGAGCCTGGGCGGTGGTCGCCGCGGGATGGGGATATGACTGGCTGAGCTGGATGATTGCCGGCGCGATGATGGCCTACGGGCTGGCGGCCTTCGCCGTGCTGCGCTTCTCGCGCTGGCGCCGGCCGGGCGGCTGAGCCGTGGAACGCGGGCCGATCTCGGGCGTTATCCTGTTCTCGCCCATCAGCGCCGAGTGAGGTGTCATGTCATCGCCACAATCCCGGCCGTCGTCCCGCCAGGCCGAGTCCCCGACGGTCGAGGAGATCAGGACCAAGCTCTACGTCGACAGCGCGCGGCTGAAGGTTGTGTCGAAGGAAACGAAGATCCATCGCGCCGACACGCGACCCGTCGGCGCCATCAGCGCATCGCGGGAGCAATCTGCCTGATTCGCCGGGAATGGGCGTCGACCTCCTCGAGGCTGAAGGACAGGCTTCGGCGCGTCGTCGAGGGCGGGCGCTTGGCCACGCTCAGCCCGGGCCGCCATTCCGTCGCCGGGCGGATCGGGCGCGGCACGAAGCCGCCGCCGCAGTTCGGGCAGACGTCGTGCAGGACGCGCTCGACACAGTCGGCGCAGAACGTGCACTCGTAGCTGCAGATGCGCGCCTCCGCGGCATGGGGCGGCAAGTCCTTGTCGCAGCATTCGCAGTTCGGCCGCAGCTCCAGCGCCATCGCCCTCTCCATACTAACGAGGGCCCGGACATAGGCCGGGCAACGGTCTGGCGCGATGCCAAAGACCGGGCGATTCCTGCCACGGCTCAGGGCTGCAGGCGGTAGCCGCCCTTGTCGGTGAGCAGGATCTGCGCCTGCGCGGGATCCTTCTCGATCTTCTGGCGCAGCCGGTAGATGTGCGTCTCCAAGGTGTGCGTGGTGACGCCGGCATTGTAGCCCCAGACCTCGCCCAGAAGCTGGTCGCGGCCGACCGAACGCGGGCCGGCGCGGTAGAGGTATTTCAGGATCGAGGTTTCCTTCTCGGTCAGCCGCACCTTCTTCTTGCCGTCGGCCTCGACCAGCATCTTGTTGGCGGGCTGGAACTCGTAGGGACCGATCTGCAGGACCGCGTCCTCGCTGCGCTCGTGCTGACGCAGGTGCGCGCGCAGGCGCGCCAGCAGCACGTTGATGCGGAAGGGCTTGGTGACGTAGTCGTTGGCGCCCGAATCGAGGCCGAGAATGGCGTCGGCGTCGGTATCGGCGCCGGTGAGCATGATGATCGGCGCGCGCACGCCCTGGCGGCGCATCAGCCGGCAGATGTCGCGGCCGTCGGCGTCGGGCAGCGCCACGTCGAGCAGGACGGCGTCGTAGAGCGCGGCCTTGGCCTTCTCCAGACCCTCCGCGCCGCTGGCCGCCGGGGTCGTGACAAAGCCGTCGTAGAGATCGAGCTGCTCCGCCAGCACGGCGCGCAGCGCCGCGTCGTCGTCGATCAGCAGGATCTTCTTGCCCTTGGTCATGGCGTCATCGGGTACGGGTGCGAAGGTCGAGACGGATGCAAGGCTATGGAACGACATGGTTATACCACCCTGTGGCGCAGTACGGCCATGGTGCGGCATGTATCGTGGCAATACGCGTCACGATGCATCACGGATCGGTCAGGGCACGATGAGCTCGCGAAGCGCCTCCCAGGCCGTCCCGTGCGGGTCGAACAGCCTGTCGAGCACCGAAAAGTGGTTGTCGCCCGGTGTCTCGATCACCGCCAGGGGAG
Source organism: Reyranellaceae bacterium (assembly GCA_050183765.1). Taxonomy (GTDB): domain Bacteria; phylum Pseudomonadota; class Alphaproteobacteria; order Reyranellales; family Reyranellaceae; genus JAFAZJ01. Next base: position 53,356 of record JBFXAZ010000002.1, on the reverse strand, counting down.
CCGAGCCGGCGTCGGTCAGGGCCCGGGCGTAGTCGCGCGTCTGGCGCACGAGCTCCGGCAACTCGGCGGCACCCACGACGAGCACCATCGGCGGCGCCAGCCGGCTGATGTGGTGGATCGGGCTCAAACGCCGCGCTTCCGCCGCATCCATTTGGCAGGCGTCGTTGAGATAGCACAGCCGAATCGGCTCGAGGTCGAACAGGCCCGACAGGGGCAAAGCGCCGGCCAGAGCGTGGGACGGCAGGCCATAGCTGCTCCAATCGGTGTGGGCGAGCGTCGCGGCGATGTGTCCGCCGGCGGAATGGCCGGCCACCACGATCCTCCCGGGATCGAGACCGATGCTCGCGGCGTTGGCATGCAGCCAGATCACCGCCTGCCGTACCTGCTCGACCAGCTCGCTCATGGTAACGGATGGGCACAGATCGTAGGTCGCGGCGATGTAGAGCGCGCCGATGCCGGTCACCAGCGGCGCGGGGAAGCTGTAGCCGTCCTTGTGATTGCCCTGCCAATAGCCGCCATGGAAGTACAACAGCGCCGGCCGCCCGCCGACCGGCACCGGCCCCGGTGGACTGAACACATCCAGGCGCTGGCGCTGCGATGGCCCGTAGGCGAGGTCGAGCTTGCAGGGCACGGACTTGCGCGCCGCCACGCTGTCGGCCTGCCAGCGATCGACATGGCGCTGGAAATCCGGCGCATGGGCGCGGTTGTTGTAGGCGGCGTCGAGTCCGGCGCGGTCGAAGGAACGGTAGATCGCGGTCATGGTAACCCCTTGGCTCCACTGGCTATTCGGCCTCGATGCCGGTCCCGCCGGGCGGCTCATCGATGCCGCCGGCTAGGTGACTTGTGCGCCGCCATCGCCTACATATCACGCCATGTCCGTAGCGCCGCTTGCCACGCCCGACTCCTCGACGATCGCCGCCGCCATCGCCGCGGTCGAGCGCGCGATGGCCGAGCTGAGGCGCGGCGGCATCGTCGTGCTGCGCGACAGCCAGGGCCATGTGGCGCTGGTCGCCGCCGCCGAATCGATCAGCGGCGCGACGTTCGAGCGCCTGCAGGCGCTGGGCCGCGAGGCGCCGGTGCTGATCACCACACGGCGCCGCGCCGAGGCGGTCGGCATCGACATCCCGCCGCATATCGCCGGTGGCCTGGGCGATGCCAACGGACCCATCACTTTGGAGCTGCCCGGCGGCGTGCCGCCCGACATCATCCTCAAGCCCAACGAGCCCGAGAACGGCGGCCACGCCGCGCGCCGTCATCTGTCGCGGCCCGTGGCAAGCCACGCGCCCAAGATCGCGCGCGCGGCGATCGAGCTGGCCAAGCTGGCGCGCCTGCTGCCCGCGGTGGTGATCGGCCCGTTGCCGCGCGATGCGCAAGGCAAGCGCCGCGCCTGGGCGGTCGAGCAGGACCTGATGTATGTCGCGGCGCGCGACGTGCTCGACTACGAGGAGCATTCGGCGCGCGAGCTGCGCGCCGTGGCCGAAGCGCGCGTGCCGCTGGAGAACGCCGAGAACACGCGCATCCTCGCCTGGCGGCCCAGCGACGGCGGCAAGGAGCACCTCGCCATCGTCATCGGCGAGATCGACCCGATGGAGCCGGTGCTGATCCGGCTGCATTCGGAGTGCTACACCGGCGACCTGCTGGGCAGCCTGCGCTGCGATTGCGGCGAGCAGCTGCGCGGCGCGATCGCCGAGATCGCCCGCCACGGCACCGGCGTGCTGCTCTACCTCGCGCAGGAAGGCCGCGGCATCGGCCTGGTCAACAAGCTGCGCGCCTACCAGCTGCAGGACGCCGGCTTCGACACGGTCGACGCCAACGAGCAGCTGGGCTTCGACGCCGACGAGCGCGTCTACCGGCCGGCCGCCACCATGCTGGCGCGCATGGGCATCAAGAGCGTGCGGCTGATGACCAACAATCCGCTGAAGATCGGCCAGCTCGCGCAATACGGTATCGAGGTCGCCGAGCGCGTGCCGCACATCTTCCCGGCCAACGGCCACAACGAGAAATACCTGCGCACCAAGGCCGAGAAGAGCGGACATCTGTTCTAAGCCGGTCTAACGTCCGCGTCGCACCTGACGTCGTGACGGAGTCCCCATGCTGCCCACCATCGCCGCGCTCACGGCCGATCTCGCCGCCGGACGCACGAGCAGCCGCGCTCTGACCGAAGCGGCGCTCGCGCGCATCGCGGATCCGAAGGGCGAGGGCGCGCGCGCCTTCATCAAGGTCTATGGCACGCAGGCGCTGGCGGCGGCGGATGCCAGCGACACGCTGCGCAAGGCGGGCGTGGCGCAGGGGCCGCTGGCCGGCATCCCGATGTCGATCAAGAATCTGTGCGATGTCGCCGGCGAGACCACGCTGGCGGGCTCGAGGGCGCTCGAAGGCGCACCGCCGGCCAAGGCGGATGCACCGGTGTTGGAGCGGCTGCGACGCGCCGGCGCGGTGATTCTGGGCAGCACCAACATGAGCGAGTTCGCCTTCTCCGGCATCGGCTTCAACCCGCATTACGGCACGCCCGGCAATCCCGCCGACCGCAAGCGCTTGCCGGGCGGCTCGTCATCCGGCGCCGCCGTCTCAGTGGCCGACGGCATGGCGGTGGCGGCGCTGGGCACCGACACCGGCGGCTCGGTGCGCATCCCCTCGGCGTTGTGCGGCATCACCGGCTTCAAGCCCACCGCGCGGCGCGTGCCGATCGACGGCGTCGTGCCGCTGTCGACCTCGCTCGACTCGATCGGCCCGCTCGCCGCCTCGGTCGAATGCTGCGCCATCGTCGATGCGGTGTTCGCCAACGAGCCGGTCGACGTGCCCGATCCCGCGCGGCTCGACGCCCTGAGCTTCGCGGTGCCGAAGCACTACGTGCTCAACGACATGGACGCCACGGTGTCGAAGGCCTTCGACCGCGCGCTCAAGGCGCTGTCGGCCAGGGGCGTGCGCATCGCCGAGATCGACCTGCCGATGCTCGACGAGATGCCGGCGATCAACGCCAAGGGCGGCTTCGCCGCATCCGAGGCCTATGCCTGGCATCGCGAGCTGATCGCGCGCCGCGGCGACGTCTACGACCAACTGGTCGCCGCGCGCATCCAGCGCGGCGCGCAGATGAGCGCCGCCGAGTACATCGAGCTGCTGGCCAGCCGCGCCGACCTGCAGCGCCGCGTCTCGGCGATCACCGGCAACTTCGATGCGGTCGTCATGCCGACCTGCCCCATCGTCGCGCCGACGCTCGACGAGATCGCCACGCCCGAGGGCTTCACGACCAAGAACCTGCTGGTCCTGCGCAACTGCACCGTGGGCAACTTCCTCGACCGCTGCGGCACGTCGATCCCCTGCCACCAGGCCGGCGAGCTGCCGGTCGGCTTCATGGTGATGGGCGAGACCATGAGCGACCGCCGCACGCTGGCGATCAGCCGTGCGGTCGAGACGGTGCTGCGCCAGTCAAGCTCTTGACGGACTACGCAATCGACCAAGTCGCTGTGCCACAGCCACTTCTGTTGGGTCAGCGACAATCCTAGAGGCAGAAATCGGCGATCCGCGCATCCCGCCATAGAGTCCGTGTCGGGGGGCACGGTGAGTTTCAAGTGCGCCCGATGCAGGGCGCCGCGCCGTGCCCATCGAGAGCGGAACTCAGATGGCCGGCCGGATCAGGATCCCACCCTACAAGCCCCTGGGCATCAACGCGCAAGGCGTGCCCGGCGGCGGCTATTACGACATCGACGCCGGCGCCGGCCAGTTCGGCGCCTCGCCCCTGCTGCAGCTCGGCCTGCAGGCCGCGCAGGGTGCCGTCGGCATCGCCGGCGCTGTCTCCCCATTTCTCGGCAGCGACAACGAAGCCACGGTGAAGGCCGCCGACACCAAGCTGGGCGAGACCGAGCAGGCGCTACTCTTCGAGCCGCAGACCGGCTATCTCAACCTGCACGGCCAAGCTGCGTTGCAGCAGGCCCCGGCGGTGCTCGACGCCTACACCGAGGCACAAGCCCGCACCCTGGACACAGCGGCCGACGACGACCAGCGGCGCATGCTGCAGGAGCTGGCCGACAAGCGGCTGGCGCGCTTCAACGAGGTGGTCGAGCGCCACGGCGCCGCCCAGCGGCAGAGCTGGTACGATCAGGTCGCCGACCAGCGCATCGCCGAGATGCGGGCCGATGCGGCGCTGCACTGGAGCAGCGACGCGCTGCTGCGCCGCGCGCTGGGCACGACGCGGGCGGAGGTGCGCGAACGGGCCGAACGCAAGGGCTGGGACTCGCCGCTGACCGAGGCGGCGTTGCGCCGCGAGACCAGCCGCGTCCTGGTGTCGGCGATCGGCGCGGCCGTCGATCGTGATCCCGAACGGGCACGGTCGCTGCGCACACGCTACGCGGCGGTGATCGAGGAGACCGACCGCGCCGCGCTCGATGCACTGCTGGCCGAGGCGCAGACCCGCGAGCGCGCCCAGGCGGCGAGCGCGGAGATCCTGAACGCCACGCCGCCTGAGGGGCACCATCCGACGCCGCAATGGCACGTGCAGCAGGCCGACGCGATCGCCGACCCTACCGTGCGTGCCGCTACGATCCGTCGTCTCAACAGCGCTGCCGCTGCCACCGAAGTTCGCGCCCGTGCTCTGGGCGAGCAGGTGCTGGCGCGCGTGTTGAAGGACGGCCTGACCGATCCGTCGCAGATCCCGGTCAGCGAATGGGTAGCGCTCGATGCCGCACGTCGGCAGGCGATCACGACGCGGCTCGACCACAACGCCGCCGGCACTGAGCCTGCTCCGAACCCGGCGCTGGTCGATGAACTGGCGACACAGATGACCGGGGCGCCGCACGCCTTCGCGCGCCGCGACCTGGTTCCCGAGATCGCACACCTGCCGCTGCCACAATGGCAGCGTTTCCGCGACTGGCAGGCCGGTCTGCGCCGCAACGATCCGGCAACGCAAGATGAGGCCTATGCCATCAAGTGTGGCTTTCAGATCGCCCGGCAGACACTGCCGCAGAGCATCCCCAACACCGACAACCCATCACCATCAGCAACCGATACACAGTTCCGAGCGGCACTAGTCGAGGAGATTGACACAGCAGGAAATCTCAACGGCAAGCCCCCTGATGATGCGGCTCTGCGCGAGATCGTGTGGCGGAGCCTGCCGGTCACGCCGGTGCACAACATCGTCGTGCCACGCATGGACCCGGAAACGATCGGCCGAATGGCCAAGCTCCCGGGTCAAGTCCTCGATGCAGCCACGCTGTTTACGATGTGGCCGTTCCTAAATGGCTTCATCCAGCAAATGAAGAGGTTGCGATCGCCGTCGCCACCAGCGCCCAACATCGTCACGCCGCGCCCGGACCCGGAAACGGCCCGCCGCATGGCCAAGCTCCCGGGACAAGCCCTCGATGAACTTGCGTTGTTCACGATGTGGCTGCTCCTGAATGCCATCACGACACAATCACAATTGAATGGGATGGCGCGCCCGCAGTCGCCTTCGGCGCCAACTCCACCGTTGCGCCCCCCACGGGCCGTACCTGAGACGATGCAATCTCCCGGCCAGCCAGGGCAGCCGATAGCCCCGCAAGGATCGACCGCCGACACCGTTCCGCGTAGTCCGGACGGGTGGTGGATCCCACCTGGCCCGCGTGCGAGCGGATACCCGAGCCGCATCGATCCCAAGGGGGAGGACGTCTACCACGGTCCGAGGGCTGGCGGATATGTCGTATACAATACGCGTGGAGGGCAGGGCTTCTGGATCGAGTTCGATGCACGGGGTGAACTCGTTGGCGTCCTCGACGTAACCCTTACCTACTTCACCCCCCGCGATCAGCTGACCCCAGACCAGATCAAGGAGTGGACGAAGCCCATACCATTCCCGGCTGACGATCCGATACCAAACTCGTGGGTGGGCACACCGATTCCCGAGCCGGAGTTGCCGGATATCGAGGTCTTCCCGGCGCCTCCTCCTGCGCTGCCGGAGATCGAGAGCTTTCCGGCACCTCCTCCTGCGCTGCCGCAAATCATAAAGAGACGGGTCGAGCGATGGGACCTAAACGAAGCATGGGAAGAACATCATCACATTCCTCAGGAAACGTACCAGTATGGCAAGAAACGCCGTATTCCATTTTCGTCGGATGCGGTCGACTTTTTCGATGAGCAGACGGTTCGGATTCCGAAAGATGAGCACTGGGGTGACCTGCACGGCGCATACAACAAAGCGGCACGAAAGGCTTTGACAGCCTATCTAGAGGAGAACAAGAAACCGGGTGAGACTCGGGAAGAATTTGCTGGTCGGATGACGCGCAACGATGCGCAGAAGTGCTATGAGTACATGATCGAATCCATCTTAAATCCACCAAAAGAACTGAGTGAAGAGGAATCTAAAATCGCCAAGGACGCCAAGGAATTCTTGGAGAATGTGAGCCTATACGTGCCCAAGAAGAAGCCTAACTAGCACATTGAGAGGTCGTGTCATGACAGATGAGTACGACGCCGATGCGGTGGCGCAGAATCTGCGCAGCGTTTCGCCGGATGTGAAAGGTACAAGCGCGTTCTCCACGAAGGAGGACGGCATACAGCCTTTTATGATGTGGACGACTCGCCCACTGACCACCGACGAAATGATCTTGCTTTGTCGGAAATTGGCGGTGGCGATCCGGCGCGACATACCAGAAAGGCGGGACGGTTGGGCGGCGCGGGTATTGGCTGGGAACCTGCCTGCCATGATCATGGGCGACTACTACATCGGATGGTCAGGCCGAGCCGACGAATGGCACCTTCGCGAGGGACAGGAGCGGGAGGCGACTGATGAGGCTGATTGGGCGGCGTTACGCGAACGTCTCCGGGAACTTCTGATCGCACTCGGAAGGGTCGAAGGTGGGACTGCCCAGGATGGCGAGTTCCATTTGGCGGACACCGAAGGTCGGCCTTTGCATCAAACGTTGTTCCTTCGCCAACCCGAGTTTCTGACGCCGGAGTTGATCGCTGACATTCAGAACGTGCTCAGAAACGGTTACGCTGATTGGGTTGTGAGGATTGCGCCTGCTTTCGGGCCACCGCTTGAGATCCTGTGGAAGGGACTTCACGTTCGCGTTGATAGCGTCGAAGAAAGATGGGACAGGCGGAAAGCAAAAAAGCTACTCGGTGATCGGCTGAAGGTTTAGCCGGAGCAGCGCGTAACCTAGGGTCTGTTGAGATTCATCGAGCCTTTAGAATGGCGGCGGCGAGATGGATGGCCGATGAGAAGCTGCTGTCGGTCTTGTCGGTACACATAGCAATGCGCTTGAACTCCTCGAGCCTGCGAAAGAAGTTCTCGATGAGATGGCGCCACTTGTAGAGGTCTGCATCGATCGCCCGGGGTGAGATGCGTCGTGGGTGTGCTGGGCATGACGAGTTTCGCCCCGCGGCGATCGAGGCGACAATGGCATTGCTGTGTCAGCGATCAGCTGGCCGAAGGCCAGCCCATCGATCGGAGATCTCATCCGAGACATTGCGGAGGATCGTACCGCTCTCCTGCTATTTGTCTCACTTGTGACGGGCCGCGTTTACGGACCGTATGACGGTGGTGCCGATCTATTCTTCGAGAATTCAGCGATTTGGGACGGCTTTGCCAGCCACTTTTGCGAATGGCGGTCGCCGCGTGCAGATGGCCTTTGAGCTTTTCGACTTGTCGGAGTAGCTGGCAATTGGCCATGGAGATAGGCAGATGAAATCCGAACTGGCTGACATCGCCTCGAAGTGGCAGCGCTGGTTTCCTGATTGTCCGCCGCTGAGCCAGCGTATGTTGACGGCGTTCACTCATCGTTGGTGCACGATCTATGGTCAGCCAGGCGGTGAACGCCTGCCCGAGATAGCAGAGGAACGGCGCATGGTGCTGGAGCGCCATGCGGTGGTCTCGACGGACGTGTTGGGACTGGGCAGTCGATCTGCTGTGATCATGGCGGTGCCCCGCGACCCTGCCGAGTGGACACAGTGCCCGTGGATGGCCCGGCTTGGCGCTACAGTCATCGATGGCTGGATCGAGGAATGGTCCGATCGGTCCGTGGCTGGCAAGGAAGACGCCGCACGGGTGAAGCTTGCAGTTGCGTTCTGCGATTGGCGGCCGGACCGCTTCGAGGAGCTGATCCTCGATGTCGCAACGGATCGCAACTGGACGGAAGTCGTCTTCGCCTCTCTGGAGTCCGGGCGGGTCTATTCCCCCTACGATGGAGGGGCGGATCTGTTCGTCGAAGACAAGGCAACCGCCCATGCCCTGTGGGACAAATACCTGGCAATGGGTTGGACACCGCCAGAACTCTACTCGGGAAAGCCAATGCCGGGAAAGCAGCTTCCGTGGCATTCCCCGTGGGAACCATGATAGGTCGCGCCACCGGAGCAAAGGTGCGACAGCAAGCGACGTGCTCGTGCGGCAGCGGGCGGCCTTAACAGTCGTGCAGGGTCATCAAGGTCCGGGCGGTCGCCCATCACCGAGATGGTGCGCGCCATCGAGCAGGGCTCGCGACGGCGCTCGTTCCGGCGCATGAGGTTTCCTCCGGTCGCGTCGAGATCGCCTGCGATTGACAGGTTCTTTTTTTGAACGCACTACTGGCACCGTCAAGCGCGGAGGAAGCGATGGCCGAGAAGAAGGTGGCGCTGGTGATCGGCGCGGGCGACGCCACGGGCGGCGCGATCGCGCGGCGCTTCGCGCGCGAGGGCTACGTCGCCGCCATCGTGCGGCGCCGCGCCGAGAAGCTCGAGCCTTTGGCGAAGCAGATCGAGGCCGAAGGCGGCGCGGTGCGTGCATTCGGCGTCGACGCGCGCAAGGAAGAGCAGATGGTCGGGCTGGTCGAGACCATCGAGCGCGAGATCGGCGCGCTCGAGGTCGCGGTGTTCAACATCGGCGCCAATGTGCGCTTCGGCATCCGCGAGACCACGGCGCGCGTCTACTTCAAGGTCTGGGAGATGGCCTGCTTCTCGGGCTTCCTGATGGGCCGCGAGGCGGCGAAGGTCATGGTGCCGCGCGGCCGCGGCACCATTCTGTTCACCGGCGCCACCGCCAGCGTGCGCGGCCGCGACGGCTATTGCGCCTTCGCCGGCGCCAAGCACGCGCTGCGCGCCCTGGCGCAGAGCATGGCGCGCGAGCTGGGGCCGCAGGGCATCCACGTGGCGCATACGGTGATCGACGGCGCGATCGACACCGAGTTCATCCGCAGCAACTTCCCGGAGCGCTACAAGGCCAAGGCGCAGGACGGGATCCTCAATCCCGAACACATCGCCGAGCACTACTGGCTGCTGCACCGCCAGCCGCGCGATACCTGGACGCACGAGCTCGATCTGCGGCCGTGGTCGGAGAGCTGGTGACGACGAGACGCCCGAAGGGAGAGAGACGATGGCCAAGACCGTGGAGTTCCATTTCGATTTCGGCAGCCCCAACGCCTATCTCAGCCACAAGCTGATCCCCGACATCGAGAAGCGCACGGGCGCGACGTTCACCTACGTGCCGGTGCTGCTGGGCGGCGTGTTCAAGCTCACCAACAACGCCTCGCCGATGGTCCAGTTCAAGGACGTGCAGCACAAGCTCGCCTACCAGCGGCGCGAGATGCAGCGCTTCATCGCCAGGCACGGGCTGACGAAGTTCAAGATGAATCCGCACTTTCCGGTCAACACCGTGCAGATCATGCGTGGCGCCGTGGCTGCGCAGTTGGACGGCAAGCTCGCGCCCTATGTCGACGTGGTCTACCGCGCGATGTGGGAGGACGGGCTGAAGATGGACGATCCGGCCGTCATCAAGGCCACGCTCGATGCGGGCGGCATCGACGGCGCGCGCATCCTGGCGCGCATCCAGGACCAGGACGTCAAGGACGCGCTGCTCAAGAACACCGAGGCCTCCGTCGCGCGCGGCACCTTCGGCAGCCCGATGTTCTACGTCGGCGACGAGCCGTTCTTCGGCAAGGATCGCCTGCGCGAAGTTGAGGAGGAGATCGCGGCGTGAGCGAGCAGGCGAAAGTGGGCGAGGTGCGGACCTTCGACGACGGCCGCATCTGCCGGATCGTCATCGACAACGCGGCCAAGCGCAACGCGTTCTCGCCCGAGATGATGCTGCAGCTGTCCGACGCGCTCACGCGCTTCGATGCCGATGCGTCGCTGTGGGTGGCGGTGATCAGCGCCGAGGGCGATCACTTCACCGCCGGACTCGACATGCCGAAATTCTTCGGGCCCGGCGCGACCTACAAGGGCGCGCCCGACGGCAACATCGATCCCTTTGCGCTGAGGCGCCGCACCAGCAAGCCGGTGGTCACGGCGGTGCAGGGCATCACCTACACCATCGGCATCGAGATGATGCTGGCCGGCGACATCGTGATCGCCGCCGATACCGCGCGCTTCTGCCAGATGGAGTCGAAGCGCGGCATCGCGCCGCTCGGCGGTGCGCATTTCCGCTTCCTCACGCGCACCGGCTGGGGCAACGCGATGTATCACCTGATGCTGTGCGACCAGTTCGACGCTGCGGAGGCCCTGCGCATCGGCCTGGTGCAGGAGGTCGTGCCGGCCGGCCGGCAGGTCGAGCGCGCGCTGCAGATCGCCGCGACCATCGCGTCGAACGCGCCGCTGGGCATCCAGGTCATGAAGGAATCGGCCTTGAAGTACATCGAGGCGGCCGAGGCCGCCGCGACCGCGATGCTGCCCACCATCCGCGAGCGGGTGATGGGCACGGAGGACGCCAAGGAGGGCATCCGCTCCTTCGTCGAGCGGCGCGCGGCGAACTTCCAGGGCCGCTGATCAGCCGCCGAGCCATACCCACGGCCGCGCGGCGTGATCCCTGGCCTGCCAAGCCTCGATCTGGGCCTGGTGGGTCATGGTCACGCCGATATCGTCGAGGCCCTGCAGCAGCGCGTTGCGGCGGTTGGCCTCGACCTTGAACGGCAGCTCGCGGCCGCGCGGCGAGACCACCACCTGGCGCTCGAGATCGATGGTGACGCGCGCATTGCCGGGCGAGGCCTGCATCTCCTCGGCCAGCTTCTCGATCTCCTCGATCGGCAGCTCGACCGGCAGCAGGCCGTTCTGGAAGCAGTTGTTGTAGAAGATGTCGCCGAAGCTGGGTGCGATCACCGCGCGGACGCCCATGCCCCACAGCGCCCAGACAGCCGCCTCGCGCGAGGAGCCGCAGCCGAAATTGTCGCCCGCCAGCAGGATCGGCGCGCGCTTCCAGGCCGGCTGGTTGAGCACGAAGTCGGGCTTCTCGCTGCCGTCCTTGTTGAGCCGGAACAGCTCGAAACCATAGCTCTCGATATCCTCGCGCGTCGTGCCGACCAGCCGCGCCATCGGGATGATCATGTCGGTGTCGACGTTCTGGCGCAGGAAGGGGGCGGCGACGCCTTCGAGCCTGGTGAACTTGTCCATCGTGCGGCCCTCCCTCAGATCCGACGCACGTCGGTGATGGCGCCGGCGATCGCCGCCGCCGCCGCCATCGCCGGCGACGCCAGGTGTGTGCGCGCGTTGGGTCCCTGGCGCGAGGCGAAGTTGCGGTTGGAGGTCGATACCGAGCGCTGGCCCGGCGGCACCGTCTCGCCGTTCGAGGCCACGCACATCGAGCAGCCCGGCTCGCGCCAGTGGAAGCCCGCCTCGAGGAAGACCTTGTCGAGTCCCTCCGCCTCGGCCTGCTTCTTCACACGCTCGGAGCCGGGCACGACCCAGGCCGTGACATGCGGCGAGGTCTTGCGGCCGCGGGCGATCGCCGCCGCGGCGCGCAGGTCGGAGATGCGGCTGTTGGTGCACGATCCAATGAACACCCAATCGACCCTGGTGCCGGCGATCGGCTTGCCGGGTTCGAGGCCCTGGTATTTGAGCGCGTTCTCCCACGCCGCCTTGCGATTGGCGTCGGGCGCGCGCGACGGATCGGGGATCGCCTGATCGACGGCGATCACGTGCTCGGGACTGGTGCCCCAGGTGATCTGCGGCGCCACGTCCTTCATGTCGATGACGTGCTCGGCGTCGAAGCGCGCGTCGCCGTCGGAGGGCAGGGTGCGCCAATGGGCGATGGCGGCGTCGAGTTGGGCGCCCTTGGGGGCGAAGTCGCGGCCGGCGATGTACTGGTAGGTGGTGTCGTCGGGCGCCACCATGCCGATCTTGTTGCCCATTTCGATCGACAGGTTGCACAAGGTGAAGCGCGCTTCCATCGGCAGGCCGCGCACCGCCGAGCCGGCGTATTCGACGGCGTAGCCGGTGCCGCCGGCGGTCCCCAGCCGGCCGATGGCATGCAGGATCATGTCCTTGGCGGTCACGCCATTGGGCAAGGCGCCCTCGAAGCGCAGGCGCATGGTCTTGGGCGTGCGCTGCGCCAGGGTCTGCGTCGCCAGCGCATGGACCAGCTCACTGGAGCCGATGCCGAAGGCCAGCGCGCCCATGCCGCCATGTGTGCAGGTGTGGCTGTCGCCGCAGACCAGGGTGACGCCGGGCAGGGTGATGCCGAGCTCCGGGCCGATGACATGGACGATGCCGGTGCCGTCCTGGCCGAGGTCGAACAGGCGGATCCCGTGCTGCGCGGTGCGCTTGCGCATGTCGCGCAGCATCCTGGCGCCGACCGGGAACGTGTCCTCGGTGCGGCCGGGCTGCGTCGAGACCGCGTGGTCGGGGGTGGCGAAGACAAGCTCCGGCCGCGCCACGCTGTAGCCCTTCTCCTCGACCTCCTCGAGCGCGCGGGCCCCGGAAAGGTCGTGCACGAGGATTCGGTCCAGATGCAGCAGGGCAAAGCCGCCGCCGAGGTCGGCGATGACGTGCGGGCGCCAGATCTTCTCGAACAGGGTCAGGGCGGCCACGGCGTTCCTCCACTTTTCGCTGGGCGGGACGATGGTGAATCGTCGGCGCGGATGCAACGCCGTGTTTGAGGTTTCGTCGAGTGGATCAAATTTGCCGGTTGAAGCGGAAAGCGAGGAGGGTTACGACCCTATACCGCTGGTTGTATCCACTGTGCAGCTCATCGAGTCGGGAGTGAGGTTTGGCCGTTCGACGCGAACTCGGTGCACCGCTTTACCAGCAGGTCTTCCTCATGCTGCGCGAGGCGATCCGGGAGGGCAAGTACCCGATCGGCACGATGCTGCCCAGCGAGGCAGAGCTCTGCCGCATGTATCGTGTCTCGCGCATCACGCTGCGCCGGTCGCTGAGCCTGTTGCAGCAGTCCGGGCTGATCGACCGCCGCCAGGGCAGCGGCACGCTCGTGCGCCGCAGCGCGCAGCCCAGCGTCGTGTTCGAGATGGGCGGCGTGATCCGCGACTTCACCGAGTTCACGTTCAGCACCAGGCCCAAGACGCTGGAATTCGACTACGTGGCGCCGCCGATGCGCATCCGCGCGCTGTTCGACAGCGATGTCGGCGAACGCATGCAGCGCGTCGTGCGGCTGCGCTCGCGCGGCCGGGTTCCCCTGGCGCAGATCGAGACCTGGGTGCAGCTGTCGGTGGGCGAGCGCTACACCGCCGAGGACACCGACAAGGCGCCGCTGACCGAGCTGATGGAGCGGTCCGGCACCATCATGACCAGCGGCCGCTTCACCATCGGCACGACGCTGGCCGATCCGATCATGGCCGACCGCCTGCACACCGAGGTCGGCGCGCCGCTGCTGAAGTTCTCGCGCGTGATGTACGACCAGAACGGACGCGTCGTGCAGTACGCCGAGATGCTGCTGCGCCCGGACCATATCCAGATCGTGTTCCCGGTCCACACGGAGGACCTGCCGCGCCGCAGCTGGCTCAACGTCGCGCCAGAAGTTCCGCCACCGCGGCGTCGATGAAGGCGGTGTCGACCGGATTGCCGCGCGGATTGCCGGCGCGGTGGCCCCACATCGAGGGGATTTCCAGCAGCCGTCCGCGCCTGAGATGCGGCAGCTCCAGCCGGTTGTCCTGGGTCTGGAAGTAGAGATCGGTCGCCGAGGGCATCAGCAGGGTATCGGCCTCGATGGCGCCCAGCGCCGCCGGCAGGTCGCCGCCGAAGCGTTCGTCGTCGGCGATGTCGCCGTGCTGCCAGGTCCAGAGCTGGCACAGCAGGTCGTCGCCGTCGCGGCGCAGGAAATTTCCCTCCCACGAGCCGACGAGGAAATCCTCCAGGCTGGCGAAGCCGAGAAGCTGCCACATGCGCTCGCGATAGAAGGTCTGACTCAGCGCCCAGCCGGCATAGACCCGGCCCATGGCGCGCAATCCCTTCTCCGGCTTGGCCGCGAAGTGATCGCCCATCCAGTTGGGATCGGCGGTCAGCGTCGCCTTCACGCCCTCGAGGAAGACGAAGTTGTGCGGCGCCGTGCGGGCGGAGCCGCAATTGACGACGATGCGCTCGACATCGGCGCCGAAGCGCGCGCCCCAGTGATAGGCCTGCTGCGCGCCCATCGACCAGCCATAGACCATCGCCACCCTCTCGACGCCGAACACCTCGCGCAGCAGGCGGCGCTGCTGGCCGACATTGTCGTGCGTGGTGATGCGCGGGAAGCGGCCCTTGTCGTAGGGCGGCTGCGCCAGGCTCGGCGAGGTCGACAGCCCGTTGCCGAACATGTTGGGGATGACGATGAAATACTTCGTCGGATCGAGCGCCCGGCCGGGCCCGATCATCCATTCGATGTCGGTATGCTGCGCGCCGTAGCTGGTGGGATAGACGATGACGTTGTCGCGCGCCGCCGACAGCGTGCCGAAGGTCTTGTAGACGATCTTCGCGCCCGGCAGCGTCATGCCGCGCTTGAGCGTGATGTCGCCGCACTCGAAGGTCGCGACCTGGGTCGGATAGTCGGTCATGTGGTTGGGGCCGCGCCGCTCCACCGGCGCCTCATGTTCAAGAACGAAAAGCGCCGCTGGAGCGGCGCGGCCCGAAGGCTGCTCAACGAAGCCCCGCCAACACCTGCCGGTTGGCCTCGATATAGCCCGGCGTGATCACCTTCATGTGCGCCCGCAGCGCCTGGTGCGCGTCGGGCAGGCGATGGAAGGGAATGTTGGGCAGCAGGTGATGCTCGGCGTGGAACGGCATGTTCCACATGATCAGCCGCACCAACGGATTGGTCAGCGTGGTGCGCGTGTTGGTGAAGCCGTTGTCGTCGTGGGTGCAGCCATTGTGCTCGACCACGAGATAGGCGCGCAGCAGCGGCGCGCCGATCAGCGCGGGGATCAGCCAGCAGGTCACGGCGATCCAGCTGCCGGTGGCGACGCTGACGCCGGCGATCGCGGCGTAGAACAGCGCCTGCAGGCGGGCGGCGCGCACGATCTCCGGCCAGGCCGACGGATGGATGAAGTCGAGGCCGGCGACCTTGCCGAACGGGAAGCGGGCGATCTGGTAGACGCGCGTCGTCCAGAAGGGGATCGCCGAGATGCGCCAGAGATAGTCGCCGAGGGTCCGCGGCTCGGGCTGCGCGATCAGCTCGGGATCGCGCGCCGGGTCCTGGGTGTAGCGATGATGCGCCAGATGGAAGTGGCGGTAGTAGGTGCCGATGTTGAAGATCGCCGCCGCCGACAGGAAGGCCACAATGTCGTTGAGCCGGCGGTTCTTGAACGCGGTGTAGTGCACGCTCTCGTGCATCGGCGCGAACATCGCCATCACCAGGATGCCTTGCAGCAGCCACGCGGGCGCCAGCCACCACGTGCCCCAGGCGAGATGGATCAGCCAGCCGCCGCCCGCCAGCAGCGCGACATGGATGCCCAGGCGCAGCAGGCCGGCCGCGTCGGAGCGCCGGTACAGCGCCTTCAGCGTCTCGGCCGGCAGCACCCGCATCTGCCGGGCGCGCTCGCCGGTTACCTGGTAGGGGACGTCGCTCATGGCCCGGGACGATGCAAACCGCGGGCCTATTTGAGCGGCGCCCACAGCCCGTCGCGATAGTTGCGCGCCGAGCGTTCCTCCGCGGCGTCGCGGCTCTGCTGGTCGAGCCCGACCTGGTCGCCGATCATGCAGACCAGCGACGGGAAGACAGAGCGGTCGATCTGCGCCGCCGGGTCCCACAGCCTGGAGCGCATGAACGCCTTGGGGCAGTGCATGTAGGCCTCGCGCACCGCGATCACGATCGCCGCGCGCGGCGCCTTGCCCTGCACCGCCATCGAGGCCAGCAGCTGCGGATCGGTGCTCAGCCGCGCCGTGCCGTTGACCCGCGTCGTCTCGTTCATGCCGGGGATCATGAAAAGCAGGCCGATGTTCGGGTTCGCCAGCAGATTGTGCAGCGTGTCCAGCCGGTTGTTGCCGGGCCGGTCGGCGATCGCCAGCGTCTTGTCGTCGAGCACCTTGAACGAGCCCGGCGGGTCGCCGCGCGGCGTGACGTCCTGGCGGCCCTGCGCGTCGGCGGTCGAGACGCAGCAGAACGGCGCCATCTCGATGAAGCGCTTCATGTGCTGATCGATGCGGCCGATGTCCTTGATCGCCGCCACCGGCATCGGCTTGCCATAGCCTTCGACCAGGGCGCGCGCGGCATCGTCGTCGAGCAGGGCAGGGGGCACGGCAGGTGCAAGGCTGTCGGGCATCGGCGGTCTCCGGGCGATAGGTCGCCATCCTAGCGCTTTTTGCTGGCGGACGCGCGGCTACTTCTTTTCTTCCAGCCCCTGGATGCGCCGCTCGACGGCGGCGCGCGGCGGCGCATCCGCCGGCATCATGTCGCGCAGCTTGCGCAAACGGCTGATCGCGCCCGCGCGGTCGCCCGCCTTCTCGGCCGCTTCGGCGAGGTAGAACAACGCCAGGCCGCTGTTCGGATTGGCCTTCTCCAGCCGCCGCAACACGACCAGCGCCGCTTCGGGCACGTCGGTCGTCGGTCCCGCGCCGCGCAGCAGCGCCTCGGCCCAGGCGGCGAGGATCTCCGGATCGTCGGGCTTCAGCCGGTCGGCCTGCTTCCAGGCCTCGGCCGCGCCGGCATGGTCGCTCAGCACGCCGCGCGCGCGGCCCAGCCGGCGCCAGCCCTCGAGATCGTCGGGCGACTCCTTCAGCCGGGCGGCGAGACGATCGACCATGCTCCTGATCGCCGCTTCGCGCTCCTGCGGCGACATCTTCTCCATGCGTGCGACATCGTCGGCGCCGGGCTGCGGCATGCCAGGATCGGCGACCCGCGGCGGCTTGCGGTCGGGGCGGATGGTCCTGGGATCGATGCCCGCCTGCTTGGACACGCGTTCGATCTCGGCCGTCAGCGTGCGCATCCACGGTGCGTCGGCGGGCGAATCGGCCTCCAGATCGAGCCAGCGCGTCAGCGCCGCCTTGGCGTCGCCGGCCTGCAGCTCGGCCAGACCGATGTAGTAGCGCGCGCCGGCCAGCTTGGGGTCCCTGGTCAGCGCGCGGTCAAAGAGCGCGCGCGCCGCCGGCGTGACGGTACCCTGCGCCTCGAAGGTCAGCGCCTCGCCCAGCGCGACGAGAACCTCGGCGTTGTCCGGCGCCAGCCGCTCGGCCTCGCGCAAGGCGCTCACCGCCTCGCTGGCCTGGCCGATGCCCAGCCGCAGGCGCCCCATCGACATCCAGGCCTCGACATCCTTGGGATCGGCATCCAGCCGCTTGCGCAACTGCTCCAGCGCGGCGCGCAGGCGAGCCTCGGCGCCGCCGGTCATCACGGGCGTCGGCTTGGCACGCGAGGCCAGCGGCTGCGCCGGCAGTTGCGGATTGCCGATCTCGACATAGAGGCCCAGCGACAGCAGCGGCAGGCCCGCGCCGAGGATCGCCGGCAGCCAGCGGCGCGGCTTGATCTCGGCGATACGCGCGGTGGTGCCGTCGGCGCCGGCGGCGAGGATGCGGCGCTCGATCTCGAGGCGCGCGGCCTTCTCCGCCTCGGCGCCGATCGCGCCCGACGCGGCCTCGCGCTTCAGCTCCGCGAGCTGGTCCTTGTAGATCGCCAGGTCGTGCGCGCCGCGCGACTCCACGCGGTAGCGCCGGCGCAGCAGCGGCAGCAGCAGGGCGCCCAGCGCGAAGGCGGTGAGCAGCGCGAGCGACAGCGGCAGGATCATCGCCGCTCCCCATCGTCCTCGCGCAGCAGCGCATCGAGGCGCTTGCGCTCGGCCGTCGTGAGCTCGGCCGGCGTCGTCCTGACCTGCGCCGCGCGCCTGCGCGCGTTGCGATACAGCAGCCGGCCGATCAGCAGCAGCAGCAGCGGCGGGCCGAGCCACAGGATCCAGGTGCGCGGATCGAAGGGCGGGCGCAGCAAGACGTAGTCGCCATAGCGCGCGCGCAGGAAGGCCACGACGTCGGCGTCGCTGTCGCCCTTGGTCAGCCGCTCGCGGATTGCGCGGCGCATGTCGCGCGCGATCTCGGCATGGGAGTCGTCGATCGACTGGTTCTGGCAGACCACGCAGCGGATCTCGGCCGAGATCGCGCGTGCCCGCGCTTCCAGCGCCTTGTCCTGCAGAATCTCGTCGGGCTCGACCGCGAAGGCGGACGGCACGAGGAGCAGTGCGAGGACGAACAGCACCGCCGTCCTGAGCGCAGCGAACGACCTCGCGGTCGGCCGACCGCATGCGACTGGCCGCTGTACCGCAGGGTCCTTCGCTGCGCTCAGCACGACGGCGCGCCTCACTTCGCCAGCTCCTCGACCAGCGTGCGGATGCGCTGCGTGTCGTCGGGCGTGAGCGGGCGGCGCAGGTGCAGGCGCACGGTGCCCGTCTTGTCGATGACGAAGGTCTCGGGCACGCCGCTGATGCCGAACTCGACGCCGGCCTTGCCGTCGGCGTCGGCACCGATGCGCTCGTAGGGATCGCCCATGCGCGCCAGCCACGGCTTGGCGTCTTCCGGCTTGTTCTTGTAGTTCACGCCCTGCACGCGCACGCCGTCGCGCGACAGGCGCGTGATCAGCGGATGCTCGACCTGGCAGGGCGCGCACCAGGAGGCGAAGAAGTTCACGACGGTGACCTGGCCCTTCCAGTCGTCGGCGCTGAGCCGCCTGCCGCCCTCGTGCAGCGGCGGCAGGTCGATCGCCGGTGCGGCCTTGCCCACCAGCGGCGAGCCGATGTCCTCGGGATTGCGCCCCTCGAGCAGCGCATAGCCGAAGAAGCCGCCGAGCAGCAGCGCCATCACCAGGGGCAGGGCGAACAGCCAGCGATTGGACACGCGATCACTCCGCCGGCTGCGCCACGGCACGACGCGCGCGCAGCGGCGCGCCGATGCGCAGCCGCCGGTCGCTCAGCGACACGAAGCCGCCCAGCGCGCAGAACGCCGCGCCCAGCCAGATCCACGGCGCCAGCGGGTTGTAGTACAGCCGCACCGTCCAGCCGCCCTTGCCGTCGTTCTCGCCTAGGGTGGCGTAGATGTCGGCCAGCAGCGTGGTCTTGATCGCCGCCTCGGTGGTCTGCCGCCGTGTGGTCTTGAACAGGCGACGCTCGGGCTCCAGCACCGCGACGACGGCGCCATCGCGCCTGAAGGTCATCCGGGTGCGCTCGGCGACGAAGTTGGGTCCGTCGATGGTGCGCGGGGTCTCCATCGAGACGGCGAAGCCGGCGTGGCTGAGCGTCTCGCCCGGCTTGAGCACGGCGATGGTCTCGACCTGCCATACCGACACGGCCGTGATGCCGGCGATGCTGAAGCCCAGCGCGGCGTGGGCGATGGTCATGCCGATCGAGGCGCGCGGCAGGCCGGCGAGGCGGCGCAGCGAGCTGCCGACGGGGATCTCGAACAGCTTGATGCGGCGCGCCAGCTCGTACAGCGCGCCGAGGATCAGCCAGGCCGCCAGCCCGCAGCCGATCGCCGCCAGGGTGACATGACGCTCGGCGATGAAGCTGATCAGCACGCCGACGCCGATGGCGAGCAGGCCGACGGCGGCGAGCTGGCGCAGCGCGCCCAGCATGTCGCCGCGCTTCCAGGCCAGCAGCGGGCCGACGGCGATGGCGGCGATCAGCGGGAAGGACAGCGGGATGAAGGTCATGGCGTAAAACGGCGGGCCGACCGAGACCTTGTCGCCGCCCAGCGCGTCGAGCAGCAGCGGATAGAGCGTGCCGAGGAAGACCACGAAGGTCAGCACGGCGAGCAGCAGGTTGTTGAAGATCAGCCCGCCTTCGCGGCTGATCGGCGCGAACAGCCCGCCGGCCGCCAGCTTCGGCGCGCGCCAGGCATAGAGCGTGAGGCTGCCGCCGGCGACCAGCACAATGAAGCCCAGGATGTAGAGGCCGCGCGCCGGATCCTGGGCGAAGGCGTGCACCGAGGTCAGCACGCCGGAACGCACCAGGAAGGTCCCCAGCAGCGCGAGCGAAAACGCGAGGATGGCCAGCAGCACCGTCCAGCTCTTCAGCGCGTCGCGCTTCTCGGTGACGATCGCCGAATGCAGCAGCGCCGTGGCCAGCAGCCAGGGCAACAGCGAGGCGTTCTCGACCGGGTCCCAGAACCAGAAGCCGCCCCAGCCCAGCTCGTAGTATGCCCACCAGCTGCCCAGCGCGATGCCCAGCGTGAGGAAGCACCATGCCGCCAGGGTCCAGGGCCGCACCCAGCGCGCCCAGGCGGCATCGACGCGGCCTTCGATCAGCGCGGCGACGGCGAAGCTGAACGTCACGGAGAGCCCAACATAGCCGAGATAGAGCAGCGGCGGATGGAAGGCCAACCCGGGGTCCTGCAGGATCGGATTGAGATCGTTGCCGTCGAACGGCGCGGGATCGAGCCGCGCAAAGGGGTTCGACGTGAACAGGATGAAGGCCAGGAAGCCGACGCCGACGAGGCCCTGCACCGCGAGCACGCGCGCGCGCAGGCTAGCGGGCAGGTTGCCGCCGAAGGTCGCGACCGAGGCGCCGAACAGCGACAGGATCAGCACCCACAGCAGCATCGAGCCTTCGTGGTTTCCCCACACGCCGCTGATCTTGTAGAGCAGCGGCTTGCTCGAATGGCTGTTGGCCACGACGTTGAGCAGCGAGAAGTCGGAAACGACATAGGCCCAGGTCAGCGCCAGGAACGACAGCGCCACCAGGACCGCCTGCGCCATCGCCGACGTGCGGGCCAGCTCCATCAGGCCGGGATCGCCCCGGGCCGCGCCGGCCAGCGGCAGCGTGCCCTGCACCAGCGCCACGACCAGCGCCAGCACCAGCGCGTAGTGGCCGACCTCGGGGATCATGCCGGACCTACCTTCCCCTGCTTTGCGCGGGAAGGTGCCCGAAGGGCGGATGGGGGTGTCGGCATCGCGGTCAGTCTCGATGAGGGGTGTTGTCGCACGCCGGGGCCGTCCGCGGCCCCTGACCACCCCCATCCGGCGCTGCGCGCCACCTTCCCCCGCCAGCGGGTGAAGGTATGGAGCGGCGCGTCACTTCCCCGTCTCCTGCTTCCAGTGGCCGGCGTCCTTGAGCGCCTTGGCCACTTCGGCCGGCATGTAGGTCTCGTCGTGCTTGGCGAGGATCTCGCGGGCGACGAAGACGCCGTCGGCGCCCAGCGTGCCCTCGGCGACCACGCCCTGGCCTTCGCGGAACAGGTCGGGCAGTTGCCCGCGATAGGTGACCTTCAGGTCGGCGCGCGTATCGGTGATGGTGAACGTCGTGGTCAGCCCGTCGCCGCCTTTCATCACGCTGCCGGGCTGCACCAGGCCGCCGACGCGCAGGCGCTGGGTCGGCGGCGGCTTCTTCTCGACGATCTGCGTCGGCGAGTGGAAGAAAACGAGGTTGTCGTCCAGCGCCGACAGCACCAGCGCGACGGCGAGCGCCAGCGCGCCCATCGAGCCCAGCAGCAGCCAAAGGCGCTTTCGCTTGGGCTTCACGACTTCGCTCCACGCCGATCGAGGCCGCGCGCGCGCAATTCACGGCGCACGCGCGCCCGGGAGAGCAGCGACAGCACGGTCAGCCCGCCGAGCGCGACCAGCGCCGCGGCGTAGGCAGGCCAGACAAAGGCGGCATAGCCGCCCATCGCGAAGAAGCCGTTCACGGAGTTTCCTGCGTGCCCTGATCTTGCCGGTCCCTGGGGCGGGCGGAATATAGGGCCGCCGACCGCCCCTGTCGCCTGGATGGCCGCGACATACCCGCTCACTCCGCCGCCATCGCCGCCATCTCCAGGCGGCGGCGGCCGATCTCTGTCTCGGTGCGCATCAGCACCAGGGTGACGAACAGCATGAGGAAGGCCACCCCCATCACCAGCAGCGGGACCAGGATGCTGGGGTGGATGGTGGTGCCGCTGAGCTTCATCACCGAGGCCGGCTGGTGCAGCGTGTTCCACCAGTCGACCGAGAACTTGATGATCGGCAGGTTGATCACGCCGATCAGCGCCAGGATCGCCGCCGCCTTGTCGCCGCGCTCCGGCGAATCGAAGGCGCGGCTGAGCGCGATGTGGCCGAGGAACAGGAAGAACAGCACCAGCATCGAGGTCAGCCGCGCGTCCCACACCCACCACGTGCCCCACATCGGCCGACCCCAGAACGAGCCGGTGATCAGGCAGGTGGCGGCGTAGGCGGCGCCCACCGGTGCCGCGGCACGCGCCATCAAGGCTGCCAGCGGATGCTTCCAGACCAGCAGCGCCGCGCCCAGCGCGGCGAGCAGGGCATAGCCCGCCATCGACCACCACGCCGCCGGCACGTGCACGAACATGATGCGCACGGTGTCCTTCTGCTGGTAGTCGGGCGGCGCCACGACCAGCGCCATGTAGAGCCCGACCAGCAGCAGGAGCGCCGTCAGCCCGGCGCACCACGGCAGGGTGCGTGCGCTGAAGCGCTGGAAGCGCGCCGGATTGGCCAATGCGTGCATGCCCGCCATGAACGCGATCCTCTGTCGCCTATTCCGTCCTGTCTATTCGACCGCCTGCCGCAACGCCGCCGCCATCGCCCAGGGCGTGCTGGCCAGCGCCACCAGGAAGAAGGCGGCCAGCAGCACCAGCGCGTTGCGCGAGCCCTCGCCCGCGGCCAGCGACTCGACGGAGGCGACGCCGAAGATCAGCACCGGCACCGCCAGCGGCAGCACCAGCAGCGCCATCAGCGCGCCGCCGCGGCGCGCGCCCAGGGTGAGCGCCGCGCCGAGCCCGCCGAGCAGCGACAGGCTCGGCGTGCCGAGCAATAGCGAAATCATCAGCACGCCGATTTGCGCTGCATCAAGGCCGAACAGCAGCCCCAGCGCCGGCGACATGAGCGTCAGCGGCAGCCCGCCGGTCACCCAGTGCGCCAGGCACTTGGCCAGCGCCGTCAGCTCCAGCGGCAGCGGCGCCAGCGCCAGGTGTTCCAGCGTGCCGTCGGCAAGATCCTCGGCAAACAGCCGGTCGAGCGACAGCATGGCCGCGAACAGCGCCGCCACCCACAGCACGCCCGGCCCGATGCGCTGCAGCACTTGCGGCTCCGGCCCGACGCCCAGCGGGAACAGGCTGGCCGCCAGCAGGAAGAACGCCAGCACCAGCAACACGTCGCCCGGCCGCCGCCAGACGACCAGCAGGTCGCGTGCGACAAGATGGCGGAAGCGGGTCATGGGCTGCGACTACCTTCCCCCGCTTTGCGGGGGAAGGTGCCCGAAGGGCGGATGGGGGTGGCGGCATTGCGGTCAGTCCCGACGGTCGGCGTTGTCGCGCCAACCACCCCCATCCGGCGCTGCGCGCCACCTTCCCCCGCCTGCGGGGGAAGGTAGTTGCTTATGCTGCCAGCCCTCACGACCACTCCTCCGCCAGCGCATCCGCCGATGGCGCGAAATCGCCGAGGTCGATCGGGTGCGCGTTGGGCAGGTGGATGTCGCCGTGGGTCGAGATCACCGCCAGGCCGCCCCCCTTCATGTGCTCGCGCAGGGTGAGGTGCAGGGCGCCGCGCGAGGGCTCGTCGAGCCCGGCGGCGGGCTCGTCGAGCAGCCAGATCGGCGCGCCGCTCAGCATCACCCGCGCCAGCGCGGCACGGCGGCGCTGGCCGGCTGAAAGATAGCGGCCGGGCCGGTCGGCGATGGCGGCGAGATCGAAGCGATCGAGGACGTGATCGAGGCTGTCCGGCCGGCCCTTGCGCAGAATCTGGGCACCGGACAGAGACTCGCGCACCGTCAGGTCGGCCTTGACCGCGTCGGCGTGGCCCAGCCAGGTCAGCGCCTGGCGCCAGGCATCGGGCTGCCTGGCGACCTCGACCCCGGTCCAGGTCAGGCTGCCGCGCAGGCGCGGCGTCAGGAGCGCCAACAGGCGCAGCAGGCTGGACTTGCCCGAGCCGTTGCGGCCGGTCAGCAACAGCGTCTCGCCCTGCCCGAGGCCGAAGCCGAGGCCGGTGAAGACCAGCCGCCCACCGCGTCGGCAGGCAAGGTTCTCGGCGTGGAGGGCGGGCATGCGGCGGACTGGCTCGGGGCTCGTTTTCGACGCTGGTTCTAGCACGTCGATCCTGTCCCCAAGCGCCGGAAAAGGCTTCGGCAACCGGGCCCGCATGGTATAGTTCCAGACCGTTTCTAGCGGCAGGCGCGCGGCCCGCCGCGCCCCTGTTCTGAAGGCGCCGGACGACCTCGGTCGTCGCCCCCGTGACGAAGCGGTCCCGACCCCTCCCTTGGGGTCCTCAACGACGTATACGGGCGGTCATCTCGACCATGAAACTCACGATTGAACGGGCCGCTCTCCTCAAGGCCTTGGCCCATGTGCAAAGCGTTGTCGAGCGGCGCAACACCATCCCGATCCTCTCCAACGTCCTGCTCAACGCCCAGAAGGGCAAGCTGACGCTGTCGGCCACCGACATGGACCTGGCGGTCACCGAGTCGGTCGAGGCGACCGCCGGCAAGACCGGGTCGGTCACGGCGCCGGCGCACACGATGTACGAGATCGTGCGCAAGCTGCCGGACGGCTCGCAGGTCGAGATCGAGTCGGGCGCCAACAGCGACCTCACCATCCGCGCCGGACGCTCGCGCTTCACGCTGCAATGCCTGCCGGTGAGCGACTTCCCGGTGATGAACGAAGGCGACCTGCCGCACAAGTTCCAGCTCGCCGCCAGCGACCTCAAGAGCGTCGTCGACCGCACGCGCTTCGCCATCTCCACCGAGGAGACGCGCTACTACCTCAACGGCATCTACTTCCACGCCGCGAAGTCGAACCAGGTCGACGTGCTGCGCGGCGTCGCCACCGACGGCCACCGCCTGGCGCGCGTCGAGCTGCCGCTGCCCAAGGGCGCCGGCGAGATGCCCGGCGTGATCGTGCCGCGCAAGACGGTGACCGAGCTGCGCAAGCTGATCGACGAGTCCGACACGCTGGTCGACATCGAGCTGTCGGAGACCAAGATCCGCTTCGCCTGCGGCAATATCGTGCTGACCTCGAAGCTGATCGACGGCACCTTCCCGGATTACGAGCGGGTGATCCCGGCCGGCAACGACAAGGAACTCACGGTTCCCTGCAAGGAGTTCGAATCGGCGGTCGATCGCGTCTCGACGATCTCGACCGAGAAGTCGCGTGCCATCAAGCTGTCGGTGGGCAAGAACGGGCTCACCCTGTCGGCCACCAGCCCCGACGCCGGCAGCGCCACCGAGGAGCTCGAGGTCGGCTACGACGCCGCGCCGCTGGAGATCGGCTTCAACTCGCGCTACCTGCTGGACATCACCCAGCAGATCGGCGGCGGCGATGCGCGCTTCCTGATGTCCGACGCCGGCTCGCCCACGATCGTGCGCGACGCCGCCGACGACAGCGCGCTCTACGTGCTCATGCCGATGCGGGTATGAGCGGCGGCGCCATCCCGGCCCGCGCCTCGTCGTCCGCATCCGCTCCGCCGCCGATGTGGGCGGCCGCGTCCGGTGCCATGGTCATACGGCAATTGCGGCTCACGGAGTTCCGCAACTACAGCCGCCTGCGGCTGGAGCTCGATGCCGCGCCGGTCCTGCTGGTCGGCGACAACGGCGCGGGCAAGACCAACCTGCTCGAGGCGGTGTCCTTCCTGACGCCCGGCCGCGGCCTGCGCCGCGCCCGGCTGGACGAGGTCGGCCGGCGCGCGCGCGAGGGCGAGAGCGCCGTCGCCGCGCCCTGGGCCGTGGCCGCCACGCTCGACCTGCCGGAGGGTCGCGTCGCCATCGGCACCGGGCTGGAGGCGCTGCCGGCCGCCAATGGCGAGGGCGAGAGCACCGCGACGCGCCGTGCCGTGCGCATCGACGGCCGCAACGCGTCCAGCCAGCTCGCGCTCGGCCAGCACGTGGTGGCGATCTGGCTGACGCCGCAGCTCGACGGGCTGTGGACCGGCGGCCCGGGCGACCGCCGGCGTTTCCTCGACCGCATGGTGGCGGCCTTCGACCCCAATCACGCCAGCAGCGTCGCCGCCTACGAACAGGCGATGCGCCAGCGCGCGCGGCTGCTGGGCGAGGGCAAGCTCGACCCGCACTGGCTGAATGCGCTGGAGGACACCATGGCGCGCCACGGCGTGGCGCTCAGCGTGGCCCGGCTCGACCTCGTGGCGCGGCTCGACCAGGCGGCGCGGCTGGGCGTCGGGCCGTTCCCGCGTGCCGCGCTGGCGCTGGCCGGCGAGGTCGAGGGCTGGGTCGCCGGCATGGCCGCGCTCGACGCCGAGGACCGGCTGCGCGAGCGGCTGGCGGGTCAGCGCAGGATCGATGCGGATAGCGGCACGACGAGCATCGGGCCGCACCGCTGCGACCTTGTGGTCCGCCATCTCGATCGCGATATACCGGCTGCGCAGGGCTCGACCGGCGAGCAGAAGGCCGTCCTGGTCGCGATCGTACTGGCGCATGCCAGGTTGGCGGCGATCGCGCGCGGACGGCCGCCGCTTCTGCTGCTGGACGAGATCGCCGCGCATCTGGATTCGACCAAGCGGGCGGCCTTGTTCGACGAGATCGAGGCGCTGGGCTCGCAGGCCTGGATGACCGGCACGGACGCCGAATTGTTCTCAACCCTGCGCGGGCGCGCGCAGTTCTTCCGCGTGGCTTCGGGCGATCTCTCGCCGGGCTGATGCGATGAGCAGGATGCAATGAGCGAACCGACAGACGACACGCCACGGCCGGATGCTGTGGACGACAACGGCGACGATTACGATGCCGATTCGATCAAGGTGCTGCGCGGGCTCGATGCCGTGCGCAAGCGGCCGGGCATGTATATCGGCGACACCGACGACGGCACCGGCCTGCACCACATGGTCTACGAGATCGTCGACAACGCCATCGACGAGGCGCTGGCCGGCTGGTGCGACCTGGTCGAGGTGACCCTGCAGGGCGACGGCTCGGTGATGGTGCGCGACAACGGCCGCGGCGTGCCGGTCGGCATCCATACGGAGGAGCAGGTCTCGGCGGCGCAGGTGATCTTCACCCAGCTGCACGCCGGCGGAAAATTCGACCAGAACTCCTACAAGGTCTCGGGCGGCCTGCACGGCGTGGGCGCCGCCGTGGTCAACGCGCTGTCGGAGAAGCTCGAGCTGCGCATCTGGCGCGACGGCAAGGAGCACTTCATGCGCTTCCGGCTGGGCGATCCGGAAAGCGATCTCGTCGTCGTCGGCGACGCCCCCGAGGGCAAGCGCGGCACCGAGGTGGTGTTCCAGCCCTCGCCCGCGACGTTCACCAGGATCGAGTTCGATTTCGCCACGCTGGAGCATCGCCTGCGCGAGCTCGCCTTCCTGAACTCCGGCGTGCGCATCGTGCTGACCGACGCGCGCGGCGTCGAGCCGAAAGTGGTCGAGCTCTTCTACGAGGGCGGCGTCGAGGCCTTCACGCGCTATCTCGACCGCAACAAGCAGGCGCTGGTGAGCCCGATCTCGATCAAGGGCGAGAAGGAGGGCATCACGGTCGAGGTGGCGATGGAGTGGAACGACTCCTACCACGAGACCATGCTGTGCTTCACCAACAACATCCCGCAGAAGGACGGCGGCACGCATCTCGCCGGCTTCCGCGGCGCGCTCACCCGCAGCGTCAACAAGTACGCCGAGGAAAGCGGCATCGCCAAGAAGGAGAAGGTCTCGCTGTCGGGCGACGACATGCGCGAGGGCCTGACCTGCGTGCTCAGCGTCAAGGTGCCCGACCCCAAGTTCTCCTCGCAGACCAAGGAGAAGCTGGTCAGCTCCGAGGTGCGCCCGGTGGTCGAGACCATCGTCGGCGAGAAGCTCGGCGAGTGGTTCGAGGAGCATCCCACCGAGGCCAAGCGCATCGTGTCGAAGGTGGTCGAGGCGGCGGCCGCGCGCGAAGCGGCGCGCAAGGCGCGCGAGCTGACGCGGCGCAAGGGCGCGCTCGACATCTCCTCGCTGCCCGGCAAGCTCGCCGACTGCCAGGAGCGCGATCCGGCGCTCAGCGAGATCTTCCTGGTCGAGGGCGATTCGGCCGGCGGCTCGGCCAAGCAGGGCCGCAACCGCGCCTTCCAGGCGATCCTGCCGTTGCGCGGCAAGATCCTGAACGTCGAGCGCGCGCGCTTCGACCGCATGCTGGGCTCGCAGGAGATCGGCACGCTGATCACGGCGCTGGGCACCGGCATCGGCCGCGACGATTTCGACATCGGCAAGCTGCGCTACCACAAGGTCATCATCATGACCGACGCCGATGTCGACGGCAGCCACATCCGCACCCTGCTGCTGACCTTCTTCTATCGCCAGATGCCCGAGCTGATCGAGCGCGGCCATCTCTACATCGCCCAGCCGCCGCTCTATCGCGCCGCGCGCGGCAAGTCCTCGATGTACCTGAAGAACGACCGCGGGCTGGAGGACTACCTGATCGACGGCGGCACCGACAACGCCGTGCTGACCACCGGCGACGGCGCGCAGATCGTCGGCGCCGACCTGCGGCGCACCGTCGACATCGCGCGCTCGGTCGCCAACCTGATCCAGCCGCTGTCGCTCAGCCGGCGCGTCACCAGCCAGCCGGTGATCGAGCAGGCGGCGATCGCCGGCGCGCTCAATCCCGAGATCCTCGCCAACCGCGAGAACGCGGCGCAGACCGCGTCCTACATCGCGCGTCGTCTCGACCTCGTCAGCCCGGAGCAGGAGCGCGGATGGAGCGGCGCGCCGACCGACGACGGCGGTCTCGCCTTCGAGCGCACGCTGCGCGGCGTCACCGAGCGCCACATCATCGACGCGGCCCTGATCCGCTCGGCCGAGGCGCGCCGTCTCGATGCGCTGGCCGACGAGCTGCAGGCCGTCTATCTGAAGTCCGCGACCTACACGCTGAAGGAACGCGAGACCGTCGTGCATGCGCCCACCGAGCTGATCGCCGCGGTCTACGAGGCCGGACGCAAGGGCGTGGCGGTGCAGCGCTACAAGGGCCTGGGCGAGATGAACCCCGACCAGCTTTGGGAGACCACGCTCGATCCGTTGGCGCGCACGCTCCTGCAGGTGAGGGTCAACCACGCCGACGAGGCCGAGGAGATCTTCTCCACCCTGATGGGCGACGTGGTCGAGCCGCGCCGCAACTTCATCCAGGACAACGCGCTGAAGGTCGCCAATCTCGACGTGTGAGTCCGCGATGCGGGTCTGGTTGATCGCAACTCTCTTCGCGGCGCTGGTTGCGGCAGCACCGGCGCTGGCGCTCGATCCGCCGGCGCCCAGCGGCGACATGTCGGCGCCGGCGACGCACAAGCCGACCGGCCTCACCTTTCCGCCCTCGATCGCCGGCGTCTCCCTGCGGCGTTCGATCGACTATGGCCGCAGCGCCGGCAATCCCGGCCTGGGCTATGGCTACACCTACGCCCTGCCCGGGCGGCTGGTGATCACCGCCTATGTCTACGATCTCGGCCGCCGCGTGCCGGTCGGCCACCAGTCGCCCCTGCTCACCGCCGCCTTCGACGAATCGCTGCAGAGCATCCACCTGGTGGCGCAGCGGTCCGGCAAGTATCGCGACCTGCGCGTGGTGCAGGCGCCTTCGGCCTGTCCCTACGGCGCGGTGGTCTTCCGCTGCGCGACGCTGTCGGCGACCTCCGCCGACGGCACGCTGCCGCTCTACACCAAGCTGCTGCTGACCGGCTATCGCGACCACTTCCTGAAGCTGCGCGTCGACTGGCGCCAGGATTCGCCCGGCGACACCGCCGAGGTCGAACGCGTGGTGCAGACCTTCGTCGGCGCGATCCTGCGATGACCACTTCTCTCCCTCTCCCCGCAGGCGGGGAGAGGGAAGTACGTTTGAGTCGATGATGAACCCCGCCGAATCCGCCACCCTCGAGCACCTCGCGTTCAACGCCTGGCCGGCGCTGCGTGTCGTCGTGCAGGGCAACTGGCTGCTGCGTTTCGCCGACGGCTACACGAAGCGCGCCAACTCGATCAATGCGCTCAGCCGCGAGCGCGATACGCCCGAGGCCGAGCTGGAGCGCCGCATCGACGCGGCCGAGGCGCTCTATCGTCGGCAGGGCGTCGCCAGCACGTTCAAGCTCTCGCCGCTGATGGATCCCGCGCTCGATGCCGTGCTCGCGGCGCGCGGCTACACCCATCTCGACGAGACCCTGATGATGGTCGCCGACCTGACGCAGGGTCCCGGCGCAGTAGGCATGCCATCGGGCGTCGCCGTCGACCTGGAGCGCGGCCCCGTCTGGTCGCGCGCCTACAGCGGCTTCAACAACGTGCCTGCCGCGCGCCAGTCGATCCACGACCGCATGCTCGACAGCCTCGTGCCTGTCGGCGGATTCGCATTGGCCACGGAGCAGGGCACGCCGGTCGCCGCCGGGCTGGGCGTTCATGAGGGCGAGCATGTCGGGCTGTTCGACATCGTCGCCGATCCCGCGCGCCGCCGCGCCGGCCATGGGCGGCGGGTCGTCGAAGGCATCATGGCCTGGGGCAGGGCGCGGGGCGCGACACGCGCCTATCTGATGGTGGTCGCGGCCAATGCGCCGGCGATCGCGCTGTACGAACGACTGGGCTACCGCGAAGCCTATCGCAGCCACTACCGCATACCACCGGCACGAGAGAGTTGAACCGCGATCACAGGTGAGAATCGCCGTTCCCGCGATTCGGTGCCATAGTCCGCCTCCGAGCGATCCGCACGAACCAAGAAGACGGTGTCGCTCCAGGAGGAAACGCATGAAACGCAGGACGCTGATCCATGGCCTCGCCGGCGCGACGCTCGCGGCGCCCCTGGCCGCGCCGCTGGTGGCGCGCGCCCAGGCGCCGATGACGCTCAACGGCGCGGTGCAGTTCAACGACGACCACGCCTTCACCAAGGCGCTGGTGAAGTTCGAGGAGCTGGTCAAGAAGTACTACGGCAAGCCGATCAACTTCGTGCTGCACAAGAACTCCGCCCTCGGGCTGGAGAAGCAGTATTTCGAGTACATGGCGCAGGGCAAGGCGGTGGACTACGGCATCGTCTCGCCGGCGCACATGTCGACCTTCTCCAAGGCCGCGCCGTTCATCGACGCGCCCTTCCTGTTCCGCGACCTGGCGCACTGGAACAAGGTGCTCGACGCCGACATCCTCAAGCCGGTGGCCGACGAGATCGCGCAGAAGGCCGACGTCATGCTGATCGGCTATGCCGGCGGCGGCGTGCGCAACATCTTCATCAACAAGCCGATGGGCTCGCTGGCCGAGATCAAGGGCCTGAAGGTGCGCGTCCAGGGCGCGCCGATCTGGAGCAAGACCTTCGCCGCGGCCGGCATGTCGCCGACGGTGATCGCCTACAACGAGGTCTACAACGCCATCCAGAACAACGTCATCGCCGCCGGCGAGAACGAGGCGGCCGGCGTCGAGTCGATGAAGTTCTACGAGGTCGCGCCCAACCTGGCGATGACCCAGCATGCCATCACCATCCGGCCGATCTGCTTCTCGGGCAAGACCTTCAAGGCGATGCCCAAAGACCTGCAGGCGGCGGTGCTGAAGGCCGGCAAGGAGGCCGGCAAGCACGGCCGCGACATCGAGAGCTCCGAGGACGAGGCCAAGCTGGTGGCGCTGGAGAAGGCCGGCAAGCTCAAGCGCATCCCGTTCAAGGACCGCGACGCGATGAAGAAGCTGGTCGATCCCGTGATGGCGGCCTACGCCAAGGAGATCGGCGCCGACGCGATCTACGCCAAGATCGTGGCGATGAACTGATCTGTATTCCTTCTCCCCGCGCAGGCGGGGAGAAGGTGCCGAGCGCCAGCGAGGCGGATGAGGGGCTTCCTGGCGCGACAACGAATGCCGTCGTTGTTGAGACTCCGATAAGCCCCTCATCCGCCCTTCGGGCACCTTCTCCCCGCTTGCGCGGGGAGAAGGTAGACTTTCTGAGTTCTCTCCCGGGATCCGATGCCAGCATCTCAGTCCGCCGCGCCGCGCGGCCCGTGGCGCCGCTTCACCGCCGCCTATGCCAGGCTGCTTGCCGTGCTGCTGGCGCTGTCGGTCGGCATCCTCGTCATTCCCGTCACCCTGCAGATGGTGTCGCGCTACACCGACCTGATCCCGTCCTACATCTGGACGGAAGAGATGGCGCGCTTCCTGTTCGTCTGGCTGATCCTGATCGGCGCCATGGTCGGCGTGCGCGAGGCCTCGCACTTCGAGGTCGACGTGTGGCCCACGCTCGGCCGGCGCGGCGAGGCGGCGGTGCGCATCGTGGCGCGGCTGGGCGTGCTGGCGCTGGCGCTGGTCTTCATCGTCGGCGGCTACGAATTCACGAGGTTCGCCTGGCATCGCACGTCGGAGCTGGCCGAGATGCCCTTGTGGTGGATCCACGTCGCTTGGCCGATCGCCGGCGTGACGTGGCTGGTCTTTCTCGGCGAACAGTTTGTCGATGAGTTCCGGGTACTGACGGGGCGTGCGCCATGACCGGCAATGTATTTTCGGCCGGCGAGGCGGCGTCGATACTGTTCGGTGTCTTCTTCGTCCTGCTGGCCCTGCGCGTGCCGGTGGCCTTCGCGCTGGGGTTGGCCTGCCTGCCCCTGTTCTACTTCGAGCCGCGCCTGTCGGTGATGGCGCTCGCCCAGGAGACGTTCAACGCCTACAACTCCTTCATCCTGCTCGCGGTGCCGTTCTTCCTGCTGACCGCGAACCTGATGGGGGTGGGCGGCATCACCAACCGGCTGGTGGCGCTGTCGCGCTCGCTGGTGGGATGGATGCCCGGTTCGCTGGCGCAGATCAACGTCGTGCTCTCGGTGTTCTTCGCCGGCATCTCCGGGTCCTCGACCGCCGATGCCGCCAGCCAGAGCAAGATCTTCATCGATGCCCAGACCAGGGAGGGCTACGACCTTTCCTTCTCCATCGCCATCACCGCGGTATCGGCGGTGCTCGCGGTGGTCATCCCGCCCTCGATCCTGATGATCGTCTGGGGCGGGCTGATCTCGACCTCGATCGGCGCCCTCTACCTGGCCGGCGTGATCCCCGGCCTGCTGATCGCCGGCGCGCAGATGGCGACGGTGCACATCTACGCCACGCGGCGCGGCTATCCGACCTATCCCTGGGGCGGCTTCAGGCAGCTGGCCTGGGCATTCCTGATCTCGGTCCCCGCGCTGATGACGCCCTTCCTCATCGTCGGCGGCATCCTGCTCGGCTGGTTCACCGCCACCGAATCGGCCTGCGTCGCGGTGCTGTACTCGGCGATCCTGTCGATCGTCGTCTATCGCGAGATGGGCGCGAAGGAGGTCTATGGCGCGCTGCTGGAAACCGGCAAGCTCGCCTCGGTGGCGCTGTTCTGCATCGGCACCGCCTCGGCTTTCGGCTGGCTTCTGGCCTTCTACAAGATCCCGCAGGTGCTGCTGGCCGACGTCTCGGGCTGGGGCATGGGCGCGATCGGGGTCGGCTTCTTCATCGCCTTCGTGTTCCTGTTCGTCGGCTGCTTCCTCGACGCCATTCCGGCGATCATCATCGTCGGCACGGTGCTCGAGCCGCTGGCCAAGTCGGTGTCGATGCACCCCGTGCACTTCGCCATCGTCGCGATCGTTTCCCTGGCCTTCGGCCTGGTGACGCCGCCCTACGGACTGTGCCTGATGGTGTCCTGCGCCGTGGCCGGCGTTCGGCTTAGATTCGCGCTCAAGGACACGGTCATCATGCTGGTGCCGATGGTCCTGGTGCTGGTGGCGATGATCGTCTTCCCCGACATCGCGCTGTTCCTGCCCCGTCTCCTCGCACCGAACCTGATGAAGTGAATCCTCCTCCCCGCGAAGGCGGGGAGGAGGCCGCCACTACGCCGCCATGCGGCGCAGGCCGAGCCACTCGAAGAGGGCAAGGTCGGCGACGACGACCGCGAGGCCGATGACCAGGGCGAAGCCCCAGCCGGTCAGGTCAGGCGCGGCGAGCGCCAGCAACAGCGCGCTGCCGGCGACCCAGCCGATATCGGCCCACAGCACGATGCGCGCCAAGGTCACCGGCATCTGCGGCCGGCTGGCGATGAACCAGCAGACCGCGCCGAAGCCGATCACGCCCAGGCCCAGAAGCGTGATCGCCGTGCGCAGCTCCAGCCCCAGCAGCGAGTCCGGCGCCGCGACGCTGGCGCGGGCCAGCGCGGCGGCGAACAGCGCCAGCGCGGCGCCGCTCAGCACCGAGAAGACGGCATTGCCGTAGAGCGTGCGACGCAGCAGCTGGTCGCGGGATTGCAGGTCGCGGGATTGCAATTCGCGGGATTGCGAAACGACAGGCATCTCAACCTCCATGCGCCTTCGATCAGGCGTGCAGCCAAGCTGGGCGCGGGGCGGCGCCAACTCAAATACGTCGCAGGTAATCGCCAGGGCGGTGGCCCGATGCTAGGTGACGAGGCAACTGGAGGAGTGTCCGATGCGAGAGACCTCGGTCGCCGACCGCACCGAATCCGGCTTTGGTCCCATGCTGCGTGAATGGCGTCGCCGCCGCGGCGCCAGCCAGCTCGAGCTCTCGCTGCGCTCGGGCGTCTCGCAGCGCCATGTCTCGTTCCTCGAATCCGGCCGCGCGCGGCCCAGCCGCGAAATGGTCGGCCAGCTCGCCGGCGCGCTCGACGTGCCGCTGCGCCAGCAGAACGCGCTGCTGCTCGCCGCCGGCTACGCGCCGGTCTACCGCGAACGCGACCTCGGCGCGCCGGAGCTGGGCGTGATCCGCCAGGCGCTGAACCACATGCTGAAGCAGCAGGAGCCCTATCCGGCGGTGGTCGTCGACCGGCTGTGGAACCTGCTCGACGCCAACGAACCGGCCAACCGCATGACCGCCTTCCTGCTCGACGGCGTGCCCGGCGCGGCCAAGCAGACCGGACGGCCCAACCTGTTGCGCTCGATCCTTTCGCGCGACCTGCTGCGCACGCGCATCGACAATTGGGAGGACGTCGCGCGCCATCTCGTGCGCTCGACCTACGCCGAGATCGTGGCCGACGGCGGCGACGAGGAGGCGCTGCGCTTCATCGACGACGTGATGGTGCTGCCCGATGTGCCGCGCGCCTGGCGGCATCAGCGCTTCGACGAGACGCCCACGCCGGTGCTCTCGGTCGACTTCCGCAAGGGCGACACGAAGCTGCGCCTGTTCACCACCATCGCCACATTGGGCACGCCGCAGGACGTCACCCTGCAGGAGGTGCGGGTGGAGTGCTTTTTCCCCGCCGATGAAGCAACGGATCGCTTCTTCCGACAATCCTAGGGGCAGAAATAGGCGGATTGGCGTTGCGGCGTTACACCGGTTGCCGTGCTTCAACCGGAGTCCGCCTCATGGCCCGCGACCGTATCCTGTCATCCGACTTCTGGACCCGCGAGGACGTCATCGACTGCGCGCCGATGACCCGCCTGCTGCTGCTCGGCCTCGCCAACTTCGCCGACGATCACGGCGTTCAGCCGCTGCGGCCGCGCACCATCCGCATGCAGGTCTTCCCCGGCGACGATCTCGACAGCGATCGCCTGCGGGCGATGATCGACGAGCTGGCGGCGCACGGGCTGGTGCGGATCTACGAGGTCGAGGGCCAGGAATATCTCTCGATTGTCGATTGGGCGGCGAGCCAGCGGGTCGGCAAGCGTGCCCGGCGCCGCTATCCACGCGATCCGGCCCTGCCGCCGGAGCCGGAGCCCGTGGTCGACGCGGCGCCGGCGCCATCGGCACCGCCGGACCCACCGCCGCCCGACGCGCCGCCCGAGCTGGCGCGCTGGCGCAAATCGATCGGCCGCGCCCTGCGCCACTTCCTGCCCAACGGCGCGCCGGCCGACACCGAGGAATGGATCGAGCGGTGGATCGCCGATGGCTGCGATCTGCATTGCGACGTGCTGCCGGCGATCAGCGTCGCCTGCCGGCCCTCGCCTGATCGCGTCGGGCCGCCGGGACTGGCCGCGGTCGCCGCTTACGCCGAGGCCAACCGCGTGCGGCGGCTGACGGTCGCGGGCTTCCCGCCAAACCCTGAATACGGCCGGGGCACTTCAGACCGTCATCCCGAGCGCAGCGAGGGACCCAGGCATGATGCCTAGATCCCTCGCTGCGCTCGGGATGACAGGTGAGACAGTCGGTTTCTCATCAGGACTTTGACATTTCCGGCGCCGTGACTATCTACGGACCCATGAGCGAGTCTTCCCAGTTCCCGGTGTGGCACGGCACCACCATCCTGTGCGTGCGCAAGAACGGTGGCGTGGTGCTGGCCGGCGACGGCCAGGTCAGCCTCGGCCAGACGGTGATCAAGTCCAACGCGCGCAAGGTGCGCCGCATCGGCAACGGCCAGATCGTCGCCGGTTTCGCCGGCGCGACCGCCGACGCCTTCACCCTCTTCGAGCGCCTGGAGGCCAAGCTGGAGCAGCACGCCGGCCAGCTCACCCGCGCCTGCGTCGAGCTGGCCAAGGACTGGCGCACCGACCGCTACCTGCGCCGCCTCGAGGCGATGATGGCGGTGGCCGACAAGTCGGTGTCGCTGGTGCTGACCGGCACCGGCGACGTGCTGGAGCCCGAGGACGGGCTGATCGGCATCGGCTCGGGCGGCAACTACGCGCTGGCCGCGGCGCGCGCGCTGATCGATATCGACGGTCTCGACGCCGAGGCCGTGGCACGCAAGGCGATGAAGATCGCCGCCGACATCTGCGTCTATACCAACACCAACGTGATCGTCGAAAAGCTCTAGGCTTGCTTCGACTGGAGCGGCGGAGGCGCGCCTCAGGGGTGCCCACGCCGCGCATCGCGCCTCGAGGAGGGCGACATGGCTGAATTTTCCCCCCGTGAGATTGTCTCCGAGCTCGACCGCCACATCGTCGGCCAGAACGACGCCAAGCGCGCCGTCGCGGTGGCGCTGCGCAATCGCTGGCGTCGCCAGCAGCTGCCCAACGGGCTGCGCGAGGAAGTGCTGCCCAAGAACATCCTGATGATCGGGCCGACCGGCTGCGGCAAGACCGAGATCGCGCGGCGTCTCGCCAGGCTGGCCGAGGCGCCGTTCCTCAAGGTCGAAGCCACCAAGTTCACCGAGGTCGGCTATGTCGGCCGCGACGTCGAGCAGATCGCGCGCGACCTGATGGAGGTCGCCATCGGCATGACGCGCGAGCGGTTGCGCAAGGACGTGCGGGCCAAGGCCGAGGTGGCGGCCGAGGAGCGCGTGATCGACGCGCTGGTCGGCAACAGCGCCAGCAACGAGACCAAGCTGCGCTTCCGCCACAAGATCCGCGAGGGCGAGCTCGATGGCCGCGAGGTCGACGTCGAGGTCGCCGATACCGGCGGGCCGGCGACCTTCGAGATCCCCGGCATGCCCGGCGGCCAGGTCGGCATGGTCAATATCGGCGACATGCTGGGCAAGGCGCTGGGCAACCAGCGCACCAAGAAGCGCACGCTCACGGTGAAGGACGCCATGGAGCTGCTGACCCGCGAGGAGAGCGACAAGCTGCTCGACGAGGAGCGCGTGATCCGCGAGGCGCGCGAAGCGGCGGAGCAGAACGGCATCGTCTTCCTCGACGAGATCGACAAGATCTGCGCGCGCTCGGAGTATCGCGGCGGCGGCGACGTCAGCCGCGAGGGCGTGCAGCGCGACCTGCTGCCGCTGATCGAGGGCACCACGGTCAACACCAAGCACGGCCCGCTGAAGACCGACCACATCCTGTTCATCTGCTCCGGCGCCTTCCATCTCGCCAAGCCCTCGGACCTGCTGCCCGAGCTGCAGGGCCGCGTGCCGATCCGCGTCACCCTGCAGGGCCTGACGCAGGAGGATTTCCGCCGCATCCTGGTCGAGCCGGAGGCCAGCCTGCTGAAGCAGTACAAGGCGCTGATGGGCACCGAGAAGCTCGACCTCGAGTTCGCCGACGACGCCATCGACGAGCTGGCGCGGCTGGCGGCGGAGATCAATTCCTCGCTGGAGAACATCGGCGCGCGCCGCCTGCACACGGTGCTGGAGAAGCTGCTCGAGGAGATCAGCTTCACCGCCTCCGACCGCGGCGGCGAGAAGGTGACGATCGACGCGGCCTATGTGCGCGAACGCGTGAGCGCGCTGGCCAAGAACGCCGACCTCAGCAAGTTCATCCTCTGATGGCGCGCCGCGCGGCTGCTGGCCGACGGGCCGGGACGCGCGCGGCATCCTGGGCGCATGTCGTCACCATGCCGATGCCGCCGGTCGAGCGCGTGGCCGAGATCGACGCCGAGGCGCGGCGCGTGTCGGCGGGGCGCTGCGGCCGCTGGACCTCGCCCGGCAAGCTGCATGTCGGCTTCGCCGAGGCGGCGCATCGCGACGCCTTCGTGCTGTGGCTGAGCCTGTCGGGGATCGAATGCGGTTAGACCGCGACGCCCGCAAGCGCGGCGATGAGCTCCGCTTCGTCGCCGGCGCGCACGATGCGCACGCCGGGCGTACCGGCGGGCAGGCCGCACTCCGCCGTGCACAGCACCGGCAGGCCGCGCGCCAGCGCCTGCAGCAGCAGGCGCGGACGATGCTCGACGAAGGCCGGCAGCACGACGCAGGCGATTCCCTTCCAGGGGTCGCGGCGGTCGGCGGGCGCGGCGTCGACGCCGGACCAGAAGTTCGCCCCTTCGCTTGCCTGTCCCAGCACGCGCACCGGCAGGCCGAGCGCACGGCAGGCGGCGCGCACCTCGTAGGCGCCCTTGCGGCCCAGGGCGGAGGCGGGGAACAGCACCGCGCCTCGCTCGGTCCGCGAGCCTCTGGCGTCCTGCGTCGCCGGCATCGACCAGTCCAGTCGCTCGACCGCGGCACCGTATCGGGCCCGGCAATGGGCCGCGACGGCCGCGTGCGGCGTCACGAGGGCGTGGGCGCCCTGGAGGGCCGCCTCCTCGGCGGCGATCAAGGCGGCGTCGGCGCGGAAATCGCCCAAGGTCGGCGACTGCGGATGCAGCGCGCCGGCGCGGTCGAGCTGGGCGTGCAGCAGGCTGAGCGGCGAGCGGTTCAGCAGCACGGTGTAGTGCCGCCCGCCGAGGACGCCGGCCTGCCACAGATGGGGCAGGAGGTTGAGCGCGATCACCAGGCGGTCGGCCTCGGGCGAGAGCTTGCGCGCATAGGCGTCGGCCAACATGCGATCGAAGCGCAGCAGGCCGCGCTGGCGCGCCGCGCCCTGGGCGCCGAGCAGGCGCGTGGCGAGGCCGCGCATCGTGGCGAGCACGGCGTGCTCGCGGATCGCTCCTGCGGGCAGGGACCAGGCATAGGCCGCGCGACCGCGGCGCTTGCCGTCCATCGGCAGCAGCACCTGATCGCCGCCGCGCGCCCGCTTGCCCAGCCAGCGGTCGAACTCCGGCCAGACTTCGTCGAGCAGCCATGCCGTATGCCCGGCCCGCGCGAGCGGCGCGATGTACTCGACGCAGTCGCGCTGCTCGCAGCCGACGCAGTCGTGAGCGTGGCCCGAGATGCGCGGGGAGGGCTGATCCACCGGCTTCGCTTTGGCCGTGCGCGGCGCATGGGTGCGCAGCCGCACATGCAGGTGCGTCGCGTCCAAGCGTACGTCGAGCACGCAGTCGGAAGGGGCCCGGAACCGCAGGTCGACGTAGTTCCAGAAGACGGTGGCGTCGAGTCCGCGCTCGGCGAGCGAGCCGGGCACGATCCTGGAATGCGCATGGCGCTCGACGATCTGCATGCCGGCATCGAGCGCGGTGGCGTAGAGCGCGTTGGAGAGCTGGCACAGCCCGCCGCCGGTGCTGGCCACCATGCAGCCCTCGCGCAACTCGCGGCCGGCGACATAGCCTCGCGCGCGCGTCGGCCGGCCCAGCGCGTGCCAGAAGCTGAACACCGTGCCCGCGGGAATGACGAGGCCATGCAGACGGCGTGCGGCCACGCGCAGGTTCTCCACCTTGCCGGCGGTCAGCGTCCATTCGGCGCCGGCGCCGCCCTCGTCCGCGCGGGTCGCGTACCACAGAGGCGTCCGCGACGCGCCGATGATCGCCGGCCAGGCCGCAAGCTGCGCCCGCTCGTCGGCGTAGGTGCGCGCGAAGACCTCGCGCGTGCCCAGGTCGCGCAGGGCACGGCGCAGCCGCAGCCCATTGGCGCGGAAGGCGAACCAGGCGCGCTCCAGGCGCGAGGCGGCACCCTTGCCCAGGGCCGATGACACCCGCGCCATGAGGCGGGGTGCCAGCGACGTATCGATGATGCGTTCAGTCACCCGTGCCGCGCGCCAGCTGGTTCGACGGCACAGCGTATCCGATTTCGCCGCCGGCCTAGAGGCAGAACAGCGAGCCGATATCGAGAAGGATCGCGGCGCCGCGTTCGGCCCACAGCCAGGCGGCCAGCACGGTGATGCCCAGCACCGGCGCGCCGAGCGCGATGAGCAGCGCCCGGTTCGATGCGTTGGCGGTTTCGCGGCTGGCGTCCATGGCGGAAATATGGGCTCAGGCCGGTTGGGCGGCAAGCAGGCGCGGCATCGGCCGCTCGCGGATCGGGTAGTTCAGCGCCGCGGCGGTGAGCCCCAGGCCGATCGACACGTACCACATCAGGTCGTAGTTGCCGGTCAGATCGAACAGCCGTCCACCGCCCCAGCCGCCGACGAAGCTGCCGATCTGGTGGCTCATGAACACCACGCCAGAGAGCATCGCGGCATAGGCCGGGCCGAAAATGTACATCACCAGCCCGTTGGTCAGCGGGATCGTGCCCAGCCACAGGAAGCCCAGGGTCGCCGCGAAGAGCAGCACCGAGGCGCCGGACAGCGGCAGGATCAGGAAGACGACGAAGGACAGCGAGCGCAGCAGGTAGAGCAGCGCCAGCATGTCCTTGCGCTGGTGCCTCCCGCCCAGCCAGCCCCACAGGATCGCGCCGGCGATGTTGGCCAGGCCGACCAGGCCGATCGCCCAGCCGCCGAGCTCGGCCGGCGAGACCGCCTTGCCGAACAGGTCGAGCCCGACGCCCTTGTCGGCGATATAGGCCGGCAGGTGCAGGCCCACGAAGGTGACGTGGAAGCCGCAGACGAAATAGCCGATGGTCAGCAGCCAGAAGGCGCGCGTGGCGAAGGCTTCGCCGAGCGCCTCGCGCGCCGACTGCTTGCGCGCCGCGCCGGCGGCCGCGGGCGCCTCCTTGGGCTCGCGCAGCGCCCAGCTGAGCGGGATCATCGCCAGCGAGATCAGGGTCAGCACGAAGAGCGTGAAGTGCCAGTCGCCGTAGCGGTCCTGCAGGATCGAGGCGAAGGGCACGATGGCGAACTGGCCGAAGGAGCCGCCGGCCGTGGCGATGCCCAGCGCCAGCGAGCGCTTGTTGGCCGGCGCCATGCGGCCGACCACCGCCAGGATGGTCGGGAAGCTGGCGGCGGCGATGCCGAAGCCCGAGAGGATGTTGCCGGCGATCAGCGCCACGCCGCCGGTGGCGCTCGAGATGATGAACAGGCCGGCGACGTTGGTCGCGGCGCCGATGGCCACGACCTTGGCGGTCCCGAAGCGGTCGGCAAGCCCGCCGACGAAGGGCGAGAAGACGCCCATCAGCAGGGCGGCCAGCGCATTGGCGAAGGACCACAATTCGCGGCCGACCTGCAGCTCCGCCGCGATCGGCTTCTGGAAGATGCCGAAGCTCTGGCGGGCGCCCAGGCCGATGGTGAGGATCAGGCCGCCGCAGAACACGGCGATCCAGAAATTACGCTGCTGCGTGCTCATCGGCTGAAGGCTCCATCGGCGCGCACCCGCGCGGGCCGGCAATGTGGCGGCCAACAGGTGCATATACAACCATGTCCTGCTCGCCTACCCGTGAGCCGGATTTGTGCGAAGCCTAGCCGGGCGCGGAAATGGCCCGAATGCCAAACTTCGCGTAAATTCTGCCGTGTCCCTCGCTCGCCGCCGGCCATGTTCAACGTAGCGCGTCTGCTCGGTTGCCTGCTCCTCGTCCTGCTGGCGTCGGTGACGTCGGCGGCGGCACAGGGCGTGCCGCGCCTCGAGCCCAAGCCCTGCTGGTTCAAGCCGCCGCGCGGCGAGCATGCGCGCTGCATGATGCTGGTCGTGCGCGAGAACCGCGCGCTGGACGGCGGCCGGCTGATCCGCGTGCCGGTGGCGATCCTCAAGGCGCGCAGCTCGGCGCCGGCGGCCGATCCCGTGGTGCATCTCGCCGGCGGTCCGGGCGACTCGCCGCTCTCGGCAACGGAGCCGGGCGGCGATGCGATGAGCGACGGCGACTGGTGGAACAGCACCGCCGAGCTCAGGCGGCGGCGCGACTACATCATCATCGGCCAGCGCGGCGCCAAGCTGTCGCAGCCGGAACTGCGCTGCGAAGGGTTCGAGGCGCAGCGCTCGTTCCTGACCCGGGTGGGCCGGCCGAAGGAGGCGGTCGAGCGCGAGCGCAAGGCGATGGCGCGCTGCGCCCAGCGGATCGCCGACTCGGGCGTCGACCTCGCGCAGTACAACACCATCAGCCTCGCCGATGACGTCGCCGACCTGGTGCGGGCGCTGGGGCTGCGCCGCGTCAACCTGCATGGCGTCAGCTACGGCACGCGCTGGGCGCTCGAGGTGATGCGCCGCCATCCGGCGATCGTGCGGTCCGCCGTGCTCGACGCGGTCTATCCGCCGCACATCGTCGCCGACGACAGCGAGGGCGAGATCGTGCGCGGAGTCTTCGAGCGGCTGTATGCGGATTGTGCCGCCGACCCGCGCTGCAGCCGACGGCATCCGCATCTGCGTGCCCGGCTGGAGGGACTGGTCGAACGGCTGGAAGCCGAGCCGGTCAGGCTCAAGCTCAACCTGACCGACGGCAAGGTCGACGTGGCGATGACCGGCGGCAAGGTGCTGCTCACCCTGCTGCACATGATGCGGCTGGGCGGCACCGAGATCGGCCGGCTGCCCTACGTCATCGACCGTACCGTGCGCGGCGACTACGTGCCGCTGACCTTCTACGCCACCGACCTCGAGGAGAGCGAAGGCGGCCTGGCCGACGACGAGCCGCCGGAGATGGCCGGTCTCTACAACGCCGTCGAGTGCCGCGAGAACAGCCTGCTGGTCAACGCCAGGGTCCGCCGCCGCGGCATCGAGGCCGCCGGCATCTACGGCCTGGTGGCCAAGCTCAACACCGCGCCCGAGACCTGCCCGGTGTGGCACGTGCCGCCGGCGCC
This sequence comes from Reyranellaceae bacterium, assembly GCA_050183765.1. GTDB lineage: Bacteria > Pseudomonadota > Alphaproteobacteria > Reyranellales > Reyranellaceae > JAFAZJ01. Next base: position 10,345 of record JBFXAZ010000002.1, on the reverse strand, counting down.
GGCGGCGCAGCGCGAGCCGGTGCGCAGCGCGATCCCGACGCTGATGCTGAGCGGCGCCTACGACTGGCTGACGCCGCCGTCCTGGGCGGCCGACCAGCTGCGCTATCTCGACAATGCCCGCCACGTCGAGTTCCGCGCGCTGGGTCACGCGGCGGCGGTGCAGGGCAACTGCGCCGCACGGCTGGTCGACTACTTCACCCTGCACGCCGATCCCAGGCGCCTGCCGTCCTGCATCGAGCGCAACGGCCCGCCGAGCTTCATCGACAGCCTGCGGCGCTAAGGCTTCCAGCGCAGGAAGTTGGCGATCAGCGTGAGCCCGGTGCGCTGGCTCTTCTCGGGGTGGAACTGGGTGCCCGCCATGTTGGCCCGGCCGACCATCGCGGTGAGCCTGCCGCCGTAGTCGGTGCGCGCCAGCACCGTGTCGTCCGACTCGGTGCGCAGCGCGTAGGAGTGCACGAAATAGGCATGGTCGCCCGGCGCGATGCCGGCGAGCAGGGGATGGCTCGCGGCGAGATCGACGAGCTCGTTCCAGCCCATGTGCGGGATCTTGAGGTGGCGATCGGCGGGCGTGATGCGCACGACGTCGCCCTTGATCCAGTCGAGGCCCGGATGCGTGCCGTACTCGACGCCGCGCGTGGCCATCAGCTGCATGCCGACGCAGATGCCGAGGAACGGCTTGCCGCGCTCGACCACCTCGCGCTGCAGGATCTCGACCATGCCGGGCACAGCGTACAGCCCGGCGCGGCAATCGGCGAAGGCGCCGACGCCGGGCAGCACGATGCGCTCGGCCCGCTCGACGACCCTGGGATCGCCGCTGACCACGATGTCGTGGCCGCTGGCGCATTCACGGGCGGCGCGCTCGAAGGCCTTGGCGGCGGAGCGCAGGTTGCCGGAGCCGTAATCGACGATGGCGACGGTGGGCATGATCCGGCTTCAGAGCACGCCCTTGGTCGAGGGCACGGCCTGCGCCGCGCCCGGGTCGATCTCGACCGCCTGGCGCAGCGCGCGAGCCAGTCCCTTGAAGCAACTTTCGACGATATGGTGGTTGTTCTCGCCGTACTGGTTCCAGACATGCAGGGTGAGCCCACCCATCTGCGCGAAGGCCTGGAACCACTCCTTGAACAGCTCGGTGTCCATCTCGCCCAGCTTGGGGCGCGAGAACTGCACCTTCCAGATCAGGTAGGGTCGGTTGGAGGCGTCGAGCGCCACGTCGGTGCGCGTCTCGTCCATCGGGATGATCGCCGCGCCGTAGCGCCGGATGCCCTTGCGCTCGCCCAGCGCTTTGCTCAGCGCCTCGCCCAGGGCCAGGCCGACATCCTCGGTGGTGTGATGAAAGTCGATATGCAGGTCGCCCCTGGCGCGCACCTTGATGTCGAACAGGCCATGCTTGGCCAGCTGATCGAGCATGTGGTCGAGGAAGCCGATGCCGGTCTGCACATCGGATGTGCCCGAGCCGTCGAGGTTCATCGACACCTCGATATCGGTCTCCTTGGTCTTGCGCGCCACCGTGGCGACACGGGGCGCGGGCGCGCTGGACATGGGCTCCTCGCTGCACAAAGGCAGCGGTCCCTATAACAGAGCGATTACCGGGGGGCCACAAAGCGTGTGGCGCTTCGGACCGCGCGCCGGGGCGGGACATAGTGGGGTGGCTGGATACATGTCCCGCTCCGGCACGCGATCCGAAGCAGCTCGTGGGTCGCGCGTAGAGCGCGATCGAATTCGGGGCAGGAAGAAGCGACCGAACGCCCGGGGAACGTCCCATCCATCGTTGCCTGTCAGCCACATGCCGGCCACCCGAGAGGAGAGTAGAGAGGGTGGGTCCGGGTGGAGCACAAGCTTCCCTTGCGGCCGGCAATGGGTAGTTGCCGGGACGGATGGGACGCTGGTCCGGGGATTTCAACGTCGCGGTCGAACGGACCGCGATCAGTGCATCGGTAGTATCAGTTCCTTCCTATGCCTTTCGCTAAAATTCCCGAGCCGAAAATGCTGGCCGGGTACGCCGACAAGAACTCAACGCTACGCTTCATGTGGATGGAGAACACCATCCCTTATAAGCCTGAAAATACAGGCCCCCTGTATGTAACGAATCTATCTTCCAGAGTCAATTCACATCCTTAGACTCTTGATTCTGTTCGCTGATCACTCTGCGTGCGCAATGTTCCCGATCGCTGCGGGTCCAAGTCTTACGATATTCGCCGCAGCCGCGCGGCATAAAACCCGTCCAATCCCGACCAGTCGGGCCACATCGACGGCAGGGTGCGCAGATCGCCATCGGGCGAGACCGCCTCGGGCAGGCCGGGGACATCGGCCGGCGTCAGCGGCTCGCGCCGCACCGCGCCGCGCGCCACAACCGCCGCGACACGCTCGTGACTTTCCTGTGGCTGCAGCGAGCAGACCGCATACACGACAAGGCCGCCGGGCTTCACCATCGCGATCGTCGAGTCGAGCAGCCGCGCCTGCACCGCGACGAGCCGCTCGACGTCGTCGGCCGATTTCAACCAGGCGATGTCGGGGTGCCGGCGCAGCGTACCGGTGGCGCTGCACGGCGCGTCGAGCAGGACGGCGTCCGGCGGGGAGTCCGGGCGCCACGCTGCGCCGTCGGCGGCGATAAGCTCGGCCGCCAGACCGGTGCGCTTGAGATTCTCCGCTACCCGACGCAGGCGCTTCGCCGAGACATCGACCGCGGTGACGCGCGCGCCGGCCGCCGCGAGCTGCAGGGTCTTGCCGCCCGGCGCGGCGCAGAGATCGACGACGCGAAGGCCCGCGACGTCGCCCAGCAGGCGCGCGGGCAGGGCGGCGGCGGCGTCCTGCACCCACCATGCGCCTTCGGCGTAGCCCGGCAGCTCCTCGATCCGGCCACCGGCGGCGCGCCGCACCGTGCCGGACGGCAGAAGCCGCCCCTGAAGCCGCTCGGCCCAGGGCGCGGCATCGTTGCGGACGGTGATATCGAGCGGCGCCTCGACGAGATGCGCCGCGGCGATCGCGCGCGCGACGTCTTCGCCATAGGTGCTCACCCATGATTCCCAGAGCCAGCCCGGCACGTTCAGCCGCAGCCGGTCGGCGCCCTGCCACAGGCCGTCGCCCTCACGGGCCACGCGGCGCAGCACGGCGTTGACCAATGCCTTGTACGCACCGCTTTCAAGCGTGGCGGCCAGACCCACGGCGGTGTCGACGGCGGCATGCGCGGGCGTGCCGAGAAAGGCGAGCTGGGCCACCGCGAGGCGCAATACGCCGCGTACCAGATGAGCCCGCGGCGTCAGCGGCTTGTCCATCAGCCTGCCGAGGGCGGCGTCGATCTCGCCCAGCCGGCGCAGGGTCGTGGCCACCAGCAGGCGCACGAAGGCCCGGTCGCGCGGCTCCAGCCGCAGGAAATCGCCGTGGCCCGTCAGGGTTTCGTCGAACGGCTGACGCGCGCGCAGCACCCGGTCAAGGACCGACAGCGCCACGCGACGCGCAGCCAGCGGATCATCGGCGGGGGCCATCTGCGGGTCGGTCATCGGCGCGGGTCTTAGTACGCGAGCGCGCCGTGGGCTACAGTGTTCCTCCCCCGATCCGGAGCACCGGCATGAAGAAAACGAGAGAATTCATTCGCGACCTGGTCTTTCTGTCGCGTCCCTACTTCATGTCGGAAGAGCGCTGGTCGGCGCTGGCGCTGATGACGCTGGTCATCGGCCTGACGTTGGTGCTGGTCTGGTTGGAGGTCGTATTCAACAGCTGGTACGGGCGATTCTACAACGCGCTCGAGAACAAGAACGAAGCGGCGTTCTTTCGGGAGCTGAAGATCTTCACGATCATCGCGTTCGGCTTCATCGCCGTGTCGGTATTGGAGGCTTTGGTCCAGCTTCTCCTGCAGCTCCGCTGGCGCCGATGGATGACGCGTCAGTATCTGGCGCGATGGTTCACGCAACGCGCCTACTACAAGATCGAGCTCGAGCGCATCGCCGACAACCCCGACCAGCGTATCGCCGACGATATCCGCCAGTTCATCGAATCATCGGTGACACTGACGTTGGGGCTGCTGAGCGCCATCGTTACCTTCGTTTCGTTCGTGGCGCTGCTCTGGGGACTTTCGGGGCCGCTGACGTTCGCTCTGGGCGGCGCGCCCATCACCGTTCCAGGGTACATGGTCTGGGTGGCACTGGCCTACTCCGCCCTCGGCACGGTTCTCGCCCACTATGTCGGCCGACGACTGATTCCGCTGACATTTCAGAAGGAGAAGGTCGAGGCCGACTTCCGCTTCGAGCTCGTGCGCACTCGCGAAAATGCCGAAGCGATCGCGCTCTATGGCGGCGAACGACACGAGGCGCCGGCGTTGCGCAATCGGTTTCAGCATGTGCTGGACGTGTGGTGGTCGCTGATCAAGGTCCGAGTGCAGCTGGCTACCTACTCGATCAGCTATTCTCAGGTCGCCGTGATCTTTCCGTTCGTCGTCGCAGGTCCGCGCTTCTTTGCAGGTGCCATCACTCTGGGAACCCTGATTCAGATCAGCTCGGCATTCGGCAAGGTCCAGAGTTCATTGTCGTTCTTCGTCAGCTACTACCGAAGCCTCGCCGAGTGGCGCGCGGTGATGCATCGTCTGCGCGGTTTCGACGAAGCGGTTTCCGTCGCGGCGCGGCAGCAGGGCGGTCCGGTACTGGAGTCGAACGCAAGCCCGACCGTGTCGGTGGAAAAGCTGACGCTGGCACTGCCGGATGGCAGCAAGCTGCTGGAGGACGCGACGCTGTCGTTCGATCGCGGCGCGCGGACGCTTGTGATGGGCCCTTCGGGGTCGGGCAAGAGCACGTTGTTTCGGGCGCTGGCGGGGATCTGGCCGTTTGGTTCCGGTCGCGTTCGCATCCCCAATGGTGTGCGCAGCCTGTTCCTTCCGCAGAAGCCGTACTTGCCGATTGCGGCGCTCCGCGACGCAGTGCGCTACCCCGATCCCGCCAACAACGCAGGCGACGACGAAATGCGCGAGGTGCTGCGCGCCGTGCGCCTGGGCCATCTCGAGGATCGCCTCGACGAGGTGGCCCATTGGGGCCAGCGCCTGTCACCCGGTGAGCAGCAGCGACTCGCGATCGCGCGGGCGCTGCTCTACAAGCCGGAGTGGCTGTTCCTCGATGAGGCCACGGCATCCGTCGACGACGAGGTCGAGCAACGACTCTATGGTCTGCTGCGCGAGCGCCTTCCGGACACCACGATCATCTCCATCGGCCATCGCAGCTCGCTGCGACAGTGGCACGAGAAGATTCTGGCCTTCGGCAGGGATGCCTCGGGGAAGGGGCAGATCAAGCCGGCACAGGCCTGAGCCGTCCCCTTCACAAATAGCAACGCGGCGCCGAAAGCGTTCCGGCGCCGCGCATGCTGTGCTGCTGGCCCTGGGGCCAATCACCCCGGCCCGATCAGCCCCACGGGCCGCGCTGGCGCGGCCGCGGCGTGCCCCAGGGCGAGGCCGCCGCCGCGCGGGCCGGCGCGTAGCCGCCCGACACCGGGCCCTGGCTGCGGGCCATCGCCTCGAGGCGCGCGATGCGGTCCTCCATCGCCGGGTGGGTCGAGAACAGGCTGCGCAGGCCGCCGCCCGAGAGCGGGTTGGCGATGTACATGTGCGCCGTCGCCGGATTGTGCTCGGCGGCATGGTTGGGCACGCCGCCGCGCACGCTGTTCTCGATGCGCGCCAGCGCCGAGGCGAGCCACAGCGGGTTGCCGCAGATCTCCGCGCCGAGGCGGTCGGCCTCGTACTCGCGGCTGCGGCTGATGCCCATCTGCACCAGGGTCGCGCCCAGCGGCGCCAGGATCATCAGCGCCAGCGCCGCGATCGGGTTGGGGCGATCCTCCGAGCGGCCGCCGAACATGCTGGTGAACATGAACATGCTGCCCAGCATGCCGATGGCGCCGGAGATGGTGGCGGCGATCGACATGGTCAGCATGTCGCGATGCTTCACGTGCGCCAGCTCGTGCGCCATCACGCCGGCGATCTCCTCGCGGCTGAGCTGGTGCAGCAGGCCGGTGGTCGCCGCGACGGCGGCGTTCTGCGGATTGCGGCCGGTGGCGAAGGCGTTGGGCTGATCGCTGTCGATGATGTAGACGCGCGGCATCGGCAGCTGGGCGCGCTCGGCCAGCTGGGCGACGATGCCGTGGAATTCCGGCGCGTCGTGCGGCGAGACCTCGCGCGCGCCGCTCATCGACAGGACCATCTTGTCGCTGAACCAGTAGGCGAAGAAGTTCATGCCCACGGCCATCACCAGGGCGATGATCATGCCCTGCCGGCCACCCAGTACCTGACCGACGACCAGGAACAGCGCCGTGAGCGCTGCCAGCAGCAGTGCGGTCCGAAAGAAGTTCATTCCGTCCTCCACGTCGCGTGGCGACAAGCCGTCGCGCGACGCATGACAGATAAGGGACCTGACACCGCGATCAAGGACTTGTCCGCGCTCCGCGCGGGGCCATATTTTTGTTTCATGAGCCCTTCCGACGAAGCCAAGCCGGCCGTGCCGCCCTTCGCGGAGCATCGCGTCGAGACCGCGAAGCGCAAGCCTGCGGCCGCCGCCCCGACGGACAGCGCGAAAAAGGCGCCGGAGGCCTCGCCCAGGAAAATCCCCGAGATCGGCGGACCGCCGGGTCCCGAGCCGACCCGCTACGGCGACTGGCAGTTCAATGGCAAGGTCACGGATTTTTAGAGCGGCGTGCGGTTTGTCGGGCGGATCCTGTCATCCCGAGCGCAGCGAGGGATCCCGGCGGCTTCCCTAGATCCCTCGCTGTGCTCGGGATGACAGAGACCTGATTTTGCGCTCGTTGCTATGGCCGTCGGTGACGCCCAAGTTCCGGAAATCGGCTGCGATTTCCCGATCTTGCGTGCGGCCCGAGACCCCTCACGGGGGTGTGACCTAAATATCACAGAAACGCCCAATTTGGGCCTAGCACCGGCCACCCTGGGCTCCTATCTCAGCCTTGTATCTCCCCCGAACGTGGTTCCCCCAAGCCACGTTCTAGCCTCGCAAGAGGCTTTGGGCCGTCGTTCCAACTCCCCCCGGAACGGCGGCCTTCTTTTTTTGCCGCGCCTCAAGCTGAGGAGGCCGCCCCTCGCTGCGCTCGGCGCAGGCTCCGTGGCCGTCTCGAAGCATGGGCAACACACCGAGCAGATCGCCCACCCTTCGAGACGCGCCTTCGGCGCTCCTCAGGGTGAGGCCGGGTCAGCCCTGCAGCATGCGCTTCAGCAGCTCGACATCCTCGTTGATCGTGTTGTCGCTGCCGCGCAGCTCCTCGATCTTGCGGACCGCGTGCATGACGGTGGTGTGGTCGCGATTGCCGAACTTGCGGCCGATCGAGGGAAGGCTCGCCTGGGTCAGGTGCTTGGCGAGGTACATCGCCACCTGGCGCGGCCGCGCCACGGAGCGCGAGCGGCGCGGCGAGTGCATCTCGGCGACCTTGATGTTGTAGTGCTGCGAGACGCGCAGCTGGATCTCTTCGATCGTCACCCGACGGTCGGCGGCGCGCAGCACGTCGTGCAGCACTTCCTGCGCCGTCTCCAGCGTCGTGTCGCGGCCCACCAGCGTGGCATGCGCCACGACGCGGTTCAGCGCGCCCTCGAGCTCGCGCACGTTGGTGGCGATCTTGTGCGCGAGGAACTCCAGCACGCGCTCGGGGATGCGCACGCCGGCCTGCTCGACCTTGCTCTGCAGGATGCCCAGGCGCAGCTCGTAGGTCGTGGCGTGGATGTCGGCGACCAGGCCGTGCGACAGCCGCGAGCGAACGCGGTCCTCCAGGCCTTCGAGCTCCTGCGGCGACTTGTCGGACGACAGCACGATCTGGCGGTTCTGGTCGACCAGCGCGTTGAAGGTATGGAAGAACTCCTCCTGGCTGGTGTCCTTGCCACAGATGAACTGCACGTCGTCGATCATCAGCACGTCGACGCCGCGGAACTGCTCCTTGAAACCCTGCGTGTTCTTGGTGCGCAGCGCCTGGATGAAGCGGTTCACGAAGGTCTCGGCCGAGAGGTAGAGCACGCGGCGGTGCGGATCGCGCCCGCGCACGGCGCTCCAGATCGCATGCATCAGGTGCGTCTTGCCCAGGCCGACGCCGCCATAGAGGAAGAGCGGATTGAAGGTCGGCGCATCGGTTTCCGCCACGCGGCGCGCAGCGGCATAGGCGAACTCGTTGGGCTTGCCGACGACGAAGCTGTCGAAGGAGAAGCGCGGGTCGGGCTGGCCGACCAGGTCGTCGTAGACGCGCTCGGCCGGTCGCGACACCGGCGGGCCGGTACGCGGCATCGGCAGCACCGCGGGATGGCCGTTGGTCACCGCCGGCAGCGGGCCCGGTTCGACCGAGGGGGCGTCGGCCAGTTCCGGTCCCTTGCGCCCGGCCGAGGCGGCGGGCTGCACGATGATCTCAACGACGCGGACCTCCGGGTTCTCCTTGGTCCACAAGGCCTGGATGCGGTCGAGGTAGTGGCCGACGACCCAGTCGCGCATGAAACGCGTCGGCGTCGCCAGCCGCAGCCGGCCGTCGCGCACCTCGCTGAGCCGCAACGGCTCGAGCCATGTCTTGTAGGCCTTCTCGCTCACGTCCTGCTGCAGGCGCTCCTGCACCCGTGTCCATTGCGCATCAAACGTCCCCCTGGAACGGTCGCCCATGCTCATCCCCGTCACTTGGCCGTTATCCGGCATGATCTTCATTTCCCTACTGCGCCTCTGGAACAACGCCATTCGACCTATCCGTGTATTGTAGCCTCCTCCCTCATCTCTGGCGCCATGGCAATCCATCGTGCTTCCACCCGGCGACGCTACCGCGTCGGCCCGAGGGATCGAGGGGCCCTTCAAAGCCATTGGCGACGTTGAAGCTGTTGGCGTAGCCCGCGGTCGTCATCACGGCGGCGGCGGCGGCCGAACGCGCGCCGCTGCGGCAGAGCATCAGCAGCGGCGCATCGCGATGGCCGCCCAGGCGCTGGTCGAGCTTGCCGGCGAAATCCGGATCGACCTTCATCGCCGGGAACGCCTGCCACTCGATCTCGACCAGAGTCTTGCCGACGGGAGTCAGATCGGGGAAGCCGACGAAGTTCCACTCGGCCGCGGTGCGCACATCGATGAGAGTCGCGTCGGGCAGCTCGCTCAGCATTCGCCACGCCGTCTGCGGTGAGACATCGCCCGCGTAGCCTGTGGCGGGTGCGATGCCATAACGGCTTGCGAGATCCTTCGCGTCGGCCATCCGCTCCCACCTGCTCCGTCTTCATCTGCGTGGGAGCGGCGGCGCGGATCGGTGGCGGCTCTCGAAAGACAGGACATTCGTGCGTGCGATCGACACGGTGGAACTCAAGCTCCGTGACGATGCCTCTGCGCGACTGTCCTCCAGTCTTCGAGTTGCGCTTGTTGTGTCGACGGCGTTCCGTCGATCCGATCCGCTAGGCCATACCCCACGCATCGCCTGCGAACGAGATCGACACTAGCGACGGCGTCCGCGCGCCGCAATGATTCGCGACGATGTCGTGACGGATTTTTTCGGCGCGCTCTATCGCACCGTTGGTTGACATCGTCGGCGCGGAGGAGTCGTGCGAGTCGATTCGACCGAAGCGCCTTGCGCACTCTCCAACATCTTGCGCGCGTCCATCGCGCGACAAACAAGCTGAGCGAAAAAGCGCTACGAACAGGGACGGGTGGATACAGTGTGGATAGCCAAGCGTTCCGAGATTATGCGCCGCAAAAAGAAAACGCCGCTTCGTCGAAGCGGCGTCGTGTCTCAGGTACGGACGAACGCCGCGTTCATGCAGTGGCGCCGACCGCCTTCACGCGCGCGGCCAGACGCGAGGTCTTGCGCGACACCGTGTTGCGATGAAACACGCCCTTCGACGCACCGCGCGCGAGCTCGCTCTCGGCGACGCGCATCGCCGCTTCGGCCGCCGCCTTGTCGCCGCTGGCGATCGCTTCCTCGACCTTGCGCACGAAGGTGCGGATGCGCGCCTTGCGCGACTGGTTGACGGCCGTGCGGCGCTCGGTCTGGCGGACGCGCTTCTCGGCGGATTTGTGATTGGCCATGCTCGTTCCATCCGGCGGGCGGCGCCCGCATGAAAGTCTGGGTCGTTTGACGAAAGCGCGGCTTATAACGACGGCCCCGGATGGCGTCAAGGGACCGCGAGAAGGCCCCGAAACGCCTGATTCCAGCGGGTTTTTACCTTCCCCCGGAGGGGGAAGGTGGCGGCGCGAAGCGCTGACGGATGGGGGATGTCGAAGACGAACGGCGCAGTCCGCCTTCGACATCCCCCATCCGCCTTCGGCACCTTCCCCCTCCGGGGGAAGGTATTGATTGCCTCTACCGGTGCTTCCAGGCGGCTTTGCGCTTCTCGGCGAAGGCCGCCATGCCCTCGGCGCGATCGGCG
>JBFXAZ010000001.1:0-140844 GCA_050183765.1 Reyranellaceae bacterium | reverse complement strand
ATGGCTAGCCCTCGTCGGCAGGCGTTCATCTTTGCTTGCTATTGTCGAGGTTGGCGATGCAACCTCCGGGTGCCCCCGTTGTTACCCTTGATCGACAAGGATCGAAAAGGGGTCGTCAAATGTCCTATGCGCGCTTTGCGGCAATGATTGTCGTGTCGACTCTCGTGATGTTCGTGTTGATGTATCTCAACACCTACGCGATCGACCACGTCTTCTTCAGTCAGACGCGGGCCTGGATGGCTGTCGTGATGGGCGCGACGATGGCCGTGCTGATGCTCGGCTTCATGTGGAGCATGTACAAGGGCGGGGCGGCCAATGCCGTGATCGTGGTTTGCGCGGCCATTGCGTTCTCGGGCGCCTTGTGGCTGGTGCGCAGCCAGGAGACGGTTGACGACGTTGCCTACATGAAGGCCATGATTCCTCATCATTCGATTGCGGTGATGACCAGCGAGCGCGCCCATATCCGGAATCCACGCGTACGGGCGCTGGCTGACAGCATTTTACAGACACAGGTGAAGGAAATTGCCGAGATGAAGGAACTGATTTCTCAACTGGAGCGCCAGCCTCCCCCGGAAAGCGCCCCGCGGCTCCCGGCTCATCGATAGATCACGAATTGCTGCCAAACAGTCAGGCACGATACCTATGCGGCGGCGCAAAAGGCAAAGGATTCCGTACTTGGAATTAAGTCGAGACGTGAGGGCGCCAACTCCCAGGGATGGCGAGGCAGAGCGACTGAATCATAAATGCTTCTCGCCGAGCGCTCCGAGAAACAGCCCCTGCTGCAGCAGCGCGACCTTCCCGCGAGCCTGCAATCCCCGTCCGATGGCGACGATCAGCAACAAAATGGCATTGCCGTAAGTGATATGAGTCTTTCGGTGGCAAGGATGTGTCAATCGCGGAAAAAGCCGCAAGCATGGCTCACTTTCTGATCGGCGTGCGAATCCTCTTGAAACATCGAATAGGTTGACCGTTCGGCAATAATTCCGACGCTGGAAGCTTGTGGCAACCGCCTCCAGTGCGCGACTTCCCATAGAGTTCCTCCTATGGCATTGTGAAGCTCATGAAAGTCGGCGTGTGGCTCCGCACGGTGCTTCCGATCCTTGCGATCGTGGGGCTTATTGGCGGCCCGTTCGTCACCACGATGAGCGTGCCGATGATGGCGGATGCGTCGACAATTTCCGAGATGCCGGACGGCATGCCGTGCTGCCCGACTGAGAAACCTGCCGTTCCGGACTGCCAAAAGACCTGCACATTGACGACAACGTGTATGGCGAAGTGCTTCTCAATCACGCCGCTGTTTTCGGGCATGGCTTACATTCATTGGAAGCAGAGTGAGGTTATCCGCCCTGGCGGCGACGTCGCGGGCGACGCGCTCGGGCCAGAGCCTCCTGCCCGACCTCCGCGAACCTAGTAAATCGCCGGCGTTTGTACGCCGGCTCGCGCCGCTCCAGCGAGGCTCGGGCGGTTAAGAGCGTGTGGCCATAGGCCATGCAACGCCGGGCTGTGCGCACGGTGCTCCAATGTTTTGAGATTTCCAAACCATGACGACCTTTCATATCAAGCGCGCCGCGATGGCGGCGCTCACGGCCGTACTCTCCGTGTCGGCTGTCTCGACGGTGCGCGCCGACATTGCCGACTATGAGTTTCGTCTCGTTCAGCCGAATCTGAAGCAAGGCGATGGTGCGATGGTCTCTGTCCGGCTCGTCGACAAGCGCACGGGCGGGCCAGTTCCAGACGCGGTCATCTTCGCCATGCGGATCGATATGGCGCCAGACGGTATGCCGACCATGACCACTTCGATCGAGGCCCTGCCGTCGACCGAACCCGGCATCTACCGCTTCACAACTAATCTGACGATGGAGGGCGGCTGGCAGCTCTCCCTAGGGGCCAAGATTCAAGGTGAGACTGGCACGCTTCAGAATAAGCTGATCCTGAGGGCAGTGCCATGAAACGGATCGTCCTCACAGGCCTCGCCTTGGCCGCCGTTGCAGCGGCGGGGATCGGAGGCAATTGGGCAGGTGTCCGGGGTCTTCCGGCGCCTGGCGTCCGCGCATGGTTCGGTTTCGAGCCTAGGCCTGCAGCTGCTTTGTCGGACGGCACCGACATGGTAATTTATTATCGGGATCCCGACGGCAAACCCTTCTATTCGGCGACTCCGCATCAGACTAACGACGGCCGGGCTTTCCGTGCTGTTCGTGCCAGCGAGGACGTGAGTTTCGAGGTCAAACCGCCGGCCAGCGCTGAGGCGACCGTCCCGGCAAGCGCGCGGCGCATCCTTTACTACCGCAACCCAATGGGCCTGCCCGACACCTCGCCTAAGCCGAAAAAGGATTCCATGGGGATGGACTATATCCCCGTCTACGAGGGAGAGGACGACGGCGGCTCGGTCGTAAAGGTGTCGCCCGGCAGGCTGCAGCGCACCGGCGTCCGGTCGGAGGTTGTAGAGCGGCGCACCGTCGGCCGGCGAGTGCGGGTGCCGGGAACGGTTCAGCTCGACGAGCGTCGCATCTCGGTGGTCGCAACGCGGAGCGACGCCTTCGTCAACGAGGTGGCGAACGTGACGACAGGCGACCAGGTGACAAAAGGTCAGGTGCTCCTTCGCCTCTATTCACCTGACATAGCCGCAGCGGGCGCTCAGTTTCTCACCGACCTCAGTATCGGCGGCCGCGACGGCACCGTCGGCGGTGCCCGCCAGCGCCTCGAAAACCTAGGGCTATCATCTCGGGTGATTGGCGAGATCGAGCGGACGCGCAAGGTCCCACTATCGGTGACTTGGCACGCACCACGCGATGGCATTGTGCTCGAGCGCAACGTCGTTGACGGCATGAAAGCGGCGCCCGGGGAGGTGCTTTTCCGTATTGCCGACATCTCGAGCATCTGGGTTCTTGCGGATGTGCCGGAGTTCGACCTCGGTGTCGTCCGACTTGGCGCTCCGGCGACGATTCAGGTGCGAAGCCTGCCTGGGCGCAGCTTCGAAGGGCACGTGTCGCTGATCTATCCGCAAGTGGGCGAGGCGACGCGGGCCACAAGGGTACGCGTCGAGATCTCGAACCCCGGCGGCGTGCTGCTTCCCAACATGTATGCCGATGTGGAGATCGGCACCGGCGGCGTGACGCCGGTTGTCGCCGTTCCAGACGACGCCGTCATCGACACCGGCACTCGGCAGGTAGTGGTCCTTGACCGGGGGGAAGGCAAATTTGAACCGCGTGTGGTCAAAGTCGGACTCCGCGGCGGCGGTTTCACCGAAATCCGTGAAGGGATTGCCGCGGGCGACCGTGTCGTCGTTGCGGCGAACTTCTTGATCGACGCTGAGAGCAATCTGAAGGCCGCGCTGCGCAGCCTGGCAACACCGGAGGCGCAGCCATGATCGCCCGTCTCATAGGATGGTCCGCCCGCAATCTCGTGCTCGTCTTCGTCGGTACGATCTTCGCTGTCGCGGCCGGTGCCTATGCTCTGAAGACGCTACCGCTCGACGCCATTCCCGATCTCTCTGACGTGCAGGTGATCGTCTTTACCGACTATCCTGGTCAAGCGCCGCAGGTCGTGGAGGACCAGGTCACCTATCCCCTCACGACGTCCATGCTGACGGTGCCGAAATCAAAGGTGGTGCGCGGCTTCTCCTTCTTCGGCGTCTCCTTCGTCTATGTGATCTTCGAGGACGGCACCGATCCCTATTGGGCGAGAAGCCGTGTGCTGGAATACCTCAATGCGGCCGCGCAGCGCCTGCCACTTGGCGTGACGCCGACCCTTGGACCGGATGCTACCGGCGTGGGCTGGGTCTACCAGTATGCCGTTGTCGCCAAGGAGATGACACTCGCCGAACTCCGCTCGCTGCAGGATTGGGTGGTTCGCTTCGGTGCGTCCAATGCAGAGGGCGTCGCCGAGGTCGCCAGCGTCGGCGGCTTCGTGAAGCAATATTCGATCGTGGTTGATCCGAATCGGTTGCGAGCGCTAGGCATTTCGCTCGATAGAGTGCGCGAGGCCGTCAAGGGGAGCAATGCCGACGTCGGTGGACGCACTGTCGAACTCTCCGAATTTGAGTTTATGATACGCGGCCGCGGCTATCTTCGCGGCGTTGCCGACATCGAGAATGTGGTGCTGAAGACCGACCGGGGCGTACCCCTGCGGGTGAAGGATGTTGCCCGTGTCGAGGTTGGACCGGACGAGCGGCGCGGCATCACCGAGCTGAATGGTGAGGGCGAGGTGGCAAGCGGCATTGTGCTGCAGCGCTTCGGTGCTAACGCGCTGAGCGTGATCGAGAACGTCAAGGCGCGGCTCATGGAGATCGGGGCGAGCCTGCCCAAGGGCGTCGAGATTGTGCCGGTCTACGACCGATCCGAGCTGATCGACCGGGCGATCGAAACGCTTATGGGCACGCTGATCGAGGAGAGCATAATCGTTGCCTTGGTCTGCGTCGTGTTCCTGCTACATGTGCGCAGCGCGCTGGTCGCCATCTTGATGCTGCCAGTCGGCATCCTGATGGCGTTCGCGGCGATGAAAGTCATCGGACTCGGGTCCAACATCATGAGTCTCGGCGGCATCGCCATCGCCATTGGTGCTATGATCGACGCCGCGATCGTGATGATCGAGAACGCTCACAAGCATTTGGAGCGCGCTCCGCCGGACAAGCCGCGTGTTGAGACCCTGATCGAGGCGGCGAGCGAGGTCGGGCCCGCATTGTTCTTCAGCTTGCTGGTCATCACGGTCTCTTTCCTGCCCATCTTCACGCTGGAATCGCAGGAAGGACGGATGTTCGGTCCGCTTGCCTTCACCAAGACGTTTGCCATGGCGGCGTCGGCACTCCTTTCGGTGACGCTGGTGCCGGCCTTGATGATCGTCTTTGTGCGCGGGCGGATCGTTCCCGAGCACCGGAACCCGATCAACCGCTTCCTGATCTGGACTTATAGGCCGATAATCCGGGGAGTTCTCAGGGTAAAGACCCTGACCATTCTCATCGCCCTCGTCGTGCTGGGCGTCACTGTCTGGCCGGCGCGGCAGCTCGGCTCCGAGTTCATGCCGAGCCTCGATGAGGGTACGCTGATGTATATGCCGACAACGTTGCCGGGCATTTCCGTCACCAAGGCGGCCGAACTCCTGCAAATGCAGGATAGGATCATCAAGAGCTTTCCGGAGGTCGCCTCGGTTTACGGCAAAGCGGGGCGCGCGCTTACCGCGACCGATCCGGCGCCGATCGAGATGTTCGAGACCATCATCAATCTGAAGCCGAAGAGCGAATGGCGGCCGCAGGTTACGATCGACAGTCTAAAGGCGGAGATGGACCAGGCGCTGCAATTCCCTGGCGTCTCAAACGCCTGGACTATGCCGATCCGCGCTCGCATCGATATGCTCGCGACCGGCATTCGAACGCCGGTCGGCGTCAAGGTGTTCGGCCAGGATCTGGCGCAGATGGAACAGACTGCCCGCGAGATCGAGCGGGTGCTGCGGTCCGTAGCAGGGACGTCGAGCGCCTACGCGGAGCGGGTGATCGGCGGTTACTATCTCGACATCGTGCCGGATCGGGATGTGCTTGGCCGCTATAATTTGGCCATTGACGACGTTCAAAGGGTAATCGTGAGCGCTCTGGGCGCAGAGACCGTGACGACCACGGTTGAAGGTCGTGAGCGCTACAGCGTCGCGATTCGCTATCCGCGCGACTTCCGGAGCGATCCGCAGGCAATCGCTCACGATGTGCAGGTGCCGTTGCCCGGCGGCGGCACGGTGCCGCTCGGCGAGGTCGCCAAGGTGGAACTCACACGTGGCGCGACCTCGATCCGCACTGAGAACGGAAGACTCGCTGTTTATGTCTTCGTTGATATCACCGGCCGCGACCTCGGCGGCTATGTCGCCGAGGCGCAGCAAGCAGTTGCGAAGGAAGTAAAGCTGCCGTCCGGCACTTATGTCTCGTGGAGCGGTCAGTTCGAATACCTGCAGCGCGCCGAGGCGCGACTGAAGATTGTCGTGCCGGTGACGTTGCTCGTTATCTTCCTGCTGCTCTATCTCAATTTTCGAGCACTCACTGAAACACTCATCGTCATGCTGTCGCTGCCCTTCGCTTTGGTCGGCGGAATCTGGCTGATGTGGTGGCTCGGCTTCAACATGTCCGTGGCAGTAGCGGTCGGCTTTATCGCGCTTGCGGGCGTTGCCGCTGAAACCGGCGTCGTGATGCTGATGTATCTCGAACAGGCTACGGCGGAGGTGAAGGCGGAGCGAATCCGACAATGCCGAGCCTTCACTGAGGATGACCTTTATGAGGCGATCATGATCGGTGCCGTCGAGCGTGTGCGGCCGAAGATGATGACGGTCGTTGCCATCATGGCGGGCTTGGTTCCGATCTTGTGGAGCGCGGGCGCTGGATCGGAGGTGATGCAGCGGATCGCGGTGCCGATGATCGGCGGCATGGTATCCTCGACGGTCCTTACGCTGATCGTGATTCCGGCGGTCTACGGGCTGGTGAAGGGCTGGCGACTGCCGCGTAGGGCTGCGGACGAAGACGCTACGAGCGGACCGGAACCAGCCGAACTCAAGGCTACCGCCGGTTAGGCGAACGGTTCCACGAGGGCGCGGCGCCGCCGGGCGTCATGCTGGACGAGATCCATCTGGGCGTCCTCCCATCGTAGGTCCGGTTGCTTGGCATTACGCCGAGATCCTGCCAGTGCTGGCGACCTGGTCGTTGAACCATGCGGCTATGCCGTAGCTAGTCTAACTCCTGACCGATCGTGCACCGGCCTCTTTCGCCTCATCTGCGGTCCGCTTAGTACCAAGGGGAACAGCCCGGTTTGGGCCGCCACGGTGACGAAACGGCCGATAGTTTCCGAGCTTGGTTCGGGATTTGTAGTTGCCATCTTCAAAGCCGAGCGGCTTGTCTGCTTCTGCCGTCGATTCTGCGACGGTCTCGGGCGCGATGATTGGCGGGGGAGCTGACTTCGTGGCAGCGGCTGCCACGGCGCCGCCGATCAGACCTTGACGTCGTGACGCAACGGCGTCAGCCGCTGCTCGCACTGGATCATCCTCGGTGTGGACGTAGCGCATGAACATAGTGACCGTCTTGTGCGCCGTGAGGGCCATGCCGACCTTCACAGGAATGCCGGAGTTTGCGATATCCGTCGCCGAACGATGCCGGATGCCGTGCGTGCCAATGTGCGGCAGCCCGGCTCGCCCGAGGATGCGTCGCCAGCCCTTGTAGTAGGTATGCTTGGACATCGGCCGGTTGGGATCGAAGACGGAGGGACAGACGTAGGGTGACTTTTCCAGTCGCGGCGCTGCCTCGAGGAGGCGGACCGCCTCGGCGCTCATCGGCTTCGACATTCCGCCGGTCTTGCTGTCGGGCCATGCAACACGGCGATTGTAGAGATCGACCCAGGTCCATTCGAGCTTGAGGATCTCGGACATCCGAGCTGCAAATTCGAACTGTAGCCGGACGGCGAGGAGGATGAACGGGTGTTCAAGTCCCTCAGTCTCTGCCTTGTTCAAATAGGCGTACAGCCGCTTCAACTCCGCATCGGTGATCAGTCGGGTCTTTCCCCGTTCGGGGAATTTTGGAACATGGCGGCAGGGGTTCGATCCGTCGGAGCGCATACCCCAGACCTCCGCCATGTTGAACATCTTGCGCACCGCCGAGAGAACCCGGTTGGCATTCGTGGGCGTTCTCGCCATCTTCTTCATCAGGCTCGAGATGTCCGCGCGCGTGACGTCGGCAACCTTGATCTGGCCGAGGTGGGGGATGATGTAGAGTTTGCCGTAGCCGCGGTTGGCCTCGACCGTAGAGGGTTTGTTGCGCGGCTCGGAGTAGTCGGCGATGAAGCGCTCGAAAAGCTCCGTCAATATGGGCGCGCGGCGCGCGGCGCTCTTCTCTGCACTCGGGTCCTTGCCTTTGCGGACATCGGCCAACCAATCGCGGGCGATGTCTCGGGCCTGCTCGACCGTGATCTCGCCAAAGCGGCCGATGGCTGGCTTGCGGCGCTGACCATTGTTCGCGACATAGGCCACCATGAAGACCTTGCGGCCAGTCGGCGTGACCTTGAGCAGGAATCCCGGTATTGCGGCGTCGCGGAGTTCGTAGGGGTCCTTCTTGGGCTGAGCGGCGTCCACAACGGTCTTGGTGAGTTTGAGTCTTGGCATTCCTATCCTCCGACTAGGTCGGATCTCAGGTGCAAAATAGGTGCAGCCAGAAATCCAACCGTGGCGTACGACCGGCTAGGACTGGATCACGATATGACGTGGAAATGCCAGGTAAATCAGGCACTTATCGTGTTATGGCGTACTGCCGGCTAGACATAGGGTAGACTAACTGACGCCTCTCAAAATCTGTTGCCCGCGAGGGCGTGCCGGTTCGAGTCCGGCCGGGGGCACCAATCGGATCAAGCGCTTAGGCTGATCTCATCACCCGTAGAGTCCCGGCGCCACCTATCAAAAACCGTTATAGAACTGTCCTGGCCCTCTCGGAGCCAGTTGCTAAGGGCGACGGTCGTCCAATGAGGCAGATTCGCAGCTATGGCGATCAGCGGCATCAGGCGTTCTGCGTTCACTGTGGAGGCAGGGTTGAAACGCTCGACCACGCGCCCTCGAAAGTGTTCCTCGACGAGCCCTACCCGGAGAATCTCCCGAAAAGCCCCTCGTGCCTCAAGTGCAACAACGGCTTTTCCCTCGACGAGCAGTACCTCGCTTGTTTGATCGAATGCGTGGTCGTCGGCGTCGTCGATCCGGCGAAGGTTGAGCGGAGTCAGATTGCTCGGGTGCTGCGAGAGACCCCGAAGCTGGCGGAAAGGCTCCGACGGGCGCGACGCGAACATGAGGACCGGACAGTCTGGCAGCCGGAGAATCCAAGGGTCGAGAGAGTGATCCTGAAGCTTGCCCGGGCGCACGTCGCGTTCGAGTGCAACGAGCCTCGACCCGACGCGCCGGCATCGCTCTGGTTTAAACCGCTTATTGCGATGGTCGACAGCGAGCGGACGACCTTTGAAGAGCGGCCACACGGTGGCGCAGGTGTCTGGCCCGAAGTCGGCAGTCGCACGATGGCACGTCTAGCCGAGTCATTGACCGAGCCTAGCGAGGGATGGCTCATAGTGCAGGACGACAGGTACCGATACCGTGTCTCATGCGACGGCTACATAAGGGTCCAGGCGGTCATCCGGGAGTATCTCGCGTTTGAGGTCAACTGGGACTGATACCCCGCCCACCGCAGCCTTACTCTTCCTCGTCCCCGTCTTGCTCTTCCGCCGGAAGGGGCTTCGGCATCGCGCTGCGTGTGTCCGAGACGCCGGAGACAGTGGGATGGAGGTGGTAGAAAGCCCGGCTAGCTGGAACGAGTTCCATCTCCCTCCTACGCTTTTCGTCAGCGTACTTGGCGTCGAACTCCGAGCGTCGGACCATCTCGAATTCGAGGACGTAGACTCCACGCTTGTTGGCGCCGTCCACCGGGTGGGTCACCACTTGCACCGCGACGGGAATGATCGCGTCGATCTTGGTCGCGTCGGGCATTTTGAGGGTGGTCGCAAAGCCGGCAGCGATCTGCTCCCGGATCTGATCTTCCAGAATCCGCTCGTTGAGCTGCTTGGCCTCGCAGGTCACGAGCGCGTGGAAGTCGACGCCTTTCTCCAGCAGCGTGGCCACAAAGATCGCATCGATCTCGGGCTGGGTCTTAACTGACATCTGAAGATGCGAGAGGTCGACCACATTCAGAGACGAGATTACCGCGAGGTGATGGTGGATGATCCTCTGGTACACGACGACCTGGGAGAGCCAAGCTTCGTCGGTCCGCCCGAGTGCCCTTGCAGCGCGGGGGAGGGACAGGGACTCAACCGCCACCACTGGCATCCCGGGAAAGGGGAGGAACCGGTCCGGAAATGGCACCGTGTCGTTCTGTCCGAAGGGTACGAATTCGAGGACGTACGTTTCCCCGTAGGCCTGCTTGCCGGTGATGCGCTTCTTCGTGAGAGCTGCCGGCCAATTCTTGTTAGCGGTGGGCTTTCGGATGAAGTCCTTGAGGAAGTTGGGCGGGTTGCCGTCACTGAGCTGGATAATCTTCTTCACACCGGTCTTGGCAAAAATCTCCTCTTCCTTTGCCTTTTCGTCGGGGTACCGGCTGTTGCGCGCACGGATCGCTTCGGCGACCTCACTTCTCGTGACCAGGTAACGCTTGCCCGCCTGGAGTTCGCCCTCCGGGCAGAGACGCTCGAAGAGAATCTCGATAACTTCGGTCTTCTTGCTCGGCATCGCCCACCCCCTCGCCTTGGTGGCGTTGGGGGAGTCTCTACTACACGGCGCGGTGGAATGCTCGGCTCGAAACGCAAGGCGGAACAGTGGACACGAGGACCTCGGAACAGCGAAGGCGGATCATGCAATCCGTCGGGACTAAGGACACGTCGCCCGAAGTGGCGGTTAGACGACTCCTCCATGCGCTCGGGTACCGCTTTCGGCTCCATCGCAAAGATCTGCCCGGCCGTCCGGACATCGTCTTTCCGAGCAGGCGCAAGGCGATCTTCGTCCACGGTTGCTTCTGGCACGGACACCTCTGCTCTAAGGGCCGACTCCCGAAGAGCCGGCTCGACTACTGGGGTCCTAAGATCGCCCGGAATCGGCAGCGCGACGCGCAAGCTGCCGAAAAGCTCCGGCAGGCCGGGTGGTCAAGCTTTGCGGTTTGGCAGTGTGAATTACGGGAGCAGGCCTCCCTCTCCCGCCGACTAATCCAATTCCTGGGGAAACCGGGAAAAAACCGATCGACATGTTGAGTTGCCCGGTGTAGTTTCCGCGGATCAGCGAGTTGACGAAGTGTCGGGAGGAAGTCGGTGGCAGGGTCCAGGCGTCCGATAGCCGTTGAACTCTTCGCCGGCGCGGGGGGCACCAGCCTCGGTTTCGAGCAGGCTGGATTCGACGTGGCAGCGGCCGTGGAGATCGATCCGATTCACGCGGCTGTGCACTCGTTTAATTTTCCGCGGTGCGCGACCCTAGCCCGCTCGGTTGTCGGTTTGACGGGCAGACAGATTCGCGAGGCGGCAGGGCTCGGCGATGTCCCAGTAGATGTCGTAGTCGGCGGAGCGCCGTGCCAAGGCTTCTCGCTGATTGGGCACCGGGTGCTCGACGACCCGCGAAATCGGCTGGTGCTCGATTTCGTCCGGATCGTCGCGGAACTCGACGCACGCTACTTTGTGTTTGAGAACGTAAAGGGACTAACGGTCGGCGCCCACAAGCAGTTTCTTATCGAGCTCATCGAGGCTTTCAAGGAGCGCGGTTACAACGTTACCCTGCCATGGAGCGTACTTAACGCTGCGCACTACGGCGTCCCGCAGGACCGGCAGCGTCTGATTTTAATGGGTGCAAAGAAGGGCCTACGGTTGCCCGAGTACCCTCGGCCTCATACTTCGATTCCCGCTGAGAGAAGGCCGCCGGCACTTGACCTGCCGCGCGTCACGACGTGCGCCGAGGCGCTCGCCGACCTTCCAAACGCGGACGACTTCGAGGGGCTGTGGCAGAAAGACGAGACAAGCGTGCAGGATTGGTCTCCCGCCCTGAGCAAGTACGCACGCGAGATGCGTTGCCTGTCGAACGACGCATGGCACTTCGGCCATCCGAGAGTTTGGGACCCGTCGATACTCACCGCAAGCATGCGGACGCAGCATACCGACATCTCCCGGAGGCGCTTCGACGCGACGCCGGGCGGTGAGGTCGAGCCAATCTCGCGGTTCTTCAGACTAGCGGCGGACGGGATCGCGAACACGCTGAGGGCCGGTACTGACGGCGCTCGCGGTGCATTCACCAGCCCGCGGCCCATCCACTACCAGCACGCCCGGTGCATTACAGTGCGGGAGATGGCTCGCCTTCACGGCTTTCCGGACTGGTTTAGGTTCCACGTCACCAAGTGGCATGGCGCCAGGCAGATCGGCAACGCGGTTGCCCCACCGATGGCACGTTCAATCGCAGCTCAGGTGATGAAGGCAGTGGGACTAAGGCCGACACGGCCGCGAGAAGCGCTTGCACTCGGCGATCCACATCTGCTCGCGATGAACATGGCCGAGGCAGCCGCGCACTTCGGCGTCGACGTGCCCATCACACGCCGCGACCGCAAGAGCGGTGCCAAGAAGCGAAAGCAGTGGGAGATTGAAGCGTTGATCGCTGCGGAGTGAGTCCGCGCTGTATCGCGGACTCACCTTTCCGCGCGATCAAGCGCACTCCATGAGGGAGAGCAGGTTGTTAGGCTGGTCGCCGTCGGCGACCGTCTTGATGTACTTGTTGCCGTAGCGGCTCGTCGCGACGATCACGTCGACCTGACGGCCGCCGTTTGCCACGAAGAACGACCACTTCCCGGCCTCGATGCCGTCGACGGCCTCCTGCTGCGACAGTTTCCAGTTGGTGCCGTCGGCGTTCATGCCGCCCACGCTCCTGATGCGCTCGTGGGGATCGTAGCGGTCGGTCTTGTTCACACACCTGATCTGATGACGAGAAGCCATGTGAGCCTCGCTGGGCCAGTTCGGGCGCCCCCGGAAGATGATCCGTCAATACGCGGATCAGCGTATCTGCGGATATACGGACCGAAGCCGGGCGAGTCAAGGGGCCCCGGCTGTAGACGGCTGGCGCCGCCGAGTCCGGCGTGCTACGTCAATCCGCTGATCCACTTAACCAGGAGACGATCCCCGTGGCGGACCAGCCGGCGACACTCGGCCAAGCCATCGCGCAGGCGCGCAAGGCGAAGGGCCTGAGTCAGAAGGAGCTCGCCGAGAAGATCATGCGCGAGGAGGGAGAGGGCTCCATCTCGGCGCAGTACCTCAACGACATCGAGCACGACCGCAGGACGCCCTCGTCTGACCACATGATCCGCGAGTTCGTCCGGGTCCTCGGCCTGAACGAGAACTACGTCTACTACCTCGCGGACCGGATGCCGGCCTCGGTCCGAAAGATGGCCCTCAGCCCGGACGAGGTGGACAAGTGGGTGGGGCAGGTCGCGTTCAGACGCGGCGGGAGCCCGAAGAAGGGGAAGTGACGTGAGGGAGGTCCGCGACGACACGGGCCGCTTCGCGATGCGGCCTCACTACAAGCAGAGCGAGCTGGACCGCGAGTGCGAGCTCATCCTGTCTCAGTTCTTCGGCCCGCGCGGCGTCCCGATCCCGATCCCCACCGACGAGCTCACTAAGCTGATGGAACGCGACACCTCGGACTTCGATCCAGGCGCCGACCTCTCCAGCTATGGCACGGACGTCGAGGGCGTCACCGAGTTCAGGCGGGGCCGTAAGCCGAGGGTGCGCATCGAGGCGGGCCTTGCCTATGACGAGGTCCGCGAAAACCGATACAGGACGACCCTGACGCACGAGTACGGCCACGTCCGGTTCCACGGATACCTGTTCGAGCTGGAGCCGCCGACGGGCAATCTCTTGAGCCACTCAGCGCCCAAGGCAAACGTGCAGGTCTGCAAGCGCCAGACCATTGTCGGCGCCAGGAACACAGACTGGATGGAGTGGCAGGCGGGCTACGTCTGCGGCTCGCTACTGATGCCGATCACGCAGCTCCGCCGCGTGATCGGTGGCTTCCAGGAAACAGAGAAACACCACGGACCGGTTGCCGTCGGCAGCGACGGCGCGCGGCGCCTCGTCGAGCTGATCCGTGGCGAGTTCCGCGTCTCCGCCGATGCTGCCCGCGTTCGGCTGACGCAACTGCAGTTCATCGCCGAGCAGGACCGCGGACCGAGCCTGTTCGACCGCTGAGCGGCGATCAGGCCGATTTGGCCGCTTCGAGCTCGATCGAGCCGTCTTCCGATAGACGCGAGACGGCCATCCGTACGCTCGCCAGCGGCGAGTTGCGCGCGGCCCTGAACGACCGGATGGCGATGACCGCCTCCTGCGTCCTGTTGCGCGCAACGCGGATCGCCTCGCGCGCCTGCTTGAAGTCGCCACCGACGATCGACTCGGCCAGCGACACCGCCGTGAACGGGCGCTCCGTCGTCGGCATCGCGTCGAGCACCGACAGGACGGCGGCGCCTAGCGCCTTCTCCTTGATGCTGGCGGCGTACTGGCCGAGGTGGGCGACCTCCACCGGCCCGGCCGCCTGGAGCTGCGCCAGGTAGTTCGACCGCGCCGCGGTCCCGAGTTCGAGTCGGGCGAGCAGCTTGACCGGTGAGTCGTAGAAGAACTCCTGCGCGGTCACCCTGCGCTCGGCCTCGACGACCTCGCGCATCAGCCCGATCAGCTCCTTCTCGCAGTTCTCCCGGATGGTCGAGACCGCGGCGGCGGTCTCGCGCTCTGCCATGCGCTGGCGGTCCGCGGGCGTCACGCCTTCGAGCCGCTTCCACCTGTTGCTGATCTCGTCCCGCTTCGCCGCCACCTCGGCGTTGAGGCGCGCGATCGCCTTCGCCACCCGTCCGTGGATGCGCACCACCGCGACCGATGCCTCGGTGAGCTCCCGCAGGTTCAGGAATGGGAGTGATACGTCGATGTTCCGCCTCATGTCGTCCTCTTCGCGTTGTCGACCGCGAGAGACGGCGGAACCCTGGCCTAGCCCCTGCTAGTGCGCGGTCCGCCCTCGTCCCGCTCGCCTGATGCGATCGACTATGCGCGGCTCGGACACCGCCGGCCGCGCTGGTGCGCCAGCGATCACGGCTCCTGCACCCGGTCAGCGGCGCAGCAGCCCCCGGGACAGCGGGGGGACCGGCCCAAGCCGGATGCCTCTCACGATCCTGCGCTTGGCCTCGACCGGAGCCGGGGCCGGCCCTGCCTCGCCCTCCGCGCCGGGCGAGTCGCCGTGCGGCGCCTCGGCCTCCGGCTCGGCCGCCGGCGTGACGCTCACGTCGACGTAGTCGCCGTCGTCGGGGCCGATCGATCCCTTCCGCCACTCGGCCTGGTCGGCGTCGACCGACTTCTCCCAACCCGCCGCGTCCTGGGCCACGCCCGGCACGATCAGGACGCCACCCGAGACGTGGTGCCTGGCGTCCAGCTTGTCTGAGTACTTCTCCGGCATGTTGGCCCGCAGCGCGGCCAGCAGCAGGGCATCGCTCTTCAGCGTCTCGTGGCCGACGAGCTTGCCGCCCTGGAACACCGGCCGCCTGAGCCCCTTGAACACCCGTTCGTTGAGCTCGCGCTCAAGGCTGGCCGCGTACGTGTCCCTGGCGTCGTCCCAGGCCTCGGCCAGGCGCTCGTCCTTGGCCTTGGCCTGGTAGGCGGCCTTCGGCGTGATGCCCGCCGCCTCGGCCGACGCCCGGACGTTGCCGGACGCCGCCAGGGCCCCGAGGAACTTGGCCAGCCGCTCCGGCGTCAGCGCGACGCGCCGCGAGTACCGCCGCTTGGGCGCTGCCGGGGGCTTGGCCATGGGCTTTCTCCGGTCGGTCATGCGCTGCCCCGGGTTCCGGACATGGCCAGGTAGGCCAGGTGCGCCAGGGCCGCGTCCGGCGCGACCAGGAGCGCGTACGCTCGATCAGGCAGCCCAGGCAGGTCACCAGGCGCCAGGGCCTCACCGAGCTCGCCGTAGACGAACCGGATCGGCCCGGTGAGACCCTCGGTGATCACGTCTGATAGTTCCTGGACGTCGGCCCTGCTCAGCACGGCCACGGACCCGGCCGGGTCCATGGCGATCCGGGCGATAGCGACGGCCCTCGCATCCCTCAGCGCGGCGGCGTCGGCCGCGACTACGATCATCGCCCTCCTTGGGGTCATCCCGATGCTCCAAAGCAGTTCTCGGGACAGTTTGCGCCGAGGCGCTGCCTGCGTAACCCGCTGAACCGGATGGCGATCTTGACCCGCAGGACCAGACGTTCGGTCTGTTACCCCGTTCATCCACCGAGCTCGTGCGCGTGCACGAGGAGGAGAAGGGCGATTTTCGCGGCTTTTTTCGCCTCAGCTTGAGCGGCATTCGAGTGATGCCTTGAACGAGACCACGGATCAGAGTTTGGCCTTAGAGTTCAAGTTCACGTTCTATAAGAACGTGAACTCTTGAACTCTACCTAGGCTGGGTGGTGAATTCTGGCGAGTTCCAAACGCTCAAGCGCTTGATCCGGTTTGGAAACCGACTGAATTCCAGAGTTGAATTCCAGAAGCCGTTTCAGAATTAGCTCAACTGTCGTCCCGCCCCTCGACCGACACCACCAACGCGCTCTGCTTGTTGCTCGGATTTACGCGCTCAAGGCTCACGCGATGGGCCTCACCGTGCTCCGTGACCGCCGCCTTGATGCGCGTCTTCGCGGTCGGCTTCGATCGGGCGAAGCCTGCGGCAACGGCTGCCTCCGCGGCCGCGTCGAGCGTCGAGCCGTTCATCCCGATCAAGAACGCGATGAGGGCCGGCGCCTCAGCGGGCGCGCCAAAGTCGGCGTCGATCTCCGGCACGAGCACGAGGCTGTTCGGGCTGTCGCTCCCCGGCAACACCTCCACCTCAACGAGGCTGTAGTGCGTCACGCCGCCCGCCTCGTCATCCCGCTGCTTGTCCACGGTCACGGTAACGCGGTCGGCCTTTCCCTTTTCCATCTTAAGCGAAAAGTCCGCGTTCGCCTTGAGCGCCGAGCTTCCGCGCATCCCCTTCGTCACGTCCTTGCCGGGATGATGGAGGTACATGACCGCGGCGCCAGTGATATCCCTCACTTGGTCGCAAAGCCGGTCATACGCAGCGGCCCTCTCCTCGTCGGTCTCAGCGCCCTCAGAGTTTGCCGACAGCGTGTCGATGATGATGAGCACCGGCTCTGGCGTGAGCGCGAGGATATCGCGGGCGAGTTCTTGGGCCTTGTTCGGGCGGTTGAGCAGCACCGGGCCAACGTGGAGATAGAACCCGCTGACCTGCTCAATGCCGTGATGCTTGCTCCAGGCAAGCCACCGCTTCCTGAACCCGTGCGGGTTCTCACCAGCGATGTAGACGACGTTCCCCTGCCGGACATTCCGCCCGAAGCAGGACATGCCGGTCGCCACGCACAGCCCGATGTGGAAGGCCATGAACGACTTTCCAACGCCGGTCTCGCCCCACAGCGCCCCCACCTGCCTGTCCGGCAGCCAGCCTTGCACCAGCCAGGTGGTCTCTGGGAAGGCCGCGACCTGTTCGAGCGTGACGAAGCGGCCGCTCGCGCGTCCACCTTCATCCGCTGGCTCCTCGCGCCACTCGTCGAAGTCGTCCTCAGGAGCCGAGCGCGTCGCCAAGTCGACGCGGTCGCGGCAGCCTGCCTCGTCCGCTAGCTTGTACAGCGTGGCGATCGTGTACCCGCCCTGCTTGTCGGCGTGCAGGCTGTCCCACCTACGACCGACCTCCGATGCGTGGTCGACGAACTGGGGGTCCTGCGTGCACCAGTCGATAAACTCCTGCCGGCCTTCACCGGCGGTCGCGTGGTGGGAGGCCATCATCAGCTCCAACCAGCGGTCGTGCTCGCGGAAGTCCGTCGGGTCGAAGCCGTCGAGCACGTCGGTGAGCCTGTGCGCCTCGATCTGACCTCCGTCGGCGGACGCCACCATCGGCCCTGCGCGTCGAGCGATGGCGAGCAGTTGGGCAGGCGCATCCGGCACTGCGACCGGATCGTCATTCCAAGTGTACGCCGTACCCGTTGGGTGGATCGAGCCGGCAGCGACCACCTGCCTGCCGAAGGACTTGAACTCGACGCCTCTCCAGCCTGGATGCGTGTCCTGCACGGCGAGGTCGCCCGGCTTCCTAAGGTAGACGTGCCAGCCGCCTGATCCGGTCCGCACGGCTGGCGCCGCGTCGACCATCGCGGTGAACGAACCGAAGCCAAAGGCCGCGGCCGCCGCGTCCTCGTACTCGGCATGGTCGCGTCCGTCCGGGTAGTTGCGCGGGTCGAAGTCGAGCACGAGGTCCTCGCGCCGCAGGCGCACGCCGACGTTCCCGCCGGAACGAGCGTGGGCGATGACCTCGTCCTCCGGGTAGGCGCGCTTCCGCCAGCCAGGATCGCGTGGGCTCTTGCCGCGCTCCCGGCCCCTCGCATCACGCACGTTGTAGCGGTGCAGCGGGATGATCTCGTAGCCGAGCTTCAGATAGAACTTGATCGCGTCAATGCTGACGCCGGCAGCAACTCGCTGCCGGCGTCGAACATTCGCTACCTCGTTGGGATGGTCGACGCCGGCAGAACCCACGGCTGGCGGAATAGCTTCATCGTACGGCATGGATCAGCCCCCCGATGCGCTAGTCGTCGGTGCAATGGCGCCGGCGACATCGGAGGTCCAATCGAAGTCGTCATCGGCCCTTTCCCTTTCCGCGGAGCGCTCTTCGCCGACGGCTCGCGTGAGCTGCCTCCCCAATCCTTCCTGCGCTGCGAGCAGCGACAGCACCCGAGGAGCGAGGCCGTTAGTTGGATTGAACCTGAGGCTATCCCATCGACGCTCGATCACGTCTCGCATGTCTCGATACCGAGTTCCTCGGGTCGACCACACGGCGAACACTTCGCGCCCACGTCCCTCAGTGACGTGGTGACAAGCCTCCATGAGCGGAACCAGATCACCGCGTGCCCGGATGGGACCTACGTCCAAGAGCCGAAGAAAGCCTGCGAGCTCATCGCTGGTAATTCGAGTGGATGCATACAACTCGGGCCGCGGCCTAGTGGCAAGGACTAGGAGTCTAGTCGGCGCCCGAGGCACCGTCGGTGCACTTCCCACCCACTCACACATCAAGCCGCGGCGATGGACCGAACCTGCGGCAATCCTCCAGTCTGCACCGCCGCCCTTGAAGTCTATACAGCTGGGTGCCTTGAACGAGCGGCCAACCACTGAGCACTCGATTGCTCTACGGAGCCCCAGGCCCGTGGGCATCTTGAAGTAGAAGTCGAAGCCCTCCGCGCCATTTTGAACAGTCGGAACGACACTCGCCATATCTGCGACGGAGTCGAAGCCCAGCCTCCTGACGATCATCCGCTCGAACGACGGAATGGAAAGCCGGCGAGTGTAGAGCTGGACTACGAGGTCACCGGCGCGAAGCTTTACGCCAACGTTCTGCGAGCGCTCTTCTGCTTGGCGAAGAACTTCGCTGTTCTCATACACCCGCGCTCGCCAACGCTCATCGTCGAGCGGCCGTCCACCCTTCCACTTGTCCACCTCACCATCGAAACGATGCAGTGGGATCAGGTCGTGGCCGAGTTCCACATGCCGTCGCATCGCGTCGATGTTCGGCGTAACGCTGGATGCCGGCGGCTTTCGCGTCCGACGCCTTGGTGCATGATCCGAAACGTCGTCGTTGTCCGACCGGGAGACGCGACACTCCTCCTGCCCCGCGCCGTTATCCCCTTCGGCGCGGGGCACTCCGTTCTCCGTACTCATGGCTCAGCCCTCCGCCACGATCTTGCGGGGGCCACGCTCGCCGGCCTCGCCTGCCATGAAGGAGTCGAGGTCGCGCACGTCGTAGCGCACGCCCTTGTCCATCTTGGTGTAGGCGGGGCCGCGGCCCTGCGTGCGCCACAGCTCAAGCGACGGTGCCGAGACCGACAGGTACTCGGCAGCCTCGTCGGTCTTGAGAAAGCGCTTCGGCGGTGCAGGCGGGCTGAGACTTGCACGTGACAGGACGAGCTCGGCGGCTAGCGTCGCGGCACGCTCGGCGAGTTCAACAATCTTATTCTGATCAAACGTTGCAGCGGGCATCAGGGTGCCTCCGGGTTAGGGTTGCGTAAGGCCATTGACGTGACAGGACCACGCCCCGGACGCGACGCGTCGGGATCGTGGTGCTGTCCGCATGGCCTTTGCGGTGATGCCCGCTGCAGCCGGCATCTCGCCCTAGCACTCGTCGAAAGCCAAGACACCCTCCCAAAGGGTCCGACGAGTGTTACCCGGAACAGTCAGCGTGGGATCTTGCGGTCGCCGACCGTATTCACCTTTTCCTCCACCAGCACGGCGAGAGGTGTCGCTCCGCAGCGACTACGATCATCTACGACTACCTCGCCCTAAAGTAAACCCTCGAACCTGCCGATCTTCGATTGAAGGTACGCGGTCATGCGCTCCTGCGCCTCGCGCAGGTGACCGAGGAGCTTGTCGCGCGTGATGTAGTTGAACGAGACGCTCGGCAGCTTGTGGTTCAGCAGCAGCGACATCGTCGTGAAGTCGATGCCGGCCTCGAGGCCGAGCGTCCTGTACGTGTGCCGGTAGGCGTGGGGTGAAGGAAGGCCGTCGGTCCGGCGCAGCTCGGCGTGGCCGCTCTTCGACGACTCCGACGGAAAAATCAGCGAGCTTTCGTAGGCTGCGGTCAACTCGCCTAGCCTGTCCAGAAGCTCGACCGTGAACTTGCTGAGCGGCAGCGTAAACGCCCTGTCTGCACCGCCCTTCGGCGACGGGATGTGGAGGTTGCCGGCAGCGTCGAGGTGCTCGCGTCGTGCCGTCATCGCGCTGCCGCAGCGGAGGCCGGTAAACAACAGGACAGCGTGGCCGGCCCGATGCACCGGGCTCCGGACACTCTTGAGCTCGGTCCACAACTTCGGAAGCTCGTCGGCGCCGAGCGCCCAGTTGCGGGCACGCTCGCGGTTGAAGTGCACGGCAATGGCGGGGTTGGGCGGCAGCGTGTCGTCGACGCGCATCGCCTCGTTCCAGATCGCCCGGAACGCCCGCAGGCATCCGTTGGCCGAGTACGGCCCCGAGGTCCGCGTCAGCTTCTCGTGGAGCTCGCGGGCCTCGCTGCGTGCGATCTCCGATAGCGGCCGGTTCTTCCACTTCCTCAGGCCGCCATCGACGTGGTCGGAGTACCACTCGATCGTGCGCGGCGTGAGGTCCCTGCCCGGCCCGCGCTTGTACAACTCCCAAGCATCTTCGAGCGTCATTCCGCTGGCCGACTCGCTCGCGTTCGGGTCCTCGCCCCGCGCGATCGCGGCCATCAGCTCGCGGGCACGGACGCGGGCGTCGCGCAGAGTCACCCGGTCCGTCCGGCCGATGCTGGCGCGCACCGCCTTGACGAACCGCTTGTCCCTCCACAGGTCGCCCTGCACGGCGTAGGACTTGCTCTTGGCGTTGCACACGACCATGAGGCCCTTGACCTCGGTGTCGCGCGTCGCCCCGGACCCGAGCGGGAGCTCGCGAACGGTTTTTTCTGATAGCTTGATTGGCATTGCCCCGAGAACCGTTTTTAGAACTGTTCGGTGCTACGTCCTGGTTAGGACGTGCAAGGGCAACATGGCACTTAAGTGCTTGTTTGGGAGCCGACTCTATCTAACATTTACGACGTGAGAGGGTGCTGCCGGCGCGACTCAAAATCTGTTGCCCGCGAGGGCGTGTTGGTTCGAGTCCGACCAGGGGCACCAAACGTGAGCGCTGCGCGCCGCCGCTAGGCCGGGTCGAAGACTCCCTGATCGAGGCCCAGCTTGGCCAGCCGCGGCAGGAAGTTCGGCCGATGGCCGGCGCTCACGAAGGTGCCGCCGAGCCGACCGTCGGGGCCGATCGTGTCGGCATGGTAGAAGAAGAGATCGCGGCCGGCGATGCTGTCGCGGTCGGCGCCGGCCACCTCGGCGATATGGGTGACGCGCCGCGTGCCGTCGCGCAGCGCCTCGAGATGCACCACGAGATCGAAGGCGCCGGCGATGCGCCGCTGAGCAGACGCCAGCGTCTCGTGCGGCTCCGACACGGCGATGCGGCGCGCCAGTTCCTCGAGCGCGGCGCTGGGCGAGCGGGCCTCGCAGCTGGCCACGACGCCGTCGCGGCCGCCATCGATCAGGGTCACCAGCGCCGCCACCGCGCCGTTGCCCAGCCCGTCGATCACCAGGCGGTCGGGCCGCAGGCGCGAGGCCGCGGCGATCGCCAGCGACAGGTCGATCGCCGGCACCATCTCGGGGCCGACCTCCGGTGCGACGAGGCTGACGACGTTGCCGAGATCGAGGCGCAGCTCCGGCCGGCGCTCCACCGTCGCCACGCGCTCTCCCGGCGCGATGGCGCGCGTCAGCGCCGACAGCATGGTGGTGCGCCCGGACTCGGCGCGGCCGCTGACCAGGATGTTGAGCCGGCCCTGGATCGCGGCGCGCAGCACCGCGGCCATCGCCGGCGACAGGGTATCGCGCTGGACCAGATCGTCGAGCGTGGCGCGCGGCGGCGGGCGGCGCGTGATCGTGCAGTGCGGCCCCGACGGCGCCAGCGGCGGCGAGACGATGGCGAAGCGGCCGCCGTCGGGCAGGCGCCCCTCGACCAAGAGCGGAGCGGCGCCGGATGGCGGCTTGCCGGCGAAACGCGCGAGGCGATCGAGCACGGCGGTGAGGTGCGCGGCGTCGCGGAAGCCGCCGACGCGCTCGGTGCCGCCGCGTCGTTCGACGAAGACCGCATCGGGCCCGTTGACCATGATCGACGTCACGTCGGCGTCGCGCAGCAGCGGCTCGAGCACGCCGAGACCGAACACATCGTCGACGATCATCTGGTCGAGCCGCGCGCGCTCCGCGCCGCCGACGCGCACGTTGGTATCGGCCAGGGCCTCGCTGGTGACCTGCGACACGAAGCGGCCGAGCTCGGCGCGCGAGGCCGGCAGCGGCCGGGCGGCACGCCGGTGTTCCCATGCGCCGGCGATGATGCTCCAGGCTGCTTCGGCCGAGATCTCGTTGGACCCGCCCTCGACGGGCGGCACGCTTGCGGCCGCCACCGGGGCCGGCGCGGTCTGGGCCAGGGCCGGCTCCTCGGCGCCGTAGACCTTCTCGGCGGCATCGGCCGCGGCGGCTTCCATGCGCGCAAGCTGCTCCGGCGTCAGCGTGTCCTCAGCCTCGGGCATCGTCTGGCCCGGCGGCGGCCGGCGGCGCAGCGGGGGCGGCGGCGCCGATGGCGCGGGTTGCGGCGGCGCGACGGCGGCCGGTGCCGCGTTCTGCGCGGGCGTGCCGGCATCGGCCGATGACGGCTGCGCCGTGGCGGTCCGCGGTTGCACCTCGACCAACGGCGAGGGGATCGCCTCGATCACCGGCGGCGCGGCGGGCTGCGGCGCGGCGGGCTGCGGCGGCCGCGCGGCGGCCTCGCGGATGGCGCGGGCATCGGGGTCGCCGTCGACGAAATCGACAAGGTTCGATGGCGGCGCGCCGGGCCCCGACGCCGGGGTGAGCGTCGGCCAGCCGCGCTTGTGGTTGTCGAGCAGCTCGCCGACGATGCGCCGCAGCTCGAAGCTGGTCAGCGTCACGCCGCGGGTACGGAAGTAGTTGTGCACGAGCTCGCCCAGACGATAGGCGACGTCGCCGGCCGACAGGCCGCCCAGCAAGGTCGAATCGACGGGCCCGCGCAGATCGCGAAACAGCAGCTGCCAGGTTTCCTGGAGCTGGCGGATGCGGGTGTCGGCGGTCGGCGACGGGAAGATCCCGGCGGCCGACGCGGCCGGCGCATCGGATCCCGCTGTTGTTGCCTCCGCAGGCGAGCGAACGGCCCGCTGGTGCGGGGCTCCATTGTCGGGGTCGCCTGGAAAACGCATCAGTCGCCTACGGTCGAATATGGCACAGACTATGAGATCAAATATCGGCGCTCAGGATACCCGTGCCGGCGTCGTCGCGACAGTGAAAAAGCGCAAATTCGTTCGTTTTCTCAATGACTTAGATAAAACTCAATCGGTATTGTGGGTTAGTTTGCCATCTTCATGCGACGTATCAGGAAGGGAGATTCACCCGGCCTCTTGCAGCGACTCTGAGATGGTCGAAAGGCCCGAACGGGGGCACAAGGCCGCCTTCGCGACGGCGCCAAATCGGTTGCCACATGGAATCGGTTCGGCCATGGTCCGCGCGCCTCTTCCGACCATCGTTCGACAACCAATACCCGACCCGAGGACACCATGCGCTGGATCGCATCGATTGTGGCAACGCTCGTCTTCCTTACGGTCGCCAGCGAGGGCCAGGCCATGGACCGCGAGAACACGCTCTACATCCAGCTCAAGGACGGCCGGGTCGTCATCGAGATGCGCCCCGACCTGGCGCCCAAGCACGTGGCCCAGATCAAGAAGCTGGCGCGCGAGGGCAAGTACGACGGCGTGGTGTTCCATCGCGTGATCGCCGGCTTCATGGCGCAGACCGGCGATCCCACCGGCACCGGCACGGGCGGCATGGGCGATCCGCTGCCGGCGGAATTCTCCAAGGAGCCGCATGTGCGCGGCGTCGCCTCGATGGCGCGCACCAGCGATCCCAACAGCGCGCGCAGCCAGTTCTTCATCTGCCTCGCCGACGCGAACTTCCTCGACGGCAAGTACACCGTCTGGGGCAAGGTCACGTCGGGCATGGAGTTCGTCGACAAGATCGCCAAGGGTGAGCCGCCGCGCACGCCGGACAAGATGATCAGCGTCAAGGTCGCCGCCGACGTGAAGGAGTAGGCGACGCCTCGGCGCCGACCCAGGCAACGCGACGCCAATCCGCGTGATGAAGGGCCGCGCCGCCAGGCGCGGCCCTCCGCGCCTGGTGCCGCCATCGCCATCGGGATCGCCTCATTGGCGCCTCTGGTCGCGGGCGCGGCGCTCGCGTTGTTCGGCGCGACACCCATCTGGCGTCTCTACGGCGCATCGCTGCTGAGCGCCTACGCCGCCTGCGCGCTGTCGTTCCTGGGCGCAGTGCACTGGGGGCTGGCGATGCGCGAGCAGCCGGTGCCGGCGGCCCGCCTCGTCGCCTCGATCCTTCCCGCGCTGGTCGCCTTCGGTGCGCTGGCGACCGGCGGGCGCACCGGCCTCACCATCATGGCGGCGGGCTTCCTCGGCGCGCTGGCCTACGACATCTTCGGCGCGCGGCGCGGCTTCGTGCCTGCGTGGTATCCGCGCCTGCGTTGGCCGCTCACCGGGATCGCGCTCGTCGCGCTGCTCGGCACGATCCTCGGCGGCCCGCTATAGCTACTTCGTGACGGTAGTGTAGGCTTTGGCGATCACCTGCCAGCGGCCCTCGACCTTCAGCAAGGTCAGGTAGTCGGTGAAATAGCGCGGCGGCAGCTGGCACTCGACCTTGGCGAAGGCGGCATTGGGGCCGTTGAAATCGATCGACACGATGCGATCGCGCCGCTCGTCGCCCCTGGATTTCGCCGACGCGCGGCTGCCGACGCCCTTCAGCCACTCCTCGCGCGGCATGTCCGTCGCCTTGCCGTCCGGCCCGACGCCGTAGAGATGCGCGAACGGGTGGAAGGCGTGGCCCAGCTTGCCGGTGTCGCCCTCGTAGAGCCCGTCGAAATAGGTCTGCAGCGTAGCCTCGACCGCCGCCACTTCCGACGCGTAGTCCTGCACCTGGTCCTTCGGCATGGTTCCCTCCATCGGCGGCGAGCCCGCCCGTCGCCGCGCATCTTCGCCATCATCGCCGGTTCTGCCAAGGCCTGTGCCGCGGGGAACAGCGCACGCTCATTCAACCGTGCATCAAGCCACCCGTGAATGAACCGTCGCGGGGAGCGAACACCATGCTGCGCAACGCCAGACCCAGGGGCATCAATCCGCTCCACGCGAGCAATCAGGCAGCGAAGCCGCCACCACCCACCAAGGCTGAACTCACCGCCGCCTTCATCCGTTCATCGCGGCGCCTGGGCCTGCACGTGTATTCGACGGACGTCCCCGGCGGCTTGAGAATCACGTTGTTCGATTTCGCCCAGGGCGATGCGCATGTGCGGGAAGATCACGCTGCTGCGCTCGACGACGCGGCGACATTCCTGCTCGGTTCGCCCTCGCGGCGGGTTTTCATCATCGGCAACGCCGACAAGAACGAGAGCCGCAACGAGGGCACGCTCGATTGGCTGTCGATCAAGCGCGCCCAGCGGGTGTGGAGCCAATTGTCGAAGCGCAAGGTGCCCAAGAGTCAGATCTTCGACTTGAACGGCCACGGCGTCATGGGGGCCGGGGCGGCCCTGTCCAACGCAGCCAGCGGAAACGAGCAGCCTGGCAAGTTCCGCATGGTTGAATTGAATCTCATGTACATGACCCTGCAGGACGAGCTCAGACAGCAGCAGATCCGTATCCAGCAGCTCGAGAAGCGCCTGACCGCCGGGCCGATCATCCTCTGAAGTTCACACCGGGCCGTTGGGCGCGACGAGGATCTTGCCGCTGCGCTCGCCCTGCTGCGCGCGCGCCAGCGCAGCGCCGATCTCCTCGATCGGATAGATCCTCTCGACCGGCGCCTGCAGATCGCCCGAGACGACGCGATCGGCCAGCTCGGCGTAGAGCGCCCTCACCTGCTCGATCGGCCGTTTCGCCAGGAAGCGGCCGAGCATGAAGCCGGTGAGGATCACGCCGCGATAGATCACGTCGGAGCGGTTCATGACCGGGTCCTGCCCGGTCATCGCGCCGTAGTTACACACCGTGCCGCCGTCGGCGACGCAGTTGCCCAGCCGTCCCGTGGCCTCGCCCGACACCGCGTCGATGCCGAGCTTGATCGGCGCGTTCTCGGTCAGCGCACGCGCGCGCTGCCACAGGTCCGGACCGTCGACCACGCAGGCATCGGCGCCCAGCGCCTCGAGCTCCGCGAACAGCGACTCGCGGCGCACGACGTTGAGCGTGCGCAGGCCGCGGCCCTTGGCGAGGCGGATCACCAGCTTGCCCACGGCGGAATTGGCGACGTTCTGGATCACCCAGTCGCCGGGCAGCAGCGCGACAAAGTCGCTCAGCATCAGCGAGGCGGTGGGCGGATTGATGCGCACCATCGCCGCCTGCTGCAGGTCGATGCCGTCGGGCAGCCTGATGACGTCGCTGCCCTTCACCCGGCGGCGCTGCGCCCAGTTCTCGCGCTGCAGGTTGATCACCAGGTCGCCCGGCTTCACATGCGAGACACTCGCACCGACCGCGGCGACGCGGCCGACGCATTCGGCGCCCGGCGTCGCCGGCAGCGGCGGCTTCAGGCGGTACGAGCCGCGGCAGAACCAGACATCGGCGGGGTTGATGGGAAACAGCAGCACGTCGAAGACCACCTCGTCGGCTGCCGGCGCACCGACATCGGGCACCTCCACGCAGTGCGCGACCTGTTCCGGCACGCCATAGGCGCTCAACTGGATCTGCTTCATGCCCGTTCCTTCCGCTGATGCCCACGAACGGTGCGGCGTCTGACGCAGGCAGGTCAAGAGCGTGGTGCTGGCGTGTTTTTTGCTACCATCTTGGGCACGAATGCGTTGGGATGGCGTTCGGGCGCGTGGGGAGAATGGACTGCATGGCGGGCATCAAGGCCTTCGATGAGATGACCTCGGCGCCCGATGGCGTGCGCGCCCCCTACCGCGACGTGGCGCAATGGCTGGCCGACACGCCGGCGGCAACCCTCGAAACCAAGCGCGGCGAAGTCGACCAGTTCTATCGCCGCCAGGGCATCACCTTCGGCGCCTACGGCGCGACCGACGGGCACGAGACGACGATCCCCTTCGACATCATCCCGCGCGTCATCGCCCATGACGAATGGCAGTTCCTCGAGCGCGGCCTGACGCAGCGCGTCAAGGCGCTCAACGCCTTCCTCACCGATGCCTATGGTGAGCGCCAGATCTGCCGCGCCGGCGTGATCCCCGAGCGCCAGCTGCTGCTGAATTCCGAGTTCGTGCCGCTGGCGCAGGATCTCGAGCTGCCCGGCGGCGTGCACTGCCACATCGCCGGCATCGACATCGTGCGGGTCGGCGAGCGCGAGTTCTTCGTGCTGGAGGACAACGTGCGCACGCCCTCGGGCGTGTCCTACGTGCTGGAGAACCGCGAGGTGATGATGCGGCTGGCGCCGGAGCTCTTCGCCCAGATGGGCGTGCTGCCGGTCGCCAATTACACCGAGGAGCTGCTCGCCACCTTGCGCTCGGTGTCGTTCAGCGACGAGGCCGAGCCCAACGTGGTGCTGCTGACGCCGGGCCAGTACAACAGCGCCTACTTCGAGCACGCCTTCCTCGCCGACGAGATGGGCATCGAGCTGGTCGAGGGCACCGACCTGTTCGTCGACGAGGGCCGCGTCTACATGCGCACGCCGCGCGGCCCGCAGCGCGTCGACGTGATCTACCGGCGCATCGACGACGCCTTCCTCGACCCGCTGGCCTTCCGTCCAGACTCGCTGCTGGGCCTGCCAGGCCTGGTCGGCGCGCTGCGGTCCAGGCGCGTCAACGTGGTCAACGCCATCGGCAACGGCGTGGCTGACGACAAGTCGACCTATGTCTACGTGCCCGACATGATCCGTTTCTATCTCGGCGAGGAGCCGATCCTGCAGAACGTGCCGACCTATCGCGGCGACAAGCCCGACGACCTGAAATACGTGCTCGATCATCTGCCCGAGCTCGTCGTCAAGGAGGTCCACGGCTCCGGCGGCAAGGGCATGCTGGTCGGCCCGACCTCGACCAAGGAAGAAATCGAGTCGTTCCGCGCCCATCTCGTGGCGCATCCCTACGACTACATCGCCCAGCCGACCTTGGCGCTCAGCACCTGCCCGACCTTCGTCAACCAGGGCGTGGCGCCGCGCCATGTCGATCTGCGGCCCTTCGTGCTGTCGGGCAAGGACATCACCATCGTGCCTGGCGGGCTGACCCGCGTGGCGCTCAAGGACGGCTCGCTGGTGGTCAACTCCAGCCAGGGCGGCGGCACCAAGGACACCTGGGTGCTGGGGCCCGACGGCGAGGAGCCGGAGGAGACGCAAAGCCAGAGCCAGAGCCAGTCATGAGGCCGGCCGCGCCATGCTGAGCAGCACCGCCAAGAACCTCTACTGGATGGGCCGCTACCTGCAGCGCGCCGAGAACATGGCGCGGCTCTTGGAAGCGACGCAGCGCACGGCGCTGCAGTCGAGCAAGACCGAGGCCTTCGATCTCGCCGAGATGTACGGCCTGGCCGACGCCTTCGAGGCGACGCATCCCGACGGCGAGCTGCCGCAGCTGATCGACTTCATGACGCTCAGCGCCGAGAATCCCTCGAGCGTGATCAACTCGGTGCGCGCCGCGCGCGACAACGCCCGCGCCGAGCGCAACAACCTCACCACCGACGTCTGGGAGAGCCTCAACGGGCTGTGGCTCGAGGTCTCGGCGATCGCACGGCGGCGGCGCGGCGGCATCGATCGCGGCGCGCTGGTCGAGACGGTGAAGAAGCAGACCGTGCTGATCGCCGGCGCCGCGCAGTCGACGCTGCTGCGCGACGAGGCCTGGAACTTCATGTCGCTGGGCACCTACCTGGAGCGCGCCGACAACACCATCCGCATCCTCGACGTGAAGTACCACCGCCTGCAGCCCGACGGCGCGCCCGAGGCGCGCGACGGCGTCGACTACTACGGCTGGTCGGAGATCCTCACCTGCATCGGCGCGCTGCGCACCTACCGCCGCATCTATCGCGCGCGCATCGAGCCGCGCCGCGTCGCCGAGCTGTTGATCCTGCGCCGCGACCTGCCGCGCTCGATCCATCACTGCCTGTGGCAGCTCGACCTCAGCATGCGCGAGCTGGCCGAGCTCTACGGCAATCGCGGCGAGGCCGACCGCCAGGCCGGCGCGCTGCACGCCGAGCTGCGCTACGGCCGCATCGACGACATCTTCGAGGCCGGCCTGCGCGATTTCCTCGAAGATGTGCGCGATCGCCTCGACACGCTGTCGGGCGAGATCGGCCGCCAGTTCCTGATGGATTGAGGATGGTGATGAGATCAATTCATACCTTCCCCCGCTGGCGGGGGAAGGCGGCGCGAAGCGCCGGATGGGGGTGGTTGGTGCGACAACACCGACGGCGCCGTCCGACCGCAATGCCGCCACCCCCATCCGCCCTTCGGGCACCTTCCCCCGCCAGCGGGGGAAGGTAGGAGTCGGCCATGCGCCTCGCCGTCACCCACGTCACGCGCTTTCGCTTCGCCGAGCCGGTGCGCTATTCGATCGACGACACCAGGCTCACGCCCAAGCCGGCCGAGGGCCAGCGCGTGCTGAGCTGGAGCGTGCGCGGACCGGGCAAGCGGCTGGACTGGACCGACGGCCACGGCAATGCCGTCAGCACGTTCTCGCTGGCCACGCCGCATCGCGAGATCGAGCTGGTGGCGCATGGCGAATACACCTGGTCGAACGACCACAGCTGGCTGCGCTATCCCGCCCCCGATCCGCTGCCGCCCGTGTTCTGGCTGCGCAACACCGGGCTGGCGATGCACGACGCCTCGATCGACGCGGTGGTCGGCGACCTGGCACCGCGCGTCGCCGACATCCAGGGCCGCGTGCCGCTGCTGCACGAGATCATGTATCGCATCCGCGCGCGCATCGCCTACAAGCTCGGCGCCTCGACGGTCGAGACCTCGGCGATCGAGGCGCTGCGGCGCGGCGAGGGCGTGAGGCAGGACCAGTCGCACGCCTTCATCGCCTGCTGCCGCCGGCTCGGCATCCCGGCGCGCTACGTCAG
Organism: Reyranellaceae bacterium; assembly: GCA_050183765.1. Taxonomy (GTDB): domain Bacteria; phylum Pseudomonadota; class Alphaproteobacteria; order Reyranellales; family Reyranellaceae; genus JAFAZJ01. The sequence continues at coordinate 110,706 of JBFXAZ010000001.1, read as the reverse complement.
CGGCTACAAGCGCATCGACGCCGATCCGCCGGTCGCCGGCGCGAGCCACGCCTGGGCCGAGGCGCATGTCCCCGAGCTCGGCTGGGTCGGCTTCGATCCGGCGAGCGGATTGTCGCCCACCGGCGACTACCTGAAGCTCGCCGTCGGGCTCGACTACACCGAGGCGGCGCCCGTCACCGGCCGGCGCACCGGCGCATCCGAGGCCGAGATGACCGTGCGGGTCGAGGTCCGCCGCGTCGACTGAGGCCTGGCGCAACGAGCGCAAGATCAGAGTTTCCCTGTCATCCCGAGCGCAGCGAGGGATCTAGGGAAGCCGCCTGGATCCCTCGCTGCGCTACAGGGGCCGCGGACGGCCCCGCGGATGACAGGGTGCGCCCGATAAGCCGCACACCGGGACCGAACACCTAGCGCCCGCGCAGGCTCAGGATGTAGGCGATGACGTCGCGCATGTCGTCGACGCCGATGATCAGGTTGGGCATCGCCTGGTGCGAGGTCTGCAGCATCGCCTGCAGCGCCAGCTCCGTCACGCCGGGCGTCGCGGCGACGCGGGCGAAGCTGGCCGCCGCCGGATTGCGCGATGCGCTCTCGCCGGCGTGCACGGCGTGGCAGGCGGCGCATCGTTGCTCCGACACCGCGAGGCCCCGTCGCACGGCAGCTTGATCCTGCGCCAGCGACGTGACCGGGCTCAGCGAGGCGACCAGCAGGATCAGGACCGTCAATCGGGCAATCATGGCTCTTTCCAACACGGCGGCGGTCCCCGATCCTGAGGGCCGCCGTCGGTGGAGGCAAGAGTTGCGCTCGCCGGCCTACACAATCGCCGCCGCACTCACCATCTGGGGGCGCATGAGCACCGACGACGTCCGCGAGATGACCGACTGGCTGATCGACGAAGGCCTGAACGGCACGTCGGTCAAGCAATTCCTGCCGGCGCTGGCGGAGCGCATGAACGATCGCGGCGCCAGCCTGCGGCGCATCAATCTCGGCGCCGACGTGCTGCATCCCACCATCGATTCGCGCAGCTTCCACTGGACGCGCGAGCGCGGCGTGGAAATGACCATGCTGGATCGCGGCAGCTTCGACGAGAACAGTCCCGATTGGCAGCAGAGCCCGTTCCGCCACATGCTGGAAACCAGGGAGAAGTTCCTGCGCCGCAAGCTGGGCGACGGCGCGCCCAGCGGCGAGTTTCCGCTCCTCGACCGCTTCGCCGGCGAGGGCGCGACCGAGTACGCCGCCTTCGCCACCGGCTTTGGCGCGGGCGCGACCTTGGGCGCGACCGACGGCATGCTGAGTTCCTGGGTGAGCGACGCACCGGGCGGCTTCGGCAACGCGCAGATCACGCTGCTGGAAGCCATCCAGAAGCCGCTGGCGCTGGTCTTCAACCGCAACATCCTGCACGCCACGACGCGCACCCTGCTCGGCACCTATCTCGGCGAGGACGCCGCGCGCCGCGTGCTCGAGGGCAACGTCGAGCGCGGCCGCGCCGAGTCGATTCGCGCGGTGATCTGGTTCAGCGACCTCTCGGGCTTCACCCGCGTCGTCGACAGCATCGACCGTCACCTGCTGCTGGGCCTGCTCAACGACTACGCCGGCGTCGTCGTCGACACGCTCGAAGCGCATGGCGGCAACGTGCTCAAGTTCATGGGCGACGGCCTGCTGGCGATCTTCCCGGCCGAAGAGATGGAGAACGCCTGCGGCCACGCGCTGAAGGCGGCGAAGGAGGCGATCGCCGCCGCGACGGCGCTCAGCGCCACGCGCAGCACCGACGGCCTGCCGACCACCGATCTCTACCTCGCGCTGCACGAGGGCGAGCTGCTCTACGGCAATTTCGGCGGCCGCTCGCGGCTCGACTTCACCGTGCTCGGACCGGCGGTGAACGAGGCCAGCCGAATGGCCGCGCTGTCGCGCTCGATCGACCAGCGCATCATCGTGTCCTCGGCCTTCGCCGCCGCCTGCGGTGCCAAGCGCGACTACCTGGTGTCGCTGGGCCGCTATGCGCTGCGCGGCGTGACGCGGCCCCAGGAGCTGTTCACGCTGGATTCCGAAGCGCACAAATCGGCGTGAGCCCGGAAGGCGCGCACGATGCGCGCCGGCGGGTGCACGAAACCTCCCCGCGGTCGCCGCGTTGTCGGGCAGTGCCCATCGCAGGCGGAGCCCCAGCGCGCTTCGTCGGCCAGCGAACCGAAGGCTTGCCCCATGGCCCAATTGCGCTTCGTCGAGATCGGCGACCTGTTCCTCGTCGCCAACGACGTCAACCAGGCGCTCGACCGCCTGCCCGGGGACGTGCGCCGCGACGTGACGCCGCTGGTGCGCCGCATGGGCGAGTGGCGCCTCGCGACCATCCAGGATGGCACCGCGCGGCCGACCGCCCTGTTGCTGGCGTTTTCCCAGTTCCTCGAACGGGTGGTCGACGAGTACGGCGAACGCTGATGCGCCGCCGCATGATTGTGCGCTGACAAGATTTCCCCCGCCTCGCCTTGCGGCTGCGGACGGCAGCCATTAGGTTGCGCCGCCCTAAGCGGGCGCGCGCCCGGCGGTTACCGGGCGACATCCGGGAACCCCCAGTCATGGCCTTCATCGCCGACCGTCTCAGCCGCATCAAGCCGTCTCCCACGAACGCCGCGCAGGGCAAGTTCCTGGAGATGAAGGCGGCGGGCAAAGACGTCATCGGGCTGGCCGCCGGCGAGCCGGACTTCCCGACCCCCGACCACATCAAGGAAGCCGCCTACAAGGCGATCCGCGAGAACGACACGCGCTACACGCCGATCGCCGGCACGCCGGCGCTGCGCTCGGCGATCGTCGACAAGTTCAAGCGCGATCACGGGCTGGAGTACAAGGTCTCGCAGACCATCGTCACCAACGGCGGCAAGCAGATCATCTTCAACGCGATGTGCTCGACCCTGAACGCCGGCGACGAGGTCGTGATCCCGGCGCCCTACTGGGTGTCGTATCCGGAGATGGTGTCGTTCGCCGACGGCACGCCGGTGATCGTCGATTGCCCGGAGTCCAAGGGCTTCAAGCTGCAGCCCGAGGATCTCGACCGGGCGATCACGCCGCGCACCAAGTGGCTGATCCTGAACTCGCCGTCGAACCCGACCGGCGCCGCCTACTCGAAGGCCGAGCTGCGCGCGCTGTGCGACGTGCTGCTCAAGCACCCGCATGTCTGGGTGCTGACCGACGATATGTACGAGAAGCTGGTCTACGACGATTTCGTCTTCACCACCCCGGCGCAGGTCGAGCCGGCGCTGTTCGATCGCACCTTGACCATGAACGGCGTGTCGAAGGCGTACTGCATGACCGGCTGGCGCATCGGCTACGCGGCAGGCCCGCAGGCGCTGATCAACGCCATGATCACCGTGCAGTCGCAGAGCACCTCGAACGCCAGCTCGATCAGCCAGGCGGCCTCGGTGGCGGCGCTCAACGGGCCGACCGACTTCATCCCGCGCAACAATGCCGTCTTCAAGCAGCGCCGCGACCTGATCGTCTCGATGCTCAACCAGGCCACCGGCATCAAGTGCCCGCGGCCCGAGGGCGCGTTCTACGTCTACCCGTCCTGCGCCGGCACGATCGGCAAGAAGACACCCGACGGCAAGACGATCGCCAACGACACCGACTTCGTGAACTACCTGCTCGAGGCCGAGGGCCTGTCGGTGGTGCAGGGCTCGGCCTTCGGCATGGGCCCGGCCTTCCGCATCTCCTACGCCACCGCGACCGAGATGCTCGAGGAAGCCGGCCGCCGCATCCAGCGCGCCTGCGCCGCGCTGCGTTAGATTCCTTCTCCCCGCGAAGGCGGGGAGAAGGTGCCGAGCGTCAGCGAGGCGGATGAGGGGCTTCGAATCCTCTCACCCGCCTCGTCGTATGTTGGACGATCGCAAAGCCCCTCATCCGGCGCTTCGCGCCACCTTCTCCCCGCCTTCGCGGGGAGAAGGCCTTCTACTCCGCCGCCATCGGCCGTGCCTCGCGGCGTGCGGGCGGCGCCTTGTGGAAGGTGCCGTCCTTCATGATCGCCAGCAGGCGGTTGGCGTCCTGCAGGATCGACACGTCGACCGCGGGATCGCCGTCGACCAGCAGCAGGTCGGCGAGGAAGCCTTCCTTCACCATGCCGAGCTCGGGTGCCGTGCGCTCGCTCTCGCCCGGGCCGGCGCCCCTGGCCATCAGCTCGCCGCCGAACTTCGTCGCCGCGACGATCGCCTCCATCGGCGTGAAGTCGAACAGGGTGACGAAATGCTCCATGTCGCGCGCGTTGCGCGGCATCGGATTGAAGGCGAAACCGTAGTCGCCGCCGGGCAGCACGCGCACGCCGCGCTTCTTCAGCGCCTTCATGTTCTCGATGCCCTTGACGAACTCGTTGTCGAAGCGCCGCTTCACGTCGTCGGCGAGCGTGACGCCGCGCAACGGCGCCTCCTTGTACACGCCGTAGGTGATGCCGATGGTCGGCGCGACGAAGACGCGCGCCTTGCGCGCCTCCAGCATGTCGAGCGCTTCCTCGTCGCACAGCGTGGCGTGGTAGATCACGTCGATGCCGTGACGCAGCGACAGCTTCACCGCGCCGGCGCTGCGCGCGTGCGCCGCCATGCGCTTCTCGTGCGCGCGCGCCACCTCGGCCACGGCGGCGACCTCGGCGTCGGTCATCACGGTCATGTGCGCCTTGGAGCCCGGCGTGCCTTCGTCGCCCGAGGGGTTGATCTTCAGAACGTCGACGCCTTCGCGCACGAAGAAGCGCGCCCAGCGGCGGAACTCGTCGGCCCCGTCGGCGACCACGGCGAAGGTCTCGCGATGCAGGTGGTTGAGCCGCACGTCGCCCAGGCCGCTGGTCACCGTCATCTCCAGCGACGCCGCCAGCATGCGCGGCCCCACCAGGTCGCCGGCGTTGATCGCGTTGCGCACCGCGACGTCGAGCCTGGGCTTGGCCGCGGCCGCGCTGTGCAGCGCGGTGAAGCCGTGGTCGAGCAGCATGCGCGCGAACTTCGCCGTCAGCAGCGTGTGCTCTTCCGGCGGCACCTCGCCCAGCGCCGGCGAGGACGGCGTGTTGATGAAGCTGGCATGCGCATGCGCCTCGACCAGGCCCGGCATCAGGGTGGCGCCGCCGCCATCGACCACGGCGACATCCGCCGCGGCGCCGAGCGCCGCCGGCCGCCGCGCGATCGCCTTGATGCGGTTGCCCTGGACGAGGACCTCGCCGGCATAGGGCGCCTCGCCCGATCCGTCGATGATGCGCACGTTCCTGAACAGCGTCTCGTCCATGGTGGCGTCCCTCCCAGGTCGCGCTTACTCTTGGCGCGACGGTAGGGCGGTTGTCCCGCGCTGTCCAACGCGAGAAACACCGGCGAGAGGCAACCCCGGTCGACAACACCTCGCGATGCGCCAGGCGCCGGCCGGCCTGGAGCGCGATGCGGACAGGTTCGGCTTCCTGTCATCCCGAGCGCAGCGAGGGATCTAGGAGAGCCGCCTGGATTCCTCGCTGCGCTCGGGATGACAGTGGTGGTTCGACTCCCCCTCATCGTGCGCTAGGCGGCGCGCGTCGTCTCGATGTGGAAGCCCTTCGCGGTGATCCGCCACTCGCCGTCGACGCGATGCCAGGTGAGGTAGTCGACGTAGATCGTGTCGTTGATGCGCAGGCGCAGCTTGGTCATCGCCTGGGTGTCGGAGGCGAAATCGACCAGCAGGATCTCGTCGGCGCGCGGCGAGCCCAGCGAGATCGGCGACGGGCGGCCGAGAAAGCCGTCGCGGAACTCCGCCGCCGTCGACTTCTTCAGCGCCCCGTCGACGACGCCGTGCAATTGCGCGGTGGGCTGGAAGACCCGGTCGAACCGCGAGCGGTCGTTGTCCTGGCAGAGATCGAGATAGCGCTGGACGGCCTGCATGAGGCTGGTCTGTCGGTCGGTCATGACGTGCTCCGGTGGTTGGCGGGCACACCATGCGCTGGAGAGGAGGAGCGTGTCCTTGCGAAGTATGGCTGATTCCGTTTCTGGATCGCTATATCGTGCCTCTGACCACATCATTCGAGACAGACAATGCCAGCTTCCGATCTCGACGCCATCGACCGCCGCATCATCGCCACCCTGCAGGCGGATGGCCGGCTGACCAATGTGGAGTTGGCCGAACGGGTGGGCCTGTCGCCCTCGCCCTGCCTGCGCCGGGTCAAGCGGCTGGAGCGCGACGGCTATATCGGCGCCTATCGCGCCATGCTGGGGCGCGAGCGCATCGGGCTGGGGCTGACCGTCTTCATCGGCGTGCGCATCGGCAACCACGCCGACGAGCGCTGCGACGATTTCGAGGCGCAGCTGGTGGCGATGCCCGAGGTCGTGGCCTGCCACATGGTGTCGGGCGAAGCCGATTATCTATTAGAAGTGGTCGTCCCCGATCTTCAGCACTACCAGCGCTTCCTCGTCGGCAAGCTGCTGAACCTGCCGGTGATCCGCGAGGTGCGCAGCAATATCGCGATCCAGACCTTCAAGGCCGGTGCGCCGCTGCCGCTGGCGCATCTGGATGACTAGGCGCGAAATTCTTTCGGGTGCCGCGCAACCTCGCGCGCGCGAGGACGTTGTCGGGTTGGTGGACCGCAATTCTCCCCCCGCGGTACCACATTTCTCCCCCGACTTCGGCCCCGTCGCTTCCCGCGCGGGGCCCATCTTTTTGGCGAATCAGTTGCCCTTGGGGACCCAGGGCAGGCGGCCGAACTCGATGCCCTCGTCGGCCAGCGCCGCGGCCTCCTCGTCCGAGGTCTCGCCGTAGATGCCGCGCTTGTCGGTCTCGCCGTAGTGGATCTTGCGCGCCTCCTCGGCGAACTTGTCGCCGACATAGTCGCAGTTCTTCTCGACCTGCCCGCGCAGCTCCAGCAGCACCTTGCGCAGCTCCGGCGGCATGTTCGGCGGCACCGTGGCCACGGCGTTGGCCGGCGCCGCCGGCGCTTCGGCGCCAGCCTCGACCGGAGGCGCCGCCGGACGACGCGCGCGGCGCTGGTTGCCCTTGGCGGCGACGTTCGGCGCCACCAGCGCGCGTTCGACCTTGTGGTCGCCGCAGGTCGGGCATTCCAGCAGCCCGCGCTTTTCCTGCTTCTCGTAGGTCGAGCTGTCGCGGAACCAGCTGTCGAACCGATGATCCTTGGAGCAGCGCAGCGTGTACTTGATCATTCCGAACCGTGTCTTGCGAAGGCGCTTGGCACTCGTGGCGCCGGAGTGCCAGAAAGATGTGGGCCATCGCCGGCGATTTGACAAGACTGTGTCACAAGGGGTCCGATCGGATAATGGCCCGGGGATGCGACGGCGGCCGGTGACGTAGACCCGTCAAGACCAGCGATGGGAGAGTGCGACGTGGGCAAGACGTACGTATTCGGGTTCGAGGGCACCGGGGGCGGCTACATCTCGACCGAGAACTGGCGGCTCAACACGACCATGCGCGAGCAGTCCTTCGTCTCGCAGTGCTTCGACCGGGCGGTCGCCGGCGCCATCAAGCACTACGGCGTCAGCCCGGACGGGCTGGGCGTCAATTGCGACGATATCCTGCGCGCGGCGATCCGCGTCTTCGAGGCGAACTGCCCCGGCATCACCCGGCGCGTCGAGTACGAGGCGCCCGAAGCGATGCCGCGCACCGGCGGCGGCGGCACGCGCGTCGAGCACACGACCTACACGCCGGGCGCCGACGGGCCGCCCGCGGTGTTCGTGTTCGGCTACAGCCGGGGCGGCTTCATCGCGATGTGCTTCTGCGAGTATCTGCGCCAGCTCGGCATCGATGTCCGCTACCTCGGCCTGTTCGACGCCGTCGACCGCGACATGAGCATGGACCTGCCCTACAACGTCTCGGTCGTGCCGGCCAACGTCCAGGTCTGCCGCCACGCGATCCGCGATCCGAGGATCGGCTCGCGTCCATGGTTCGGCAACACCGGCACGACGATGGATCCGACGCGCGACTGGCTGCTCGACAGGTTCCCCGGGACCCACGCCGCGATGGGCGGCTTCCCGCTCGACACGCCGGAGCAGGACCCGTCGTATTCGGCGCGAATCAACGCCTATCTGCTGTATCTCGATCCCAATCAGGAGACGGCCGCGGCGCGCGATGTCGCCGCCTTCGTCGGCTCTCGGGCCGTGGAGCTTGGCGGCCTCGCCTCGGCGCTGGTCGCGATCCCGCCGTCGCGGGCCCTGGTCGACCGCGCCAACCGGCTGCTGCGCGAGCGCGACGCGCGCCAGCGGGCGCTGCGCGAGGCGGCCGAGCGCGGCTACGCTCCGCCCGGCGGCCATCCGCGGCGGCCGGCCTACTAAGCCCGGCGTGGACCCTTCGCCGTGGATCGCGCGCTGGGCGCCGCTGATCGCGCCGGGCAGCGCCGTGCTCGATGTCGCCGCGGGCGGCGGGCGTCACACGCGCTTCCTGCGCGCGCGCGGCCATCCGGTCACGGCGCTCGACCGCGACGTCGGCAGCCTGGCCGATCTCGCCGGCGACGCGGGCACGCGGATCATCGCCGCCGATCTCGAAGACGGCTCGCCCTGGCCACTGCCCGGTCGGCAGTTCGGCGCCGTGGTCGCGACCAACTACCTCCACCGCCCGCTCTGGCCATCGCTGCTGGCCGCGCTCGAGCCCGGCGGCGTCCTGCTCTACGAGACGTTCATGGCCGGCAACGAACGCTTCGGCAAGCCGAGCAACCCCGCCTACCTGCTGCGCGACGGCGAGTTGCTCGAGGTGGCGCGCGAGGGCGGCCTGTCGATTGTCGCCTACGAGGCCACGATGCTGAGCGATCCCCACCCCGCCATGGTCCAGCGCATCGCCGCGCGTCGGCCCTAGGAGCGAACGAGTTCGTCGCGCGCGGCCCGGCGCCGTCGATGGTGCATCAAAGCGACAATGATCACCTCATCGTCCTCGACCGAATAGTAAAGAGCGTATGGAAACCGGCGCAGGGGTGCGCGACGGAGATCTTCGCCGATACTCGGCTAGATGAGCGGGTTTTCGCCAAGGAGCCGCTCGCTACGGCCCAATTGTTCGACCAGCGACGCGTCCAAGCGTGAATCAATCGCGTCGTAGTAGCGTCGGTCGTCGTGGACATCACCTCGCGCGGGTGCCGTCCAGGATACGACAAACGCCATATCAGCCGCGGTTGGACTCAGCCAGGATCTCCTCGAGAGTCCACCGACGAGCGCTCTTGTCCGCACGATAGCGTGCAACCCGCTCGCGCAGTTCGGCCAATTGCTCTTCGGTCAGTGGCGATCCAGGCAGTTCCTCATCGCCAACACTCTCGAACAGCTCGTGCGCCAGGCGAAGCCGCTCCTCGGGTGGCAGCTTGTCGATCTCGCGACGCAGGGGACCGCCCGCCGCCATGGCTCTACTCCGCCGCCTTGGGCAGCGCGTAGGTGCGCAGGGTGGGGCCGCTGAAGCTGCGGTCGTGGGTCAGCGACGGCACGGCCTGGCGCGCTTCGGCGACCTTGGCCATGTCGATCTCGGCGGTGACGAAGCCGGGGCCGCCATCGCCGGCGTCGGCGATCACCTCGCCCCACGGCGCCACAACGACCGAGTGACCGTAGGTCTTGCGGTTGCCGGCATGGCTGCCGACCTGGGCCGGCGCGAAGACGTAGCAGCCGGTCTCGATCGCGCGCGCGCGCATCAGGGTGTGCCAGTGGGCGCGGCCGGTGGGCACGGTGAAGGACGACGGGATCGACAGCATCTCCGCCCCGCCATGCGCCAGCGCGCGATAGAGGTAGGGGAAGCGCAGATCGTAGCAGATGGTCATGCCGAGCTTGCCCCACGGCGTCTCGGCGATCACCGCCTGGTCGCCCGGGCGGAAGGTCGAGGATTCGCGATAGGTCTCGCCGCCGGCGAGCTGCACGTCGAACATGTGGATCTTGTCGTAGCTGGCGACGATGCCGCCATCGGGCGCCACGAGGTAGGAGCGGTTGGCGTTGCGCTCGGGCTCGACCTTCACGTGGATCGAGCCGACCAGGAACCACACGCCGCACTCGCGCGCGATCGCCCGCGCCGAGGCGAGACCGGTGTGCTCCTCCTCGGGCAGCGCCTTGGCCAGCGTCTCGCCGCGATTGGCGCCGATCAGGGTGGAGTTCTCCGGCGTCATCACGAACTGCGCGCCGGCGTCGCGCGCGCGGCGCGTCTGCTCCTCGATGAAGGCGATGTTGGGCGCCAGCTCGTTGGTGGCGTTGACCTGGATCAGGCCGACCGTGAACTTCGTCGACATGGTGCCCTCCGCCTCAGCCGCTCGCGGCCAGCAGCCCGTCGAGCTTGCCCGCCGCCTCGAGCGCGGCCATCTCGTCGCTGCCGCCGATATGCCTGCCACCGATGAAGATCTGCGGCACCGAGGTGCGGCCGCCCGAGCGGGCCCGCGCTTCCTCGCGCTTGCCGGCTTCTTCCTCGACGTCGTACTCGGTGAACTCGACGCCCTTGCGCTCCAGCAGCGCGCGCGCGCGGGCGCAGTAGCCGCACCACTGGGTCGTGTACATCTCAACCTTGGCCATCAGGGCCCTCGTTGTTCGATTGCGCGTATGGGCCGACTATAGCCGGCTCAGTCCCGCGCGGCGAGCCACTCCACCAGGGTGCGATCGTCGCCGGTTTCCAGCGCGTCGGCGACGCGCCGGCCCACCGACGTGCCGAACTTGTAGCCATGGCCCGAGCAAGCCGAGACGATCCAGGTGGCGCCGCGGCGCTCGCCATGGAAATGCCAGTCGTCGGTGAAGGTGTAGACGCACTTGCGCGTGTCGGTGATGCGATACTCGCCCATGCGCGCGAACAGCGGCGCGAAGACCTCGCGCACGGCCAGCGCCGTGGCCCGATTGACCTCGAACGCCTCGTCCGGGTTCCACGGCATGCGCGTGAAGGAGGCGCCGAACTTCAGCTGCGTGCCGTGCACCGGCGGCAGGACATAGCCGTCGACGCCCAGGCCGGCCATCGACGGCGCGGTCGACCACGCCGCCTTCAGGTCGGCGGGCGGTTCGAGGTAAATCACGCAGGTGCGATGGGCGACGAGGGTCTTGGCGAGATCGGGGAACAGCGTGCCGACCCATGCGCCGGCCGTGACCACGACGCTGTCGGCGCTCACCTTCTCGCCCGAGCGCAGGGTGACGGTGGCGGCGTCGGTGTCGATGCCCTCGACGATCGCATGGGTGCGGATGGTGACGTTCTTGGCCTGCAGCCACGCCGCCATGTCGGACGCGATGCGCTGGCACAAGAGCGCCCCGCCCTCGCGCGAATAGTAGACCTCGCGCACATGCTCGGGATTGAGGAAGGGATAGCGACTGACCGCCGCCTCGGTCTTCAGCGTCTCGAAGGAGAAGCCGTCGCGCGCCATGCCCTCGGCGTAGACCTGGCCGCGGTCGCCCTCTGCCAACGAGACGCTGCTGACGCCCACGCGCGCCATGTGCTCGCGCCCGAGATCGCCCCACAGCTCGTTCCAGGCGGCGAAGGACTCGGTCATGCGCGCCGCGTAGCCGTGCATGTCGCCATAGGCGCGGCGCGTGATGCGGTGCTGGTCGCCCGACGCCGCCAGCGGGTTGGGCAGCACGTCGCGCTCCAGCAACGTCACCTTGTGACCGCGCTTGGTCATCGCCCAGGCGGTGCTCAGCCCGGAAATCCCCGCACCCACGACGATCACATGCATCTCGACACTCTCCCGCTGGAGCGAGTGTAGAGGGTCGAGCTCAGGACCGGAACTCCGGCCGAACGACGCGGGCCAGGGTCAGCACGTCGACGCGCTCGGCGCCGGCCAGCCGCAGCACGCGGGTGCAGGCCTCGACCGTGGCGCCGGTGGTCAGCACGTCGTCGACCAGCACGACCCGGCGGCCGCGGATGAAGGGCCGGTAGCGCTCGTTGAGCGCGAAGGCGCCGGCGACGTTGCGCCGGCGTTCGCGCGCGTCGCGATCGGCCTGCGAGGGCGTGTTGCGGCGGCGGATCAGCAGATCCGGCAGCACCGTCCGGCCCGCGGCCTTGCCGGCCGCACGCGCCAGCAGCGCCGCCTGGTTGTAGCGGCGCCAGAACAGCCGCCAGCGATGCAGCGGCACGGGGGCGAGGAGGTCCGCGTCGGCCAGCAACTCGGCGCCGGCGCGCGCCAGCCAGCGTCCATAGGCCGGCGCCGCGTCGGTCCGGTCGCCGTGCTTGAAGGCCAGCACCAGGCCGCGCGAGCCCTCGTCGTAGCGGACGGCGGCGCGCGCGCGGTCGTAGCGCGGCGGGCGTTTCAGGCAGGCGCCGCACAGCGTCCCGGCACCGGCATCGACCTCGAAGGGAAAGCCGCAGCGCGCGCACAGCGGCGCGCCGAGAAACGAGACTTTGGACCAGCAGTCGGCGCACAGCGCGCCGGGCTCGCTGACCAGCGCCGCGCAGGACAGGCACAACGGCGGCAGCAGCGTGTCGAGCGCGCCGCGCGCCGTGGCGCGCGCGCGGCGGACCAGGCCGGCCAGCGGCGCGGAGCGATCGAGTTGCTTGCGCAGGGCGTCGAAGGACATCGCGGCCGCACTGCAGCCGGCGAATCCGACGATTCAATGGCCGTCAGTACTCGACCTTGAAGGTCCGCCTGATCTCCTCGATCCGGGCGGCATCGAGCCCGGCCGGCGGATGGGCGCGCAGCATCAGCCACAGCTTGGCGGTCTCCTCGAGCTCTTCGAGCGCGAAGCAGGCGTTGGACACCGACTCGTTCCACACCACCGGGCCGAGCCGTTCGAGCAGCACCGCCCGCACCCGGGGCGCGTGCGCCACGACGAGGTCGATCACCTCGGGATCGCCCGGCCGGCGATAGGGGATCATCGGCACATGGCCGACCTTCATCACGTGGTAGGGCGTGATCGGCGGCAGCACGTCGGCGCGGTTCACGTCGGGCAGCATGGTGAGCGCGACGAGGTTGGTCGAATGCGTGTGCACCACACCGCCGGCATCGGGCCGCGCGTCGTAGATCGCGCGGTGCAGCAGGATGGTCTTCGAGGCGCGATCGCCGCCGATCTGCTCGCCCCGGGCGTCGAGCCTGGCCAGTCGCGACGCCTCGAGGAAGCCGAGGCAGGCATCGGTGGGCGTGATCAGGAAGCCGTCGTCGAGCCGCGCGCTGATGTTGCCGGCGGTGCCCACGGTGTAGCCGCGCCGGTACAGGCTCTCGCCGGTGCGGCAAATCTCCTCGCGCACACGCGCCTCGTCGGCCATGGCTGCCTCCTCCTCGTCGATTCATGCTACACGCGCGCCCATGAGCATGCCCGATCCGATGCTGGTCTTCGACCGCGCGGTGGTCCGCCGGCGGCGCGAGCGCGTGGCGCGCGGCTGGGACGGCGCGGCCTTTCTCAAGCGCGAGATCGCGACGCGCCTGGTCGACCGGCTCGACGACATCAAGCGCAGCTTCCCGCTGGCGCTCGACATCGGCTGCCATGGCGGCGAGGTCGGCGCGGCGCTGGCGCTGCCCGACGGCCGGCGCCGCGGCGGCATCGAGACGCTGCTGCAGATGGATCTGGCCGCAGGCTTCGCGCGCCGCGCGCGGGCACATGGCCCGGCGCTGGTCGGCGACGAGGAGTTGCTGCCGGTCGCGCCGCGAAGCATCGACCTGGTGCTGAGCGCCATGAGCTTGCACTGGGTCAACGACCTGCCCGGCACGCTGCTGCGCATCCGCGAGAGCCTGAGGCCCGACGGGCTGTTCCTCGCCGCGCTGCTGGGCGGCGAGACCCTGTGGCAGCTGCGCCAGGCGCTCGCCCAGGCCGAAAGCGACGTCGAGGGCGGCCTGAGCCCGCGCGTCTCGCCCTTCGCCGATTTGCGCGACGCCACCGGCCTCTTGCAGCGCGCCGGCTTCGCGCTGCCGGTCGGCGATGCCGAGCGCATCGAGGTCAGCTATCCCGACGCGCTGGCGCTGGTGCGCGAGCTGCGCGCCATGGGCGAGAGCAACGCCGTGCGCGGCCGCCGGCCGGCCCTGACGCGGCGCGAGACCCTGCTGCGCGGGCTGTCGATCTACGAGCAGCGCCACGGCGACGCCGGGGAGCGCGTGCCGGCCACGTTCGAGGTGATCTTCCTGCACGGCTGGGCGCCGCACGCCTCGCAGCAAAAGCCGCTGGCGCCGGGCGCCGCGAGCAGCCGCCTGGCCGACGCGCTGGGCACGTTCGAGCGCCCCGCCGGCGAGAAGGCCGGCGGCTGACGCGGCACTGGCACCGCCCGCGGCGGGCCGCCATATTGGGCCGACATGAGCACGCCGCCGCCGCTGCATTTCCCCGAAATCATGACGCAGACCTTCCGGCTGTGCTTCGGCAATCTGCGGCCGTTCTTCGACCTGGCGTTGATTCCCACCATCATCTCGGTGACCCTGCTGCTGGGTGCGCGGCTGGTGTCGGACTCGCCGGTCTCGCCGCGGCTGATGGGCCTGGTGAAGCTGCTCGACCTCGTGCCGACCGCGATGTTCGCCGTCGGCTGGTATCGCTGGCTGCTGCTCGGCCCGCCGCAGGCCTCGCCGGTCGCCGGGCTGGGCTGGTCGGCGCGCGAGTCGGGCTTCCTGCGCGAATTCGCGGTGATCTTCGGGCTGCCGATCGTGATCATGGGCATCTTCCTGGTGCAGATGCCCGAGGACGCGTTGATGCTGTCGCCCAGCGACGTGCGCGCCCTGCCGCCCGAGGTGCGCGCACTGGGCATCCTGGTGCCTTTCGCCTTCGTCGGCATCCTGATCGGCATGCGGCTGAGCTTCGGGCTCGCCGCCCCCGCCGTCGACGAGGCGTGGCGGACCTCGCTGGCCTGGCGCTACAGCAAGGGCAACGCCATGGTCAGCCTGGGCGTGGTGTTCGTCGTCACCATGATCGGCATGGTCGGCGGGGTGATCCTGGTGGGCCTGGCGACGGCCATCGTGCGCTCGCTGGTCGGGCCCGAGGCGGGCCTGGGCACGGCCCTCGTCCTGAGCCTGATCGTGGCGACGGTCGAGTACTTCCGGCTGGCTCTGGTCGCCGCCGCGCAGGCGGTGATCTTCCGCCAGCTCACCGGCTGGCGGCCCGGCACGGCATTGCGCCCGCCGCCGACCTGACACCGGCTACAGCAGGTCGCGCAGCTGGGCGACGAGGGGGATATCGGCGGGCGGCATCGGGTGGTCGCCGAGCGCCCGCACCTCGACCCATTTCAGCACCTGGCCCTCGCGCGGCCTGGGCGTGCCGTGCCAGGTGCGGCAGGCGTAGAGCGGCATCAGCAGATGGAAGGTCTCGTAGCCGTGCGAGGCGAAGGCGATCGGCGCCAGGCAGCTGCCCGTGGTCTCGACGTCCAACTCCTCGCGCAGCTCGCGCACCAGGGCCTCCTCGGGCGTCTCGCCGGGATCGACCTTGCCGCCGGGAAACTCCCACAGCCCGGCCATCGACTTGCCCGGCGGCCGTTGCGCGATCAGCACGCGGCCGTCGACGTCGACCATGGCCACGGCGGCGACCAGCACGAGCTTGCGGCCGGCCAGCGGCGGCTGGCCGCCCGGGCAGGGAACGAAATCGTCCACCGCGCCGGTCAGCTGCGGTAGCTGCCGTTGATGTCGATGTAGCGATGCGTCAGGTCGCAGGTCCACACCGTGGAGCGGCCGCGGCCCAGGCCGAGCTCGATATCGATCACCACGTCGCTGCCCTTGATGTGCTTCACGACCGGCGCCTCGTCGTAGTTGGGCACGACCTGGCCGTTGTCGGTGATGCGCACGCCGCCCATCGAGATGCGCAGCTTGTCGCGGTCGGCCTTCTCCCCGGCCTTGCCGATGGCCATCACCACGCGGCCCCAATTGGCGTCCTCGCCGGCGATCGCCGTCTTGACCAGCGGCGAGTTGGCCACCGCCAGCCCGATCTTGCGCGCCGCACCGTTGCTGGTGGCGCCGGTGACGTTGATGGTGATGAACTTCGAGGCGCCCTCGCCGTCCTTGGCGACCAGCTGCGCCAGCTCGATCATCAGCTCGTCGAGCGCGCGGCGGAACTCGGCCAGCAGCGGATCGTCGGCCTCCTCGACGCGCGGGTGGCGCGCCGCGGCCGTCGAGGCCAGCAGGAAGGTGTCGCTGGTCGAGGTGTCGCCGTCGACGGTCACGCAGTTGAACGAGCGGTCGGTCGAATCGCTCAGCAGCTTCTGCAGCACCGCCGGCGGCAGCTTGGCATCGGTGAAGGCGAAGCCCAGCATGGTCGCCATGTCGGGCGCGATCATGCCCGAGCCCTTGGCGAAGCCGTTGATCGTCACCGTGCCGTCGCCGATGCGCGCCGTGCGGGTGGCCAGCTTGGGAAACGTGTCGGTGGTCATGATCGCCGCCGCCGCCTCGTCCCACGACTCCTCGCGCGCCGTCTTGAGCAGGCCGGGCACCGCCTTGACGATCGGCGCCGGATCCATCGGCTGGCCGATCACGCCGGTCGAGGCCATGAACACCTCGTTGCGCGCGCAGCCCAGCGCCTGGGCCACGGCGCGCGTCGCCTCCTCGACCGACTTGTCGCCCAGCTTGCCGGTGAAGGCGTTGGCGTTGCCGGCGTTGACCAGGATGGCGCGCGCCTTGCCGCGCGCCAGGTTCTTGCGGCACCAGTCGACCGGCGCCGAGGCGGTCTTCGAGCGCGTCAGCACGCCGGCGATGATCGAGCCGGCCGGCAGCACGGCCACCATCAGGTCGCGGCGGCCCTTGTATCGGATGCCGGCCTCCACCGCGCCGAGCCTGATGCCGGCGATGCGCGGCAAGCTGGGCGTCGTCTTCGGCGCCAGCGGGGAAACCGGTTGTGGTTCGCTCATCGTCGCCTCTCAGGCGCGGCAGCCGGTGGAACAAAGGTACGCAAGCATGTCGGCGCGCCCGCAAGGACGCGCCGCTACAGGAAGGCGAGGTTACACCATCCTCGCCACCGATTCACAGTGGCGTGGCGGCGATCGGCCCGTGGCCCGATCTACTTCTTCTCGGGGGGCTTGGCGGCCGGTGGGGCCCCCGGCGGCGCGCCGGGCGGCGCCTCGGTGATGCGCGAGCCGTCGATGTTGAACTTCTCGATCTTGGCCGACTTGCGCAGGCCCTCGATCATGGTCGAGAAGGCCTCGCGCGTGAGCTCGCCCTTGATCTCCTCCTCGAGCTCGGCGAGCGGCGGCGGACCGGCCTTGCGGCGATCCTCCAGCCGGATGACGTGATAGCCGAACTGGGTCTTCACCGGCTTGGCCGTGGTCTTGCCCTTCTCGAGCGCGAAGGCGGCCTCGGCGAACTCCTTCACCATGTCGCCCTTTTTGAACCAGCCGAGGTCGCCGCCCTGGGCGCCCGAGGCCTTGTCGGTCGACTTCTCCTTGGCGATCTTGGCGAAGTCGCCGCCCTTGCCGAGCTCCTCGATGATCTTCTTGGCCTCGTCCTCGCTGGCGACGAGGATGTGCTTGGCCGAGACCTCTTCCTCCGGCGGCAGCTCCTTGATCTTCTTCTCGTAGCGCGCCTTGATCATCTCGGGCGTGACGCGGCGCGCGACCTCGCGGTTCAGCCAGACGTCCTGCGCCAGGCGCTCCTCGAGATCGGCCAGGCGGCGCTTGTAGTCCTCGGTCTTCTGGATGTCGGCCTTGCCCGCCTCGGCGATCATCAGACGGCGGTCGACCATCTGGTCGAGCAGCGCCGGGAAGATCATGTGCAGCGGCAGCGCGCGGTACTGCTCGGGCAGGCTGGCCTGCTGGCGCCGCACGTCGGACAGGCGGATGCTCTGGCCGTTGACCGTCGCGACCACCGGGTCGGCGGCCGGTGCCGGTGCCGGTGCCGGGGCGGGCGCCGGGGCGGTCTGGGCGGCGGCGTCGAGGGCCGGCGCCAGGCCGCCGGCAAGGCCAAGCACCAGGGCGGCGGCGAGGCCGCGCGGGCTGCGGAACATGATGGAAAGGCTCCGTATCGAGGGGATCTCGCGCTCGACGTCCACAGGACGATCGGCGAACGGCGCAGCATAAACCACACGTCCCGGCGGCCGGCAAGTTGCGCCGGGCCACGACGGCGTGAACATCGCAGGACTGCGTGCGTTGACACTCACTGACCGCGTCTCTATTTCTCAGCGGCTGGTCGCGGGCGCTGCCCGCGACCTACTGATTTTTCGAGGTTTTTCAATGCTCGGCGCCCTCGCGCGACAGATTTTCGGGACCTCCAACGACCGTATCGTCAAGGGCCTGGGAAAGCCGGTGGCGCGCATCAACGCGCTGGAACCGGACCTCAAGGGGCTGAGCGACGACGAACTGCGCGCTCGTACCGCGGCCTTCCGCGAGCGACTTGAGAAGGGCGAGACGCTCGACGACCTGCTGGTGGAGGCCTTCGCCACGGTGCGCGAGGCGGCCATCCGCACCCTGGGCCAGCGGCATTTCGACGTGCAGCTCAAGGGCGGCATGGTGCTGCACCAGGGCAAGATCGCCGAGATGAAGACCGGCGAAGGCAAGACGCTCGTCGCCACGCTCGCGGTCTACCTCAACGCGCTCGCCGGCAAGGGCGTGCACGTCGTGACGGTCAACGACTACCTGGCCCGCCGCGACTCCGAGTGGATGGGCCAGATCTACCGGTTCCTCGGCCTCACCGTCGGCTGCATCGTGCACGACCTCAGCGACGAGGAGCGCCGCGACGCCTACGCCTGCGACGTCACCTACGGCACCAACAACGAGATCGGCTTCGACTACCTGCGCGACAACATGAAGTTCCGCACCGACATGATGGTGCAGCGGCCCTTCAACTTCGCCATCGTCGACGAGGTCGACTCGATCCTGATCGACGAGGCGCGCACGCCGCTGATCATCTCCGGCCCGGCCGAGGATTCCTCCGAGCTCTACCGCGCCGTCGACACGCTGATCCCGCGGCTGGCGCCCGAGCATTTCGAGAAGGACGAGAAGCAGCGCACCGTGTCCTTCACCGAGGTCGGCGCCGAGCGCATCGAGGAGCTGATGAAGGAGGCGGGCCTGCTCGAGGCCGACTCCAACCTCTACGCCGTGCACAACGTCTCGCTGGTGCACCACGCCACGCAGGCGCTGCGCGCCCACAAGCTGTTCACGCGCGACGTCGACTACATCGTCAAGGACGACCAGGTCATCATCATCGACGAGTTCACCGGCCGCATGATGAGCGGCAGGCGCTACTCCGAGGGCCTGCACCAGGCGCTGGAAGCCAAGGAGCAGGTCGAGATCCAGCGCGAGAATCAGACGCTGGCCTCGATCACCTTCCAGAACCTGTTCCGCATGTACCCCAAGCTGTCGGGCATGACCGGCACGGCGATGACCGAGGCGGCGGAGTTCGGCGAGATCTACGGCCTGGAGGTCGTCGAGATCCCGACCAACGTCACCGTGGCGCGCAAGGACCACGACGACGAGGTCTACCGCTCCGCCAAGGAGAAGCAGACGGCGATCATCGCCGAGATCGAGGCGGCGCGTAAGCGCGAGCAGCCGGTGCTGGTCGGCACGGTGTCGATCGAGAAATCCGAGGAATTGTCCGCCGCCCTCACCAGCAAGGGCATCCAGCACCAGGTGCTCAACGCCCGCTTCCACGAGCAGGAGGCTGAGATCATCGCCCAGGCCGGTCGGCCGGGCGAGGTCACCATCGCCACCAACATGGCCGGCCGCGGCACCGACATCCAGCTCGGCGGCAATCTCGAGATGCGCCTGCGCACCGACCTCGCGGACATGGCCGAGGGCGGCACGCGCGATCAGCGCAAAGCCGAGATCGAGGCCGAGATCGCCCAGGCGCGCCAGAAGGTGCGTGACGCCGGCGGCCTGTTCGTGATCGGCACCGAGCGGCACGAGAGCCGGCGCATCGACAACCAGCTGCGCGGCCGTTCGGGCCGCCAGGGCGATCCCGGCGCGTCGAAATTCTTCCTGTCGCTCGACGACGACCTGATGCGCATCTTCGGCACCAACCGGATGGAAGGCGTGCTGCAGAAGCTCGGCCTGCAGGAAGGCGAAGCGATCGTGCATCGCTGGATCAACAAGGCGCTGGAGCGCGCCCAGCAGAAGGTCGAGGCGCGCAACTTCGAGATCCGCAAGAACCTGCTGCGCTACGACGACGTGATGAACGCGCAGCGCAAGGTGGTCTACGCCGAGCGCATCGAGATGATGGCCGAGGACGATCTGTCGGACACCGTCTCGGGCATGCGCCAGCAAGTGATCGAGGGCATGGTCAAGCGGGCCATCCCCGAGGGCAGCTACTCCGAGCAATGGGATGTCGCCGGCCTGAAGGAGCACGTGCAGCGCGTCCTGGGCCAGGATCTGCCGGTCGACGAGTGGGCCAGGGAAGAAGGCATCGCCGACGTCGAGATCCGCGAGCGCCTGCTCGACGCGGCCAATCGCCTGATGGCCGAGAAGGCCGCGAATTACGGCCCCGACGTGATGCGCCAGGTCGAGAAGAGCGTCGTGCTGCAGGTCTTCGACCAGTCCTGGAAGGAGCACCTGCTGCATCTCGACCAATTGCGCCAGGGCATCGGGCTGCGCGCCTACGGCCAGAAGGATCCGCTGAACGAGTACAAGCGCGAGGCCTTCAACCTGTTCGACGACATGCTCGCCAACATGCGCGAGGAGGTCACGCGGGTGCTGGCCCATGTCCAGATCCGCTTCGAGGAGCCGCCGCAGATGCCGGACGGGCCCGATCCGTCGATGATGCAGGCGATGCACGAGAGCCCGGCCTTCGCCGGCGCCGACGCGCTCTATGCCGATGCCTCCTCGGGCGCGCTGCCGCCGGGCGGCCTCGATCCCGACCCGGTCACCGACAACATGGCCGGCCGGCCCCAGCCGGTGCGCAACGCGCGCGCCGCCGCGCGAGTCGATCCCAACGACCCGGGCACCTGGGGCAAGGTCTCGCGCAACGCCACCTGCCCCTGCGGCTCGGGCAAGAAGTACAAGCACTGCCACGGCCGGTTCGCCTAGAGGCTCCCCTGTCATCCCTCGCTGCGCTTCAGGGGCCGCGGACGGCCCCGAGGATGACAGGTGCGTTTGACCCGCCGTTCGCCCACGGGATCAATGCCTCTCGGACTCGACCGCGAGGCGCCGCACGCGATTGGCCTCGGCATAGGCCGCCACTGCGGCGAGGCCGGGCGGGCCCACGCGATCGGGCGCGGGACGGCAGGCGACGCTGATCGCCGGCAAGACGTCGCAATGCAGGTCGCAGCCCTCGGCGATCCAGCGATCGATCCAAAGCTCGACATCGTCGGGCGGCCCGCAATTGGGCATGAAGTGACGCAGCGAGCGGCCGACCGACCGGCGCCAGCGCGCCACCTCAGGCGGCACGGCGGGCGTCTCCTCGGCGATGGGCGGCGCGGTCGCCGTCGCGGGCGCCGGCTCGACCGCCGGCACGACCGCCGGCTCGGGCGGCAGCGCGGGATCGCGCGGATGGCGCCTGAGCGCGCGCTTGCCGACGCGATGCAGCAGGCGCCAATCGACAATCGCGAGATACTCGACGCCCTCGACATCGTAGCGTCGCACCAGGCCGCGCGTTTCCAGCTCCTCGATCATGGCGCGCACGCCTGCGTCGTCGAGGTCGTCGCCGGGAAACACCTGCAGGCGGATGGTACGCGGGCGAAACGGCTGCACGCCGAAATCGTCGGCGAAGTTCTGCAGGCCGAGGAACAGCAGGCGGGTCATCGGCGCGCAGTCGATGACGGCCTCCCAGGTCCAGAAGTCGGGGGAAATCTGCCGGTTGCGGGACACGATACGGGCTCCAACGTGAGACGACGACTGGAGCCGGTGTAAGGCCAGACGCGACGATCTCCTATTTCTGCCCCTACGCGTGTTGCGCGCATCGCGCCGATCGCTGGGAGAGAGGGATTTCCCCTTTCGCCGTTGCATCAGCGATGTCGACGCGGACGTTCCACTCAACGTTGCCGGCAAGAGCCTGTCGGCCGGGCGTGGCAGGCGGCGGCACGGCAACCTGCCTATTTGCTCTCCGCCGAGTCGGGCGGCGGCTGCCTGACGAGCCCGGAGCCGGCAACCTGGCTGGTCAGCGACCTCGGCCGCACAAGAAGCCGCACGTCGCCCGTGCCGGCGATCTCGACGTCGGCCGCCAAGGTCGGCGACGCCTCGACATACCCGCTGCCGGACAGCTTCACGATCAGCCGCCGCAAGGTGAGGTCCGCGAGCTGCGCGCGCCCCGACCCGGCGACGCTCAGCGTGAGTTCATCGACGCGCCCCCGCGCCTGGACGCCGCCGCTGCCGGCGATGTTCACCGCCAGCTTGGGCTGGTCGAGGTTCTCAAGAACAAGGCGGCCCGATCCGTTGAGGCCGATACGACGGAACGCCTTCCCGGGCAGCGCGATGTCGATGTGGGGCGGCGGTCCGATGGGATGGCATGCGAGCACGACGGCCTGGCCGCGCAGCGCGACCCGCTCGACGAAGGGTCCCGGGCCCCGCACGACGACATCTGTCGACGAGCCGCCGCTGTAACGCACCGTGGCTGGCAGCGCGATCTCGATCGCGTCGCCAGCGGACCACGCCAGGCGCCGTTCAGTGGCCACGCCGTCGGGGCGCATGTCGCATGGCCGGCCGGTGAGGGCTGGCGCCGGGCCACGCGAGCTACGTCCACCGGCAAGGAGGGCCAGCACCAGGCAGGCGATGCCGACGCACAGGCCGCCGGCAGCGATCCAGGCGAGACTTCGGGTCATCGACCGCTCCCACGCCAGCGGGCGGCAAGGCCCCTCCACCGGGGGCGAAGCCCAGCATACCGGCGCCGACCGCGATGCGCACCAGCGCCTCGGTATCGAATGATCTCACCCGCGAACAGCTGGCCCGCCGCCACGTGGTAACGATCATCGCGACGCTCATGTTCCGGCGCGCTCCAGCCAGAAGCCGGGACCGGCGTACCACACCTTCTTGTCCGCCTCCGCCGCCGGCTCGCCCCGATGCAGGGCGCGGATCGGCACAGAGCGCGGCTGCACGTTCTCCAGCGCTATCTGCAGCCGCTCGCCCGCCGCATCGTCGCGGCCGCCGACGCAGGGAAAAATGCCGACGCCGCCGATCGAGCGCGCGGCAAAGATCTCGCCCTGGCGCTCGGCGCGCAGGATGAAGCCCCACCAATTGGCGCCGGTCAGCGGCATCATCAGCCGGCCACCCTCATTCAGGCGATCGAGCCACAGCGAGGCCGGATGGGTGCTGCCGGCGAACACGACGACGGCGTCGACAGGTCCCGGATCGTGCGCACGCCCATCGCCGGCGACGACCTCGACCTGCGGCCAGCCCGCGAGATTGGCTTTCGCGCGAGCCGCGAGGTCGGCGTCGTACTCCACCGCCACGACACTGCCCGCAGGCCCGACGATCTCGGCCAGGATGGCGCCGTAGTAGCCGGTGCCGGCGCCGATCTGCAGCACGCGTTCGCCGGGCCTGAGGTCGAGATGATCGAGATTGTGCGCCCAGAAGCTCGGCATGCCGTTGTTCAGCCTGCGCTCCAGGTCGATGGCGACGAGCACGTCGTGATAGAGCCAGTGCGGCTCCGTATCGGGCGTCGTGAATGTCTCGTCGGGCCGCGTGTCCGGCCGGATGACCCACGGCCCCGGCCCGAGGAATCGCTCGCGCGGCACGGCGGCGAAGGCCTCGACCACCGTCTTGTTCCGCCGCACTGGCGCACGCAAGCCGAGGTCCTCGGCATACCAGCGGCGCATCGCGGCGTTGTCGTCGTCCATCAACTCTCCTCCTTCGTTCGCGGATGGTGAGGCGCGCGAACGGACGCCTCGCGGACGGCGCGAGAAATATTCCGCGGCCCTGTCCGCGCCGGCCTTCGCGGGGCGCATACTGCACAGAACATGGAACGCGCCGAACGCAATCGCCCGCGCTTCATCCCGGCCGGCACGAGCGATGCCGGCGCGGGTGACGTCGGTCGCGCGCTCAAAGCGTTGTCCGACGCCGATCTGGTGCGCCTGAAGTCGCTGGCGCGACTGTGGAGCCGCGGCCTGCCCGGCGGCATCGGCTGGGCCGACGTGCTGAACGAGGCCATCCTGCGCAGCCTCG
Organism: Reyranellaceae bacterium; assembly: GCA_050183765.1. Classification (GTDB taxonomy): domain Bacteria; phylum Pseudomonadota; class Alphaproteobacteria; order Reyranellales; family Reyranellaceae; genus JAFAZJ01. The sequence continues at coordinate 86,877 of JBFXAZ010000001.1, read as the reverse complement.
ACGGCTCGCGCCGCTGGCCGCCCGACGTGCCGCTTCTGGCCTTCCTGTCGGGCGTCATGCGCAGCATCCGCGACGAGCACTGGCGCCGCGCCCGGCGCGATCACGCCCTGCTGGTCGCTTCACCCGACGCCGACGGCTCGGTCGCCGCGCCCGACAACCCCGAACGCGTGCTGGCCGCCGCGCAGGCGCTGGGTGCGATCAATGTCCTGTTCGCCGACGATCCGGCGGCGCTGAAGATCCTCGCCGGACTCGCCGAAGGCATGACGGCGGGCGACATCCGCCTGCACTACGACATGTCCGAGCGCGAGTACGACTCCACCCGCAAGCGCATGCGCCGCGCGCTGCTGCGCCAAGGCCTGGCCTAGAGACGCGCCATGAAGAACTGGCAGCCCGACACCGATCTCGACCGCCTGCTCGCCGCGCTGGGCGAGGAGATCATCGACACTTCGAACGAGGACATCCGCACCCTCTGCGGCCAGGTCGGCGCGCCGGCTTCGGGCATCGCCCGCGACATGCGCGCGCGCATCGCGGCGCTCAGCGATGGCGATGCCGAGCCGAAGCCGGCGCTCGCCGACGTCGTGATCATGCGCGAGCTCCTGTTGCGCTCACATTAGCGGAGACAGCTCCCTTCCCTCGGAGGGCAGGGCTATCGCGTATGGAGCGGAGTTGCCTCCCTTCTCCCCGCGAAGGCGGGGAGAAGGTGCCCGAAGGGCGGATGAGGGGCTTCGCGGCGTTTCGATAGCAGCGATGCTTGTCGTTGCACGAGAAGCCCCTCATCCGCCTCGCTGATGCTCGGCACCTTCTCCCCGCCTACGCGGGGAGAAGGGAAAGAAGCCACCCTTCCCCGGAGATGGAAGGTAGAAAAGAATGCACCTATCCCCGCGCCTTCAGCAGCACGCCGGGGTTCATCACGCCCTTCGGATCCACCGCATTCTTCGCGCCCTGCAGGGCCGCCGCAAACAGCTCGGGGCGCTGCTTTTCGTACCAGGGCATGTGATCGCGGCCCACCGCGTGATGGTGGGTGATGGTGCCCTTGAGCCGGCTCAGCACGTCGGCGCAGGCGCGCTTGATCGCCCACCATTGCTGTTCCATGCCGCCCTTCCTGCCCTTGCCGTAGAAGCTGAAATACGGCGCCGGGCCGTCGGGATAGACGTGGGTGAAGCGGCACGAGGCGCTGGCGCCCGGCCCGCATTCGCGCTTCAGCACGTCGTGCAGCGTGTCCATCACCGTCTGGTGGAAGTCGCCGAAGCGGTCCCAGGTCGTCGCGGTCTCGAACGTGTCGTAGATCACGTTGAGCGGCGTCATGATCTCGCGGAAGAACGGCGCGCGGATGAAGGCGTTGCGCCAGGCGCCCGAGCTGCCCTCGCGATGGCCGCCCTTGGACTCGAGCTGGCTCATGTCCGGCTGGCCGTGGTGGTCGCGCGCGCATTCCAGGGCGCGCTTCATCCACGGGCCGACATCGTGATCCGCCGATTCGAAGGCCAGCACCATGATATCGGCGCTGCCGTCGCCCGCGCCCGTGGCCTGTGCCTCGACGCGATCGAGCAGGCGCACGTTCGACGGATAGAGGCCGGCCTGGCCGATGGCACGCACCGCACCCCAGGCGTCCTCGAATTTCGTGAACGCCACCGAGGTGCCGGCGCGAAAGCGCGGGCGGTCCTGCAGGCGCATCCATGCCTCGGTGATGATGCCGAGCGAGCCTTCCGAACCGATGGCGACGCGGTCGGGGCTGGGTCCGGCGCCCGAGCCCGGCAGCCGGAAGCTCTCCCACGCGCCTTTGGGCGTGATCATCCGCGCGCTTTCGACGAAATCGTCGATGTGGGTGTAGAGCGTGGCGAAGTGGCCGCCCGAGCGGGTGGCGATCCAGCCGCCCAGGGTCGAGTACTCGAAGCTCTGCGGGAAATGCCTGAGCGTCACGTCGTGCGGCTTGAGCTGGGCTTCCAGGTGCGGGCCCAGCACGCCGCCCTGGATACGCGCGGCACGGCTCTTGCGGTCGATCTCCAGCACCTTGTCGAGGCGCTGCAGGTTGATCGACACCACGCCCTTGAAGGCGCCGCCGACCACCGGCTCGACGCCGCCCACCACCGAGGAGCCGGCGCCGAAGGGTATCACCGCGATGTCGTTGCTGCTGGCCCAGTCGAGCAGTGCGGCGACATCGGACTCGTCGCGCGGATAGGCCACCACGTCGGGCGGGTTGGGCACGCGGCGCTCGAAGATGCGCACGGCGTCGATGAACGACTTGCCGTAGGCGTGCACCAGGCGGTCGATGCGCTCGGTCGAGCAGATCGCCGCCAGGCTGGCCGGCGGCTGCACGCGCGGGGCGCGCAGCTCGTACTCCTCCTCGCGCGGCGGGGTGTCGTTGAAGTCGGTGACGCCGTAGCGCTTGGCGGCGTTGGCATGGACATAGGCGCGCTCTTGCGGCGTCGCGCCCTCGCCCTCGAAGCCCCAGCCCCAGAACTTCATGCGGCGCGGCAGAAAACCCGACATGCGTACCCTCCGAATTCGTTGGCCCGATCTTGCCCGCGCGACCGCGACAAAGGCAATCTGTCCGGCCATGAGCGATGAACCCGCCCGCTACGTCACGCCCGAGCCGTTCACCATCGACGTGCCCGAGCGCGCGCTCGCCGATCTCGACGAACGGCTGCGCAAATGGCGGCGACCGGCCTTCGTCGCGGGCGGCGGCTGGGACTACGGCACCGAGGAGCGGTTCCTCAAGGAGCTCGTCGACTACTGGCAGCACGGCTACGACTGGCGGCGCTGCGAGGACAGGATCAACGCCTTCCCCAACTACCTCGTCGACATCGGCGAGCAGCGCTTGCATTTCATCCGCGAGCCCGGCACGCCGGTCGAGGATGCGCCGCCGCCGCTGCCGCTGATCCTTACCCATGGCTGGCCGGGCTCGATCGTCGAGTTCCTCGACATCATCGACCGGCTGGCGCATCCCGAACGCCACGGCGGCGACGCGCTCGACTCCTTCGACGTCATCGTGCCCTCGCTGCCGGGTTACGGCTGGTCCGGCCCGCCGATGCGCGACGGCGGCATGGGGCCGATCGGCCCGCGCGCCATCGGCCGGTTGTGGCATCGCCTGCTCACCGAGTCGCTGAACTACACCAGGCCCTATGTCGCGCAGGGCGGCGACTGGGGCGCGGCGGTCTCGACCTGGCTGGCGCACGACCATCCCGTGGTCGAGACGGAGGGCGTCAAGACCGGCTGCCAGGCGCTGCACCTCAACACGATGGTGTTCCGGCCGGGCCTCGACGAGCGGGCGGCGCTGACGCCGGAAGAGAGCGCCTGGATGAACATCGTGCGCGCAGAGCGCGAGGCGAAGACCGCCTACCAGCGCATCCAGAACACCAAGCCGCAGTCGTTGGGAGTCGGGCTCACCGACTCGCCAGTCGGTCTGGCGGCGTGGATCGTCGAGAAGTTCCAGGGCTGGAGCGATTGCGCCGGTGATCCGCGCAGCCGCTTCTCGTGGGACACGCTGCTCGACAACATCATGGTCTATTGGCTGAACGCCAACATGGCGAGCGCCGCCTGGCTCTATCGCGGCGTGCGCGAGGAGAACGCCAGGCTGGCGAAGGGCGAGACGGTGAAGACGCCGACGGCGTTCATGGCCTTCCCCGCCGATCTCGCGCCGCCGCCGCCGCGCGCCTGGGTCGAGCGCGCCTATGGCGACCTGAGGCGCTACAGCGCCATGCCGCGCGGCGGCCACTTCGCGGCGCTCGAGGAACCCGACCTGCTGGTGCAGGACATCCGCGACTTCTGCCGCCCGCTGCGCTACGGCGCCGCCAACGATTGATGATGTCGGTATCGATCCGCGCCGCGCGACGCCACGAGCTTCGCGGGCTGCAGGCTATCGAGAACGAGGCCGATCTCGTCTTTCGCCGTGTCGCCATGCCATGGGTCCTGACGATGTCACCCGCCGATCCCGGCCTGCTCGAGATCGCGCGCCGCGGCGGACGGCTGTGGGTCGCGACCGACGGCGCCAACCGGCCGATCGGCTTCGCGCTGCTGCGCACGCTCGACGGCAGGGCCTGGCTGCATCAGCTCTCGGTGCTGCCGCGCCACGGCGGCCGCGGCGTCGGCAGCGCGCTGCTCGAAGCGGCCTGCGCGACGGCGCGGCAGGAACGGCACGCGGGCGTGTTCCTGTCGACCTATCTCCGCGTGCCGTGGAACGCGCCGTTCTACGCCCGGCGCGGCTTCGAGGTCGTGCCGCTGGCGCAATACACGCGCCTCATGCGGCAGGAACGGGCGCACGAGCGCCAGCTCGGCCATCCGCTGTGGCGGCGTTGCCTTATGCGGCGCGATCTGGCGGCGTAGGTGATTCGGCCAGCGGAAAGTGCATGCGGATCGTCGTGCCGCGATCGGCGGCGCTGTCGACCTCGACGAAGCCGCCGGACTGCAGCACGAAGCCGTGCACCATGCTCAGCCCCAGCCCGCTGCCCTTGCCCGGCCCCTTGGTGCTGAAGAACGGCTCGAAGATGCGGTGGCGAATCTCGCTGGGCATGCCGTCGCCGGTGTCGGCGACCGAGATCGCCACCCAGCGACCGGGCCGCAGCGCCGGATTGCCGGCCGCCTGCGCGGCGTCGATCGCGCGGGTCTCGGCGGTGACCGTGATCGTGCCCATGCCGCGGATGGCATCGCGCGCGTTGAGCACCAGATTGAGCAGCGCGGTCTCGAGCTGATTGCGATCGACGATGCAGGCCGCGTCGCCAGCGCGGGCGTCGACCACCAGCTCGACGACCATCGGCACGGAGGCACGCAGCAGGCCGGCAAGCTGCCCGACCACCGCGGCGGCCTCGACACGCGAGGGCACCAGATCCTGCTGCCGTGCGAAGGACATCAGGCGACGGGTCAGCCCCGCCGCCTGCTCGGAGGCCTGCAGCGCGACCTCGCAGGCTTCGCGCGCCGCCGAGCCGGGCGCGAGGTCGTCCATCGCGTTCTCGACGCCCGACATGATCGCGGCCAGCAGATTGTTGAAGTCGTGCGCCACGCCGCCGGTGAGCTGGCCCAGCGCCTCGAGCTTCTGCAGCTGGCGCAGCCGCGCCTCGAGCGCCTTGCGCTCCGACAGGTCGCGCACCAGGGCGACGAACATGCGCTGTCCGTCCTCGGTCCTGAACTCGCTGGAGGAAACCTCCAGCGGCAGCGCGCGGCCATCCTTGTGCCGGCCCTGCATCTCGCGCGCGACGTTGACCAGCAGGGGCCTGTTGTCGCGGATATGGCGCTGCATGAAGGCGGCGTGGCTCAGCCCCTCCTCCTCCGTCATCAGCATGATGACGTCGCGCCCGATGAGCTCCCAGGGCTGGTAGCCGAAGATGCGCCGCGCCGCGTGGTTGATCGATTCGATGACGCCGCGCTGGTTGACCAGAACGATGGCGTCGACGGCGTTGTCCATGACCTGCCGCAGCCGCTCCTCGCTCTCGGCCAGCTTGCGGGTGTTGCGCCGCTCCTCGGTGACGTCGGAATAGGTCACCACCCAGCCGCCGTCGGGCAGCTTGGCATGCCGCGCATCGAAGATGCGGCCATCCCAGGTCACGCGTTCCAGCGACATGCCGTCCTCGGACGCCATCACCATTTTCAGGCGATCGATCGCCAGCGCCTCGGGATCGCCCGGACCATAATCGCCGCGGTGCGCGCAGTAGCGCACGACGTCGATGAAGCCGCTGCCTTCGCCGAACAGCTCGGCCGGCACGTTGAGCAGGCCGGGCATGCGGTCGTTGCCGCCGCGGAAGCGCATGTCGGGACCCAGCACGCTGATCCCCTGGCTCATCGAGGCGAAGGTGACCTCGAGCAGGCGCGTCTTGGCCAGCAGCTCCTGCGTCGCGCCGGCGATCGCCGACAGGTCGGTCAGCGCGCACAGCACCGCGGGCCGGCCGTCATGCTCGACCAGAACGGCACGGCCATGGGACGGGATCGTCGTGCCGTCGGCACGCAGCAGGCGGATGTCGTAGGAGCTGGCGACCTGCTCGCCGTTGATGCGACCGAGATGCAGCTCGCGGGCCAGCGCGCGGTCTTCCGGCGCGACGATCTGCGCCAGCGGCGCGCCGAGCAGGTCGTCGGGCGCATAGCCCAGCATGCGGGCCAGCGCCTCGTTGGCGACCACGACGCGGCGGTCCTGGCCGATCAGCACGCCTTCGCTGACCAGGTTGAACAGCGGCCCGTACAGCGCCTCGCCTACGGCCATGGCCGGACTCTTCCCGCGCTCCGCCGAGTCGCCCGGCGCGTGCGACGACCACCAACCCGTCGGTTGGGTATCGTCCGCCGGCGTCCCGCTCACGGGTTCCGCCGCAGCGCTATGCGAACGCAGTGAACGCACATTGAATCCGAGTGCATTTGTGGTGGTGCTGTATTCGGCATGGCGCGCACCAGCGCCACGCGCAAATGGTTCATTTCTGACGCTTCGCACGTCACCACCCGCCGCTGCCGCCGCCGCATGCACGGGACGAAGCACGGCCATCCCAGTCAGCTTTGCGATGAAGCACGCCATATCCGTCAGATTCGTGATGAATCATGGTCGTACCCGTCAGCTTCGTGATAGGAACAAAGAAAAACACTGGGAGATTTCACATGACGGGTGGACGATCGCCGAAGATCGCCAAGCTCGATGTGGTCGAGCTGTTCCCGACGCCGCTGTGGATCATCGACCTGGCGGCCGAGGAGCACGGCCCGCTGAATAGCCATCTGCGCGACGAGATCGAGCGCATGCTGACGCCGCGGCCGACGATCTTCAAAGGCGCCAACTGGCAGACCGACCAGAATTTGCACACGCTGCGGGCGTTCCAGCAGCTATGCGACCTTGCCCAGATGGCGGCCAAGGGCGCGATGCGCTGGCTCGGGCTGGAGGACCACAAGCTGGTGATCACCGGCTGCTGGGCCAACATCAACCCGCCCGGCGCCCATCATCCCCGGCACACCCACCCCAACAACTACCTCAGCGGCACCTACTATGTGCAGGCGGGTCCCGATTCGGCGGAGATCGTGTTCTCCGATCCGCGGCCGCAATCCTACGTCATCATGCCCAAGCCCAAACAGTTCACCGAGCGCACCGCCAACAGCCGTTCCGTGCAGGCGCGCGACGGGCGGATGGTGATCTTCCCCTCGTGGCTGCACCATCACGTGGTCAGCAATCAGAGCGACACCGAGCGCATCAGCATCGCCTTCAACTTCATGATCCCGCAATACACCGAGACGCTCGCCGCGCCGATGTGGCAGGGCAACGTGCGCAGCAAGGCGTGAGCCGCCGGATCACTCCGCGAAGTGCGGGCTCTGCTTGAGCGTCGAGTAGGCCTGGTTGATCTGCTTGATGCGCTCCTCGGCCTCGCGATCGCCGCCGTTGGCGTCGGGGTGGTAGCGCTTGGCCAGCTCCTTGTAGCGCGCCTTCACGCCCTTCTTCGTCTGCGGCCAGGTCAGGTCGAGGATGCTGAGCGCCTGCTGCTCGGCGACCGACAGGTTGTTCTGCTGCGCCCGCGGCCGGCCCTGGCGCGCGCGGGCGCCCGAATCGGCGAGAATGTCATAGGGATCGAGCAGCAGCTCGAGCGGATCGGACGCCAGCTTGGCGCGCGCCTGGCCGCTCATCTTCCAGGTCGGCCGCCGCCACGTCTGGTCGGCGCGGATCTGGCGCTCGATGTCCTCCTCGGTCATGCCGGCGTAGAAATCCCATTTGGAATTGTACTCGCGCACATGCTCGAGGCAGAACCAGCGGTACTGGTTGAGGTTCTCGCGCGAGCGCGGCGCGCGGAACTCGCCCGCCTCGGCGCAGCCGGGATGCTCGCAGACGCGCAAATTCGCGGAGAGAGTCTCCGTCGTACGAACCGATTTGCGCGGACCTCGGACCATCCTACATTTATGAGCGTGCCGCCGGCACGCCTCAAGGAAGTTTCGTTCTTGACTTGGCAAAAGCCACGGGGAGACAGGCATGGGCGCCATCGCCGCCGCCATCGACCGCAAGCTGAGCGCCGCGCTGGCGCCGGCGCGGCTGGTGATCACCGACGATTCGGCGAAACATGCCGGCCATGCCGGCGCGCGCGAGGGCGGCGAGAGTCACTTCACCGTCGATATCGTGTCGGCCGCCTTCGCCGGCAAGAGCCGCGTGGCGCGCCAGCGCCTGGTCTACGGCCTGCTGAAGGACGAGTTCGACGCCGGCCTGCACGCCCTGGCGCTGATCACCCGCACGCCGGATGAGGCCGCCTGAGGATCAGGCGGCCGCCGCCCAGCGATAGCGCTTCGCCTCGCGCAGCAGCGCGCGGCAGGCCGGCAGCCGCGCCGCCTCGCGCGAGGTCACCAGCGTGACCTCCCGGCTGATCGGCGGATCGACCAGCGGCCGCGCCGGCAGCCCGGGCGTGACGAGCGAGAACTCCGGCAGGAAGGCGAAGCCCATGCGCGCCATCACCAGTCCCTGGATCCAGTCTTCCCGCGCGCTGCGATAGGTCGCGTAGAGCCTGACGTCGGCCGCCTGGCAGGCCGCCAGCACCTTGTCGCGCATCTCGCAGGACAGGCGATCGACATAGGCCTCGTCCGCCACGTCGGCGAGGCGCACGCCGTTGAACGCCTCGAAGCGATGCCCCGGCGGGAAGGCCACGACGTAGCGCTCGCGGTAGAGCGGCAGGCTCACGAGATGGCCGGGGATTCCGGCGCCGTCGCTGATCACGGCCATCTGCACGACGCCCTGGTCGAGTTCCTCGAGCACACCCGACGCGCTGCCGCCGCTGACCGCGATCTCGATGCCGGGCTGCGCCTCGCGCAGGGTGGCGAGAAAGCCGCCGATGCGGCCGGCGCCCACCGTATCCATCACGCCCAGCGCGATCGGCGCGCGGCTGAGCTTGCGGTAGCTGTGCGCCAGGTCGCGCGCCGCCTCGGCCTGCTCGACCATGCTGCGCAGGCGCGGGTGCACCATCTGGCCGAACTCGGTGAGCGCGAGCCCGCCGGTGCGGCGCTCGAACAGCTTCTCGCCCAGCTCCTGCTCCAGCTTGCCGATCGCCACGGTCAGCGCCGGCTGCGAGACGTTGCAGGCCGACGCCGCGCGGGTGAAGTTCAAGGTGCGCGCCGAGGCCAGGAAGTAGCGAATCTGGTGCATTTCCATCGGCGTTTCCCCCGCCATAAACACCGTCTATGGCAGCATAACCAATCGGTCGTTCCAAGCGCCTCGGCGCGGACCGATGGTGGTCCCCGCCACCGACAAGGGGGAAAACCATGACATCCGAACTCATGATGCTGGCGCTCAGCGGCGCGCTCTGCCTCGTCCTCGCTTTGCCCTACACCATGGGGCTGGTGCTGAAGCTCGGCCTGCCGGTGATGGCCGGCAACCGCGAGAGCTTCCCGGCCGTCGAGGGCTGGATCGGCCGCGCCAGGCGTGCGCATCTCAACCTGGTCGAGAACCTGGTGCCCTTCGCCGCGCTGGTGCTCGCCGCGGCCGCGCTGAGCAAGCTCGGGCCGCTGACGGCGCTGGGCGCGCAGCTCTTTTTCTGGGGCCGCGTCGCGCACGCCGTCGCCTACATCGCCGGCATCGCCTATGCGCGCACCGCCGCCTATCTCGTGGCCGTCGTCGGCATGGCGCTGATCTTCATCGCCATCGTGCGCTGACGCCTATTCGCGCAGGGCGACGATGCCGGCGGCCACGATCAGCGCGGCGCCGGCGATCGTCCACGCGTCGGGAAACTGGCCGAAGATCAGCCAGCCCCAGACGATCGCGAAGACCAGGTTGAGATACCCGAAGGGCTGCAGGATCGCCGCCGGCGCGAAGCGGAAGGCGATCGAGTACAGCACGTTGCCCAGGGTGCCGCAGGCGGCCAGCGCCGCGAGCATCAGCCAGCCCGTCGCGTCCGGCCAGGTCCAGAAGAACGGCCCGACCGTGGTCAGCGCCGCCGCGCCGGCCATGGCCGTCCACAGCGCCGTGGTCGAGGGCGGATCGTGGCGCGACACGATACGCAGCAGGATCTGGTAGACCGCCCACAACGCGGCGCCGACCAGCACCAGCAGGTAGCCGAGATTGAGGTCGCGCAGGCCCGGCCGCACGACGACCAGCACGCCGACGAAGCCCAGCGCCACGGCGAACCAGGCGCGCCGCGCCACCGGCTCGCCGAGCACCGGCGCCGACACCGCCAGCACGAAGAGCGGCGAGGCCGCGGCCACCGCCTGCATGTCGGCCAGCTGGATATAGCGCAGGCTGGCGGCGAACAGCCCGGTCTCGATCACCAGGACCAGCGCGCGGGCGACCTGCAGGCCGGGTCGCGCCGGGCGCCACGAGCCACGCTCGCCGCGCCGCCACACCACCAGCGCCATCGTGGCGGCGAAGGCGAGGTAGTAGACCCACAGGCGCTGGGCCAGCGGCAACGTATCCGACATGCCCTTGTTGAGCGCGTCGAATATGGAGAAGGTCGCGGCGCCCGCGGCAACGCAGGCAATCCCGGCGCGGACCGAGCTTGGCGTCGAGGGAAAGGCCGACATCGGCGCGCCTTGTATCACGCCGATTGCGTCCGCGAAGCAGCGGCGCGAGACTTCGCGTCACAAGAACCGAGAGGGACCGGCGATGCAGACCGAGTTGCTGCTTCTGGCGCTGAGCGCGGCGCTGTGCCTCGTGCTCACCGTGCCCTACACGATCGCGCTGGTGCTCAAGCTGGGCATTCCGACGGTCGTCGGCAACCGCGAGGACTTCCCGGCGCTCGAGGGCTGGATCGGCCGCGCCCGGCGCGCGCACGCCAACATGGTCGAGAACCTGGTGCCGTTCGCCGCGCTGATCGTCGTCGGCGCCGTCACCAACAAGTTCGGCGACGGCACGCTGATCGGCGCGCAGCTCTTCTTCTGGGGCCGCGTCGCGCACGCTGTCGCCTACATCGCCGGCATCCCCTGGCTGCGCACCGCGGCCTTCCTGACCTCCTATGTCGGCATGGTCCTGATCTTCATTGCGCTGGTGCGCTGAACGCGACGGCTTGCTAGCCTTCGGGAAGGCTGTGGGGGCGCGGAAGATGGGCATGTCCGGTTTGGCACGCTTGGCGATCGTCGCGCTCCTGGGATTGCTCGTGGCCACGGGATGGGCGGTGCCGGCCTCGGCGGAAGTCGATTGCGGCAACGGCGCCTCCTGCCCCGACGGCAACGCCTGCCTGAAAGGCGGCTCCTGCGGCGTGATGATCGAGGCGCCGCCGGGCAGCAAGCGCACCGCGAGCGGCACCTGGTGCGAGCCGGGCTTCCGCGAGCATCAATATCGGCCCGGCGCCTGTTCGCCGTTGACCTACTCCGACTGCACCAACGGCTCGATCTGCCCGCCCGGCACGCGCTGCAGTGCGGATGGCGATACCTGCGAAGGCGGCGACACGCCGACCGGCCCGCAATGCGGCAATTTCCGCTGCGAGGCCGGGCGCATCTGCAGCAGCGCGGGCCGCTGCATGAACGCCGCCTATTTCCGGGAATGCGACGGCGGCGCGATCTGCTCGAAGAACAACGCGTGCGCCCAGGACGGCGGATGCGTCATCGTCGGCGTCGGCCGCACGCAACAGGTGCCCTACAAGCGGTAGGGGCGGCAGTCGGAGCGAGTAACGGCAATACTGGCGGAGGAGCGAGGTTGATGATTGCGATCGCACGTTGGACGACGGCAGCGCTGGTGGCGTTGATCGTCTCGGTGTCGTTCACGGAGGGCGCCCTCGCCCGGGTCGATTGCCGTAACGGCAAGTACTGCCCCGACGGCAATATCTGCCTGAAAGACGGGCTGTGCGGCGAGAAGGTCGATGTGCCGCCGGGCAGCGTCAAGTTCCCGTCGGGCACCTGGTGCGAGCCGGGCTTTCGCGAGCACCAGTACAAGCCGGGCGCCTGCGTGCCGATCGGCTACTCCGATTGCCGCAACGGCGCGATCTGCCCGCCCGGTAGCCGCTGCAATGAGGATCAGAACACCTGTGACGGCGGCGGCCCGGCGACGGGGCCGCAGTGCGGCAAATACCGATGCGAAGAGGGGCGAATCTGCAGCAGTTCCGGCCGTTGCATGAATACCACCTACTATCAGGATTGCGGCGGCGGCACGATCTGCTCGAAGAACAAGGCCTGCGCCCTGGATGGCGGCTGCGCCATCGTCGGCATCGGGCGCACCCAGCAGATCTCCTACAGCGACACCGGCAAGAAGGACAACAACACGCGCTGACACGCGGTGACGGGAGGAAACGATGCTGGGTGCAGTCAGGTCCATCCTGGTCGCCGGCCTGCTGGCCGCGACACCGCTGCTCGGCGCCGTCGCCGAGACGCTGTTGCCGAACGCGGTCAGGCCGGAGGAGGTCGGCCTGTCGAGCGAGCGGCTCGCGCGGCTGGAGGCGGTGACCAGGGCGCATATCGAGAAGGGCCTGTTGCCGGGCGCGATCATGCTGGTGGTGCGCGACGACAAGATCGCGTGGCACCGCGTGCTCGGCATGCGCGACAAGGACAAGGGCGAGCCGATGAAGCCGGACTCGCTCTTCCGCATCTACTCGATGACCAAGCCGGTCGTCAGCGTCGCCATCATGATGCTGGTCGAGCAGGGCAGGATGCAGATCGGCGATCCGGTCTCGCAGTACATCCCGGAATTCGCCGACATGAAGGTCGGCGTCGAGAAGAAGGACGCCGACGGCAAGCCGACGCTCGAGCTGGTGGCGCCGCAGCGGGCGATGACGGTCCAGGACCTGCTGCGCCACACATCCGGCCTGATCTACGGCTCACGCGGCAATTCGCTCGTCAACAAGGCCTATGTCGAGGCGAAGGTCGGCAATCGCGCGGTCAGCAACGAGGAGTTCGCGCGGCTGGTGGCGAAGATGCCGCTGCGCTTCTCGCCCGGCACGCGCTGGGAGTACGGCGTGTCGACCGACATCCTCGGCCGCATCGTCGAGGTGGTCACCGGCAAGAGCCTCGGCGCGGCGCTCGAGGAGATGATCTTCAAGCCGCTGGGCATGGCCGACACCGCCTTCGTGCTGCCGCCGCAGAAGGTCGGCCGCGCGGCGCAGCCCGCGATCAGCCGCAAGGACCGGCCGCCGACGCCGCGCTTCGACGTCGGCACGAAGGCCGCTTTCGAATCGGGCGGCGGCGGCCTGATCAGCTCGACCGACGACTACCTGCGCTTCATGCTGATGCTCGCCCATGGCGGCACGCTGCACGGCAAGCGGCTGCTGAGCCCGCAGACCCTGGCCTTCATGACCGCCGACCACGTCGGCGCCGCGCCGGGACGGCCGCCGGGCATGGGCTTCGGCCTGGGCTTCGAGGTGCGCAAGAGCGTCGGCATGGCGGCGTTGCCCGGCTCCGAAGGCGAATACGGCTGGGCCGGCAACGCCGGCACGCTGTTCTGGATCGACCCGAAGCGCAAGCTGATGGCGCTCTACATGGTGCAGCTCAACGACTACGACCGCGTCTTCCTGCGCAACCAGTTCCGCACCATGGTGCAGGCGGCCATCGTCAAGTAGGCGCCGCGGCATCCGCCGGCTCGGACTATCGCATGGGGCTCTTGGGTCCTTCTCCCCGCGCAGGCGGGGAGAAGGTGCCGAGCGTCAGCGAGGCGGATGAGGGGCTTCTCGTGTAACGACCCACATCGATGCGGTCGAAACGCCGCGAAGCCCCTCATCCGCCCTTCGGGCACCTTCTCCCCGCCTACGCGGGGAGAAGGAAGGAGCTCAGCCCATATGCGAGCACCCAGGGCGCGGCGATCAGTTGCGCGGGATGCCCGCGTCCTTGATCACCTGGGCCCATTTCGGGATGTCCTTCTCGATCTGCGCCTTGGTCTCCGCGCCGGTGCTGCCCAGCGGGTCGAGGCCCAGCGCCTGCAGCTTGGCGAGGATCGCCTTGTCGTCGAGGGCTCGCAGCGCGGCATCGCGCACCTTGTCGAGGATCGGCTGCGGCGTGCCGGCCGGCGCCAGCACGGCGAACCACGACGACGCCTCGAAGCCGGGATAGCCCTGCTCGGCCACCGTCGGCAGGTCGGGCGCCGCGCCGCTGCGCTTGATCGAGGTCACGGCCAGCCCGCGCAGCCGGCCGTCGCGGATCAGCGGCATCGAGGCGCCGGCGTTCTGGATCGCGACGGGCACCACGCCGCTCATCGTGTCGGTCAGCTGCGCGCCGCGATAGGGCACGTGCTCCATCTTGATGCCGGCGGCCTTCGACAGCATCTCGCCGGCGATGTGCTGCGGCGTGCCGATGCCGGGGCTGCCGTAGCTCAGCTTGCCGGGATTGGCCTTGGCGTAGGCGACGAGATCGGCCAGCGTCTTCACCGGCAGGTCGTTGTTGACCATGATCACCGAACCGGTGACCAGGGTGGTCGTGATGTGCGCGAAGTCCTTCACCGGGTCGAAGGGCAGCTTCTGCAGGCTGGGCAGGATGGTGACGGCGGCATTGCCGGTCCACATCAGCGTGTAGCCGTCGGGCGCCGCCTTGGCGACGCGGTCGACACCGATCGCGCCGGAATTGCCGGCGATGTTGTCGACGACGACGGGCTGGCCCCAGAGCTCGCTGAACTTCTGCGCGAACAGCCGCCCCGAGACGTCGGTCGCGCTGCCCGGCGTGAAGCCGACCACCATCTTCACCGGCTTGTCCGGCCACTTGGTCTGCGCCGCCGCACCGCCCGCGGCCATCGCGCCGAGCGTCGAGGCCAGCAGAGTCCGACGATTCAAGATCATGGCGTTTCACTCCCAACGTTGTTGCGCGGGAGACTACGGGCGCTACGCCTCGGGCGGAAGCCCCGCCTTGACCCGGGCCTCGGCTTGCGCGCGGACCGTTTCGCTGTCCGGACCGGTGTAGTGCAGCGGCGCCCAGCGCTTCATGACCGGGCTGTCCTCGGCCCAGGCGTGGCAGGTGTTCATCACCGATGGCGCGCGATAGTCCTTCACCTCGAGCTTGCGCTGGGGCGGCGGGCTCTCGCCGCGCGCGGCGAGTTCCCTGTGCCAGTGCTCGCGGCTGAGTTCGTCCGCCTTGTCCGAGCCGAGCGTCTGGAAGGCGGTGGTGCCGACCGGTCCGAGCAGCTCGACGATATGCGTGCAGCCTTTGGTGCCGCCGACGCGCTCGCGCGCCTGCTTGAGGAAGCCGCCGGCGATGCGCAGGCCGATCAGCGCCTTGAAGTTGGGCGCCACGTCGCCGCACATGCGATAGGGCGAGTGGTCGGTGCAGGCCTCGACGTCGCGGATCACCATCTTGCGGTCGATGGTGAGGCGGATCGACATGTTGTGGACGTAGTCGCCGGCCTTCAGCTTGCCGCGCCACTCGTTGTCCTGCTCGTAGGTCTTCTCGTCGGTGATCTGGCCTTCGATGTCGAACAGGCCGTCCTCGCGGAAATAGCCGGTACAGGTGACGCGACGCGTATGCAGGTGCTGGCGCGCGACGGGCGCGGACAAGGGCATGGGCTGGCTCGTGCGATGGTGCCGGGAATGTGGCCGCGACTATAGCGGCGAAGGCGCCGCGGGCAACGGCGGTATCACCTTCAGCCGCGCGATGCGATTGCCCTCGCGGCCCAGCACCTCGAAGCGGAAGCCGTGGAAGGCGAAGCTCTGGCCGACCTCGGGGATGCGCCGCGCCTCGTGCAGCACGATGCCGGCGATGGTGGTGGCGACGTCCTCGGGCAGGCGCCAGCCGAACTCGCGGTTGAGGTCGCGCACGGGCACCTGGCCCAGGCAGATGAAGCTGCCGTCGTCCCGCGCCTCGACGCCGGCGACGCGCACATCGGTCTCGTCGTCGATCTCGCCGACGATCTCCTCGAGGATATCCTCGAGCGTCACGACGCCCTGAAGGCCGCCGTACTCGTCGACGACGACGGCGAAATGCTCGCGCCGGCGCTTGAAGGCCTGCAGCTGGTCGAGCAGCGAGGTGGTATCGAGGATGTACCAGGGCGCGGTCACGAAGCCCTGCAGCGACAGCTGGTCGAGCGACCCCTCGTGGCGGTGCACGGCGCGGAACAGCGCCTTGGCGTGCACGACGCCGGTGATGTTCTCAGGCTGGCCGCGATAGAGCGGGATGCGGGTATGCGGGCTGGCCAGCACCAGCTCGACCAGCCTGGCGACCGGCAGCGCCGCGTTCAGCGCCTCGACGTTGCCGCGCGGCACCATGACGGATGCCACGGTGCGGTCGGCGAGGTCGAGCACCGAGCGCAGCATCTTCTTCTCGTCGGGCGCGTCCTTCTCGTCGCCGGCCTCGTCGTGCAGATCGATCGCGCCGCGCAGCAGCTGCTCGCGCGCCGCCGCGTCACGGTCGGGCCGCAGGCGCGGATCGGGCAGCCGCAACAGACCGCGCACCAGCCGCGCGCCGCCTTCCATCACCGGCCCGAGGAGCGACGCGACGAGCTCGATCGCGGGGGCGAGGAACAGCGCGACGCGGTCGGGCCCGAGCTGGGTGAGGCTGCGCGGCAGGATCTCGCCCAGCACCAGGATCAGCGCGAACGCCAGCGCCGCGGCGTAGATCACGCCGTAGATGCCGTACATCGACGCCATCAGCGCCGTCGTCAGCGAGGCGATCGCGACATTGACCACCAGGTTGCCCAGGCGCAGCGCGCCGATCACGTCGTCGCGGCGGTCGATCAGCGCGCCGACCAGGCGGGCGCGGCGGTTGCCGAGCTGCGCCAGGCGATGCATGCGCGGCCGCGCGGTGTGGGTCAGCGCCGCCCGGCTCGAGGACAGGAAGGCCGCGACGCCGATGCAGGCCGCCACCAGCGGCACCACCACTTCCGGCGTCAGCAGCTTTTCAATCACGATATCGGCCCCGGGGACGACATCGAATCACGCCGCGAGCGCGCGCCGCATGGTGTCGAGCGCCGCCTCGCCCTCGACGCCGCGGCGCACGAAGGACTGGCCGATGCCGCGCGCCAGGATGAAGGTCAGCTTGCCGTCGCGGTTCTTCTTGTCGGCGCGCATGTGCTCGACCAGCCGAGCGGCGTCCCAGCCGCGCACGTTCGTGCCGGGAATCGTCAACGGCGACACCGGCAGGCCGACCGATTCGAGATGCGCGCGCACGCGCCTGGCGTCCGACGCCGCGCACAGGTCCAGCGCGGCCGACATGTCGAAAGCCAGCACCATGCCGATCGCCACCGCCTCGCCATGCAGCAGGTCGCCGCCGTAGCCGCTCTCCTTCTCCAGCGCATGGCCGAAGGTGTGGCCGAGGTTGAGCAGGTCGCGCACGCCGGCCTGCTCGCGCTCGTCGAGCGCCACGATGCGCGCCTTGCTGATGCAGCTGCGCGCGATCGCCTCGCTGCGCGCCTGCGCATCGCCGTCGATCACGGCAGGGCCGTTGCGCTCGAGCCAGGCGAAGAACGGCTCGTCGTCGATCAGGCCGTACTTGGCGATCTCCGCATAGCCCGCCAGCAATTCGCGCCGCGGCAGGGTGTCGAGCACGCCGGTATCGGCCAGCACCAGGCGCGGCTGGTAGAAGGTGCCGACGAGATTCTTGCCGTGGCGCGTGTTGATCGCCGTCTTGCCGCCCACCGAGCTGTCGACCTGGGCCAGCAGGGTCGTCGGCACCTGGATGAAGTCGACGCCGCGCAGCAGCACAGAGGCGGCGAAGCCGCACAGATCGCCGACCACGCCGCCGCCCAGCGCGATCAGGACCGTGTCGCGGTCCGGCCGCTGGTCGAGCAGCCGGTCGATCAGCCGGCCGAACTCGCCGAAATCCTTGCTCGCCTCGCCGGCGGGCACCACCACCGAGGGCGCGTCGATGCCGCAAGACTTCAACGCCGCGACCAGCGGCTGCAGATGCACCCCGGCCACCGCATCGTCGGTGACGACGATGGCGCGGCGCTTGGGGATGTGCGGCGCGCAATGCTCGCCGGCGCGCGCGACCAGGTCGGGGCCGATCAGGATGTCGTAGGCGCGATCGCCGAGCGCCACCGGCACGCGACGGGGTTGGGCTGTCACGAGGGGGCTCCTGCCGGCACGCCGAGATGGCGCAGCAAGGCTGCGTGCACATCCTCGGCCGTGCGATCCGCCGGCGCGTCGCGGCTGTCGACCACGATGTCAGCCTCGGCGTAGACCGGATAGCGCAGCGCCATCAGCCGCTCCAGGGTGCCGCGCGGATCGCCGTTCTTCAGCAGCGGCCGGTTGGAGCGGCGCGAGACGCGCTCGAACAGCACGTTGATGTCGGCGCGCAGCCAGATCGTGGTCGCCTTCTCGCGCATCAGGGCGCGGGTCTGCGGATCCATGAAGGCGCCGCCGCCGGTCGCCAGCACGTGCGGCGTGCCGTCGAGCAGGCGCTGGATCACGCGGCGCTCGCCGGCGCGGAACTCCGCCTCGCCGAAGCGCTCGAAGAATTCCTCGATGGTGCAGCCCGCCGCCGCCTCGATCTCGATGTCGGCATCGACGAAGGGCAAGCCCAGCCGCTGCGCCAGACGCTTGCCGATGGCGCTCTTGCCCGCGCCCATCAGCCCGACCAGGGCGATGGTGCGGGTGATGGCGGGGTCCGCCGTGGCGGGGCGCGATTCGTCCACGATTTCGGCCAATTCTGCGATGATTCTCAAGATGTTGCGCGCATACGCGCGTTGCCTGTCGGATGTCCGCGGAGTAGTGTCCCGCCCTATATCGCCGCTTGGCCGTGATCGCACAAGCGGCGGCGTGAGGCGCGTCCCATGCCGGCGCGCCCCGCTCCACCCCCTTTGCCACCTGCGAGCACGCACAGAATGTCTCGACTGGGCTTTGGAACGATCCTCCTCGGCTTCCTCCTGGTGGTGGCACTGGCGGGATTCGTGATGCTGGCGATCATCGACGTGCCGCCGCCCACCCGCAGCATCGAGATCCAGATTCCCCATGACCGCTTCTCGCGCTAGCGCACTCCTCGCGGTCCTGGCCGGCGGGATGCTGTCCTGGGGGGCGGCGCGGGCGCAGGACACGCCGCCGCTGACCTCGCTGCCCGCCGCGCCGCAGGTCAATCCGCTGGATCGGGTCGGGCTGGTCGACACGCGCAGCGCCGGCATCCCGGGCTGGACCTGGCACGGCACCTCGATGGCCGCCGCGCGCGTCCTGATCGCCGACCTGCCCGCGGCGCCGCAATCGCGCGTGCTGCGCGACCTGCAGTTCCGCCTGCTCACCGCCGCGGCCACGCCGCCGCGGCCCGACGGGGCGATGCCGCTGCTCTTCACCCTGCGGATCGAGAAGCTGGCGGCGATGGGCGAAGCCGAGAACGCCAACGAATTGCTGCGCCTGGGCAAGGGCGGCGAAGGGCCGATGACCTCGCGGCTGGTCACCGAGGCGCTGATGCGCGTGCGTCAGCGCGACAGTGCCTGCGCGCAGGTGCAGAGCGCCGGCGAGCATCTCGGCGAGACCTGGTGGCGCGAAGCGGCGATCGTCTGCGATCTGCACGCGCGCCAGACGGACGCCGCGCGCGCCAAGCTCGAGGCGTTGCGCGCGCAGCCGGATGCCGACCGCACTTTCGTCGCGCTGGCCGGGCAAATCGCCGGCGGCACGAAGGCGCCGCCGGTCGGCCCGACCGAGGACGGGCTGGTCCTGGCGCTGATTGACATCGCCGGGCTGCCCACGCCGACGACCGGCTTCGACTCGCCGGGCGTGTTGCGCGGGGCGATCGAGAACAAGGCGATCCCGCTCAATCGCCGCGTCGAGCTCGCCGAGCGCGCCGAGCGCTCCGGCGTGATCGAGCCGGACCGCCTGGTCGAGTTCTACAGGGAACTCTCGCGCGGCCTGCAGAACGCTCCGGCGACATCGCCGACGGCGTGGCGCGCGGTCGTCTTCGCCCAGGCGCAGGGCGCGACCAGCAACGAGCAGCGCGTCGTGCTCGCCCATCGGCTCTTCCAGGTGTCGCGCGATACGGCGGGCAGCGCGGTCCGCGCCCTGTCCCAGGCGATCGCCGCGGCGCGGCCGACGCCCATCCACGCCGAATTCGCCGCCGCCGGCCTGCTCGCTGCGATGACCCTGGAGCGCTACGACCGCGCCAGCGAATGGTTCAAGGCCGCGCAGGGCGGCCCGGCCGATCAGGTCGCCGACCGCATGGCCCTGCTGGCGCCGATGGCCGCCATCGGACGCCTGCCCAATCGCCTGCCGCTCGATGCCAGGCTGATGGAGCGTCGCGCCGCCCTGCGGCCGCACTCCGCCGCGGCATTGCATGCGGTGCTGACGGCACTGGAGGCGGCGCCGCGTGAGGCGCTGGCACCGCTTGCGGCCGGTGCGCCGCGCGCGCCCCGCGATCCGGCGATCGCGGCACTGCTGGCGGCGGCCGAGGCCGAGCGGTTCTCCGAGACGATCTGCCGGGCCGTCGCGCTGGCCGGCGCGACGCCGCTCGCCAGCCTCGAACCGGCCAAGGTCGCGGCCATCCTGCGCGCGCTGGTGCGCATCAACCGCCGCGACGTGGCGCGCGCCTTCGCCGTCGAATACGCGATCCTGGCGGATCTCTGACCATGGCGCTCGCCACCAGCCGCGCCCGCGCCGCGCCGCGCATCCGCGACCGCCGCGGCCGTCGTCCGCGCGAGGGCCCGCCGCGCGACCCGCAGGTCGAGATGTTCATCGAGATGCTGGTCGCCGAGCGCGGCGCGTCGAAGAACACCGAGCAGGCCTATGGCCGCGATCTCGACGATCTCGCCGCCTTCCTGGCGCGCCGCAAGGTCAAGCCGCTCGAGGCCGACAGCGACGCGCTGCGCGCCTATATCGCCAGCCTGCGCCACGCCGGCATGGGGGCCGGCACGGCGGCGCGGCGGCTGTCGGCGATCCGCCAGTTCTACCGCTTCCTGCTGGCCGACGGCCGGCGATCCGACGATCCCTCGGCGACGCTCGATTCGCCCAAGCTCGGCCGGCCGCTGCCAAAGGTGCTGTCGACCGGCGAGGTCGCGGCGCTGATCGAGGCGGCGCACAAGCGCGACGCCACCGAGGGGCTGCGGCTGGCGGCCCTGCTCGAGCTGCTCTACGCCGGCGGCCTGCGCGTGTCGGAGCTGGTGAGCCTGCCGCTGGCGGCGGTCGAGCGCGATCCGCGCGTGCTGATCGTGCGCGGCAAGGGCAACAAGGAGCGGCTGGTGCCGCTGGGCGAGCCGGCGCGCGCGGCGATCTTCGCCTGGCTGGGCGCGCGCGGCGCCACGCTCAGGCCCGACGAATCCTCGCCCTACCTGTTTCCCTCGCGCTCGGCCGAGGGCCATCTCACCCGCCAGCGCTTCGGCCAGCTGCTGAAGGAGCTGGCGCTGCAGGCCGATCTCGACCCACGCCGCGTCTCGCCGCACGTGCTGCGCCACGCCTTCGCCAGCCACCTGCTGGCCCATGGCGCGGACCTGCGCAGCGTGCAGATGATGCTGGGCCACGCCGACATCGCCACCACCCAGATCTACACCCACGTGCTGGACGAGAAGCTCAAGACGCTGGTCCAGGAACACCACCCGCTGGCCGGCAACGGCGCCCCGGCCAAGAAATAGGCGCGCATTGACTCGGCCCGCCATTTCCCTCTTATTGCATCGCATCATCGCAGTTGCAGCATAACGGGGACAGCCGATGAGCTTCACGATCGCCGAGCCGGCGCCCTCGCGCCTGAACCGCAGCGAGCTGGCCGTGCCGGGCAGCCGGGTCGAGCTGTTCGAGAAGGCCGCCAGGGGGCCGGTCGACGTCATCTTCCTCGACCTCGAGGACGCCGTGGCGCCCGACGCCAAGGACCAGGCGCGCAAGAACGTCATCCAGGCGCTCAACGAGGTCGACTGGCGCGGCAAGACGATGTCGCTGCGCATCAACGGGCTGGACACCCACTGGATGTACCGCGACGTGATCGACGTGCTGGAGGGCGCGGTCGACAAGCTCGACCTGATCATGATCCCCAAGGCCGGCACCGCCGCCGACATCTACGCGCTGGACATGCTGGTGAGCCAGGTCGAGACCGCGACCCGGGCCAAGAAGCGCATCGGCTTCGAGATGATCATCGAGACGGCCCTGGGCATGGCCAATGTCGACGCCATCGCTGGCGCCTCGAAGCGCAACGAATCGCTGCATTTCGGCGTTGCCGACTATGCCGCCTCGACCAAGGCCAAGACGGTGAACATCGGCGGCCCGCACCCGCAATACGGCGTGCTGACCGACAAGGACGCCGAGGGCAGGCGCGACTTCGTCTGGGCCGATCCCTGGCATTACGCGATCTCGCGCATGGTGGTGGCCGCCCGCGCCAACGGCCTGCGGCCGATCGACGGGCCGTTCGGCGATTTCTCCGATCCCGACGGCTTCCGTGCCCAGGCCAACCGTGCCGCGGTGCTGGGCTGCGAGGGCAAATGGGCCATCCATCCCTCGCAGGTGGCGCTGGCCAACGAGGTCTTCGGGCCCTCGAAAGACGAGGTGACCAAGGCCCGGCGCATCCTCGATGCCATGGTCGAGGCGCAGAAGGCCGGCAAGGGGGCGGTGGCATTGGATGGAAAACTGATCGACAATGCCTCGATCAAGCAGGCAGAAGTCCTGCTCAGCATGGCGCGGCGCCTCGGGATGACGGCCTGAGGCCAGCGTCGGGCCACCTCGGGAGCAGAAGCGCCGTATGCCGACCTATCTCGATTTCGAGAAGCCCATCGCTGACCTTGAAGGCAAGATCGCCGAGCTCCGGCATCAGGGCGGCGACGATGGCGAGGGCCAGGGCGAAGGCATCGACATCGCCGACGAGGTCTCCAAGCTGCAGGACAAGGTCGATCGCCAGATCCGCGCGACCTATGCCAAGCTCACCGCCTGGCAGCGCCTGCAGGTGGCCCGCCACCCCGACCGGCCGCACGCCAAGCACTACATCGCCGGCCTGGTCGAGGATTTCACGCCGCTGGCGGGCGACCGCGGCTTCGCCGAGGACGCCGCGATCATCGGCGGTCTGGGCCGCATCGCCGGCCGCCCCGCGGTGGTGATCGGCCAGGAGAAGGGCGACGACACCGAAAGCCGCGTGAAGCACAATTTCGGCATGGTGAAGCCCGAGGGCTACCGCAAGGCGCAACGCCTGATGCAGCTCGCCGACCGTTTCGGCCTGCCCGTGGTGACCTTCGTCGACACCGCCGGCGCCTATCCCGGCGTCGACGCCGAGGAGCGCGGCCAGGCCGAGGCGATCGCGCGCTCGATCGAGGTCTGCCTCGACCTGCGCGTGCCGATGGTCAGCCTGGTGATCGGCGAAGGCGGCTCGGGCGGCGCCATCGCTATCGCCGCCGCCAACCGCGTGCTGATGATGGAGCACGCGGTCTACTCGGTGATCACCCCCGAGGGCTGCGCCTCGATCCTGTGGCGCTCGGCCGACAAGGCGCAGGAAGCCGCCGAGGCGCTGCGCATCACCTCGGACGACCTGAAGAAGCTCGCGGTCTGCGACGAGATCGTGCCCGAGCCGGTGGGCGGCGCGCATCGCGACCCCGAGGCCGCGGTGAAGGCCGCCGGCGACGCCATCGCGCGCCATCTCGCCGATCTCGAGACGCTCGACGGCGACACCGTGCGCCGCGCCCGGCGCGACAAGTTCCTGGCGATGGGCCAGGTCGGGCTGTAGCGTCCCGCGATCGCCTCAAAACGCCGGCGCGACCACCGTGTCGTTGTCGGGCAGCGGGCGGATGAACTTCGTGCCCTTGACCTCGCGGAACTCGCGGCCGCCCGAGACCAGCATCGAGCCGATCACCGCGCGCGCGGCGCATTTCGGGCACTGGCACAGCCGGTAGACCAGCCGGGCCCTGGGCTGCTTCTTCTCCAGCTTGCGCGGCTCGGGCGGCCAGTCGAGCGCCCGCTTGATCGCCGGCATGTCGCCGGAGACGAACTGCTGGTGCACCGACGCGGCCTCGTCGACCGGCAGGTCCGGGCTCTTCTTCGTGCGCACGGTCTTGAAGTAGGCGCCGCAGCGCGGGCAGGCCGCCATGCCGCGGATCATCGCGAAGACGAAGTAGGCGCCGAGGACGAAGCCGGCCAGCTTCACCATCGCCAGCAGATAGCCGAGGTCGCCGGCCTCGCCGAGATCCTGGTGCGAGCGGCCCAGGCGCATGTGGGTCCGGGTCAGCGAGATGTCGACATAGGTCCAGAAGTCCAGCAGCGTGCGCAGCTTCACGCCGCGCACCACCAGCGTGTTGTATTCCAGGAAGTAGATCAGCAGCATCGTCGCCGCGCCGATGATCGCGGCGCTGACGACGGCCTGCGCCATCGAGGGCCGGATATCGAACAGGCGGGCGGCGACGATCGCGCCGCTGGCGGCGAAGGCGCCGACGATCATCGCGCCCACCGGCACGATGAACCAGAACGTCAGGTTGAAGAGCTCGAAGCCGGCGTAGTGCGCCAGCGCGACGTCGGCGACGGCGGCGACGACGCAGGTGACGACCATCGCCAGCTCGAGAACGAAATGCTTCATGGCGAACTCCGGAAACCGCGACGCCGATACATGGGTCCGCAGGGCGACGCGGCGATGTCGTGCGCCTCAATGGCCGAGCGCGACCTGCAGCTTGAGGATCAGCACGTTGATCTCGTCCTGCAGCCGGCCGAACCGGCCGCGCAGGGCGGTGAGCTGCGCGGCGGTGTAGGCGTAGTCGGGCATGTTGGAGTCGCCGGCGGTGAAGCCGGTCGGCACGAGATAGCTGCCGTCGAGCGCACCGGGACGGAACAGCACGGCGATGCCGTGCACCACGTCGTCGCGCCGCTGCGCGGCGAGGCCGGCGGCCTCGATCACGCGGCGAGAAGTGACGCCGTCCTCGGAGTCGTCGTCGGCGAAGCGGTTGCGCGCCGCCTCGCTCAGCCGCGCCTGGCGCGTCTGCGGATCACGCCCGGCGGCGTAGGCGCTCCAGGCGGCCTGCGGCGCGGCGCCGTCGAGCACGGCGTAGAGCCTGCCCAGCGCGATCTCGACCATCGACCATTCGCTGAGCACGCGGCCGACGGCGACGTAGATGTCATCGACATCGATGTCGCCGTGTCGGGTGGGTGTCGGCCTGGCCCAGAAACGCGGGTCGAGTACATCTTCGGACGACACGGCAGCCTGCATGCATGGTGAAAACTGCGCCCACTGTAGTCTCAAACCCGCGCCGCCGCGACACGCCGTCGGCGCAGTCGGTCGTATTGCGGATTGAACTTGGGCTCCGAGCCGACCAGCTCCGTGACGAAGCGCAACTGCGGCACGTGGCGGCCGAGCACCGCGAGGCAGACGGTGAGCGGCGTGCTCAGCACCAGGCCGATGCCGCCCCACATCGTGCCCCAGAAGGCGGCGGCGAGCAGCAGGATCAGCGGCGAGAGCCCGCAACGGCTGCCGTAGAGGATCGGCTCGACCAGGTTGCCGATGACGAGCTCGAGCCCGATGAACAGCGCCAGCACCAGCGCCGGCGTCAGCCAGCCGTCGCCCACGGCAAGGGCGATGAAGACGGGGCCGATGGCGGCCAGCGGCACGCCGGCATAGGGCACCAGGCGCAGCACCGCGGCGACCAGCCCCCAGAGCAGCGCGTTGGGCACGCCCAGCGCGAACAGCCCGAGCCCGATCACCACGCCGAAGGACACGTTGAGCGCCAGCATCGCCTGCAGGTAGCGGCCGATGTTCAGCACGATGTCGTCGAAGGCGATTCGCACTCTCTCCATGCGGCTCTCCCCGAAGGAGCGCGACAGGCGCAGCGCGAACTCCTCGTGCTCGAGCAGCAGGAAGATCAGCAGCAGGACGGTGAGCCCCGCGGTGACCAGCGGGTGGGCGATGCGGCCGATGATGCTGCCGGCGATATCGCTGGGCGACAGCGGCGGCTCCTGCACCCGCACCGCCACCGGCGGCGCAGCGCCTCCGGGAGGCTGCGTCGATGGCGCCGCGCTCTGCTCCAGGTCGCGGCTCAGGCGCTGCAGGGTGGCGGCCGCCTGGCCGATCACCCCCTCCGCCGGCAGGCCGCTGGCGACGGTGCGCAGCTTCGCGCGCATGGAATATTCATACTTCGGCAGATCGCGCGCGAGATCGGCGGCCTGCGTGCCGATCACCGCGGCGATGAAGGCGAACCCGGTCACCAGCAGGCTGACGCACAGCGCCACCGTCGCCACGCGCGGCACGCCGGCGCCTTTGAGCCGCTGCACCAGGGGCGCCAGCGTCGCCGCCAGCAAGCCGGCCACGGCCAGCGGCACCAGCACGGCGGCGCCGTAGACCAGCGCGGCGATCGCCAGCGCACCACAGACGAGAAACGCCGCCAGCGGCACGAAGGCCGACGAAACGAAAGGCGTGCGCATCTCCTGGTCCGGGAGGGTCGTGGAAGGGCGAGCCACCCCACAACGCGCGACGGCAAGAAAGGTTCGGCCCTGGCCGCTACGATCCTGCCCGTCGCGGCTTGCCAGGCGGACGATCCTCGGCAAGGCCGGGCTGCGCACCCAGGTTCCACTCCGCCGCCGTCGCCCGCTGGCGCAAATCCGCGCGCAAACGCGCGTCGCGTCCGTCGAGGAACGCCACCCAGTCCGCCGCGCCGCGAAACGTCGTGGTGCGACCACCCGGCGACTCGATCAGCACCGCTTTCTTGTCCTGCCCGACCAGCCGCAGAATGTTGAGGATCGTGCCGGGACTCTTGCCGTCCCAGATCATCAGCCCGAATTCCGCGACCTCGGCCATGGCGCGATCCTTGGCGGCGAAGAACGCGTAGCCGCCGCGCACGCCCGCAGCGGAGACGGTGCGCACCGGCCAGTCGCCGAGATTGTGCCGCGGCCGGCCCTCCGACGCGAAGATCTCGACGCTGCGATAGCCGGCGTCGAGCAAATGCCGCTGCACCGCCTTGTCGGCCCCGGCGGCGTCGCCCACCACGACATGCGCGCCGCTGGCGACGATATTGTCGAGACGCTCGCCGGCGGCCGCTGGCAGCCGCGCGATGCTGCGCGAGCCGCCGACGAAGACCGTCGTCATCGGCTGGTCCGCGTCCACGTCATGGTCAGCGCGTACACCTTCGCCACCTTCGCGACATCCAGGAGCACCGATGTGACCGCGTTCAGGGTCGTGCCGGAGCGATAAACATCGTCGATCAACAATACGCGCTTTCCCGCGACCATGGCAGCCGTGACGGCGTAGAGCCCGTCCACCGCCCGGGCGCGCAGCTCCGGCGCGTCGACCCCCTTGAGCGCGGTCGGGGCGCGTGTCGTCGAGATGCAGCGCGCCACGGGAATGTGCAGCGCGGCGCCGATGCCGTCGGCGATCAGGTCGACGGGCTGGAACGGTCGCTCTGTCGACCACGGCGCCGGCACGATGACGTCGACATTGGCGCGGCGCGGAGAGAGGAACCGCACAGCCGTCTCGATGATGTCAGTCGCCGCCGAACGATCGCCACGGTACTTCAGCCGGTTCACCAAATCGCCCATCGGCGAGTATGTGTTCTCGAATGTCTTCCGGCCCCTGTCGTCGTATACCACCCTGCTGCTGGTCGTATGGACGTCGAGCGCGTAGCCCCTCTCCCACGTGCCGACGATCACCTTCGGATTGATGTCGACCATCCGCCTCTCCTGCCAGCGCGGTTCGCCAATACTCCCAGGATAGCAACTTCCACAGAGTACAACCATCGCGTCCAGCCGACGCGGATTGACCCCTGCCGGTGCCGGCACCCATCCTGCCGCCCGTGACACGCGCGCTGAAACTCGGGGTCCTCGACCAGTCGCCGATCCGCTCGGGCGGGACGGCGGCGCAGGCCATGCGCGAGACGCTCGACCTGGCGCGGCTATGCGACCGGCTGGGCTATCGCCGCTACTGGCTGGCCGAGCACCACGCGTCGCCGGCGCTCGCCGGCTCGGCGCCGGAGATCCTGATCGCGCGGGTCGCGGCGCTGACCCGGCGCATGCGGGTGGGATCGGGCGGCGTGATGCTGCCGCACTACAGCGCGCTGAAGGTCGCCGAGCAGTTCCGCGTGCTGGAGACGCTGTATCCCGGGCGCATCGACCTCGGCATCGGCCGCGCGCCGGGCAGCGACCGGCGCACCGCGCATCTGCTGCAGCCGGGCCCGCAGGCCTACGGCATCGAGTATTTCCCGTACCAGATCCGCGACCTGCTCGCCTGGCTGCACGACGCCGTGCCCGAGGGGCACCAGGGCCACGGCGTCAGCGCCCAGCCGATCGGAGAGAGCGCGCCGGAGGTCTGGCTGCTGGGCTCATCCGACCAGAGCGCGGCCTATGCGGCGCATTTCGGCCTGCCGTTCTGCTACGCGCATTTCATCGAGCCGCAAGGCGGCATCGAGGCGATGCGCGCCTATCTCCAGAACTTCCGCGCCGGGCCGCTTCACGAGCGGTCGCAGGGCGCGGTCGGCATCTCGGTGATCTGCGCCGAAACCGACGAGGAGGCCGAGCGCCTGGCGTCGAGCCGCGAGTTCTGGGCCATGAAGCGGCGCACCACCGGCGAGCAGACGGCGATCCCCACGGTCGAGGAGGCGCTGACCTATCCCTACAGCGAGCGCGAGCGCGCGCTGATGGGCGCGATGCGCCGACGCGCCGTGGTCGGCTCGCCCAAGACCGTGCGCGAAGGGCTGGAGCGCCACGCCGAGGCCTACGGCGTCGACGAATTCCTGTGCGTGACCATCACCTACGATTTCGAGGCGCGGCAGCGCAGCTATGTCCTGTTGGCCGAGGCGTTCGGGCTCGACGCGCTGCCCGACGCGGCAGAGTGAGGGTGTCGTCCTGAAATATCCTCCCCCGCCAGGACGACACCCGACCCCGCCACCGCGACCTCTGCCCAGGTCGCGGCGACATCCAAATCCTCGATGGTGCTCGGTCCTCCGGAACCCCTCACCGCCAATCCCGGCGGCGCGGCGGCTCAGTTGACCGGCGTCTCCCAGCAATCCTCGGCGGCGATCCCGCGCACGTCGCTCTCTCGACCGCCGTCGAAGATGCGGAACCACTTCATGCGCACGCTCTCCTCGCCCCACTGGCCGGGCAGCATGACGGCGTTGAGGTAGTTGCGCAGGCTGTCGAACACCATGCCGCGGATACCGTCGACGACGTACAGGCGGCTGCCCATGCGCAGCAGGACGAAGTGGTGGGTGCGGCGCACCGGGCTGAGATTGCGGATGGTCTTGGTGTAGGGCGCATCGGGCGAGCCCTCGACCAGGATCGGCTTCAGCTCCGGGAACCTGCGCCAGGCGTCGCGCAGCAGCGTGGCCATCGTATAGGTCTCGTAGACCCAGTGCGCGCCGCGCTTTTCGCCGAGCTGGTAGCGGCTCAGGCCGCTCACCGGCACCGGCATGACGCGACCGGAGCACAGCCACTGCACCACCGCCTCGGCGACCTGGCCGCTGGCGAAGTCCGGCGCGTCCGGCTTGAACAGGCTGGTCAGCATCCAGTTGCGCTCATAGGCCGGCGCCCGGGCGATTCCCGCCGACAGAAGGTTGGTGTAGCGCTCGAGCACCTTCTGCATCGGCTTCTCATAGGAATGTCCGAGGAAAGAGCGCACCGGGTTGTAGCCGCTGGTCTTGCTGGCGACGATTTGCATGCCGTGGTCTCCCCTTTGCTCCTGTCGCCATCTTGCGCGGCCTCGGTCACGTCCCTATCTCGCGAGCGGGCCTTTCCTGTCTCGTGTGTAACGCCAACGGGAAATTGTCCGGGTCGCGCTGCAGCGGCCAGGCAACCATTTGATCGGGCTGGCGAATCGCCCCCTCGGAAGGGCATGCCAGCAAGCGGAATATCGCGACGATTGCGCGCTTGCAGCGATGTAGCGGCCCTGCCATCCTCGGATGCCCCGGCGTCCCGCCGGGGTTTCCATGTTTGGATTTGGTGATGACGTCTGCTTCCGGCCCGCAAGTACCCGATACCACCGTTTCCGTTCGCGAGGCGTTCGGCATTGACAGCGACATGAAGGCGCCCGCCTTCAAGACGCCGACGGAGCATGTTCCGACCCTCGACCCGGACTACCTGTTCGACCACGACACGACGCTCGCGATCCTGGCCGGCTTCGCGCACAACCGACGTGTGATGATCCAGGGCTATCACGGCACCGGCAAGTCGACCCATATCGAGCAGGTCGCGGCGCGGCTCAACTGGCCCTGCATCCGCGTCAACCTCGACAGCCACATCAGCCGTATCGACCTGATCGGCAAGGACGCCATCGTCCTGAAGGACGGCAAGCAGGTGACGGAATATCGCGAAGGCATCCTGCCCTACGCGCTGCAGTCGCCCACCGCCCTGGTGTTCGACGAGTACGACGCCGGCCGCGCCGACGTGATGTTCGTGATCCAGCGCGTGCTCGAGGTCGAGGGCAAGCTCACCCTGCTCGACCAGAACAAGGTGATCCGCCCGCACCCCTCGTTCCGCCTGTTCTCGACGGCCAACACCGTCGGCCTGGGCGATACGACCGGCCTGTATCACGGCACGCAGCAGATCAACCAGGGCCAGATGGACCGCTGGTCGATCGTCACCACGCTGAACTACCTGCCGCACGACCAGGAGGTCGGCATCGTGCTGGCCAAGTCGAAGGCCTACGACACCGATGCCGGCCGCAAGACCATCAACAACATGGTGGCGCTGGCCGACCTGACGCGCGCGGGCTTCATCGCCGGCGACATCTCGACCGTGATGTCGCCGCGCACCGTGATCACGTGGGCGCAGAACGCCGAGATCTTCGGCGACATCGGCTTCGCCTTCAAGCTGACCTTCCTCAACAAGTGCGACGAGGTCGAGCGCACCACCGTCGCCGAGTACTATCAGCGCTGCTTCGGCAAGGAGCTGCCGACCGGCCACGGCAAGGCCAAGCTCCACTAGGGCGCGGGAGCGCGTCGTGGCGACAACCAAGGACTCGACCCCGATCGAGGAATTTCGGCGGCTGACGTCGGCGACCATGCGCGCGATCTCGCGCAAGGACGTCAACGTCACCTTCGTGCCCGACGGCGGCACGGCGATGGGCAACGAGGCGCGCATCACCGTGCCGGCGCGCGACCTGCCAGCCGAGGACGTCGCGCGAGCGCGCGGCGAGGCCGACTCGATGGCGCTGAAGATGCGCCACCACGATCGCAAGCTGCACCTGCGCCGCATGCCCAGCGGCGAGGCCGCGCGCGCGGTCTACGACGTGGTCGAGCAGGTGCGGGTCGAGTCGCTGGGCGCCAGGAAGATGCCCGGCGTGGCGCAGAACCTCGACCAGCTATGGACCGAGCGCTGCGAGCAGCGCGGCTATCGCCGCGTGCGCAGCAAGGACGACGCGCCCTTCGCCGAGGTCGTGGGCCTGATGGTGCGCGAGAAGCTGATGGGCACGCCGATGCCCGAGGCGGCGCGCGACATGGTCGAGCTGTTCCGCGACGAGATCGAGAAGTCGGCCGGCAAGGACTTCGAGCGCCTCGCCGAAACCGCCGGCAACCAGGACAATTTCTCGCGCGCCCTGCGCCGCCTGATCCGTGACCTGCATCTGAGCGACGATGCGATGGACATGGAGGACGAGTCCAACGAGGACCAGGACCAGAGCGAGAATCCCGACGGCGAGAGCAACGAGACCGGCGAGGACGGCCAGGACTCGTCGGAGACGCACGGCTACGGCGCCACCGGCGAGGAGACCGACGACACCCAGGACCAGGACGACAGCTCGGAGACCACCGCCGACCAGGCGCAGACCGAGATGCAGATGGGTTCGGGCGACGAGGACGAGCCGGGCCGCGCAGAGCGTCCGTGGCTGCCGCCGGGCGCGCTCAGCAACGAGCCGCAGGGCCAGCAGTACCACGCCTACACCACCAAGTTCGACGAGGTGATCGACGCGCCGGACCTGTGCGACGCCGACGAGCTCGCACGCCTGCGCCAGCATCTCGACCAGCAGCTCTCGCACCTGCAGGGCGTGATCGGCAAGCTGGCCAACCGCCTGCAGCGCAAGCTGATGGCGCAGCAGAACCGATCCTGGGAGTTCGACCTCGACGAGGGCATGCTCGACGGCGCGCGTCTGGCGCGCATCATCGCCAACCCGACGCAGCCGCTGTCCTTCAAGATGGAGAAGGACACCAATTTCCGCGACACCGTGGTGTCGCTGCTGATCGACAATTCCGGCTCGATGCGCGGCCGTCCGATCACGGTGGCGGCGATGAGCGCCGACATCCTCGCGCGCACGCTGGAACGCTGCGGCGTGAAGGTCGAGTTGCTGGGCTTCACGACGCGCGCCTGGAAGGGCGGCCAGAGCCGCGAGCAGTGGCTCGCCGCCGGCAAGCCGGCCAACCCGGGCCGCCTCAACGACCTGCGCCACATCGTCTACAAGAACGCCGACGCCCCGTGGCGGCGGGCACGCAAGAACCTCGGCCTGATGCTGCGCGAGGGCATCCTCAAGGAGAACATCGACGGCGAGGCGCTCCTGTGGGCGCACAACCGCCTGATCTCGCGCACCGAGGAGCGCAAGATCCTCATGGTGATCTCCGACGGCGCGCCGGTCGACGACTCGACGCTGT
Organism: Reyranellaceae bacterium; assembly: GCA_050183765.1. Taxonomy (GTDB): domain Bacteria; phylum Pseudomonadota; class Alphaproteobacteria; order Reyranellales; family Reyranellaceae; genus JAFAZJ01. Next base: position 54,680 of record JBFXAZ010000001.1, on the reverse strand, counting down.
CGGTGAATCCCGGCAACTACCTCGAGCGTCATCTGCGCGACGTGATCGACTGGATCGAGCTGCGCTCGCCGGTCGAGCTGGTCGCCATCGGCATCGGCCACGACGTCACCCGCTACTACAAGCGCGCCGTCACCATCGTCGACGCCGACCAGCTCGGCGGCACGATGATGGAGCAGCTCGCCTCGCTGTTCGACGAGGAAGGCGACGCGCGCACCGCCGACGCCTCGCGCCGCGCCGGCCGCAAGATCAGCGCCGCGATCTCGCAGGGCGCGCGCAAGCACTGATCGGCGAACCAGGCAGGGGGCAGGCCGACCGGCTGTCGCCGCCGCGAGGGTGGCCGCCGCCGCCGTGCCGGCGCGGCGCAGGCGTCGTCCTCAGAGCGCGAAGCTGTCGCGGATCAGCCGGGCACAGGCCTCGGGCGTCGCCGACGCCGTGTCCACCTCGAGGTCATAGGCGATGCCGCGATGGACGCGGTCGTACTGCCAGCGCGCCAGGCCGATCTCGCGATCGCCGCGCGCGCGTTCCCGCGCCTCGAGCACGTCGAGCGGCGCGAACAGGCCGACGACGCGCAGATCGAAGGGGCTCAGGAGCGTGCGGTACTCCTCGAGCGGCGCGGCATCGAGCATCACCTCGTCGACGATAAGGTCGTTGCCCTGGGCGGCCAGCGCGGCGATGGCGTGGCGCATGCCGCGCAGGGCCCGTTGCAGCAGCGGCCCCGTTCTGATCGCGACGACCGGCCGGCCGTCGCGCCGATCGCGTTCGAACAGCAGGCCCCGCGGATCATCGAGCAGGCCGGCGGGCAGCATCTCCAGAAAGGTGTCCATCGCGACATGGAGCAACGGCCGGCGGGCGATCGACTGAAGCGCGCGGGCCGTGGCGCTCTTGCCGACACTGCCGACCCCGTTGAGGATGATGACGAGAGGCCGCGCGTCCGCTGTCACTTCTCCGGACGCCCCAGCTGCTCGATGAGGAACGCCAGGGTGGAATTCCACGCCACCTGGGCGTCGGGCTTGTCGTAGGTCTTGGACAGCGGATTGGTGAAGTTGCGGCCGGCGGGATAGCTGAGGATCCGCGTCCGCGTCGAGCCGATGCGGCGGAACCGGTTCTCCATCTCATAGCGCCAGGCGGGGCCGGCGAGATCGTCGCGATCGCCGAAATGCGCGATGACGTGGTTGGGATAGCGCTTGGCGTCTTCCTCGCTGAACTGCACGCGGCCGTAGAAGAAGGCCATCGGCTCGATCTTGGTCTGGCGCGAGGCCGCCAGCGCCCAGGGGCAGGACGGGCCGAAGGCGATCAGCCCCAGCCTGCGGTCGATGAAGTCGCGCGAGCGCAGCCAGTCCGCCCACATGGCGATGGCCTTGATCGCCACGTCGCCGGCGATCGCCGTCTGGGCGAGCCTGGCCGCCTCGGCGTCGGTACTGGCGGTCTTGCCGTGGAACAGGTCGATCACCAGGGCGATATAGCCCTCGAAGGCCAGTCCATCGGCATAGACCTGCATCTGCGGCGTGACGCCGAAGCCGTCATGCACCAGCAGGATGCCCGGCGCCGGCTTGCCCGACGGCTTCTTCGGGGTCAGCTTGCCGGTGAACTCGCCGAAGCCCGGCACGGTAATGACCGGCGTGTCTTCGGCTGGCGGCTTCTGCCGGCCGATGGCCGGCCCGCTGGCCGCCACCGCGGTCACTGCCAGCCCGCCCAGGACTCCGCGCCGGCTCGTCAGTCGTCGGTGGGTCATATCTGCAATTCTAGCGTGGATTGACGACCTCGCCATGGCACAATCGCCGCGCCCGCGCGTCCCTCGAGACCCTTCCCGCATGGCCCTGTTGCGCATCCGCGATATCGCGATCGGCTTGCCGGCGCTGGTCGTGGCCTTTTCGCTCGCCGTCGTCTGGCCGACCAAGGCGCGCGAACCGGCGGCGCCGGCGGCGATCGAGATCCAGACGCGCGCCATCCCGCTCAACGCCGACGACGATGCCGTCAGCGAGGTCGGAAAGCTGCGCTGGCGCGGCGGCCTGGTCCTGACCGCCAGGGACCAGCGGTTCGGCGGCTGGTCGGACCTGTGGATCGCACCCGACGGAATCGGCCTGCGCAGTGTCTCCGACGAAGGGTCGTGGCTGGCGACCGGCCTGCGCTATGCCCCCGACGGTCGACTGGTCGGCATCGCGCCGGGCACGATCGGCTCGCTGCGCGGCGAGAACGGCCAGCACCTCGTCGACAAGCTGGAGACCGATGCCGAGGGGCTGGCGCGCCTGCCCGATGGCGGCTGGCTGGTCAGCTTCGAGCGCGATCATCGCGTGATGTACTATCCGCCGGGCGAGGAGCGCGACGGCCAGGGGCTGGCCGGCCGGCCGCGGCGCCTGTCGACGCCGCCTGAGTTCCGGCGGCAGCCGGTGAACGGCGGCGTCGAGTCGATCATCGTGCTGCCCGATCGCCGCACCATCATGATCAGCGAGGAGATGAGCGAGAAGCCAGGCACCGTGGTCGGCTGGATCGTCGATGCGGGCGCGGTCTGGCACAAGTTCCGCTACCAGACGCGCGATGCGGATCATCGCCCGACATCGATCGCGCAGCTGCCCGACGGCGACCTCGTGCTGCTCGAACGCGCCTTCGACCTGGTGCGCGGCGTGCGCGTGGCGGTCAAGCGGGTGAAGCTGGCCGACATACGGCCCGACGCCGTCGTGCGCGGCGAGGAACTGGCATGGCTGCACCAGCCGCTGAGCGTCGACAACCTCGAGGGCATCGCCGCGCGCCGCGGTCCACATGGCGAGACGCTGCTGTGGATGATGTCCGACGACAACTTCAATCCCCTGCAGCGCACGATCCTGCTGCATTTCGAACTGATGCAGTGAATGAATGAGGTATATCCCTGACCGCGATGTCGCCATCCCTCTCCACGCCGCGGGCGCCCCGCTCCACCCGCGGGGCAGGGTAGGAACGCGGCCATGATCCGCCTCCTCGCCGCGGGCACGGTCACGCTGGGTGCGTTGTTGCTGTTCCTGGTGCAGCCGATCGTCGGCCGCCTCCTGCTGCCGCGCTTCGGCGGCGGCTCGGCGATCTGGAGCGCGTGCCTGGTGTTCTTCCAGGTGGCGCTGCTGCTGGGCTACGCCTACGCCGCCTTCATCACCGCGAAGCTGAGCTGGCGCCGGCAGCGCCTGCTGCACATCGCGCTGGTCTTTGCCAGCCTCGCCTCGCTGCCGCTGGGCCTGGGCGGCAGCATGTCCGCCGACGGAACCGGCGATCCGGCGCTGGGCATCCTGATCTCGCTGGCGCTGGGCATCGGCCCGACCTACGGCCTGCTGGCCTCGACCAGCCCGCTGGTGCAGGGCTGGCTGGCGCGCTCGGGGGCGGCACCTTGGCGGCTCTTCGCGCTGTCCAACGTCGCCTCGCTGGCGGCGCTGGTCGCCTATCCGTTCGTCATCGAGCCATGGCTCGGGCTGCACGCCCAGACCTGGGTGTGGTCGGCGGCCTATGTCGTCTACGCCCTGCTGACCGTCGCCTTCAGCTGGCACGTCGTGCGCGCCGACGACATCGGGCAGGCGCCCGCCGCGCCGGCCGCCGACATGGGGATCGATGCGCGGCCATCGCCGCTGTGGGTCATCGCCGTGCTGGCGGCGATCCCCTCGGCGCTGCTGGTCGCGGTCACCGAGTACCTGACCCGGGACGTGGCGCCGGTGCCGATGCTGTGGATCCCGCCGCTCGCCGTCTACCTGCTGACCTTCGTGGCCTGGTTCGACGGCCGGCTCGGCTACATCCGGCCGATGTGGCTGATCGCCGCCGCGCTGGCGACGGGCGCCATGGCCTGGACGCTGATCGCCGACCCCTTTGCCTTCAAGCTCAAGCCCAGCCTGCTGATGTTCGTCGGCGGCCTGTTCATGGTCTGCCTGTTCTGCCATGGCGAGGTGTCGGCGCGGCGGCCGGCGCCCTCGAAGCTCGGCCCCTACTATCTGGCGATGGCCACCGGCGGCGCGCTGGGCGGCCTGGCGATCGGGCTGCTGGCGCCGGCGGTCCTGCGCGACCAGTACGATCTGGGCATCGTCCTGGCGCTGGTCGCCGCGCCGATGGCGATCGCGATCCCGCGGCTGGAGTCGCGCATCGTCGCCTGGTGGCTGGAGCGCCGCGGCAGGCGATCGGAGGTGGCCGCCTGGGTCGAGACGGCCGCGCTGCGCGGCCTCGCCGCGGCCCTGGTGCTTGTCGTCTTCGGCAGCGGCGCGCTGGCGGTCTGGGATCGCTACGAGACGGATCGCACGCGCATCGTCTCGATCCAGCGCAATTTCTACGGGGTGCTGCGCGTCACCGAGAGCAACAAGGGCACGCGGGACCATTCGCGCTCGCTGGTGCACGGCGCCATCCTGCACGGCTTCCAGATGATGGCGATCGAGCGCCAGCTGCAGGCGACCGGGTACTACCGCGAGGAATCGGGCGTCGGTCGCGTGGTGCGCTCGCTGCCGGCGGCGCCGCGGCGCATCGGCGTGGTCGGCCTGGGCAGCGGCGTGATGGCCGCGCACGGCCGCGCCGGCGACGTCGTGCGCTTCTACGACATCGATCCCGTGGTGCCGATCGTCGCGCGCCGCGACTTCACCTTCATCACCCGCACGCCGGCCAAGGTCGAGATCGTGCCGGGCGACGCGCGCATTTCGCTGACGCGCGAGGATCCGCAGCAGTACAGCGTGCTGGTCATCGACGCCTTCAGCGGCGATTCGATTCCCATCCATCTGCTGACCATCGAGGCGTTCGACGTTTACATGAAGCACGTCATCAGCGACGGCGCGCTGCTGGTGCATGTCAGCAACAAGTACTTCGATCTGGCGCCGCTGGTGAAGAACGCCGCCGACCGGCGCGGTCTTTATTCGGTGCTGGCGCGCGATCTCGACAGCAGCGGCTTCATCGTCAGCGACTGGGTCGTCGTCACGCGCAATCCGGCACTGATCGACTCGGCGATCCTCAAGCCGATCATCACGCCGATGACCGCGCACCCGGAATGGGGTGTCTGGACCGACGACCGCGCCAGCATCCTGCCGCTGATCAAGTGGTGAGCGATAAAAAAGGCCCGCTCACGCGGGCCTCGTTCGGACGGCGCTGATGCCGCGGTCAGGCGGCGGCCTTGGCGTCCTTGCGCGCCTTGGCGGCGACGACGCGGCGCTTCAGCGCCTTCATCTCGTCCGACAGCTTGGAGTTGCCCGTGCCGAGCAGGTAGGCGTCCAGCCCGCCGTTATGCTCCAGCGTGCGGATGGCGCGCGGCGTCAGCCGCAGGCGCACCGCGTGGCCCAGCACGTCCGACAGCACCGAGGTGTCCTGCAAGTTGGGCAGGAAACGCCGCTTGGTCTTGTTGTTGGCGTGGCTGACGATGTTGCCGACCTGGACGCTCTTGCCGGAGAGCTCGCAACGACGGGTCATGATACGGGTCCCGAAAAACGAAGAACCGGCCCGAGGGGCCGGCGTGCGGCGGTCCTTGTACGCAAGAGGCCGGGCGCGGTCAAGAAGTCGTCACCCTCACCAGAAAGTCTTTCCCGATCAATCAGTTAGGCGCCCGCAGCCGGTACAGCACGTGGCGCCGCAACGGGTTGCCCGCGGCGATCGAGGGATGGTCGAAATCGTCGGCCGGGTCGTGACGCATGCCCAGCCGTTCCATCACCCGTCGCGAGGGTGCGTTGGCGATCACGGTGAAGGAGACGATTTCGGCCAGTTTCAGCGTCTCGAAGCCGAAGGCCAGGGACGCCTTCGCGGCCTCGGTGGCGTAGCCCTTGCCCCAGCAATCCGGGGCCAGCCGCCAGCCGATCTCAACGCAGGGCATGAACGGCGCCTCGAAGCGCGGCACCGACAGGCCGACGAAGCCGGCGAAGGGCGCGACGCCGGGGACCTCGACCGCCCACAGGCCGAAGCCGCGCGTGGCGAAGTGCAGACGCACCCGGCCGACCATGGCGTCGCTCTCGCCGCGATCGAGCGTCGCGGGGAAATAGCGCATGACCGCGGGGTCGGCGTTCATCGCGGCGAAGGGCGCGAGGTCCTCGTCGCGCCACGGCCGCAGGATCAGGCGCCCGGTCCTCAGCACCGGATGCGGCATGCTCACATCCAGTCGTCGAGGACGTGGTCGCGGTGGTCCTTGACCTCGAGCTCGGAGATCACCCGGTCGCGCGCCGAAACGCCGGCCTCGTGCACGGTCTGCGGATCGCCCGAGACCAGCGGATGCCACCAGTAGAGGTCCTTGCCCTGCAGCACGAGGCGGTAGGCGCAGCTCGACGGCAGCCAGTCCATCTCCGCGACGACGCCTGGTGTGAGCTGGATGCAGTCCGGCACCACCGCTTTGCGGTTGGGGTAGTCCTTGCACTGGCAGGTATGGGTATCGAGCATCTGGCAGCAGACATTGGTCTGCACCACCTCGGTCGTGCCCTCCCATTCCAGCTTGTGCACGCAGCATTTGCCGCAGCCGTCGCACAGCGACTCCCACTCGCGCAGGGTCATCTGCGACAGCGTCTTGCGCCGCCAGAAGGGCAGCGCCTCGTCGGCGACCTCGGCCGGATCGACCTTGCGGCCGCGCGTGCCGTTGGGCTTCACGCCCAGCTTGCGCGCGATGCTCGTGGTCACGGCCTTGCGGCCCTGGGCGACGCTGCGCTTCTTCATCGGCCGAGGAACGCGTCGAGCAGGCGGCGCGCCGCGGCCGAGGGCGTGAGCGCGCCGCGCTCGACCTCGCGCTCCAGCGGCGCCACCTGGCGCCTTACATCGGGATGGCTGCGCAACGCGCTCATCAGGGTCTCGCCCACCTCGTTCCACAGCCAGGCGCGTGCCTGCGTCGCACGACGCCGCGCCATGCCGGCCTCGCCCACGGCGGCGCGGAAGCGGCCGACCGTCTCCCAGACCTCTGCAATTCCAGTGCCCTCGACCGCCGAGCAGGTGCGCACCTCGGGCATCCATTGCGCCGTGGCCGGATGCAGCAGGCGCAGCGCGTTGGCGTAGTCGGCCGCCGCGCGGTTGGCGGCGGCGCCGAACTCGCCATCGGCCTTGTTGACCACCAGCAGGTCGGCGAGCTCGACCACGCCCTTCTTGATCCCCTGCAGGTCGTCGCCGCCGGCCGGCGGCAGCAGCAGCACGAACATGTCGACCATGTCGGCCACCGCCGTCTCCGACTGGCCGACGCCCACGGTCTCGACGATCACCACGTCGTAGCCCGCGGCTTCGCTCAGCAGCATCGCCTCGCGCGTGCGCCGGGCGACGCCGCCCAGGGTCGTGCCGGCGGGCGACGGGCGGATGAAGGCCCGCTCGTCGCGCGACAGACGCTCCATGCGCGTCTTGTCGCCCAGGATCGAGCCGCCGGTGCGCTTCGAGGACGGATCGATCGCCAGGATGGCGACACTGTGGCCCCGGCCGATCAGCTCCAGCCCGAAGCGTTCGATGAAGGTCGACTTGCCGACGCCGGGAATGCCGGTGATGCCCAGGCGCGTCGAGCGGCCGGTGCGCGGCAGCAGTGCGCTCAGCAGCGCATCGGCGCGCAGCCGGTGGTCCTCGCGCGTCGATTCGATCAGCGTGATGGCGCGCGCCAAGGCCCGGCGGTCGCCGGCCAGCAGCGGGGCGTAGAGCGGATCGTCGGGGGCCTGCATGCGCGAGGCGGCGGCGGTCATCGCTGCGGTCTAGCCGATGGCGACCGAAAAGTCAGCCGCGACGCCGCTGCATGACCACCATGGCCAGCGCCCACAGGCAATAGGCGGCCGCCAGCGACCAGCCCAGGCCGCGGCCGCCGAAAACGTCCATCGCCGCACCGCTGACCGGCGGGCCGATCAGGCTGCCGAAGGTGTAGATCATCACGAAGGCGGCGTTGGCCCGCGCCATGTCGCCGGCGGCGAAGCGCTGGCCGAGCATGGTGAGGCCCACCGTGTAGATGCCGAAGGCGACACCGCCCCAGATCACCAGCAGCGGCATCACCGCCCAGATCGACGCGCCGGCGAAGGGCAGGATGGCCGCCGCCAAGGCGCTCGCCAGCACGCATCCCAGCAGCACGCCCAGCCGCGGCAGGCGGTCGGCCAGCCAGCCGATCGGCAATTGCAGCACGAGGTTGCCGACAAGAAACGCGGTCTGCCACAAGGTCGCGGTCTTCGCTTCCACGCCGACCTCCACGCCATAGATCGGCAGGAAGGTGAAGACGACGGTCTCGCCCGTCCCCGCCGCCAGCGCCGCGAGCATCGCGACGGGCGCGATCCAAATCGTGTCCGTGATCCGGCCGCCGGCTTCCGGCTCGATGCGAGGGGCGGCGCGCGCGAAGGCCAGCGGCAGCCCCACGCCGATCGTCAACGCGGCGCAGGCGACGAACGGCGCCGCGCCCGAAACGCCGACGAACTGCAGCACCAGCGGCCCGGCCGCCATGCCGCCGGCGATCAAGGTCGAATAGATCGCCAGCGCCTGGGCGCGCTTGCGTTCCTCGACCACGAGGTTGATCCAGATCTCGGTCACCAGCCACGGGATGCCGACCGCCGCGCCCTGCACGAAACGCAGGGTCGACCACAGGACCAGGATCGCCCAGACCGGCAGATCGAGCGTGAAGCCCTGCACGAGTTGGATCACCGCCGAGGCGCCCAGCGCGATCCAGATCAGCGGCACCGCGCCGACGCGTTCGGCCCAGCGCGGGATATGCGCCCCGAACGCCAGCAGCCCGACCGACCACAGAGCGCCGCTCAGCCCGATGGTCAGCCGGTCGACGCCGCGCGCCTCCAGCGCCAGCGGCACGATGGGAATCGACGTTCCCATCATCACGCCGGCGCCGAAGATCGCCACATAGACGGGCCACAACGCCGAGGCGCCGGCCTGAGACGGTGCTGCGCCCGAAGCCATAAGCAGGAACCGGTCCGGAAATCGGGAGCGCGGTGTCTAGCCGGTCTTGCCGCGACCGCGCAAGCGACGCCGTCAATCAGGTCGGTTCGTCCAGGCCTCTCAGCAACTGCTCGGCCGCGACTGCCAAAGCAGGCAGATCCAACGTCGCGATTTGCCAGATCTCGGGATCGATGATCTCGCCATACTTGTGGCGCAACACGTTGCCGACGGTCGCAATGTCACGCCACGGCAAGTCGGGGCGGCGAAGCTTGAGCTCCTCCGCGACCCGCCTGCTCGCCTCGGAAACGATCTCGATCTCGCGCTCGACCGCCGCCTGAAACATTCGATCGGCGACGAATGCCTCGAATGTCCGCCCCTGTACCCAGCCCGCCACGAGCTCGCATGACCGCAGGATATCGCGCAAAGGCTCGCGCGAATCCCGTTGCGCCATCAGAACACGTCCACACTATCCGGCAGAATGCGTCCCAGTGCTCCGGCGGGCAGCAGGTCACGGCGGACGACGTCGACGGCGCAGCCCAGTGTATCGGTCAGCGCATTGACCACGGCGGCCCGATCCAGCAGCGAGAACTTCGTCGAGACATCGACATCGATCATCACGTCGACGTCGCTGTCGGCTCGGGACGCATCACGGGCAACCGAGCCGAAGAGCACAAGGTGCCGCACGCCGCGAGCCCGCAGCGCGGGCTCCGCCGCTCTCAGCCGATGGATGGCCTCGTCACGTCTCATGGTGCGCTCCGGCCAGCTTATACCATGGCGCGCATGTTCAGTCGCCCGCGCTCAGCCTGCCCAGGGCACGCAGCGACGGCGCTTCGGGCTTCTCGGCCATCGCTTCCTCGGCGGCCTCGGCCTGGCGGCGCCACATGTCGGCGTAGACGCCGTTCCTGGCCATCAGCGCCGCGTGGGTGCCGCGCTCGGCGATGCGGCCCTCGACCAGCACGACGATCTCGTCGGCGTCGACCACGGTCGACAGCCTGTGCGCGATGACGATGGTGGTGCGCCCGCGCGAGACTTCGCGCAGCGACTGGGCGATCTCCTGCTCGGTGCGCGTGTCGAGCGCGCTGGTCGCCTCGTCGAACAGCAGGATGCGCGGGTCCTTGAGGATCGTGCGGGCGATGGCGACGCGCTGCTTCTCGCCGCCCGACAGCTTCAGGCCGCGCTCGCCGACCATGGTGTCGTAGCCCTCGGGCAGGCCGGCGATGAAATCGTGGATGCGCGCCAACTTCGCGGCGGCCTCGATCTCCTCGCGCGTCGCCGCCGGGCGGCCGTAGCAGATGTTGTAGTAGATCGTGTCGTTGAACAGCACCGTGTCCTGCGGAACGATGCCGATGGCGGCACGCAGGCTGGCCTGCGAGACGTCGCGGATGTCCTGGCCGTCGATGCTCACGCGGCCGCCGGCGACGTCGTAGAAGCGATAGAGGATGCGCGACACCGTCGACTTGCCGGCGCCCGACGGTCCGACGATCGCCACGGTATGGCCGGCCGGCACCGCCAGCGTCACGTCGTGCAGGATCCGGCGATTGGCTTCGTAGTTGAAGTCGACGTGATCGAAGCGCACCGCGCCCGGCCCCGGCGCCAGCGCGGGCGCGCCGGGCCTGTCGGCGACCTCGATGTCGGCCTCGAGCAGGCCGAACATCTTCTCCATGTTGACCAGGCCGGTGCGGATCTCGCGATAGACGAATCCCAGGAAGTTCAGCGGCTGGTAGAGCTGGATCAGGAAGGCGTTGACCGCGACGAAGTCGCCGATGGTCATGCGGCCGGCGATCACCTCCTGCCCGGCCATCGCCATGACGATCACCAGGCCGGTCGAGATGATGAAGCCCTGGCCGACATTGAGCATCGAGAGCGACGCGCGGCTCTTCACGGCGGCGCGCTCGTAGGCCTTGCGCGCCACGTCGAAACGGGCGGCCTCGTGCTTCTCGTTGCCGAAGTACTTCACCGTCTCGTAGTTCAGCAGCGAGTCGATGGCTTTCGCATTGGCTTCCGTGTCGCTGTCGTTCATGCGCCGCACCAGCGAGGTGCGCCATTCCGACAGCTTGACGGTGAAAGCGATGTAGCCGGCGATCGCCGCCATGGTCACGGCCGCGAAGCGCCAGTCGTACATCCACCACATGATCCCGGCGACCAGGAGGATCTCCAGGATCGTCGGGATGATGTTGAAGGTCATGAAGTTGATCAGGAAGTCCATCGCCTGCGTGCCGCGCTCGATCACGCGCGACAGGCCGCCGGTGCGGCGCTCGAGGTGGAAGCGCAGCGACAGCCTGTGCATGTGCTCGAAGGTGCTGAGCGCCAGCGAGCGCACGGCGCGCTGCGCCACCTTGGCGAAGATCGCGTCGCGCAGCTCGCCGAAGGCCTGCGCCGCAACCCGCGACACGCCATAGGCCACCAGCAGCATGATGGGCACCGCGACGACCTGGGCGCGTTGATCCGACAGCGAATCGACGGCGTACTTGTAGAGCAGCGGGACGGTGACGTTGACCAGCTTGGCCAGCACCAGCAGGACGCCGGCGACAACCACGCGCAGCCGCAATTCCACCGCATTGCGCGGCCACAGGTGGGGCAGAAGGATGCGCACGACCCGCCAGGCGTCGGCGGCCTTGATGTTGGGCAACGGAGAAGCGGGCGACGACATATGGTGAAAGCTACCGGTGCTGGACGACGCGGGATTGACAGGATATGCCGCGCGGCGGCCCCCATACCGCGATTCGAGCCCAAAGTCTTGCAGGGAGCATCTGGAGCAGCCTGATGATGATGGACATGAGAACGGCCCGGCGCGGCCGCAAGGCCCGCCAGACGCTGGCCGCCCTCGCATTGGCGGCCGCCCTTGGCGCCACGGGGGCCCAGGCCCAGTCGCCGCGAACCAATACCGCACCGCAGCAGAGCCGGGTGATCGTGCTGGAGTACGAGGTCCACGTCATCGGGCTGCGGACGCTCAGCGTCGATACCGTCACCCGCATCGACGGAACGCGCTACCAGCTCGACATGAACGTGCGCAACGAGGGCGTGTTGCGCGCGCTGACGGCCGCCTTCGCCTCGCGCAACCAGGCGACCGGGACGTTGACGCCCAAGGGCGTGCTGCCGGCGACCGGCTTCACCGGCATCGCGGTCGGCCGCAATTTCCAGCGCACCTGGGCGGTGCGCTATCTGCCCGACGGCTCGCTCGACGAGACCTACACCAACCTCGACCAGCCCGAGAGCTTCAAGCCCACGCCGGCGCAGAAGAAGGGCTCGGTCGATCCGGCCACCGGCCTGATCGTCGCCGCCTTCAGCCCCGGCGGGCCGTGCAATCGCACAATCAAGATGTTCGACAGCAAGCGCCGCTTCGACCTGGTCGCCGGACCCGCCACCAGGCAGGTGCTGCCCAACGGCTTCACGCCGCTGTTCTCGGGCGAGACGGAAACCTGCGAGATGCGCATGGTTAAGATCGCCGGCTACGGCGGCGACGGTAACCCCAAGGACCAGGCCACCGACGACGATCCGATCCGCGTATGGCTGGGCAAGCTCGACAGCAGCGGCATCGGGTTCCCGGTCCGCGTCACCCTGTCGACGGGCTGGGGCACGCTGATCGGCCGCCTGAAGCGGCGCGAAATCCGCGAGTTCCGGCCCGAGGACTACCAGGCGATGCGGCGGTAACTACTCCGCCGCGATGCGGCCGGGCTTGCGGATCAGCTCCAGGATCTCGTGCGCGGCCTTGGGGATGTTGGTGCCGGGGCCGTAGATGCCCGACACGCCGGCCGCGCGCAGGAAGTCGTAGTCCTGCGCCGGGATCACGCCGCCGCACACCACCAGGATATCCTCGCCGCCCTGCGCCCGCAGGTGCCTGATCAGCTCCGGCACCAGCGTCTTGTGCCCGGCCGCCTGCGAGGACACGCCGACGACGTGCACGTCGTTCTCGATCGCCTGGCGCGCGGCTTCTTCCGGCGTCTGGAACAGCGGGCCGATATCGACGTCGAAGCCGAGATCGGCGAAGGCGGTGGCGATCACCTTGGCGCCGCGGTCGTGGCCGTCCTGGCCCATCTTGCAGACCATCATGCGCGGACGGCGACCCTCGGCCTCGGCGAACGACGCGATCTCGCGCTGGATGCGCTGGTAGCCCTCGTCGCCTTCCCAGCCCTGGTTGTAGACGCCGGCGATCGAGCGGATCACCGCGTTGTGCCGCGTGAAGACCGCCTCCATCGCGTCGGAGATCTCGCCCACCGTGGCGCGCGCGCGCGTCGCCTCGACGGCCAGCGCCAGCAGATTGCCGGTGCCGTCGGTCGCCGCCTGGGTCAGCGCATCGAGCGCCGCCTTGACCTTCGCCGCGTCGCGCTTCGACTTGATGGTGTTGAGCCGCGTGACCTGCGCCTCGCGCACGGCGGTGTTGTCGACCTCCAGGATGTCGACCGGCTCCTCTTCCTTCAGCTTGTACTTGTTGACGCCGACGACGACCTCCTCGCCGCGATCGACGCGCGCCTGGCGCCGCGCCGCGGCCTCCTCGATGCGCAGCTTGGGCATGCCGGCCTCGACCGCCTTGGTCATACCGCCCATCGCCTCGACCTCTGATATCAGCTTGCGCGCCTCGGCCACCATGCTGGCGGTCAGGCTCTCGAGGTAGTAGCTGCCGGCCAGCGGATCGACGACGTTGGTGACGCCGGTCTCGTGCTGGATGATCAGCTGCGTGTTGCGCGCGATGCGCGCCGAGGTCACCGACGGCAGCGCGATCGCCTCGTCGAAGGCGTTGGTGTGCAGCGACTGCGTGCCGCCCAGCACCGCCGCCAGCGCCTCGATCGCCGTGCGCACGACGTTGTTGTAGGGGTCCTGCTCGGTCAACGACACGCCGGAGGTCTGGCAATGCGTGCGCAGCGCCAGGCTGTCGGCCTTCTTCGGGTTGAACGGCGCGATCAGCTCGGCCCACAGGAAGCGGGCGGCGCGCATCTTGGCGATCTCCATGAAGAAGTTCATGCCGATCGCCCAGAAGAAGCTCAGCCGGGGCGCAAACGCGTCGATGTCGAGGCCCTTGCCCAGCGCGGCGCGCACGTACTCCAGGCCATCCGCCAGGGTGAACGCCAGCTCCTGCACCTGCGTCGCGCCGGCTTCCTGCATGTGGTAGCCGGAAATCGAGATCGAGTTGAACTTCGGCATGTGCTTCGCCGTGTACTCGATGATATCGGCGACGATCCGCATGCTCGGGCCGGGCGGATAGATATACGTGTTGCGGACCATGAACTCCTTGAGGATGTCGTTCTGGATGGTGCCGCTGAGCTTCTCCTGGCTGACGCCCTGCTCCTCCGCCGCGACGATGTAGCCGGCGAGCACCGGCAGCACCGCGCCGTTCATGGTCATCGACACGCTCATCTTGTCGAGCGGGATGCCGTCGAACAGGATCTTCATGTCCTCGACGGAATCGATCGCCACGCCGGCCTTGCCGACGTCGCCCACGACGCGCGGATGGTCGCTGTCGTAGCCGCGATGGGTGGCGAGATCGAAGGCCACCGACACGCCCTGCTGGCCGGCCGCGAGATTGGCGCGATAGAAGCGGTTGCTCTCCTCGGCCGTCGAGAAGCCGGCGTACTGGCGCACCGTCCAGGGACGGCCCGCGTACATCGTCCCCTTCGGTCCGCGCAGGAAGGGCGGGAAGCCCGGGATGGTGTCCAGCGTCTCGAGGCCCTCGAGGTCGGCCGCCGTGTAGAGCGGCTTCACCTTGATGCCCTCGGGCGTCATCCAGTCGAGCGACGCCAGCGGACGGTCCTTCAGCTCGCGCTGCGCGAGTTTGGTCCAATCCTCAAGAGTCTTTTTCGGAAACTCCGCCATGATCTTGCTCTGGGTTTCGCCGCCTGCGCACAATCCGTGCGGTTTAACGCATGGACCCAGCCGCGCAAAGCCCGACGGGACCGCGCTGCCGCCATGCAAGATCGCCGCCGCCGGCCACCCGGACGAATGCGGCACATGTGGGAGGATAGCATGAGTCGGTTTCTGGCGTCGCTCATGGCGGCGCTTGCGTTGTGGTCGACCAGCGTCGCGGCACAAACCTTTCCCAGTCGCCCGATCACCCTGATCGTTCCCTTCCCGGCCGGCGGACCCTCGGACGTCTTTGGCCGATTGCTGGCCAAGGGCATGGCCGAGCGGCTGGGCCAGCAGGTGGTGGTCGAGAACAAGAGCGGCGCGGCGGGCGTCACCGGCGTCGATTTCATCGCCAAGGCAGCCCCCGACGGCTACGTCATCGGTCTGGCCAGCTCGAGCGCGGCGACCATCATGCCGCACCTGATGGGCCGGAAGATGCCCTTCGACATGTTCAAGGACCTCGCCCCGATCACCCTGGTCAGCCGCGTCCAGGAGGTCCTGGCGGCCTATCCCGGCTTCGGCGTGGCGACGGCCAAGGAGCTGGCGGCCAAGGCCAAGGCGGCCCCCGGCAAGATCAACTACGGCTCGGCCGGCCTGGGCGGCATCACCCACCTCGCCGGCGAGCTGTTCAAGCGCGACGCCGGCATCGACGTGGTCCACGTGCCCTATCGCGGCGCCGCACCGGCCATCGTCGACCTGCTGGCCGGCCGGCTGGAATACGCCATCCTCGACATCACCATCTTCCTGCCGCACATCAGCGCCGGAAAGGTCAAGCCGCTGATGGTGACCAGCAAGACGCGCGCGCCCCTGCTGCCCGACGTGCCGACCGCGGCCGAGGCCGGCTATCCCGACGTCCTGTCCGACAACTGGTACGGGCTCTACACCGCGGCGGCCGTGCCGCAGGCGGTGCGCGACAAGCTCTATGCCGCCGCGGTCGAGACCCTGACGAGCCCGGATGTGATCGCGGCGTACAAGGCACAAGGTGCGATCACCGGCCCGTTGACGCCGGCCGAGCTCACGGCCTTCATGCGCGAGGAAAGCGCCAAGTGGGGCGCCGTCGTGAAGTCCGCCCACGTCACACTCGAATAGGTTCCGCATGCTCGACGGTGAAGTCCGCCTCTTCCTCGACCTGCTGGAAAAGGCGGCCGCGACTGGTCGCCCCAAGCTCAGCGATCTGCCGGTCTCCGTTGGCCGGTCCGCCGTCGATCGCATGTCCTGTGAAAGCGAGGCCGACCCGCCGGAGGTCGCGCGCGTGCTCGACGGCACGCTGCCGGGGCCGGCCGGCGCGATCCCCTATCGGCGCTACTGGCCGCTGGGCGTCGATGAGAAAACGATCCCGACCTTGGTCTACTATCACGGCGGCGGCTTCGTGATCGGCAACATCGAGACGCACGACTCGACCTGCCGGCGCCTCGCCAACAAGAGCCGCTGCCAGGTGATCTCGATCGACTATCGGCTGGCGCCGGAGCATCCGTTTCCCGCATCGGTCGACGACGGGTTGGCTGCGTTCCGCCATATCAGGGACAACGCCGCGGCCTTCGACACCGTCGCCGATCGCATCGCCGTCGGCGGCGACTCCGCCGGCGGCAATCTCTCGGCCGTGGTCTGCCAGCAGACGAAGAACGCGGGCGAAGCCATGCCCGCCTTCCAGATGCTGATCTATCCCGCGACCGACAGCGTCACGCATGCCGACGCGCGACGCGCCAGGGGGGAAAGCTACTTCCTCACCCAGGAGCTGATGGACTGGTTCTTCGGTCACTACATGCCGGCGGGCACCGACCAGCGCGATCCGCGCCTGTCGCCGCTGCTGGTCGAGGACCTGTCGGGCCTGCCGCCGGCCTATGTGCTGACCGCCGGCTACGATCCGTTGCGCGACGAGGGGCTGGCCTACGCCACCAAGCTGCGACAGGCCGGGGTGCGCACCGTCTACAGCGAGTTTCCGGGCACCATCCACGGCTTCTTCTCGCTGACGCGCTTCCTGCGGCAGGGCCTGGTCGCCAACGACGAGGCAGCCGGCGTGCTCGCGGCCTTCTTCGGCCGCTGAGCGCGGGGATGGCCGGCGCCCTCGCCGCGTATCCCTCGGCGAGAGCTGTCGATGGAGACGCCGCGATGCCGTATGTGACGCGCTGGGCGGTGATGGCGATCGTGCTGGGCATCGCCATGATCCTGCTGTCGGCGTCCCTGGTCGAGGCCGGCGAGCAGCGCACGGTCAATGCCGGCGGCGTCGCGCGCACGTACTACGTCGCGGGCGACACGGCGGCCAACACCGGCCCGCGACCGTTGGTGATCATGCTGCACGGCGCCGGCGGGAACGGGGCGCAGGCGGTGCGCCAATACGGCTGGGAGCGCAAGGCCGAGCGCGAAGGCTTCGTCGTCGCCGGGCCGGACGCGTGGCGGCCGTTCCCGGACTGGCCGGCGAACCTGCTGACCAACCCGCGCTTCTGGAACGACGGCAGCGCGCGCGGCAACCTGGCGATCCGCACCAGCGACGACGTCGGCTTCCTCGACGCCATGGTCGACGACATCGCGCGTTTCGCCGCGATCGACCGCAACCGCGTTTACGTCACCGGCTTCTCCAGCGGCGCCGGCATGGCGCAGCGCCTGGCGGTGGAGCGCGCCAATCGCTACGCCGCCGTGGCGCCGATCTCCGGCATCGCCGTCATTCCGCCGACGTCGCCGGTGCGCGCCATGCCGTTCCTCTACCTCTCGGGCGATTCCGATCCGCTCAATCCGGTGCAGGGCGGGCGTGTGCGCCTGCCCTGGGGCAACACCTTCACCAAGCCGGGGCATGGCGCGATCACCCAGCGCTGGCGCGAGCTCGACGGCTGCCCGCCGCCGACGCGCAGCACGCCGGCGCCCGCCGTGCGCCTGGAGCTGGCGAGCCCCTGCCGCGGCGGCGTCGAGGTGCGCTACGTGCTGGTCGAAGGCATGGGCCATCGCTGGGCCGGTGGCGGCCGCGACGTCCTGCCGGAGTCGATCGTCGGCCCGGCGTCGAACGCGATCAACGTCACCGACACGGTCTGGGATTTCCTGCGCCGCTGGCGCCTACGCTGACACCGGCAGCACGCGCAGGAACGGCACGGGCTCGGCGAAGCCCTTGAGTGCCACCGTCTCGGATCGGCTCGGCAGATCGGTTAGCAGCGGCCGTACGGCCGGATCGTCGGCCACGGCGCGCGACAGCACGATGTCGCCGCCGGTCGACTGGCCCTGCAGGCGCGCCGCCATGTTCACGGTGCCGCCGAAATAGTCGAGCCGCTCGTTGAGCGTCACGACGATGCAGGGCCCGGCATGCACGCCCAGCTTCACCACCAGCCCGCCCGCGATGCCGTGCTCGTCGGCGAAGCGCCGGTCGAAGTCGAGAATCGCTGCGCGAATCGCCAGCGCCGCGCCCGCCGCCTCGGCCGGGTCGGTGAAGGCCGCCATGACCGCGTCGCCGATGGTCTTCACGACCGCGCCGTTGTGGTCGCGCACGACGCGGCCCAGCACGGCGAAGTGCTCGCGCACGAGGTTGAAGGCCTGCGCGTCGCCGATGCTTTCGTACAGCGCCGTCGAGCCGCGCAGATCGGTGAACAGGATCGCCACCTGGCCGACGCCGGCCTCGTCGCCGGGCCGCAGCGTCGCGCCGGAGAACATGTCACGGAACGCCTGCAAGGTCGTGACCTCGTGCGCGGTCAGCGCGTCGCGCACCCACTCGCGCGTCTCGATCAGCAGCGCCAGCTCGAAGCCGCCATCGTTGACGAAGGCGATCGTGCCCGGCTCGCCGGCCGGCAGCGCCTCGACACCGTCGGCCGTGGCGCGCAGGCCCGGAAAGCCCCCGCCCTCGTGCTCGATCTCGACCGTGTTGCCGGGATGCAGCGTGCGCAGGCGATAGCGGCCGGGCGCGATGTCGGCGTGGACCGTGCGGCGCTCGCCCGGCGCCAGCAGTTGCTGCACGACGACATGCGGCGTGACGCCGGGGCCGCTGAGACAGAAGCCGCTGCTGGCGACCGGACGCAACGACGCGGCGGGTGCGAAGCCCAACTCGACGTTGCGCGCGAAGTCGCGGCCATACTCGATGTTGCAGGAGGCGCAGTGCGCCCCGCGCGGCAGCTGGTCGAGCGACGGCACCGCCAGCTTGGCGCCGCGGCAATTCGTGCACAGCAGGTTCCAGCGCATGTCGAGCATGCCGCTCTTCACGCCGGCCAGGCAAAGCTCGATGGCCTGGCGCGCCGATACATCCCACGAGCGCGCCAGTGCCTTGGGCCGGATGTTCTGCAGGTCGACATCCATCGCCCCGCGAATGTGCTCGACCAGCCGGCGCGCGAGGCCGTGGGCGTAGCCCGTGCCTTCGGCCAGCGCGATCATCGCCTCGGCGCGTTCCGCCGCGCCCGACAGCGGCTCGGGCGGCGGGAAGTCGAACACAGTCGGCCGTTCGCCGCGCAGGAACTGGACGGCCTCGTCGACGCGCCGCTTCACCGCGCCGCCGGCCCTCTCGGTGAGCCGCCGGCCGCTCAGCCTGCCGATCCAGGTCAGCGGCTCCCACTGCAGCGCATAGGTGACGCGTGAACCCTGGCCGTCGGGCACGACGTCGAAGACCGGGCCGAAGCGCTCGAAGGGGCCCTTCGAGAAGACGCGGGTCTGGCGGAACTGGCGGTTGGTGACCCACTCATAGGGCTTCTCCTCCCACGCCAGATCCATGCCCGCGACCTTGCCGGTGCCGCGGCGCAGCACCGTGCCGTTGGCCTGCGGGATCTCCTCGAGCGTGTAGGCCGGCAGGCCCAGCGCCTCGTTGAAGCGATTGGTGTCGGCGATCACCGGCCACAGGCGCTGAGGCGGCAGATCCGGGAAATGCCATACCCAGTCGCGTCGCGGCATGAACCGCCCCCTCTCACCAGTCGAGCCGGCCAGCCAGCCAGGTCGGATGCACGCCCTGCTTCTCGGCCGCCGCGATCATCGCGGCAGTGTCGGCCGTGCCATCCATACGCAGGAACTCCGCCTTGTGGATGCCGCCCGCGAGCAGAAGGCTGTCCAGCCCCGCGCCGCCGGCGCCGGCGATATCGGTGCGCAGCGAATCGCCGACGCACAGTACGCGGCGCGGATCGGGATCGCCCAGCATCGCCAGCGCGCGCGCGTAGACCGGGGCATGGGGCTTGCCGTGGTACATCACCGATCCGCCCAGCTCTTCGTAGCGCGCGGCCAGCGAACCCGGGCAGTACTCCAGCTTGCCGGCATAGACGACCACGAGATCGGGGTTGGCGCAGATGAAGGCCGCGCCGTTGCCGCGCGCCGCCTGCATCACATCCTCGAAGTCGGCCGGCGTCATCCCCGGCCGCACCAGCGAGTTGGCGAGGATGAAATCGCTCGCGGCGGGATCCTCGACGCGCTCGACATCCAGCGCGTCGAAGAAGCCGGGATCACGGCCCGCCCCGATCACGAAGCCGCGGCGTCCGAGATCGCGGTAGAACGGATGGGCATCGGCATGGCCGCGCGTCTTCAGCCCGCGCCAGGTCTCGTCGCCCGAGGTCAGCATGTCCTGGTAGAGCGCGCGCGGCACGCCGATCCCTTCCAGATGCGGCGTCACCGACTCCGAGCGTCGTGCCGCGTTCGACAGCAGCAGCACCGGCTTGCTCGCCTGCCGCAGCGCCTGCAGCGTCGGCAGCACGCCGTCATAGGGCTTCGTGCCGTCGTGCAGCACGCCCCAGACGTCGACGATGAAGGCGTCGTAGCGGTCGGCGATGGTGCGCAGACCCGTGATCTCCTGCATGGCGCCGGACTCAACTCAGCATCTTGGGCGGTTGGTAGAGCGGGAAGCCGTTGTAGGGCTTCGAGCGATCGTGGTCGGGCACCTCGTAGAACGAGGAGCGGGCATTATTGTGAAGTCCGCCGTCGACGCGCACCTGGGTGCCGGTGATGTAGGCCGCCGCCTCGCTCAGCAGGAAGACGATCGCCGCGGCGATCTCCGACTCCGTGCCGTGGCGCTTCAGCGGCACGCGGCCGACGATGCCGCGGAGCACGCCATGTGCGCTCTCGGGATAGCGGTCGAGGCCAGAGGAGGCGATGAAGCCCGGCACGACGCTGTTCACGCGCACGCCGGAATGCGCCCACTCGACCGAGGCGGTGTAGGTGAAATTCGCCTGGCCGGCTCGTGCCGAGCCGTTGTGGCCCATGCCCGGCATGCCCAGCTCCCAGTCCGCGCCGACGTTGACGATGGCGCCGCCATGCGCCTCCATCCAGCGCAAGTAGACCTCCTTGGACACCAGGAAGGTCGCGGTCATGTTGTTGGCGATCACCGCGTTCCAGCCGTTGAGCGAGATGTCGCGCAGCTTGGCCGGGAACTGGCCGCCGGCGTTGTTGACCAGCCCGTCGATACGGCCGGCGGCGGACAGCACCGCATCGATCGCCGCCTTCACCTCGTCCTCGCGCCGCAGATCGGCGGCATGGATCACGGTGTCGGGATCGGCCAGCTCCTCGCGCACCTCCTCGAGCTTCGAGCGCGTGCGGCCGATCAGCGCCAGCCGCGCGCCCAGCGATCTCAGCTCGTGCGCGGCACAGCGGCCCAGGCCACTGCCGCCGCCGGTGACGATGATGGTCTGCCCGGCGAACAGGTCGGGTCGAAAGATCGAACGATAGGACTGCATCCATCGGCCTTGATGTTGATCCCGGCAGCCATATCACCTGCACGCTGTTGAAACCACGCTCACGGCCCCGTATGGTCGGCCTACCGCTGGGGTGCTCCGCGTCGCGGAGCTGAGACGACACCCATCGAACCTGATCTGGGTCATGCCAGCGAAGGGAGACGGAGCCTTGGACCTGATCGAACATGCCTGCCTGCTGCGGGAGCGCGTGCGCGAGCGCGCCCCGCTGGTGCACTGCATGACCAATTTCGTGGCCATGGACACGGCGGCCAACGCCGTGCTGGCGATCGGCGCCTCGCCGGCGATGATGCATGCGCGCGAGGAGGTCGCGGAGTTCGCCGCCATCGCCGATGCGCTCACCATCAATATCGGCACGCTGAGCCCCGACTGGGTCGGCAGCATGGAGGTCGCGATTCACGCTGCGACCGCCGCCCGCAGGCCCTGGGTCTTCGATCCCGTGGGCGTCGGCGCCACCCGCTTGCGCCAGGACGCCGCCGCGACCCTGCTGCGGCTGAAGCCCACGGTCGTGCGCGGCAATGCCTCGGAGATCATGGTGCTGGCCGGCCTCGCCGGCAGCGGCCAGAAGGGCGTCGACAGCACGCGCGACGTGTCCGAAGCCGAAGCGCCGGCGCGCCAGCTCGCCAAGGCCATCGGCTGCGTCGTCGTGGTGACCGGCGCGGTCGACATCGCCACCGACGGCACGCGCCTTCTGCGCATCGCCAACGGCCATCCGCTGATGCCCCGCGTCACCGCGCTGGGCTGCGCCCTGACCGCGATCACCGGCGCCTTCCTCGCGGTCGGCGACGACGCGCTGCACAGCGCCGCCGTGGCCACCGCGCTGTTCGGCCTGGCCGGCGAGATCGCCGCACGCGATGCGCGCGGGCCGGGCTCGTTGCGCGTCGGCCTGATGGATGCGCTGCACAATCTCGACGCGGCCGCCATCCGCGCCGGCTTGCGGCTGTCGTGAGGCGCGAGAGCCTGCGGCTCTACCTCGTCGCCGACCGCGGCTACGCCGCCGGGCGCCGGCTGCGGCCGATCGTCGAGGCCGCCGTGCGCGCCGGCGTCACGCTGGTGCAGCTGCGCGACAAGGGCGACGACGCGCGCGCCTTCCTCGCCGAGGCGATCGATCTGCGCGATGCGCTGTCCGGCACCGGCGTGCCGTTGCTGATCAACGATCGCATCGACATCGCCCGCGCCATCGGCGCCGACGGCGTGCATCTCGGCCAGGGCGATCTGCCGCCGCCTGTCGCGCGCGCGCAGCTGGGGGCGGATGCGATCGTCGGCCTGTCGATCGAG
Organism: Reyranellaceae bacterium; assembly: GCA_050183765.1. GTDB lineage: Bacteria > Pseudomonadota > Alphaproteobacteria > Reyranellales > Reyranellaceae > JAFAZJ01. The sequence goes on along the minus strand of JBFXAZ010000001.1, from coordinate 32,139 downwards.
ACGCCGGCGCAGGTCGGCGACGGTCGCTTCGACGGTGTCGACTATCTCGGCGTCGGTCCCGTCTTCGCCACCGGCACCAAGCCCGACGCGGCGCCGCCGATCGGCCTCGAGGCGCTCGCCGCGATCCGCGCCGCGACGGACCTGCCGATGGTCGGCATCGGCGGCATCAGCGCCGCCAACGCCCACTCGGTCAGGGCGACCGGCGTCGAGGGCATCTGCGTGGTGTCGGCGATTCTCGGCGCCCGCGATCCGGCGGCGGCGGCGCGCGCCCTGCTCTGATCACACCGGCGGGCGCTTGGTGTGCCAGTCGGTGGCGCTCTGGAAAGCGTGGCCGGCGCGCAGCACCAGGGCCTCGTCGAAGTGCCGGCCGACGAGTTGGAAGCCGACCGGCAATCCCGCGGCAGTGAAGCCGCCGGGCAAGGTGATGGTCGGGCTGCCGCTCATGTCGAAGGGCGCGGTGTAGCGCAGTCGGCCGGCGATCTCCGACGGTTCGCGGCCCGACGCCTCGATCGTCGCCCAGCTCAGCGCCGCGCGGTTCATCGCCGGCACCAGCAGGAGGTCGATCTCGCGCATCATCGTGGCGAGCGCGCCGGAGAAGTTCTGCCGCTCGGTCCAGATCCGCGAGACCGTCAGGCCGTCCACCGACCGGCCGCGTTCGAGCAGCGCGCGCAGGACCGGACCGTAGCGATCGGCACGCGACGGGAAGGTGGCTTCGTGCGCCACCGCGGCCTCGACGGCGCAGAGCGTCACCCACTCCGCCACCACGCGATCGGGCGCCGGCACCGTCACCGGCACGATGCGTGCACCCAGGCCGCCCAGCACGCGCTCGGCATCGCCGACGACGCGCAGCACGTCGGCATCCGCGCTCGCCATGAGCGCGCGGTCCACGCCGATGCGCACGCCGCGGATACCGCCATCGATGCCCGCGAGATAGTCGGGCACCGGCTCGGCCGAGGCCGTGGGATCGTTGGCATCGGCGCCGGCGATCGCGCCCAGCATCGCGGCGGCATCGATGGCGCTGCGCGTCATCGGGCCGATATGGTCCATCGATCCCGCCAACTCGAAGACGGCGTAGCGGCTGACGCGGCCCCAGGTCGGCTTGAGCCCGGTGATGCCGTTGGCGGTCGAGGGAAAGCGGATCGAGCCGCCGGTGTCGCTGCCCAGCGAGCCGAAGCACAGGCCCGCCGCCGTCGCCACGCCCGAGCCGCTCGACGACACGCCGGTCCAGGCCTCGGCCCCCCAGGGATTCACCGGCCGCGTGATCTCGGGATGGTGTGCACCGAACGCGCCCTCGGTGAGCTGCAGCTTGCCCAGCGACACCGCGCCCGCTTCCGCCAGCCTCGTCACGACGGTGGCGTCGTGGTCGGGCCGAAAGTCGCGATGGATCGCCATGCCGGCGCCGGTGGGAATGCCCTTGGTGTAGCAGAGATCCTTCACCGCGATCGGCACGCCGTGCAGTGGCCCGCGCGCGCGGCCGGCTGCGATTTCCGCATCGGCCGTCCTGGCCCGCTCGAGCGCGAGATCGGCGGTGAGAGTGGCGAAGGCGTGCAGCCTGGGATCGAGCGCCGCGATGCGATCGAGCATGGCGCGCGTCAACTCGACCGAGCTCAGCTTGCGCGCGGCGATCGCCTGTCCGGCTTCGACCAGACCCATGTACCAGGGTTCGCTCACCATCAACCTCCCGCCTGCTCCTCGACACCCGCGGCCCGGCGCAGCAACTCGAGCGACCGTGCGCGATCCTCGGGCCGCACCAGCGCCGAAAAGCCGGCGAGGCGCTGCTCCAGCCATTCCGGCGCGATCTTGCGCAGCTGCGCGATCTCGGCCGCGGCGTGTTCCATGTCGCCCAGCCCGGCGTAGTTCAGCGCCAGATAGTGGATGTTCGGCGCGTAGTCGGGCTGTTGCCGTTTGCCGAGATTGCCCCACTCGACGCCGCGCGCGTAGTCGGCGTCGACGAAGGCGCCGGCGCACAGGCAGGTATAGGCGTTGTATTGCTGCGGATCGCGCGGGCTGATGCGCAGCGCCTCGCGCAGCCGGCGCGTGCCGCCGGCCGTGTCGCCCGACGCGACCTCGGCCCAGCCCAGCGCGATCAGGGTGTTCACGTCGTTGGGATTCTGCTGCCAGGCGTCGCGCAAATCGTCGAGCGCCTCGTCGAAGCGCTGGGCGACCCACAAGGTGACGCCGCGATAGACGCGCGCCATGTAGTTGCCGCGATCGAGCTCCAGCGCCCGGCTGGCGTGCTCGATGGCGCGCGCCACCGCGATCTCCGGCGCCGGACCGGTGCGGAAATTGGCGTGCTGCCAGTAGGCAAGGGCCAGCGTCGCCAGCGCGCGACCACAGCTCGGATCGAGCCGCAGCGCTTCGTTGGCCTCGGTGATGGCGTGGTCCCGCAGCCGCGAGTCGCCGCGCAGATAGGCCTGCGTGGCATCCGCCCAGGCACGCAGCGCTATCTCGTGCGCGCCGAAATGGCTTGGCCGCGCCCGCTTCAGCACCGCCACCTCGGCGGCCTCGACCTCGGGCGCCACGGCGGCGACGATTCGCCGGGTGATGTCCTCCTGCACGTCGAAGACATCCTCGACCACGCTGTCGTAGCGCTCGGCCCACAGATGGCCGCCGGAAATCGCATCGATCAGCTGCGCGTTGATGCGGGCGCGCTTGCCCGACATGCGCACGCTGCCTTCCAGCACGTAGCGCACGCCCAGCTCGCGCGCCACCTGCCGCACGTCGACGGCGCGGCCCTTGTAGGTATAGGCGCTGTTGCGCGAGATCACGAACAGCGAGGAGAAGCGCGACAGCTCGGTGGTGACGTCCTCGCAGATGCCGTCGACGAAGGCGTCGTCCGCGGGATTGTGGCCCAGATTGTCGAACGGCAGGACGACGATGGAAGGCCGCGCCGGCAAGGTCAGCGAGGGCTGCACCGCCGGCGCCGGCCCGTCGTCGACCACCGCCCAGGCGCGCAGCGGCCGCATGATGTTGTGCACGCGCCGCTCGCCGAGGTCGAGCAGCGGCAGCTCGATCTTGCCGACGATGTCCTCGCGCACGCGGTCGGACAGCAGGATGCCGCCGGCCTCGGCCAGCGATTGCAGTCGCGCGGCGATGTTGACGCCGTCGCCGAAGATGTCGTCGCCCTCGACCACGACATCGGCGACGTTGATGCCGATGCGGATCTGCACGCGCCGCTCGGGCGGCAGATGCGCGCCGCTGCGCTGCACGCCGGCCTGGATCTCGACGGCGCAGCGCACCGCCTCGACCGCCGACTCGAACTCCATCAGGGCGGCGTCGCCGGTGGTCTTCACCACCCGCCCGCCGTGCCGCTTCACCGCCGGCTCGACGATGTTGCGGAAGACGCCGCCGACCGCGACGAGCGCGCGCGCCTCGTCCGCCTCAACCATGCGGCTGAAGCCCACGACATCGGCACTGACGATGGCGCTGAGGCGGCGTTTCATGCGGACGCTATATCCGACCTCTTCGCAGGTCCCGTAGCCTCCTCGGCCGGGCCGGGAGCAACCCTAGACCGAATCCAAGACGCCCGCGAGCCTCCAAGGTCGCCCAGACGGTCATGGCATGCCCTCGAGCATACGCGTGAGGGCGGCGCGGGCGTTGGCAACACCGCGCGCAGCGGCGCAATAGGCGATGGCGTTGCCTCGAGCGTCAACCTGCTCCTGGTTGTCCGCGTCGACGTTCAGCGCGCGCTCGAGATCGCGCAGGGCGGCGGCGAGTTGGGCTGCCTGCTCGCGCTCGCGCACGCTCATCCGCACGACATCGACAGCGTCTGGCACCACCACGTCGCCTTGCTGCCAGGTTCGGTCGAAGGCCGCTCGCCGGCAAGCGTCGACGAACAGGTCGAGTGCCGGCTTGGCCGCGGGTACGCGTACAGGTCTCCGAATCGGAGCAGCGCGCGCAACATCGATTCGCTCAGCGGCTCGCCGCAATCCGCCACGCGACGGCCCAGGGCTTGCTGCGCGGCGCGGAAGGCATCGCCCGCCCCGGCGTCTTCCTGCGCGCCGGGGATCGCCGCAAATCGCGCCTCGCCACGGTGGCGGGCCGCATCGTGTCGAGCATCTTCGTCCGCCACCGCGGTCCGCGCCCGGGCATCGGCTGCCCCGTCATCGGCCGGCTCCTCGGCCAGTCCGTCGATCTCCACGACTCGCGCGACGGTCGACTTCCCACCATAGAGCTCGCGGACCTCCAGCCGTACCAAGGCATGGTTCTCGACCACGAACAGCGTCGCGCCGAGCTCGTCGTCCAGGCTCCAGACCATCACCTTGAAGCGCTTACGCAGGCCACCCGCATCATCGATCAGCCAGTAGTCCATGGGCGGCTTGTCCCAGGCACGTTGCGACGCCGCAAGCAGCGAGCCGACCATCGGGACAGTAGCGGGGCGTTCGACCAGCAGTCCCTGATTGCTCCGCCATCGGCGCATCACATCGTGGCGCCGATCTTCCATGGCTCGAACTCGTCGTCGCCGATGCCCATCGCCTCGCTCTTGGTCTGCTCGCCCGAGGCGACGCGCAGGATCAGGTCGAAGATGCGCTGGCCGGCCTGCTGGATGCTCTCCTCGCCATCGACGACAGTGCCGCAGTTGATATCCATGTCGTCGGTCATGCGGCGCCACAGCGCCGAGTTGGTGGCGAGCTTGATCGAAGGCGTCGGCTTGCAGCCGAAGACGCTGCCGCGGCCCGTGGTGAAGCACAGCACGTTGGCGCCGCCCGCCACCTGGCCGGTGGCCGCCACCGGGTCGTAGCCGGGCGTGTCCATGTAGACGAAGCCTTTTGCCGTAATCGGCTCGGCGTATTTGTAGACCTCGACCAGGTTGGTGGTGCCGCCCTTGGCCACCGCGCCCAGGGACTTCTCCAGGATGGTCGTCAGGCCGCCGGCCTTGTTGCCGGGCGAGGGATTGTTGTTCATCTCGCCGCCCGTGCGCGCGCAGTGGTCTTCCCACCACCTGATGCGCTCGACGATCTTCTCGCCGACCTCGCGGCTCGCGGCACGGCGCGTCAGCAGGTGCTCGGCGCCGTAGATTTCCGGCGTCTCGCTCAGCACCGCCGAACCACCGTTGCGCACCAGCAGGTCGACCGCGGCGCCCAGTGCCGGATTGGCCGAGATGCCGGAGTAGCCATCCGAGCCGCCGCATTGCAGGGCGAGGATCAGCTCGCTGGCCGGGATCGGCTCGCGCTGCACGTTGTTGGCCTCGGGCAACAGGTCCTTGAGGAACGACACGGCGCGACCCACGGTCTTCGCCACGCCGCCCTCCTCCTGGATCGCCATCGGGATCAGCTTGGGCCCTTCCTTCAGGCCCTCGGCGTGCATCAGGCCGGAGATCTGGTTGGTCTCGCAGCCCAGGCCCAGCACCACGACGGCGGCCATGTTGGGATGGCGCGTGTAGCCCGCCAGCGTGCGGCGCAGCACGTCCATCTCCAGCCCCGACGCGGCCATGCCACAGCCGCCGCCATGGGTGAGCGGCACGACGCCGTCGATGTTGGGATAGGCCCCGAGCACCGGCGCGAGCCTGGCGGCGATCATGCGGCTGGTCGCGGCCGAGCAGTTCACCGTGGTGACGATGCCGATGTAGTTGCGCGTCGCGGCGCGGCCATCGGCGCGCCGATAGCCCTGGAAGGTCGCGGGATCGGCGACGTAGTCGGTGGGCCGCGCGTCGGCGCAAAAGGCGTAGTCGCGCTCGAAATCGCCCATGGCGCAGTTCTGCGTGTGGACGTGCGTGCCGACATCGAGATCGGCGGTCGCGAAGCCGATGATCTGGTTGTACTTGCGGATCGGCTCGCCGCGCTTGACCGCGCGGGTCAGCATCTTGTGGCCGGCGGGAATGGTCTGCGTCGACTTCGCGCCGGGCTCGACCTCGGTGCCGGGCAGGATGTCCATGCGCGCGACAACGACGTTGTCGGCATCATGCAGGCGGATGGCGAGGGGCGCGGCCATGGTTTCCTCCGAAAGGCGCCGCAGCCTAGACCGAATCGCCTTATCCCGCGAGCAGCAGCATCACGCCGGCCACCGACAGGGCCACGCCGCCGATCATGCGCGCCGTGGACCGCTCGGCCCGCGCCAGCAGGATACCGAAGGCCGCGGTGAACAGCGGATAGGTGGCGACCAGCGGCGACACCAGGCTCACCGGTCCGCTGCGCAGCGCGAGGTACAGCAGCAGCACGGCCGCGCCGTTGCACAGTCCGACGCCGGCGAAGATCGCCGCGCCTGGCCGCGTCACCCTGGCCAGCGCGCCGGCCCGGGACGCGATCGCCAGGACCACGAGGCTCGACACGCTGTAGCCGATCAGGCCGGCGGCGAAGGGGTTGGGCCATGACGCCAGCCCGGCCTTCACGGCGGGCTGGATGGCGCCGCGGATCGCGGCGGCGGCGATCGGCAGCACGAGCGCCGCGAGCGGCCATCGCGCCGGCGACAGACCCGAGGGCCACGACAGCAGCAGCACGCCGGCGACGATCACCACGAGGCCGGCGAGCTGAGCGAGACCGGGCCGCTCGCCCAGCACGAGGAAGGCCCCGAGGACCGCGAACAGCGGCGCGAGATTGCCCAGCGTGCCGGCGATCGTGGGGCCCAGTCGCCGGTTGGCGGCGAAGGTGAGGATCGTCACCGCGGCCGGGAAGAGCAGGCCGACCGCGGCGAAGATCGCCGCGGCCCGGCTGGAGACACCGGCGATATCGACGGTGAAGGGTGCGGCAAGCCAGAACAGCAGCGTCGCGGACGGCACGCTGATCGCGGCGCCGGCCAGCGGCGGCATGTGACGCAGTCCGGCCTGCGTGACCACCAGCGCCAGCGCGAAGCAAGCGGCCGCGGCAAGGGCGATGACCACCGGCGTCATGGAACGATCATAGCCAGCCGGCATGGTTCACAAGTCGGTGTGCGACTCCTGGTTCCGTCTGGAGGAACCAGCCTCCGCCACCTATGGTCGCGACCTCAGGCCAACGGAGGGACTCGGATGATCGGCTATGTGACGCTGGGAACCAGCGACCTCGCCCGCGCGGCGAAGTTCTACGACGCGATCGCCGCCGAGCTGGGCGCGAAGCGCTTCATGGAGTTCGAGGGCTTCATCGCCTGGTCGGGCGGCGGTCCCGGCATCGCGCTCACCAAGCCCTATGACGGCAAGGCCGCGACGGTCGGCAACGGGGTGATGGTCGCGCTGGCGGCCAAGGACAAGGCGCAGGTCGATCGCATCTACGATCTCGCGATGTCGATGGGCGCCACCGACGAGGGCAAGCCCGGGCCGCGCAGCGACAATTTCTATGCCGCCTATTTCCGCGACCCCGACGGCAACAAGCTCAACGCCTTCGTGATGGGCTGAACGCGAGCCGAAGGATGCGAACGGCAGGCACTGCTTCCCAAGCGGTGCCTGCCTCAGCACACCTTGGAGCGGCGCCACCCCGCGGCGACGGCTTCGGCCTCGCTGCAGAACCAGCGCTCGCCGCGCGCCGGATCGATCTTCGTCGCGTTGTAGAAGCGGCAGCCCGGCAGATGATAGATGCGCTCGCCCCTGTCGGAGACGTTGCCCTTGATCAGGCAATCGGGCGAAGGCGGCGGCGTGTCCTGCTGTCGCGCGCGTGCGAGCCACGTCTGTGCGCCCGCGACCTGCCCGCCCAGCAGCACGGCCGAAAGGACGAGCGCGACGATCCGCGCAAGCACCATCATCACGCGAGCATAGCGCCGCTTCCCGATCTCGCGGGGCGGCACCCTTGTCGATCGCCAATTCAGTGCATATACACTCGTTTGACCTGCCACGGCCGGGCGACTAGGGTCGGGCCGAACCGCAAGGAGACGATCCATGACCGCCTGCATCGTGGGCTGGGCCCATTCGAAGTTCGGCAAGCTCGACGGCGAGACCAGCGAGTCGCTGGTGGTGAAGGTCGCCGGCGAGGCGATGGCCCATGCCGGCATCGAGCCGAAGGATGTCGACGTGATCTACGTCGGCAACATGAACGGCGGCTTCGTGAAGCAGGAGTTCCACTCCTCCTTGCCGCTGCAGACCCATCCCGACCTGCGCTTCAAGCCCTCGACCCGCGTGGAGAACGCCTGCGCCACCGGTTCGGCGGCGATCCACATGGGCATCAACTCGCTGGCGGCCAAGAAAGCGCGCTTCGTGCTGGTGGTCGGCGTCGAGAAGATGACCGAGCTCAACTCGGCGCAGGCCGGCGACGTGCTGATCAAGGCGTCCTATGTCGCCGAGGAGGCCGAGATCGAGGCGGGCTTCGCCGGCATCTTCGGCAAGATCACCTCGGCCTATTTCCAGCGCTACGGCGACAAGTCCGACGCGCTGGCGCGCATCGCGGTGAAGGCGCACAGGAACGGCGTGAAGAACCCGTACGCGCATTTCCAGCGCGAGTTCGACTACGCCTTCTGCCGCAATCCCTCGGACAAGAACCCCTTCGTCGCCGGTCCGCTGAAGCGTACCGACTGCTCGCCGGTGACCGACGGCGCCGCCGCCGTGATCCTGGCCGACAGCGACACCGCGCTGGGCATGAAGCAGGCGATCGCCTTCCGCGCCGCCGAGCACGTCAACGACTTCCTGCCCATGAGCAAGCGCGACATCATCCAGTTCGACGGCCCGACCTTGGCCTGGCAGCGCGCGCTCGCCTCGGCACGGCTCGACCTGCTGGATCTGAGCTTCGTCGAGACGCATGACTGCTTCACCTCGGCCGAGCTGATCGAGTACGAGGCGATGGGGCTGACCCCGCGCGGCCAGGGCGAGCGCGCCATCCTCGAGGGCTGGACCGAGCGCGACGGCAAGCTGCCGGTCAACGTCTCGGGCGGGCTGAAGGCCAAGGGCCATCCCGTCGGCGCCACCGGCGTGTCGATGCACGTGATGAGCTCGATGCAGCTCGCCGAGGCCGCCGGCCCGATGCAGCTCACCGCGCCCAGGCTCGGCGCCGTGTTCAACATGGGCGGCGCCGCCGTGGCCAACTACGTCAGCATCCTCGAGCGCGTGAAGTAGCGTCTCTCAGCCGGCAACGCGCCGGTAGATGTCTTCCAGCGCGCGACAGAGTCGCGCGCAATCGCAGGCCGGCGAGGCGGCGAGGCGCGCGCGCATGCCCGCACGCATATCGCCCAGCATCGCCGGCGTCGCCGGATCGCTGGCGAGCGCCACCGCGCGTTCGACATAAGCGGCTTCGTCGGCCAGGCACCAGTCGTCCAATCCGGCGGCGACCAGCAGAGACTTGCTGGTGCGCGACGCCCAGCGGTCGCCGTCGAACGAGAGCACAGGCACGCCCTGCCACAGCGCCTCGGTCGTGGTCGTGCCGCCATTGTAGGGAAAAGTGTCGAGCGCGATGTCGACGCGCGCATACGAGGCCAGAAAATCGAAATGGTCGGTGCGGCCTTCCATGTCGATGCGGGCGCTGTCGATCCCGGCCTTGCCGAAGCGCGCCAGGATCGCCGCCCGACTCGACTCGTCGGAAAGCTCGCCGTTGCGCAGGTAGAGACGCGCCGTCGGAACGCGCCCGAGAATCGTGGCCCAGGCGGCGATCACGCCGTCGGTGATCTTGTACTGCGAGCCGAGGCAGCCGAGCGTGATCTTGCCGTTGGCGAGGCAGGGCGGGGGCGCGACATCGGGGACCGGATAGGCGACCTCGAAGGCGAGATAGCTGCCCGGCACGCGCCAGGCGCGCTCGCTGTAATGTCGCTCCTCGCGCCGCGGGATCGTCTGGTCGTCGCCGACGATATGGCCGTAGCCCGGCATGCCCGAGGTCGCGAACATGTTGAACCAGCCCACGATCGCCGGCGCCGGCCGGCGCAGGTACAGACCCAGGCGGCCTGGCACGCTGTAGCCGTTGAGATCGACCAGCACATCGACACCGATTCGCCGGATGTAGTCCGCCAGCTCGTCGGTGCTCGCGGTACGGATGCGATGCAGCACGTCGGTGTCGTGATCGCGATAGCCCGCCTCGGCCGACGGCATGCCGCCATCGCAGAACAGATGCACGTCGAAGGCCGCGCGGTCGTGGCGGTTGATGACGCCGTAGACCGGCTTCATCCAGTTCGCCGCGGCGAAGAACGAGGAGACGTAGCCGACCTTGAGCTTCTCCCCGGGTGCACGCTGCCGCGGCGCCACGCGCGGCACCGCGGCGATCCCGCGCGCCTCGGCGCGTGCCCACTCGCGGCGCGCGCGCAGGACGGCAGCGTTGTCGGCGCGCGGATCGCCCGGGATCGCCACGGCCTTGTTCATCAGCGCCATGGCCGCCAGTGCGCGGTCGGCGGCCGCCTCGACCCTGTTGTACTCGTCGATCGCCGTCTCGACCTCGCCCAGCGCGAACAGCGCGCGGCCCAGCGCCAGGCGGACCGGCGGCGCCGTCGCTCCGCACGCGATCGATCGGGCCAGCGCCGCGGCCGCCTCGCCCTGGGCGCCCAGGGACTGCAGCGCCGCCCCCAGCCCGTACCAGCCCTCGCCGGAGTCCGCGTTGATTTCCAATGCCGCGCGATAGAGCGCGACAGCCTCCTCCAGCCGCCCGGCCTCATGGGCGCGATCCGCGTCGGCCAGGCTCATGGCCGGGCGCTGCGGCGCGCCGCCTTGCGCCGCGCGGCGAGGCCGGCGATCACGCAGTCGATCAGGAAGTGCACCATCTCCGGCGCCGGCGCCGCTTCCAGCCGGCCGATGCGGCCATCGCCTTCGACCAGGGTCACGATTCCGTGCAGCGCGCCCCAGGTCGACAACGCCGCGATGCGACGCTCCTCCTCGCTCGCGCCCGGATCGAGTGGACGCAGCGCGTCCTGCACCAGGGCCAGCGGCCGCTCGAGGGTGGCGCGATACCACGCCTCGCGCGTCGCCGAGGCCTTGGGCAAGGGCTCGAAGGCCGCGGCCCAGAGCCTGGGGTTCTTGGTGGTGAAGGCGATGTAGACGTCGGCCATCGCGTGCAGCTGACGCACCGGATCGCTCTCATGCACCGCCGACAGCGCCGTCGTCAGGCCGTCGACCGTGCGCGCCGTCACATGGCGGATCAGGTCGTCGAGGTTGGCGAAGTGGTTGTAGATCGTGCCCGGCGTGTAGCCGATCGCCGCGGCGATCTCGCGCGCATTGGCCGCCGACGTGCCGCCCTGCGCCACCAGGCGCTCGGCGGCGTCGAGGATCATCGCGCGCAATTCCTGCGGGCTGTGGTCGGAGCGGCGGGCCATTGCCTTCGATCGGAATGAACGACGTTCAATATTTCCGTTGACTCGCGTCCTCGCAAGCGCCAATATTGAACAGTGTTCAATATCTTCATTCCGGGGGAGGAGACGATGGTGACGGTTCGAAACGAAGCGTGCTGGACGCGCGAAGCGATCGCCGAGATCGTGGCCGCCCTGGGCCGTCCGCCGGCGCATCTCGACGAGAGCACGCCGATGCCCGATGCGCTGGGCGATTCGCTGGATGCCATCGAGGTGGCGCTCGGCGTCGAGCGGCGCATCGGCGTGGCGCTGACCGATGACGACCTTTCGCACGTGCCGACCTTCGGCGCCCTGGTCGACCTGATCGCCGAGCGAGCGTAGGTGCCGGCCATGACTGCTTGGCAGGCGGCTCGCCGCTTGCTGACGCTCATTGCAAGCATTCACCTTGCCGGCTGCTATGACCTGATCGCGAGCCATGAACCGGTCGACATGCAGGTCATTGATCCTCGCCCCAACTTCATCGACAGAGCGTTGGCCCATCGCTATTCGAACCGGTACACGATAGCGGATGCAGACACGCCAAGGTTCGGCACGCGCATTCCCGTCTGGCAGATCGAGCAAGAGGCCAACCGCAGATTCGCTGGTGATGGATTCGACAAGATCATGGCGTATCTGGAAGGCCAAGGCTGCGAGCGCGCCGATCAGGCGAACTGTGCGTATCGCAAGGTTGTTCGCCAAGTCATTGGCAGCGAAGAGACACAGCGTAGGCTTGTGACACTTCATTTCTCCTTGGCCCGGAGGATGCCACGTGGCTGTACGGCATGCATCTCCGCACGCTTTGAGATAGGCCACCGGGTCACGCCGTAAGCCCCGGGTTCCCGATGAGGAAGTGCACAGAGCCTTGTGCGTGGCGCGCCGACGCGGCTAGATCGCGTCTGGCATGTCGCTCAGTTCCTCCGTCATCGCGCCGTTCACCCTCGCCCGCGTCGAGACGTTCGTCCTGCGCGTGCCGATCGACAAGCCGGTGGTGGCCGCCTTCGGCACGTTCACCGATCGTGTCGCGGTGCTGGTGCGCGTCGAGGATGGCGATGGCGCGCATGGCTGGGGCGAGATCTGGAGCAACTTCCCGTCCTATGGTGCGGAGCATCGCGCGCACGTGCTGCATGCCGCCGTGGCGCCCCGGGCCCTGCGCCAGACGGTCCACGATCCGGCCACGCTGTGGCGCGCGCTGACCGCCGCGACGCATGTCTGGGCGGTCCAGAGCGGCGAGCCCGGCCCGCTGGCCGCGGCGCTAGCCGGCCTTGACCAGGCGGTGTGGGACCTGGCGGCACGCCGCGCCGGCAAGCCGCTCTGCGCCCTCCTGGATGGCGCGCCGACCGCGGTACCGGTCTACGCCAGTGGCCTCAATCCCGGCGACGGCCCGGCGGTGGTCGAGCGCAAGCGCGCCGAAGGCTACCGCGCCTTCAAGCAGAAGATCGGCTTCGGCGCCGACACGGACCTCGGCAACATCGGCGCGCTGCACGGGATGCTCGCCGACAGCGAGCGGCTGATGGTCGACGTCAACCAGGGCTGGAGCGTCGAGGAGGCGGTACGGCTCGCGCCGGCACTGGCCGGCTTCCGGCTCGACTGGGTCGAGGAGCCGATCGCCGCCGATCGGCCCGAGATCGAGTGGCGTACCTGCGCCGCCGCCTTCGACGTGCCGCTGGCCGGCGGCGAGAACCTGCGCGGCGGCGATCTGCTGGCCGCCGCGCGTGGTGGCGTGCTGCAGGTGATCCAGCCAGACATCGGCAAATGGGGCGGCGTCAGCGGCTGCTTTGCGGTGGGCCGCGCCGCCGTCGCGGCGGGCAAGCACTACTGCCCTCATTGGCTGAGCGGCGGCGTCGGGCTGATGCACTCGGCCCATGTGCTGGCAGCCGCCGGTGGCGCCGGGTGCCTGGAGGTCGACGCCAACGACAATCCCCTGCGCACCACCCTGATCGACGTGCCGGCGCTGCGCGACGGCCGCCTGCCGATCCCGCCGGCGCCGGGCATCGGCCTCGAACCCGATCTCGTCGCCTGCGGTCACTGGCTGGCCGAGCGCCGCGAAAGTCACTAGATGGCGACGGACGAGACCGAACTCGGCGAAGTGCGGCTCTTCCTCGAGGAGATCTGCGGCGAGCTCTGCCGCATGGATCACGAGGCGCGCGACGGCACGCCGCCGGAATCCATCGCCGTGCGCCGCGAGGTATCGCTGGGACGGCCCGGCGCCTTCGCCGATCTGCACATCGCGCCATCGGGCGGTGCGCCCTACTTCGTCGAGGTGAAATGGGGCTACGGCGGTCGTGATCTGGTCGAGCGCCTGGCGCGCAAGTACGACCGCAATCCCGACGCCGCGGCGCGCCGCCTGTTGCTGGTCAGCGATCTGGTCGATCGCCAGGAGTGGCACGATACGCTGGGGCGCCTGCGCGAGCGCGTGACGCCCGACCTGGCGATCGAGGCATGGGGCGAGCGCGAGCTGCTGGCGCGGGTCAAGACCAGCTTCGACCTCGATCTCGAAGGATTCACCAGCCAGGGCCTGCGGCAGATCCGCGAGGCGATCATGCGCGCCGAATGGCAGGTCGCTTTCGGCCGTGACGCCGACGAGCGCATGATGTCGACGCTGCTGTGGCATTTCAGCCCGTGGACGCTGGCCCGCCTGAAGCGCGAGCGCGGCCTCGGCCCCGACGACGTGATGCAGCCGGGCGCCTATCGCAGCATCATCATCGTCATCGCCGATCTCTGCGCCTTCTCCAGCTACGTGCGCGACACGCGCGACGATTCGCTGGTGCGCCTGGCCCTGACCTCGTTCTACTCGCAGGCGCGCCAGGCGGTGGTCGATGCCGGCGGCATGCTCGACAAGTTCGTCGGCGACGAGGTGATCGGCATCTTCGGCTATCCCGCGCCGGGTCGCGGCGACGCCGAGGCGGCGCTGGCCTGCGCGCGCCAGCTGGTCGACATCGGCGAGTCGGTGTCGGACCACTGGCAGCGGCGGATCGATCGCGTGCAGGACGCCAAGGGCGTGCATGTCGGCATCGCCCGGGGCGATCTCAACCTGATGCGCCTGCGCGCCTTCTCGACGCGCCACTACGCCTTCATCGGCGACGCCGTGAACCTGGCGGCCCGGCTCACCGGCATCGCCGGGCCGGGCGAGATCGTCGTCAGCAACCGCTTCCACCAGGCGCTGGGCGACACGTCGGCCGCGCAGTTCGCCGAGATACCGCCGATCGACGCCAAGAACGTCGGCCGCATCAAGGCGTGGAAGTACGCAGGCGGTTCGACACCATCGTCATCCTGAGCGCAGCGAAGGATCTCGCGGTACCGCGGTCAGCAACCGACCTGCGCAACTGGCCCAGGCACCGCGAGGTCCTTCGCTGCGCTCAGGACGACGGGTGTGCAGCTACATCGACTTCCAGTCGCCCGACTGCTCGAAGGCGAAGGCCGCGCGGTAGATCGTGGGCTCGTCGAAGTGCTTGCCGATGAGCATGACCGAGGCCGGCAGGCCGTCGATGAAGCCGCAGGGCAGCGCCATCGCCGGATGATGCGTGATGTCGAACGGCGCGGTGTTGGAGATCATGTTCAGCGCCCGCTCGACATAGAGCTCGCGCGGCGCGTCCGGCGGCGGCAGCGGCGTCGCCTTGATCGGCGTCGTCGGCATCAGCAGCAGGTCGTACCTGGCCAGCGCCGCATCGTAGGCGGCGGTGAGCAGGCGGTTGATGTTCATCGCCTTGCCGTAGTAGCGGCTGCCGTGCTTCTTGCGGACATAGGTGCCCAGCAACAGGAAGATCTTGGTGGTCTCCGACAGCTCGTCGGCGCGGTTGCGCCAATTGCGGTGGAAGTCCATCAGGCTGGTGACGTAGAGGTCCGGCCGGCTCACGCCATAGCCGTCGCCGAACATCATGGTCTGCGTCATGCCCTCGGTGCCGATCGGCGTCCAGATCGCCGGCGCCACGAGGTGCATCGGGATCGAAACCTCCTCGACCGTCGCGCCCATCGATTCGAAGAGCTTCGCGGCCTTGCGCACCTTGGCGTTCACCGCCTCCTCGGCATTGGGCTGCATGAAGCCTTCCTTCACGACGCCGATCTTCATGCCCTTGACGCCGCCATCGAGCGCCTTGGTGTAGGCATGGGTCTTCACGTCGTACTGGCGCGGGTCGTAGCCGTCGGGCCCGGCCAGCACCTCCAGCAACAGTGCGTTGTCGTAGACCGAGTTGGTCATCGGCCCGGTGTG
Organism: Reyranellaceae bacterium; assembly: GCA_050183765.1. Classification (GTDB taxonomy): domain Bacteria; phylum Pseudomonadota; class Alphaproteobacteria; order Reyranellales; family Reyranellaceae; genus JAFAZJ01. The sequence continues at coordinate 16,796 of JBFXAZ010000001.1, read as the reverse complement.
GTCGACGAAGACCTCGATCGGCATGATGCCGGTGTAGGGCACCAGCCCGTGCGTCGGCTTCATGCCGTAGATGCCGCTGAACGAGGCGGGCATGCGGATCGAGCCACCCTGGTCGCCGCCCAGCGCCATGTCGGCCTCGCCCAGCGCCACCACCACGGCGCTGCCGGAGGACGAGCCGCCGGCCGAGTAGCCCATCTTGAACGGGTTGTGCACGGCGCCGGCGGCATTGGTGTGGCTGCCGCCGGACATGCAGTAGTACTCGCAGTGCGTCTTGCCGAGAATCGTCGCGCCCGCATCCAGCACGCGCTGCACGACGGTGGCGTCGATGTCGGGGACATAGCCTTCGAGGATCGAGGCGCCGTTCATCATCGGCACGCCGGCCAGCATGATGTTGTCCTTCAGCGCCACGGTCTTGCCCTTGAGCTTGCCGTCGGCGGCGCCCTTCACGGTCGTCTTCACGTACCAGGCGTTGTGCTTGTTGTCCTCCGGCGCGGGCCGCTTGCCCGGCGTGCGCGGATACTTCACCTCCGGCAGGTTGTCGGGCATCGCATCGACGACGTTGTAGGCTGCGACGCTGGGCCGGATCAGCTCGATGAAGGACGCGACGTCGGCGTCGCTCAGCGATAGGCCGACTTCGGCGGCGACTTCGCGCAGCTGCGTCGGCGTCGGGACTTGCACTGCCATGGTTTCCTCCTCAGGGCGCGAGATGCGTGATGAGAGCCGGATCGGACTTGACCGCCGACGCGGTGCCTTCCAGCGCGATGCGGCCGCGATCCATGACGTAGGCGTAGCCGGCGACCTCGAGCGCGAGCTCGATGTGCTGCTCGACGATGATCACCGTCATCTCGCGCGACAGCAGGCGCAGACGGTCGGCGATCTCCTCGATCACGCCGACCCAGACCCCTTCGGTCGGCTCGTCGAGCATCAGCAGCCGCGGCCGACCGAGGACGGCGCGGCCGATCGCCAGCATCTTGCGCTCGCCGCCCGACAGCGTGCCGGCCGTCTGGTCGAGGCGCTGCGCCAGCTTGGGAAAGAAATCGAGCGCCTCGTCGATCGCCTTGCGCTTGCTCTGCCGAATGGCGCCGAGCATCAGGTTCTCGCGCACCGACAGCTTGGAGAAGATCGCGTATTCCTGCGGCACGTAGCCGAGGCCGCGGCGGATTCGCTCCTCCGCCGGAAGCTGGCCGACCGGCGCGCCGGAGAAGCTGATGGTTCCCGATTTCGGCGGCAGCTCGCCGAACAGCGTGCGCAGCAGGGTCGACTTGCCGGCGCCATTGCGGCCGAGCACAGCGATGCCGCCGCGCGCCGGCGCCGTCAGCGACACGTCGAACAGCACCTGGCTGTGGCCATAGCCGGCGTTCAGGCCCTGGACGGCGAGGAGCGCGGCGTCAGACACGGGTCGTGTACACTTGCTGGACCTTGGCCGAGCGCTGGATGGACTCGACGTCGCCCTGGTCGAGCACCTTGCCCTGATCGAGCACCGTCAGCCGGTCGCAGATGTCGCGGATGAAGTGCAGGTCGTGTTCGACGATCACCAGCGCGCAGTCGGGCTTGATCGGCTCGAGCAGCTCGCCGGTGGCCCGTCGCTCCTGCGGGCTCATGCCGCCGGTCGGCTCGTCGAGCAGCAGCAGCTTGGGCTTCAGTGCCAGCGCCATCGCGATCTCCAGCCATTGCTGCTGGCCGTGGCTGAGATCGCCCGCCGGATCGTGCGCGCGCCCGGCGAGGCGGAAGCGCTCGAGCAGCGACCACACGTCGTCGTCCAGCGCGCGGCGACGGCGCGAGAACAGCAGGCTGCTCAACGTCTCGCCCGATTGCGCCGCCAGCAGGATGTTGTCGTAGGCGGTGATCTCCGGCAGCACCGCCGTGATCTGGAACTTCAGGCTGAGCCCGGCGCGGGCGCGCTCGAACGGCGTGGCGCGGGTGATGTCGCGGCCGGCGAAGGTGATGCTGCCGGTATCGGCGTAGTGCGCGCCGGCGATCGCCTTGAGCAGAGTGCTCTTGCCCGAGCCGTTGGGCCCGATCAGGCCGTGGAACGAGCCCGCCTGCACGTCGATGTCGACACCGTCGAGCGCGCGCAGCCCGCGAAACGACTTGCCGACGCCGCGGATCTCGAGCAGCGCCATGGCTCAGTCCCTGTCCTTGCGGCGCACGCCATAGCTGCCGATGCGCTCGCGCTCCGACACGAACAGGCCGAGGATGCCCTTGGGCTGGAACATCACGACGATCAGCAGCACCGCGCCGAGGATCACCGGCCAGAAGCGCTTGATCGCGTCGACATCGGCCAGCACGTAGGACAGCACCTCGACCGCGGCGGTGCCGATGATCGGCCCGATGATCGTGCCCGAACCGCCGAACAGGCAGTAGATCACCGCCGAGGTGGACAGGCCGGGGCCCATGTTGCCGGGGCCGATGAAGCCCTGGTGGTAGCTGTAGAGCGCGCCTCCCAGGCCGGCCACCGCGCCGGCGAGCGAGAAGACCAGCGCCTTGAAGAGCTGCACGCGGTAGCCGAAGAAGGCCAGCCGCTCCTCGTTCTGGCGCATGCCGGCCAGCACGAGTCCGAGTTGCGAGCGCCTGAGGAACCGGGCGCCGCCATAGACCAGCAGCAGGATGCCGAGCGCCAGGCAATAGAACGCCGTGCCCTCGACGAACTCGTAGTCGCCGATCTTGAGCAGCTTGACCGCCGACAGGCCGTTGCCGGCGCCGACATACTGCCAGCCCGACACCAGGCGTTCCGCGGCGTAGGAGCCGGTGAGCGTGCCCAGCGCGACGAAGATCGTCGTCGGCGGCTTGCGGCCCAGCAGCAGGAACGCGGCGAACAATGCGGAGAGCACCAGCCCCACCAGCGCGGCCAGCGGCAGCGTTCCCCACAGATCGCTGAACTCGAGGTCGCGGCCGACCAGCGCGATGGCGTAGCCGGCGACGCCGAAGAACAGCGCCTGGCCGAAGCTCATGATGCCGGACAGGCCCCAGCACAGGTCGAAACTGATGGCCAGCAGCGAGAGGATCAGCACGTTGGTGGCCAGGGTCACCAGGTCGGTGCGCTCGGCGAAGGCGAACGGCACGATGATCGCCACCACCAGGGTAGCGACCTCGACCAGCGGCAGGACGCCGGTCGGAAACCGGCGCCGGGAGGCGGGCCGACCGCCGCCCGCCGCCGTACGCGTTTCGTCCATGGGCGCTGCCTCAGCGCCGACATCGACCTCGTTCAGCATTCCTTGGGATCGACCATCTTGGCGCTGCTGATGACGTCGTAGCGGGTCTTGCCGGCGTCGACTTTGCACTGCGCGACGTACATGTTCATCTTGCAGTGCATCTTGCCCGGCACCATCTCGGCGCCGCCGCCCGGTCCCTGCGCGATCTTGGCCTTGTCCATCGCCGCGGCAACGGAGTCGCGATCGAGCTTGCCGCCGGTCGCCTTCACCGCCGCCTCGTAGAACTTCACGCCGCGGTACATGCCGGTCGCGGCCGAGCCGGCGGTGAACAGGTACTTGGTGTCGGGGAACTTCTTGGCGTAGTCGACCTGCAGCTGCTTGCTGAACGGATCGTCGATCGACTGGAAGTAGTCGAGGCAGCTGTATAGCCCCTCCATCTCCTGCGCCGGATGGTAGTTCAGCAGGTTCTCGTCGTAGTAGACGCACGACAGGACACCGCCGTTCTTCTGGAAGCCCGACTCGTAGAGCTGCTTCACGAAGGGCTGCAGGCCGGGCGGGATGACCGTGTTGAACACCACGTCGACCTTGCCGTCCTTGATCTTGCCGATGGTCGCCGAGTACTCGGCCTGGTCGAGCGGGTAGTACTCCTCGAACACGACCTCGCCGCCATTGGCCTCGATCACCTTGCGCGCATACTTGTTGAGGAGCTGCGGCCAGACGTAGTTGGCGCTGGGCATGGCGAAGCGCTTCTTGCCCAGCTTCTTGATGATGTAGGGAATCAGCTCGTCGCACTGCTGCGCCGGCGTCGGGCCGGTGCAGAACAGGTTCTTGGTGCACTCCTGGCCTTCGTAGAGCTGCGGATAGATGTAGAGCGTGCGGCCGCGATTGACGATCGGGTCCTTGATCGCCTGACGCATCGCCGAGGTGATGCCGCCCAGCACGACGTTGACCTTGCGCTCCTGGATCAGCTTGCGGACGTTGCCGACGGCGATCTTCGGATCGGAGGCGGTGTCCTCGAGGAACAGCGTGATCGGCCGGCCGGCGACGCCGCCCGCCTTGTTGATCTGCTCGACGGCGAATTGCGCCACCTGCCAGTTGGCATTGCCCGACGGCGCGATCGCGCCGGTGATGTCGGTGGCGATGCCCATCTTGATCGGATCGGCCGCGAAGGCACCCTTGGGCGCGAGCATCCAGCCGCCCGCGCTGCCGGCGACCCAGCCGGCGGCGCCGAGCGCGGATGCTCCGCTGAGCAGGCGGCGTCGGCCGATGAGCCTGGGTGCGTAGTCCTGCGACATGGTTAGAGTCTCCCCTGCGTGATGAAGCCCTGCGGGCGAAACTTCACGATCGCCAGCGCGAGCACGAAGACGAGCGGATCGGCGAGGACCGGTATGACGATCCACGGCAATCCGGCGGCGGTGGTGCCGACCGCGGCGGCGCCCAGCACGGGCCCCTCGAAGGTGCCGACGCCGCCCAGCATCACCGACAGGAAGGCCTGCACCAGGAAGCGCGTGCCGATGTCGGCGGAGAGCTGGTAGAGCGGCACGATCAGCGCGCCGGCGAGCCCGGCCAGCGCCGAGCCGAAGGCGAAGGTCGCGGCGTACAGCGTGGTGGTCGAGATGCCGCTGGCGCGCGCCAGCATCGGGTTCTCGAGCGAGCCGCGGATCTGCAGGCCGATCGAAGTGCGGGCGAGGAACAGCCAGGTGCCGGCGATGATCAGCAGCGTGACGACGACGATCACCGTGCGCCAGATCGAGAAGTCGAGGCCGAACATGGTGAAGGCGCCGGGCAGCGGCTCGTTCACCGACTTGTAGTGACCGCCCAGCAATCCGCGCACGATCTCGCGGATGACCAGGCCGATGGCGTAGGTGCCGAGCATGGCGATGATCGGCGCGGCATAGAATCGTCGGATCACCAGGCGCTCGAGCACCAGCCCGATGACGGCCAGCACGATCGGCGCGGCGAGGATGCCCGACCAGGCGGGCAGGCCGGCGCTCTCGAACACGAACACCGTGTAGGCGCCGAGCATCACGAACTCGCCGTGGGCGAAGTTGAAGATGCCCATCATGCTGGCGATGACGCCGAGCCCCAGCACGATCAAGACCATCACCGAGGTGAAGGCCAGCAGGTCGAACGCGAGCTTGATACCGGTATCCATCGCCGTACTTGAACGGGAAATCTTTTCCCTTTCAAGTATTATTTTGCGATGCAGCAAATCAAGCGGTCAGAAGCGCGCGTGCAGCCTGAAATCGAAGCCGTCGGCCTCGGCGAAGAGGATCGGCATCTCCATGCGTCCGCGACGCATGCCGATCTCGCCACGCCCGCCGCGATAGACGACGCCCTCGGCCGCCCGCGTGAGCGCCAGCGCGTCGCCGCCCGGGCTGCGGCGCATCACGGCGTCGAGGAACTGGAGCCCCTCGTAGTTGGATTGCGCCGTGGCGCCCGGCACCGGGGCCGTGGGCCCGTAGGCGTCGTGGTAGAGCCCCTGGAAGCGCTCGCTGGCGGCGCTGCGATGGCGCTCGAAATAACCCGACGCGGCGAACAGGTTCTCGGTGTTGTCGGCGCCGACGCCCAGCAGCACGGTCTCGTCGACGCAGTTCGCCAGCCGCAGCATGTGGCGCGACAGCCCGTGCTCGCCGAAGGCGCGGTTGAAGACGATGCCGTCGACGCCGATCAGCGAGATGAAGACCACGTCCGGCCGGGCGCGACGGATGCGCTCGAAATGCGGCGTGTGGTCGTGCTCGCCCAGCGCCACGAAATCCTCGCCGACGATCTCGCCGCCGGCCTCGGCGATGTAGCGCTTGACCGCGCGGTGCGACAGCCAGGGCCACACATAGTCGCTGCCGATCAGGTACCAGCGCCGCGCCTTGCGGCGCTCCGCCAGCCAGTGGATCGCAGGCCGCGCCTGGCGCGCCGGCGTCTCGCCGATCGCCAGCACGCCGGGCATGCGCTCGCCGCCCTCGTAGATCGGCGTGTAGATGTAGGGCACGCGCCCGGCCACCGCGCGCCGCACCGTCAGGCGCACGGCGCTGATGTGACAGCCCATGATGACGTCGGCATCGTCGTCGTCGATCAGACGGGCCGCCTCGCGCGCGACCGCCTCGGGCGCGCCGCCAGCATCGTGGACCGACAGCTCGATCTCGCGGCCGAGGATGCCGCCGCGCTGGTTGATCTCGCACGCCGCCAGCATCGCGCTGTTGACCGACGCGATGCCCCAGATGCCCGACGGTCCCGAGAGTGCCGGAAAATGCGCCACCCGCAGCTTGGCTCGCGACCGGCGACGCAGGCCGCCGGCGATGTCGGGGTCGGCGGGAAACAGCGCAGGCACGGGCGGCCGGGCGCGCAGCGCACGGTAGGGATCCTGGCGCATCATCATGGCGATGACCCTCCGGCTGTCGTTTTACTCCACCGATTAATCATTGAAAGTTCAATATTTGCCGGTCATATAAGCGGCCCTTGGTGATACCGAGACCCATTCCTTGTCCGACTCCGCCGCCAGCCCTCCCATTACCGGCCACCTGGCCTACCTGCTCGCCCAGGCCAACCGCGAGATCAACCGGCAGCTCGAAGCGCGCCTGAGCGTCGAGGGCGTGCCGGTCGAGCGCTGGCGCATCCTGAAGGTGCTGGCCGACGGCAACGGCAAGTCGATGGGCGAGCTGGCCGATGCGGTGCTGCTCAACCACCCGACGCTGACCAAGATCATCGACCGCATGGCGGCCGACGCGCTGGTCTACCGCATCTCCGATCCGCAGGACCGCCGCAAGGTGCTGATCTTCAGCTCCGATCGGGGCAAGGCCCTGGCACGCCGGCTCGACCCGCTGGTGCAGAGCCAGGAGGAGCACATCACCGGCAGCTACGGCGAGCCGGCGACGAGCGAGCTCAAGCGGTTGCTCGAGACGCTGATCGAACGCACGGGTTGACGGCTTCATCGCGCGGCCTCGCAGCAAGTTTCAAGCCAGCGCCGCGTGGCGGCGGCGCACCGCTTCCACCGCCATCAGGATGCGCTCCGGCGTCGCCGGCGCGTCGAGATCGACATCGGCGCTGTGGTCGGCGACGGAAGCAATCGCGTCCTTCAGCGCCGTCCACACGGCGGTGGCCAGTATCAGAGGCGGCTCGCCCACCGCCTTGGAGCGGAAGATCGTGTCCTCGCGAGACGGCGCGTCCTCGAGAAGGCGCGCGTTGAAGATCGGCGGCACGTCGCGGCTGCCGGGGATCTTGTAGGTCGAGGGGCCGCGGGTGCGCAGGCGGCCCTCGGGATCCCACCACAATTCCTCGCAGGTCAGCCACCCCATGCCCTGCACGAAGGCGCCCTCGATCTGGCCGAGGTCGATCGCCGGGTTCAACGAGCGGCCGCAATCCTGCACGAGATCGGCGCGCAGCACGCGGCTCTCGCCGGTGAGCGTGTCGATCGCCACCTCGGCCACCGCGGCGCCGAAGGAGAAATAGAAGAACGGCCGGCCGGTCATCTTCACCGGATCCCAGTGGATCTTGGGCGTGCGGTAGAAGCCGGTGGACGACAGCGAGATGCGGCCCAGATGCGCCAGCCGCGCCAGCTCGCCGAACTCGACGACGCGGTTGGCGCCGGGCGGACCGAGATGCACGTGGTTGTCACGAAACGCCACCGATTCCGCCGGCACGTCGAAATGCGCCGCCGCGAAGGCGGTCAGGCGGGCCCTGATCGTGCTGGCCGCCTCGAAGGCCGCCCAGCCGTTGAGGTCCGAGCCGGTCGACGCCGCCGTCGGCGAGGTGTTCGGCACCTCGCCGGTCGACGTGGCGGTGACGCGAATGCGATCGAGGTCGACCTGGAACACCTCGGCCACGACCTGCGCCACCTTCACGAACAGGCCCTGCCCCATCTCGGTGCCGCCGTGGTTCAGGCGGATCGAGCCGTCGCTGTAGACATGCACCAGGGCGCCCGCCTGGTTCATGCTGGGCACGTTGAAGGAGACGCCGAACTTCAGCGGGAACATGCCCAGCCCGCGCCGCAGCGGCCCGCCCGCGCGGTTGAAGGCGTCGATTTCGGCACGCCGCGCCTGCCAATCGCCGTCGCGCGTCACCTGCTCGACGCAGGCGGCGATGCGGTTCTCCTCGACCGTCTGGCCGTAGGGCGTCTGGTCTTTCGTGCCCTCGCCGTAGAAATTGACCGCGCGCACCTGCTCGGGCGTGCGTCCCACCACGCGCGCGATGCGCGGGATGGCGTCCTCGATCGGCAGCACGCCCTGCGGCCCGCCGAAGCCGCGGAAGGCGGTGTTCGATACGGTGTTGGTCTTGCACGGATGCCCGGCCGCGCGCAGATGCGGGATCCAGTAGACGTTGTCGACATGGGTCAGCGCGCGCGCCAGCACCCCGGGCGTGAGATCCACCGAATGGCCGCCATTGGCCGCCAGCATCACGTCGAACGCCAGCACGCGCCCCTCGTCGTCGAAGCCGACCTCGTAGCGGTAGAGGAAGCCGTGACGCTTGCCGGTCGCCACCATGTCGTCGCCACGCGGCAGGCGCAGCTTCACCGGCCGCCTGGTGCGCCGCGCCAGCAAGGCGGCGACTGCGGCCACCCAGGAGGCGTTGCTCTCCTTGCCGCCGAAGGCGCCGCCCATTCGGCGCACCGCCACGGTGACCTGGTTGTAGTCGAGGCCCAGCACGCGGCTGACGATGTGCTGCACCTCGGTGGGATGCTGCGTCGAGGACTGCACCACCAAGTCGCCGTCCTCGGTTGGCGTGGCGATGGCGATCTGGCCCTCGAGATAGAAATGCTCCTGCCCGCCACAGCGCAGTTCCGCCTTCAGCCGGCGCGGCGCCGCCGCCATCGCCGTCGCGACGTCGCCGCGAGACACGATCGACGGCGGGTACAGCAGCGCGCCTTTCTCCAGCGCCTCGTCGATCGACAGGATCGCCGGCAGCGCCTCGATATCGAGCGCGACCTTGCGCGCCGCGGCACGCGCAAGGTCGAGGCTGCGTGCCACCACGGCGGCGACGGGCTGACCGGCGTATTCGACCACGTTCTCGGCGAACATCGCCTCGCCCTTCATGATCGGTGCTATGTCGTTGGCGCCGGGCACGTCGGCGGCGGTGACGATGTCGACCACACCGTCCATCGCGCGCGCGGCGCTGGCATCGACACCCTTCAGCCTTCCATGCGCCACCGGGCTCAGGACCAGCGCGGCGTGCAGCATGCCGGCCGGCTCGGCCTGGTCGTCGATATAGATCGCCTCGCCGGTCGTGTGCTTGAGCGCGCTGTCGTGGCGCTGCGCGGTATGGACGCCGCCCTTCATAGCGCGTCGAGCTCCACCGCGACGCCGGCCGAGCGCAGATACAGCCGGCGCAGCAGATTGCCGGCGACCGCCAGACGATAGCCGGCGCTGGCGCGCCAGTCGTCCAGCGGCTTGAAGTCGTCGGCCAGTGCCTCAGCCGCGCGCTCGACCGTGGCCTCGCTCCACTTCGCGCCGATCAGGGCCGCCTCGGCATGCGTCGCGCGCGCCGGCGTCGCGGCCATGCCGCCAAAGGCCAGCCGCGCGCTCTGCACGACGCCGTCGGCAATGCGCAGCCGGTAGGCGCCCAGCACGGCGGAGATGTCCTGGTCGCGGCGCTTGGAGACCTTGTCGACGTGGAAGATCTCGTCGGCGTCCGGTAGCGGCATGTCGATGGCGACGATGATCTCGTCGGCCGCCAGCGCCGTCTTGCGATAGCCGAGGAAGTAGTCGTCGATCGGGACGACCCGCCGCCCGCGCACCGACGCCAGAAGCAGCGTCGCGCCCAGCGCCAGCAGCACCGGCGGGGTGTCGCCGATCGGCGAGGCGGTGCCGAGATTGCCGCCCATGGTGCCCATCGCCCGGATTTGCCGCGAGCCCAGCCGGCGGATCATCTCGGCGAACGGCTTGCTGTGGTTTGCTGTGGTCGGCAGGAATTGCCGGTAGGTCGTGGCGGCGCCGATTTCCAGTCGATTCGCGTGCACCGCCAATAGGTTAAGCTCGGGCACACCGGCGACATGGATGATGCGCTGCGGGACCTCCCGGTCGTGGCTGATCCTGACCCCGAGGTCGGTGCCGCCGGCGAGGAGCCAGGCATCCGGATACCGGGCGCGCAGTTGCAGCAGCTCGGCCAGCGAGCGAGGGGCATGCAGGATGCTGGCGCCATCGAACTGTCGCGAGGCGGTATCGCCCGCGCCGATTGCCATGGTTTGCCATGGTTCCGGCGATTGCGCGCAGCGCGCCACCGCCTCGACGATAGGCCGATAGCCGGTGCAACGGCAGAGATTGCCTGCCAGCGCGTCGTGGATCAGGTCGGGCTCCGCCGGCTCGCCGCCGCAGGCGAAGGCCACGGCGCTCATCACGATGCCGGGCGTGCAGAAGCCGCATTGCGTGCCGTCGCTTTCGGCCAGGGCGCGCTGCACCGGATGCGGCGAGCCGTCGGCCCCGCGCAGCCCTTCGACGGTGCGGATCGCGCGACCGTGCATCTGGCCGACCAGTGCGAGGCAGGCGTTGATCGGCAGGGGGGTGTCCTGCGTCTCCAGCAGCACGGTGCAGGCACCGCAATCGCCCTCCGCGCAGCCTTCCTTGGTGCCGGTGAGTCGTGCGGGCCCGCGCAGCCAGTCGAGCAGGGTCATGGCCGGCGACACGCCGTCGAGCCGACGCCGTTCGCCGTTGAGCACAATCTCGATGGGCTCGGCCATGCGCCCGACCCTAGCACGCGGTTGACAGGTGGTCCCGATGTGCCGACATGGCACAATCGAAGCCCATGCCGCCACGCAAGAGCCGTTCCACCACATCTGTCACGCTGGCCAACCTCGAGCGGTTGGGCGCCGAACGGCTGGCCGCGTTGCTGATGGAACAGGGCAAGCGCGACCGCGCCTTTCGCGAGCGCCTGGCGCTGGCGATCGCCGCCGAAGCCGGCGCCGAGGAGCTCGCCGAGCAGATCGAGCGGCGGCTGATCACGCTCTCCCACCTCTCGCGCCGCACCCGCATCGGCGAAGCGCGCGAACGCGAGATCGAGCACGAGATCGCCTCGCTGCGCGACGTGATCGTCGACGACGTCGCCCCCACCCTGCCCGGTCGCGCCATCGGCCTGCTGCGCCGCTTCATCGCCATGGCGCCGGCGATCCTCGAGCTCGTCAGTGCCAGCAGTGCCCTCGCCGCCGCCTTCGACAAGGCGGAGGACGATCTCGCCGGCCTCTGGGGAAAGCACCCGGCGCGCGACATCGGCGACGTGGTCGAGTGGGTCATCGGCCGCATCGAACAGGATCGGGAGCACGCAATCAATATTCGCCCCTACGAGCGCGCACTGGGCGAGGAGGGCCTGCGCCTGCTGGCCGATCGCGTCGGCGCCGCCTTCGGCGCCCTGCCGCGCGAGGCGGTCGGCCAGCGCTGGGCGCACACCATCGGCCGCCACTACGATTCGCGCGTGCGTGCCATGGTGCTGCGCCAGATCCTGCGTCAGATCGCCGATGCGCTGGGCGACGTCGACGCGCTGATCGCCGTCGAAAGCGAATTCCATCCCACCGAGGTCGACGCACCGGCGATCGCGCAGCGCCTGCTCGCCGCCGGCCGCGCCGAGGATGCGCTCAGCTGGCTCGACAACCCGCGCTTCGAGCGCGCCACGCGCAATGCCACGGCCCTGCGGCTGGAAACGCTGGAGGCGCTGGGCCGGCGCGACGACGCCCAGACGCTGCGTCTTTCGACCTTCGAGCGCACGCTCGACGTGCCGCTGCTGCGCGACTACCTCAGGCGCCTGCCCGACTTCACCGATGCCGAGGCCGAGAAGCGCATCGTCGCGCAGGTCGCCGGGCACCGTTCGGCCGGCGAGGCGCTCGGCTTCCTCGTCTCCTGGCCAGCGCTCGATACGGCGGCCGCGCTGGTCGATTCGCGGCTGGCCGAGCTGAGGCCGGTGCCACCCGACGCGCTGCTCGACGCGGCCACGCGCCTGCGCGAAAGCCATCCCGCGCAGGCCGTGGCGCTGGTCCGCGCCGCCGCGCCCACCATCCTCGACAGCGGCTTTTCCCACCACTACGCCGCGCTCGCCCATGCCATGGTCGAGATGCGCGACCTGCCACCGGGGGCGGACAGCGAGACGCATGACGGCTGGGTCGACGCGCTGCGCCTGCGCTACCCTCGCCGCGACGCCTTCTGGTCGCGCTACCGCGAGCTCGATCGTCCCGCTTCGACGTAGACGCCTTACCTTCCCCCGAGGGGGGAAGGTGCCCGAAGGGCGGATAGGGGATGCCTCAATACGTTCAGCGTTCGTCTTCGACATCCCCCATCCGGCGCTTCGCGCCACCTTCCCCCTCCGGGGGAAGGTAGTATGAGGATCCCAGGAGAGAGTCCGCGCATGATCGATTTCACCTTCACCGACCGCGACCGCGAGCTGCAGGAACGCACGCGCGCCTTCATCCGCGACTCGATCATCCCGCGCGAGAAGGATGCGCGGCAGTCACCGCACGGTCCCAGCGATGATCTGCGGCGCGAGCTCAACGCGCTGGCGCGACAGGCGGGACTGCTGTCGCCGCAATGCGCGGCGGAATGGGGCGGGCTGGGCCTGACCCATCGCGAGCGCGCCATCGTCTTCGAGGAAGCCGGCTACTCGCTGCTCGGGCCGATCGCGATGCACTGCATGGCGCCCGACGAGGGCAACATGCACATGCTCGAGGCGGTGGCGACGGAGGCACACAAGCAGCGCTGGCTCAAGCCGCTGGCCAACGGCGACATCCGTTCCTGCTTCGCCATGACAGAGCCGCCGCCGGGCGCCGGCTCCGATCCCTCGGCGATGAGCACCACGGCCGTGCCCGACGGCGATCACTTCGTGATCAACGGCACCAAATGGCTGATCACCGGCGCCGACGGCGCGGGCGTGATGATCATCATGGCGCGCACGACGGTCGACGGCACCGACAAAGGCGCCACCATGTTCATGGCCGACCTGCCCAACCCGGCGATCGTAACCGAGCGCGTCATCGATACCATCGAGGAGTCGATGACCGGCGGCCACGCCGTGATCCGCTTCGAGAATTTGCGCGTGCACAAGGACGACGTGATGGGCGAGGTCGGCCGCGGCTTCCGCTACGCCCAGGTGCGCCTGGCGCCGGCGCGCCTGACGCATTGCATGCGCTGGCTGGGTGCAGCGCGGCGGGCACACGACATCGCCGTCGACTACGCCAACCGCCGCAAGGCCTTCGGCAAGACCTTGATCGAGCACGAGGGCGTCGGCTTCCAGCTCGCCGACAACCTGATCGACCTGCACCTGGCACGACTGGCGATCTGGCATTGCGCCTGGGTGCTCGACCAGGGCCGCGATGCGCGCTTCGAGTCGAGCGTCTCGAAGGTCGCCGTGTCGGAGGCGCTATTCCGCGTCGCCGATCGCTGCGTGCAGGTGCTGGGCGGGCTGGGCGTCACCGGCGACACGCCGGTCGAACGCATCTTCCGCGAGATCCGCGCCTTCCGCATCTACGACGGCCCGTCGGAGGTGCACCGCTGGAGCCTGGCGCGCGGCCTGGCAAGCCGCAGCGGGCACTAACGCGCGTCGTCGACCACCACCCTGCCGTCGAGCGCCGTACGGACTCGTCCCAACCAGTCGGTGGCTTCGGCGTCGAACGCCGCATGTGCCGCGTTCGACCAGGGCTTGCCGCCGAACGGATCGTTCCAGTCGATCGAGGTGTATTGGCGCTGGATCAGCGCCTCGCCCTCGTCCCGCAGGGCTTGCGGCAACGGCAGCGAGGAGAGGCTGACCTCATAGGCGCCGATCTCGCGCCGCGCCGCGGCATTGGCCGACCACATGCAGCAGCCCGAACCGGCATCGAAGAAGAAGCGCAGGCGCGGCAGCGGCTCGACGTCGTCGGACGTGTTCTCCTGCCCGTCCACATCCAGATCCATGGCGTTGACGATGACCACGGCGTGACCGGCCTCGGCGCGCAATCGGGCGATCCACTCCCGCGCCCGTTCCTTGAACGCCGCATGCTGTTCCACCGTCCAGTGCTCGCTGTCCTCTTCTTCCTCGACGAGAGTCTTCAGGTTGATCTCGACGTCATAGGACAGCGGTACGCGATACAGCTCGATGGCGCTGCCGCGATAGTAGTCGTCGGCGCGCTTGTTGCCGGTCCACAGGCAGGTGCCGGAACCGGCGTCGAAGAAGACGCGGATGATCGCCAGGTCGCCATTCGGTCCGGGCGGTGGCCAGGCCGGCTCTTGGCTTTCCCGACGGGGCGGGGCCGGCGTCGTCGCGGCCCGCGCGAAGATGCGTTCGCAATCCCGGAGGTCCGTGGAGGTCAGCGCCAGCCGCGTGCACCACGACAGCATCGTTTCGCCCGCCTGCAGGCTTGCCAGCCGGCCGATCATGTCGTCGAGGGCGGCGTCGAGCGGCAGTTCCGCCAGTCTCGGCTCGCGGGCCGCCGCGACGTTGCTGATATGATCGGCGTCCCCCACGAACAACGTGCGGGTTGGTATGCGTCCCCATGCGATCAGCTTGTGCAGACGGATGCTGTCGTCCGCCAGCGACAGCAGCACGCGCTCGCCCGACGGCAGCGTCAGGTTCGAGAAGCCGCCGCGTGGCCGTGGATAGAAGCGATTGACCCGCGCGTTCATCAAATGCGTTCGAGGGCGCGGGCGGCGATTTCCTCGGGCGTGCCGTCGATGCCGATGGTGATCGCCTCGTCCTTGCCCGGCGGCTCGAGCGCGGCGAACTGGCTGTCGAGCAGGCTCGGCGGCATGTAGTGGCCCTTGCGCCCCGCGAGCCGACTGGCGATCAGGTCCTTGTCGCCGGCGAAATGGATGAACTGCACATCGCCGCCGGTGCGCAGCACATCGCGATAGCGGCGTTTCAGGGCCGAGCAGCTCAGCACGACGGTCTCGCTCCGGGCGTTCCAGTCGCGGATCGCGGCTGCCATCGCCTCAAGCCAGGGGGCGCGGTCGTTGTCGTCGAGAGGATGGCCGCTGCGCATCTTCGCGACGTTCTCGGGTGGATGGAACGAGTCGCCCTCGGCGTAGTGCGCGCCGAGCTTCTGCGCGATCAGCTTGCCGACCGTCGACTTGCCGCTGCCCGACACGCCCATCACGATATAGACGGTCATCAGCCCTTGTCTTCGCCCTGATAGGGCGCCCAGTCGGCGTGCTGGCGGCCGGGCCTGTCCAGCCGCGTGAAACCGTGCTGGCCGAAGACGTCGCGCTGGGCGGCGATCATGTCGGCCCACAGCCGGCCGGTGCGCAGCGCATCGACATACGACAAGGACGAGGAGAAGGCCGGCACCGGCACGCCGTGCGCGATCGCCGTCACCACGACCTGGCGCCACGAGGCGTCGCCGGCGCTGACCATGCGCCACAGCGCCGGCGCGCGCAGCAGGTTGGTGCCCGCCGGCAATGCCGCGCAGGCCTCGGCGATCGGCTCGAGCAGATCGGAGCGCACGATGCAGCCGCCGCGCCAGACCCGCGCCACCGTGGCGAGGTCGATGCCCCAGCCCTCCTCCTGGTCGGCCGCGCGCATCAGCGCGAAGCCCTGCGCCAGCACCGCGATGTTGGCCGCCAGCAGCGCCCGACCCAGCGCCGCGACCAGCGCCACGCGGTCGCCGGCGAACGCCATCGTCGAGGGGCCCAGCGCCGTCTCGTTCGCCAGACGCTCGGCCTTCAGCGCCGACAGGCAGCGTGCATGCACCGCCTCGGCCAGGGTCGGCGCGGCCACGCCGTAGTTGAGCGCGGCGTTCGCGGTCCACTGACCGGTTCCCTTCTGCTCCGCGGTGTCGACGATGCGCTCGATCACCGGCACGCCGGTCTCGGGGTCGCGCGTGTCGAGCACCTGCACCGCGCATTCCATCAGGAACGAGGACAGCTCGCCCTCGGCCCAGCGCGCGAATATGGTGCGCGTCTCCTCGTGGCTCATGCCGACCATGCGGCGCAGCAGATGCCAGGTCTCGGCGATCAGCTGCATGTGGCCGTATTCGATGCCGTTGTGCACCGACTTGACGAAATGGCCGGCGGCCCCGGCGCCCACGCGCGCGAAGCAGGCCGAGCCGTCAGGCGCTTCGGCCGCGATCGCCTCGAACAACGGTGCCACCGAGGCCACCGCCGCGGTTTCGCCGCCGGCCATGATCGCCGGGCCCTTCAGGGCCCCTTCCGCGCCGCCGGAGACGCCGAAGCCCAGCACGTGCACGCCCTGGCGCGCGAGCTCGATCTGCCGGCGCTGCGTGTCGCGATAGAAGGAGTTGCCGCCGTCGATGACGATGTCGCCGGCTTTGAGATGCGGGCCCAGCGCCTCCAGCGCGTCGTCGACCGGCTGGCCGGCCGGCACCATCAGCATGATGCTGCGCGGCGCCGGCAGCGCCTCGATCAGGCCGGCGATGTCGTCGGCGGCCACAGCAGCGTCGCCGATATCCTTGGCCAGCGGCCCGGCCACGCCCCGGGCGGTATCGAACAATGCCAACCGCGCGCCATTGCGGGCGAGGTTGCGCGCGAGGTTGGCGCCCATGACGCCGAGGCCCATCAGGCCCAATGCCGACGATCGCATGGGAGCCGTGATAGCGTGCGAACGACGGCTCGGTAAAGCCCACGCTGCCTTCCCCCGTGTATGGACCGGGGACATCGAGGACACCCGTTCGGGGACATCGAAGACACTTTTTCCGATGGGAGCAAGGATCGGAAGGAGTGGTTCGATGCCGTGGCGGGAGCGAACAGCGAT